>NZ_JBYVNY010000001.1:0-613718 GCF_058146105.1 Sporacetigenium sp. TC11 | reverse complement strand
GACTTTGAGATAAGATTTCCCACCGTAAGGGTAAGACCCCAGAAAGACTATCTGGTTGATAGGTTCAAGGTGTAAGTTCAGTAATGGATTTAGCTTATGAATACTAATAGGTCGAGGACTTGACCATTAATATGCTGTTTAGTTTTGAAATTGCTAGCAATTTCAATATAATGTGGTTACAATAGCAAAGAGGATACACCTGTTCCCATTCCGAACACAGAAGTTAAGCTCTTTAGCGCCAATGGTACTTGGTGGGAAGCTGCCTGGGAGAGTAGGACGTAGCCATTTGAAAAAGAAGCGTATATACGCTTCTTTTTTTATTTAAAGAATTATAAATTCAAATGTATAAGCTTGAGCAACGTGAATTTATGTTTACAATGAAATTATATAATATATAATAGTAAATATATCCTTTATAAAAAGTAGAGAGGAAATATTTATGAAAAAAATTAAAATAGAAGATCTAGATAAAATAGTTATTTTAAAAGGAACAAAAGAAGAAACTAAAAAGTCCTTTTATAATAAATGTATAGTAAAAACCGTATCTAAAAAGCAATTTTTATTTAGAGAAAAAGAAGAAATAAACAAGGTATATATATTATTAAATGGAAAAGCTACTATATTTAAAACCGGAGAAAATGGAGAAAAAAAGGTAGTATATATATTAAATAGCGGTGAAACTTTAAATGAAATCCTAATAGAAATAAAAACTTCTGTTGTAGGTTGTGAAGTTTTTGAGGATTCTATAATATTAGAGTGCTTTATAAGTGATATACTAGAAATTATGAAAAATGATTTCATATTTACTAAGAACATTATTTCATATATGGAAAGAAGAATAAGAAGGCTATATAGACAGCTAAAGAATACAGCATCCATAAAAATAGAAAAAAGATTAGCTGCAAAGTTATGGAAGATAGCTAAAGATTTTGGAGTGAAAAGTGGAGATTGGACTGTTATAAATTTAAGTTTATCAATAACTTATTTATCTGATATGTTAGGATCTCCAAGAGAAACAATATCTAGAGCTATGAAAAACCTGGAAAAAGAAGGGCTAATTAAAATGGAAAACAAAACTATATATGTAAAAAAACAAGAATTATCTAATTATTTTAAGGGAATATAAAGGGGGTAGATCAATTAATCTATCCCCTTATCTATTTCTTCAAATGGTTTTCTGCAATGAGGGCATTTATTTATATCGCCCAATAATTTGTATATAGATTTGTTACAATAAGGACATTTAGCATTATGTTTTCTATACATAAAACCGTATAAAATAACTAACAATCCTGCAACTTGAATAAAGTTACTAAAAATCCCATCAAAATATACTTTGCTAAACACAAAAATCAAAATACCTATTAATTCTATAGTAGTGGAAGTTTTTCTAACTTCAAAAAGTCTACTTATTTTCTGTTGAAGTTCTCGTATTTCTTTAGATTGTTTTCTCTGTTTATTATTCATTTTAGCACCTTTAATTTAAAGATTTTGAGCAACGGACCACTTTTTTAAGGTTGTTGGCGACATGAGCAAAGCGAATTTTTTCTATATTTAGTATACTCTTTAATCTTTTAACAGGCAATAATCATAATAGAATAAACATGAAAATATTTCATATTATAAATTATCGAAAGTGTGATAATTGTCACAGAAAACATTTGCTATTGATGTTAAAATTTAATCAAAGTTTAAAATTAACTAACTTAAGGAGGACAATTTAATGTTCAATGAAACATTAGAAAAACTATCCAATGGAGCAAAAAACAAAGTCAATTTATTAAATGAAAGTAAACTTAAATACTTGATATCATCGACATACGCTGGATTTTACGTAGGTCTTGGAATAATACTTATATTTTCAGTAGGAGGGCCTTTGGGGGCTATAGGATCTCCATTTACTAAAATAGCAATGGGCTTATCTTTTGGTATAGCCTTAAGTTTAGTAATTATGACAGCCTCAGAGTTATTTACAGGAAACAACATGATAATGACAGCTGCATGGCTTAATAAAAAAGTAAGTGGAAAAGATACATTGAGAATATGGATATATAGTTATATAGGAAACTTTGTAGGGTCACTAATTGTAGCAGGTTTATTTGTACTAAGTGGTCTTGTTAATAAAGGTCCAGTTACAGATTTTATAAATACTGTGGCAGCAGCCAAAATGAGCGCGCCATTTGTTGAACTAGTTTTTAGAGGTATTTTATGTAATATATTAGTTTGTCTTGCTGTACTTTGTTCTATAAGAATGAATAGCGAGTCAGGAAAATTAATAATGATATTTTGGTGCTTATTTGCATTTATAACTAGTGGTTTTGAACACAGTATAGCAAATATGACTTTATTATCAATATCAATGTTTCTGCCACATCCAGAAACAGTATCAATGGCTGGTTATATACACAATTTAACAGCAGTAACTATAGGCAACATAATAGGCGGAGCTGTATTTTTAGGGGCTGGATACTACATGTTAGGTAAAAATACACAGAAAACTAAAAAGTCTGTTTAAAAAATAAATTAGAGAGGGTGATGAATATGAAGATAAAATTGTCTACGCAAAATTTTAATGATATACTTAATAATCTTCAACAAGAATACAAAGTTTATGCACCAGTATCTATACCTTTTAAAGGAACATATTCAGATACTGACGTTGTAAGATACAATACAATAAAGTCTATAGAAGAAGTAGAGTTTAACAAGAAAGCGAGCTTTTCTCCAAAGGAAATAGTACTTCCTATAACTCAAACATTATTTTATTTTACAGAAGATGCATATATAGAACCTTCAATAGATGATAAAAAAATATTAATATTTTTAAGATCATGTGATATACATGGATTAAAAAGAGTTGATGAAATATATTTAAACAATGGTCAAGATCCTGATTACTACTATAAAAGACTTAGAGATAAGGTTAAATATGTTTTAATAGGATGTCAAGAAAGTTTTAGAAACTGTTTCTGCGTAAGTATGGGATCTAATAAAACTGAAGAATACTCAATGGGACTAAAATTAGAAAACAATGAAGTT
The DNA here is from genome assembly GCF_058146105.1 of Sporacetigenium sp. TC11. Lineage (NCBI taxonomy): Bacteria > Bacillati > Bacillota > Clostridia > Peptostreptococcales > Tepidibacteraceae > Sporacetigenium > Sporacetigenium sp. TC11. Next base: position 610,679 of record NZ_JBYVNY010000001.1, on the reverse strand, counting down.
TTCTTAGATATAAAAGATGAAGATTTATCACAATACTTCAGCGGTGAAAATACTGAATTTGAAGTTGACTATGTAAAAGAAAATAACTTTAATGTAAATGTACCACATGATTTAGATCCATTAGTAATATCACAAGCAACTGAACTTTGGGAAGAATATAATAGCCGTTGTATAGCATGTGGAAGATGTAACTTCTCATGTCCAACATGTACGTGCTTTACTATGCAAGATATATTCTATAAAGACAATGAAAATAACGGAGAAAGAAGAAGAGTATGGGCTTCATGTCAAGTAGATGGATATACAGACATGGCTGGTGGACACTCGTTTAGAAAAAATAAGGGAGATAGAATGAGATTTAAAACTCTTCACAAGATATATGATTTTAATAAGAAGTTTGGATACCATATGTGCGTAGGATGTGGTAGATGTGATGACGCATGTCCTCAATATATATCTTTCTCAACTTGTATTAACAAAGTATATGATTTTGTAAATAAGGAGGCTGATAAAAATGAAGAATCCGTACCTGCCATATAAATCTAAAATACTAGATATAACAAAACATACAGACGCAGAGTGGACATTTAAAATGGAGACAGATACTACAAATGTTTTTCCTGGACAGTTCTACGAAGTATCTATACCTAAAGTTGGAGAATGTCCAATATCAGTTTCTGGAATAGGTGGAAACTATGTTGACCTTACTATAAGAGGAGTAGGAAAGGTAACTAATGAATTATTTAAATTAAACGTAGGCGATGGATTCTTTATGAGAGGGCCTTACGGAAATGGATTTGATGTAAATATATTTGAAAATAAAGAAATATTAGTAGTAGCTGGGGGTAGTGCTGTAGCTCCAGTTAGAGGAATTATGAACCACTACTATGATAATATAGATAAATGTGAGAAGTTTAATTTAATAGCTGGATTTAGATCTCCAGATGATGTTTTATTTAAAAGTGATTTCCAAAGATGGAATGATAAATTAAATGTAATATTGACAGTTGATAGAGCTGAAGAACATTACAAAGGAAATGTTGGATTAGTAACTAAATACATTCCTGAATTACCTGTAAAAGACATAGATAATGTAGTAGCAATAGTTGTAGGGCCACCTATGATGATGAAATTTACAATACAAGAATTCCTAAAAAAAGGAATAAAGGAAGAAAATATATGGGTTTCTTATGAAAGAAAGATGTGCTGCGGAATAGGTAAATGTGGTCATTGTAAGATGGATGAGACTTATATATGTTTAGAAGGGCCTGTATTTAACTACACATTTGCTAAGAATCTTATGGATTAGGAGGTATTCTCATGGAATTAGTCAGAGATTTAAATACAAGAAAAGTAATGAAAAATGCATTTAGAATAACTAAAACAAAGTATGAAACTGCAGTTAGAGTTAGAGTACCAGGTGGATTAATAGACCCAGAATGTCTTGAAATAGTTGCAAGAATCGCCCGTGAATATGGAAATGGGCAAATTCATATTACTACAAGACAAGGGTTTGAAATTATAGGAATATCTATGGAAAAAATGGATGAGGTAAACAAAGCTATACAGCCATTAATAGAAAAGTTAGGTATAAATCAAGAAAACCCTAACACTGGATATTCAGCAGCTGGAACTAGAAATATAGCTTCTTGTATAGGTAATAAAATGTGTCCTAAGGCACAATACAATACTACAGAATTTGCATCGAGAATAGAAAAAGCAGTATTCCCTAATGACTATCACTTTAAAATAGCATTAACAGGATGTCCAAACGATTGTATAAAAGCTAGAATGCATGATTTTGGTATAATAGGTATGGCTTTACCGGAATACGAAAAGGATAGATGTGTAGAATGCGGAGCTTGCGTTAAGAAGTGCCAAAAGATGTCAACAGGAGCTCTTAAGTTTGAAAATCACAAAGTAGTAAGAGACCATGATAAGTGTATAGGCTGTGGAGAATGTGTTATAAACTGTCCGACAAGTGCATGGACTAGAAGTGAAAATAAATACTATAGACTTGCCATAATGGGTAGATCAGGAAAGAAAAATCCTAGACTTGCTGAAGATTTTATAGTATGGTGTGATGAAGAAAGTATAACAAAAATAATATTAAACACTTATAAATATGTTAATGAGTATATAGACAAAGAAGCTCCAAATGGAAAAGAGCATATAGGATATATAGTTGATAGAACTGGATTTATGGAATTTAAAAAATGGGCACTTGAAGGTGTTGAATTGCCGGAAATAGCCAAACTAAAAGAAAACATATACTGGAGCGGAATAAAATACTAAAATTCGCTGCGCTCATATCGCCAAAGACCTTGAAAAACAGGGACCTTGCTCAAAAAAAGGATGACATATGTCATCCTTTTTTTACTATTGAGTAAGTATATTTTCTAAACCTTCTAGATCTATTATTTTTACAATATTTCTATCGTAGTCTATTAGCCCATCGTTTTTCATATTCATAAGTTCTCTAGATAAAGATGGTCTGGGTATTCCTAGATATTCAGATAATCTTTGTTTAGAAATGCTTAAGTCTACAAAAATACTATTTTGCATTTTATATTGATCTAGTATATAGTTTACTATTTTATGACGTATACTTACAAACGAAAGATTTTTTATAGTATTATTAAGAGTTAATATTTTATTACATAGATCACCTAAGAAAGAAGATAAAAAGTCTGGATTATGGCTATAAAATTTAACAAACTCATTTGGATTTACAAACATAACTTCACATTTAGATGAAGCTATAACTGTTGCAGGATATTGTTTTACATCTGCAAAGGCTACTATCTCTCCAAATAAATCTCCAGTGGATAAATGAGCCATAATTACAACTTTATCAGATGTAGATACTTTCTTTATATCAATAGTTCCAGAAAGTACTACACCTACGTGGTTACAATCTTCCCCTTCTAAAGCTATTATAGAATCTTTATCATAGGAAGCTAAATTGTGTATTGTATCTTTAAAATATTCTAATATATCTTTTTTTGTCATATTTTTAAACAAATTTAATCACCCCATAGTATTTTAACACAAATATATATAAATAATCCATTTGTAAATGTAATATACTACATAAATTCCTAAAATTTTACTTTTGACATATGAGCGCATACATGTTAATATATATATTACTGACAACAAAACTAAATAATGAGTAAGCCGGATAGTCGCGGGTATTCATATCGAATACACGAGGAAAGTCGGAGCTCCGTAGAGCAGGGTGCTAGGTAACACCTAGTGGGAGTGATCTTAAGGATAGTGCAACAGAAATAAACCGCCATCGAAAGATGGTAAGGATGGAAAGGTGAGGTAAGAGCTCACCAGCAACTAGGCGACTAGTTGGCTATGTAAACCCCACCTGGAGCAAGACCAAGTAGGAACTTAAAAAGGGGGCTGCTCGTTCCCGTTCCGTAGGTAGGTCGCTTGAGCTTACTGGCGACAGTAAGCCTAGATAGATGACTGTCTAACACAGAACTCCGCTTACAGACTTACTCATTTTTAATAAAAAACCAAGGAATTTACCTTGGATTTTTTTTATTTGAAGAATAAAAATTATATATATGTCAATAATCATCAAGTAAGAGGTGATTATCATGAGAATTCCTAAACATATTGGTATAATACCTGATGGAAACAGAAGATGGGCTCAAAATAAGGGAATGGCAAAAGATAAAGGATATGAAAATGGATTAGATCCAGCACTTGAATCTCTTAGGTTATGTAAGAGCTTAGGGGTAGAAGAAATGACATTTTATGGGTTTACAACAGATAATACTAAAAGGCCAGCTTACCAAACTCAATCATTTACAAAGGCATGCATAGATGCGGCTAACATTGTTTTAAATGAAGGGGAGTCATTACTTGTTATAGGGAATACAAAGTCTCCAATGTTTCCTAAAGAACTTATGCCATATACAACTAGAGGCGAAGTTAAAGAAAATCAAATGAAAATAAATTTATTAGTTAATTATGGTTGGCATTGGGATTTGAATACATTGTCTGAGGCAAAAGGAGTAAACAAAAATAATTTACATAATCATATTCAATCTTGTGATGTATCTAGAATGGATTTAATAATAAGATGGGGCGGTAGAAGAAGATTAAGTGGATTCCTACCAGTTCAGTCTATATATGCTGATTTTTACGTAGTAGATGATTATTGGCCTGATTTTAAATCTGACCATATAAATGAAGCTCTAAGTTGGTATGATACCCAAGATGTAACCCTAGGAGGGTAAAAAGCTGTTGATTTAATCAACAGCTTTTAATTTATTTATAGTATTTTGTATATTATCACTTTCCATAATAAGACTCATAACAGCAGCGCCATCTGCACCTACATTATAAATATCTTTAATATTATATTCGTTAATACCCCCTATTGCTATTAAGGGAATACTTATATTTTTTCTTATATTTTCTAAGAAATCGAGACCTCTAGGAGCTAAGTCTTTTTTACAGTCAGTAGGAAATATATGTCCTGCAAGTATATAATCTGCACCTAACTTTTCACACATAATAGCTTCTTCTAAGTTATGTACAGAAACTCCTATTTTACCATCATATTCTATTTTATTATTTATAAAATAATTAAAACTTAAGTGAATACCATAGGCACTTATTTTTTTAGCTATATTAATATTAGAATTTATAATAAGAGGCGTATTGTATTTATCAGTTATTTTTTTTGCATTAGAAGCTAATTCATATAATTCATCATCTTCTAAATCTTTTTCTCTTAATATAACAGCATCTACTCCATATTTTACAGATTCATGTATAACACCATAGAAGTCTTTATTTTTTATAAGTTTTCTATTAGTCACAAGATAGAGCACATTCATCATCCTTTATTTTTATCTCTTCACCATTTAATATTTTATTCATATTTCTCATAGAGCACATTTTTCCGCACATAGTACAACTATCTTCAAATTCAGGTTTAGAAGACTCTCTATATGCTCTAGCTTTTTCTGGATCTAAACATATATCAAACATTTTCTCCCAGTTTAGTTCTTGTCTAGCTTTACTCATTTCATAATCCCACTTAGCTGCATCTTTTACACCTTTAGCTATGTCAGCAGCATGTGCAGCTATTTTACAAGCTATTATACCTTCTTTCATATCTTCTAAATCAGGCAGTCTTAAGTGCTCAGCAGGAGTAACATAGCATAAGAAATCTGCACCATTAGCTGCAGCTATAGCTCCTCCAATAGCACTAGTTATATGGTCGTATCCAGGAGCTATATCTGTTACTAGAGGTCCTAATACATAAAATGGAGCACCATGGCATAATTTCTTTTCAAGTAACATATTTGCAGCTATTTCATTTATAGACATATGTCCTGGACCTTCTATCATAACTTGTACATTTCTTTTCCAAGCTCTTTTTGTTAATTCTCCTAAAACTATAAGTTCTTCTATTTGAGAAGCATCTGTAGCATCATTTATAGAACCAGGTCTACAAGCATCTCCTAAACTTAAAGTAACATCGTATTTTTCGCATATGTCTAAAACTTTATCAAAATGTTCATAGAATGGATTTTCTTTATTATTTAATTCCATCCAAGCAAATAATAAAGAACCTCCTCTAGAAACTATGTGATTAAGTCTTCTATTTCTTTTTACAACTTCACATGTATGTCTGTTTAATCCTGCATGTATAGTTACAAAATCAACGCCATCTTTAGCATGTTTTTCTACAACACTTAAGAATTCTTCTTCAGTTATATCTTTAAGCTCTTTGTCAAGAAGGCCTACTGCATCGTACATAGGCACTGTTCCTATCATAGCAGGAGATATTTCTATAAGTCTTTGTCTGAATTCTTCAGTTTTTCCAAATGAACTTAAATCCATTATAGCTTCAGCTTTAAGTTCTATAGCTTTTTTAACTTTATCAATCTCAGTTTCTACATTAGGACAATCTCTAGATATACCTAAATTTACATTTATTTTAGTCCTAAGACCTTGTCCTATACCTTCTGGATCTAATGACTTATGATTTTTATTACATGGTATAGCTATTTTACCTTGTGAAACAAGATCCATAAGTAAGTTAACATCCATATTTTCTTTTTGTGAAACTACATGCATTGCATGTGTTATAATACCTTTTCTAGCTGCATCCATTTGAGTAGTGTAATTCATACAAATCTCTCCCTTTAAATAAATTGCCAATCTTTAAAGATTGGTTGATATCCTCTTTGTTTTATAGAATCCTTTACTTCTAGTACACTTCTTTTATCACATATTTCAAATTGACCTTGACCTTTATCTTCTTGTGAATGTCCTCCAACTTCCGTACAAACTCCGGCAGACATCTTTGTAATACCTAAAGGTATTAAATTATCCCTAAAATCAGAGCTTTCTCTAGTAGATATATTTATTCCGCATCTAGGCATAAAAATTCTATATGCAAGTATTGCCTGAACTATATCTGTATCAGTTGCTTCTTTTATATCTATAGGACTTCCTATGTAAGGTCTAATTCTAGGAAGAGAAAAGCTAACTTCAACATCCAAGTATTTATCTTGAATGTATTTACCGTGAAGTCCTGTAAAGAAAGTATCTATTCTAAAATCATTAAGCCCAAGTAAAGAACCTAGATTTATAGATCTGATATTTGCCATACAAGCTCTTTCAGGAGCATCTAATCTATTTCTGTAATTTTTTTTAGGACCTGCAATATGAACGTTATCGTATATATTCTCATTATAAGTTTCTTGATATATAGTAAGAGAATCTACTCCTATATCTATAAGTTCTTTATATTCTTCATAAGATAGAGGATATATTTCAATAGCTATAGAATCAAAGTAATTTTTTAATAAGGATATACAATCTTTTATGTAAACAAATGAGGTTTTTGACTTTGATTCTCCTGACAAAACTAAAATATGCTTTAGACCCGTTTCACTTATATATTTTGCTTCTTGTTCAAGTTCATCTAAGGATAGTTGTTTTCTAGCTATATTGTTCTCTATGTTATAACTGCAATAAGAGCATTTATTATCACAGTAATTTGCTACATAAAGTGGAGTATATAAAAGTATAGTTTTTCCATGATGTTGAACTGAAATTTTGTGAGCTTTTTGAGCCATTTCTTCAATATGATTTTTAGCTTTAGGAGATAAAAGAGCTAAAAAATCCATAGTGTCTAGTTTTTCTTTGTTTAGTATGCTTTTTATGTTATAGTCATTTATAGTTTCAAAATAAGCATTGAAGTCCAAGTCTTTATAATTTGAATATGCGTCATAAAAACTCATAATTATTCTCCTCCATTTAAAAAACCAGTTAGTGGAGAAGAGGCCTGTGCATATTGTTTTACTTCACCAAGCTTAGCTAAATAACCATTTCTGCCAGCTATTACAGCATGTTTAAATGCATTTGCCATAAGAATAGGATTTGGTGATGAAGCTATTGCAGTATTAACTAATACAGCAGCAGCTCCCATTTCCATGGCCTTTGCTGCTTGTGAAGGTTTTCCTATTCCTGCATCAACAACAATAGGAATTTTTATTTCATCTATTAATATTTGAATCATTTCTTCTGTTCTAATACCTTTATTAGTCCCTATAGGTGATCCAAGAGGCATAACAGCAGCAGCTCCGGCATCTACCATCCTTTTTGCATCCATAAGATCTGGATTCATATAAGGAAGAACTATAAATCCTTCTTTAGCTAATATTTCTATAGCTTTTATAGTTTCATAGTTATCAGGAAGTAGGTATTTATTATCTGATATAACTTCTATCTTTATCCAGTTTCCACAGCCACAAGCCCTAGCGAGTCTAGCTATTCTAACTGCTTCTTCTGCATTTCTAGCTCCAGATGTATTAGGAAGAAGTATACGGTCTTTAGGTATGTAATTTAATATATTTTCTTCACTAGAATTTAAATCAACTCTTCTAAGTGCAACAGTTATAACCTGTGAATCGGATGCATCTAAAACGTCTGGAATTATACCGTTAGAATAATATTTTCCTGTACCTACAAATAATCTGCTATTTAAAGATATTCCACCAATTTTTAACTTATCCATATTAATCCCCCTTAAACATCTTCTCCAAGTATAAGCCTTAAAACCATGTTTGCTTGATGATGAGCTGCTATACCAACTCTAGGAGCTAAAGGCATTACATCTTCACCTACTTCAGACAAACCATCCCCAACTAAATAAAATCTATCATTTATCTTTTTAGTTATTATAGAGTTAGATGAGTAATAACCGCCAATACCTGAACATGCTACTATTTTTTTATCCATATTACTAAGTACAGTATTTACTATAATAGCCTTGTATTTTGGATTATCAAAGGCTTCAACTACTATATCTACATCCTTAAATATATTACATATATTACTTTCATCTAGCAAAACATCTATAGGTTCTACATTTATATCTGGATTTGCTCTTAATATATTCTCTTTTAACGCATATACTTTTTTTACACCAAGTTGGTCTGTGAAATAATACTGTCTATTTAAATTTGATTTATTTACAACATCAAAATCAGCAACAATAAGATTTCCTACTCCTATTCTAGCTAATGCTATAGCTATATTTGAACCAAGACCTCCAGCACCAGCTATGCCAATTTTGGCATTTTTTAGTTTTTGTATATCCAATTTTATCCACCTCCAACAAAGCTTATAATTTCTATGCGATCAGAATCATTCAAAATTGTATCACTAAAATTTTCTTTATAAACTATATTTAAATTAACTTCAGCTACTACTAAATCTGAATTTAGATTTAGCTTTTTAAGTAAGTCAGAGATTGTAATATTACCTTCAAAAGAATAAACTTTCCCATTTACTATCATAAGGCACCTCCTTTTTGTAAAATAAAAAAGCACAAACCCATAAGGATTTGTGCTAAATATGTACAAGATGACATATTAATACTATACACTTTCCTACGCTGGCATTATCCAGATCAGGTTAAGGGTCAAAGACTTTAACGGGTCTTTATCTCAGCTGGCCTTATCCAGCACCCCTAGCGAATAACTATTATATTTGTTTTTGATGTTAACATATAATAAATAGTTAATCAACATATTTTTAAGAAAATAAAAAAATAATTGTAGACATATGTCAGAATTAGTATACCGATACTTATTTGTTAATTAGAAAATTTTGGTATAATAGATATATACATATACTTAAGAAGGATGTGCTTAAATTGAGTAAGTTAAGGGGTAGTGAATTTAAAATAACAGTTGCCGCTATACTAGGAACGATATTTGTCACTCTAGGGTTTACATTAAGTCAAGGGGAGACTAGGGTAGACGATTTATTTAAGAAAAATAGTGGACAAGTTGTAAACTCACAGCAATTTGAAGTAATATCAGAGCAAGATTACAAGATTATTTCCGAAAATATAATTGAAGAAAATGGACAAAAGAAGTCAGTTTACAATATATTTATGAAAGATGAAATAAGACCTGACCAAGCAAACTATTTATCTGAAAATCTATATAAAAAATCCATTACAAAAGATAAAAATATAAAACAAGCACAAATATACATATTTAAAAATCAAAATGATGCAAAAATTTATTCTGGAGATATTTCTAAAATAAGTCAAGGTATAATATATACTAAAGACATTGATAAAAGCTATATAACTTTAAAAAAATACAACTTAATAACTAAAAAGCTAGAAAATTCTATACCAAAGGAATTTGAAATAAAAAGAATAAAACAAGAAAATGATTTTGCACAAATAGATATGAAAATGCCTGATACATTAGAAGATAGAGAAGCATTGTATCAAATAGAATTTTTAATAAAAAAGATAGATCAATTAAATCCTGACAAAAATCTAGATAAGGTAATAGCAATTGCGAAACCTATGGAAGGTGAAGATACAGCTTGGGAATATAATAGTGAGCACAAAGACGTAATAGTTTTCTCGGAAACTTCTATAATATATTAATCTGTACAAAGGAGAAATATTATGAAAAGAAAAATTATTACTCTGGGGGTAGCTACTTTAGTATCATCAATGGTCCTTGGGAATAGTTCATATTCCCAGAGTGTAGAATTATTTACTAAAGATAATGAAAAATACATGCCTGTAAAGCTATTTGTAAAAAAATTAGGCGGGGAATACAAAGAAATGGAAGATGGCTATATATTTAATGTAAATGGAAAAAATATAGCAGTTAAGGAGTATGCATCATTTGCAAAAATAGATGACCATTATGAACCACTCAAAGTAACTAATGTAGATGGGTGGAATGTTCCTACAGATACAGAATCCATATATCAGGAAAATGAAGTATATATACCAGTAATGTTTTTACAATCATTTCAAGTAGCTGATTACAGAATAAGTGGAAATGATTTAATAGTTGAAAAAGAAAAAGTGGTAGTTAAGGCACCTGTAAAAAAGAAAAATAAGCCAAAATCAACGCCAGTTTATTCACCTAAGCCACCTGTAAATGTAGAAGATCCTAATAAAGATAATACTGGTAAAGATAACGAAAATAACGATAACATAGATCCTAATAATCCAAACCCAGATTCAAACCAAAATCCAGATCAAAATAATAATGAAGATAATAAACCAGATGATAATACACAAGTACCTCAAAAGCCATCAGAAGAAACTGATCCTATAGGTACTGCAATACCTAATATAACTCAATAAATATTTATGAAGCATTTCAATAATTGAAATGCTTTTTAGTTTGAAAAAAATGCCTTATCATGATAAAATTACAATTAGGTAAAATTAAGGCATAAGAAATAAAAAAGGGTGAGAGTATATGAGTAGGAAAGTCGTGAAAACACGAAAGAGAAGAAGAATTAAGAAAACAAGGGTTGCTATTCTAATACTAGCACTTAGTACAATAATATTTGGCATCAGTTTACTTGTAAATACTCTAATGAGTAAAGATAATGTACAGGCTAAAGAACAAACAGTAAAACAACAAACTCAACTTAAATCGGCATCAAAAGGGACAACTATAACAAGATATAAGGTATTTATAGATCCAGGTCATGGAGGAAATGACCAAGGTGCTAAGGGACCTACAGGAGTTTTAGAGAAAGAAGTAAGTTTACAAATAGCGAAAGAAATAGGTTCTAAGTTATCTGAATATCCGCAAATAGAAGTTATAATGTCAAGAACTGATGATACATATTTGACACTAGACCAAAGAACGGATTCTGCAAATGCTCTAGGAGCTGATGCATTTATATCTATACATCAAAACTCAGAACAAGGGGCTAATACAGCCAATGGATTAGAGACCTATTATTATACACGTGGAACGGAAGATTCTAAAAAACTTGCTCAAATAGTACACGAAAATATATTTATGTATTTGGATACAAAGGACAGAGGTGTTTTACCTGGAAATTTTGAAGTTATAAGGGAAACAAATATGGCAGGAATATTAATAGAAACAGGATTCTTATCTAATCCTCAAGAAGAAAAGAACTTAACAGACCCTCAATATCAAGACCTTTTAAGTGAAGGAATAGTTGAAGGAATATTAGAATATTTAGGAATATAAAAGCTCGCCACGTTGGCGAGCTTTTTTGAGCAACGGACCTGTTTCTCAAGGTCGTTGGCGACATGAGGGTAGCGAAATTTTTAGCACAATATATGACCTAAAACATATAATGTAATGATATATTTTTTGATATTTAAAACAGGGGGTGTTTACATGGCTACTAAGATTAGAATTAAAAAAGGACATAAAAATAAAATAAGAAATGGGCAAAAAGGAACCTTTAACATAATGACTTTTGAAGGTGGAGGAGTAAAAGGATGTCTTTCAGCTACATTGGTTGATAGATTATATGAATTAGATCCAGACATAATAGATAAAACAACTTTATTTTCAGGTACATCTATAGGTTCTATAATTGCTTTAGCACTAGCTTATGGATTGAGCACAAGAGATATAAGGGAATTATTTAGTGAGGAAAACGTTAAAAATGTATTTAATCCATCTTACTCAGAACTTGTAAGACCTAAATACAACAATAATAATTTAAAACAGTTATTACTAAGGGTATTCCCACAAGATTTAAAGTTAAAAGATTTAAAGAAATACGTTATAATACCAACTTTTAGCTTGGGATGTTCAGGTGAAAATGGAAGTTGGCAACCTGTATTTTTAAACAATTTACCTTGGTCAACTACATCAGAATCATATGTTGTAGACGTGGCATTATCTAGTAGTGCAGCACCTATTTATTTTCCATCTCATGAAGGATGTATAGATGGAGGGGTAGTGGCAAATGATCCAAGTTTAGTTGCTTTAATACATGCTATAGATAAAGAGGGACTAAATGAAAAGGTAGAAAATATAAGACTATTATCTATAGGAACTGGTTACAAATCTGAATGTATAGAAACTAGTACAACTGGATGGGGAGCTATAGAATGGGTTACTCACAAAAATCCATCTACACCTTTGTTGTCTTTAATGTTTAATGCAAATACTGCACTTAGTTGTTCTCTTTGTTCTAAATTGCTAGATCAAAATTACTTCAAATTAAATCCTAATTTATCTAGGGGGGTAGCATTAGATAGTTATAGTCAAGTAAATTATCTAAGAAAATTAGGAGAAAATTATAATTTAGATAGAGCTATTAACTGGATAGAAAATAACTATAAATACTAATATCTAGGTGTTAATGTGATACGTATATATTGTGATATAATATATGTATCACATTAATTTTTTTGGGGGAAATTCTCATGGATGAGTTGTATTACTACATAACAAATACTAGTTATATTAGTATATATGATATATATAATAAAATAAACGAATTGGAAATAAGATTTGGTTTATCAAATGAAGATAATATATTAGGAAGTATACATGAAAAGCAAATTCAAAGTTTGAATAAGAAAAGCTGTGGAGTTTATTATACTCCTAAATTCATAGTAGACTATATACTCCAAAATACTATACAAAATGAAAATATATTGGACAATCCTTATATAAAAATTTTGGATATATCTTGTGGGTGTGGAAATTTCTTATTAGAAATTTACGATGTTTTATATAAGGCATTTGAAGATAATATAGATAACCTTAGAAAAAAATATAAAGATGAAATATATACAATAAAATTAATGGAAAATGATTTGAATTTAAGAGGATACGAGTATTGGAAAAAAGAAAATGTTCATTATCATATATTAAAACACTGTATATATGGGGCAGATATAGATAAAAATGCAGTAAATATATTAATAGCTAGCCTTATACTTAAAAATCCGACCTTTTATACCGAAGATATAAATATAGTATGTTGTGATAGTTTGATAAAACACGAAAATAAAGACTCTAAATATAAAGAATTCTGGAGTGTAAGGTTTGATTGCATAGTAGGAAATCCCCCTTATATAGGACATAAAAAGTTGGATATAAATTATAAAAGATGGCTATCAGAAGAATACATAGAAGTATACAAAGATAAATCTGATATATATTATTGTTTTTATAAGAGGATACTTGATATTTTAAAAGAAAACGGAATATCTAGTATTATAACCCCTAGATATTTTATAGAAAGCCCAAGTGGAAAACACCTTAGAAATTATTTGAAAGAAAATAGCACAATAATGGAAATAGTAGATTTTTATGGCTGTGATATATTTAAAAATATAGGAGTAGCAAGTTCTATAATAACGTTTAAGAAAAGTATTCCAAATAATAATAATATAAATATATATAAACTAAAATATGAAATAATGGATTTGAAAAATTGTAATTTAAGTTATTTATTAAAAGAAAATATATTTGAACATTTTACTCTAAATCAAAAATATTTAGATGATAGATGGTTACTTATTCCAAAATACAACCTAAATATATATAAAAATATAATAAAAAATACAACTTATAAATTAAGCGATGTTTGTGAAAGCTTTCAAGGTATAATAACTGGATGTGATAAGGCATTTGTTTTAAGCAATTATGAAGTATATAAATACAGCATAGAAGAAGATTTATTAAAAAAGTGGATAAAAAATAAAAACATAGAGAAATATTTTATTAATGAAAGTAATTATAAATTAATATATAGTAATGATATAGATAGTGAAGATGAATACTCAAATAGTATAAATTACATAAATAACTATAAATCAAAATTATTAAATAGAAGAGAATGCAAAAGCGGGATTAGAAAATGGTATCAACTCCAATGGGGTAGGAGTAAGGGAGAATTTCAAAAAGAAAAAATAATGTTTCCATATAAGTCTAGTAATAATAAATTTGCAATAGATAGAGAAAATAGGTATTGTAGCGCAGATGTATATTCATTATATATAAAAGATGAGTACAAAGAAGAGTTTAGCCTTGAATATATAATTGGGATTTTGAACTCAAAAACATATGATTATTACTTTAAACTATTTGCAAAAAAAATGAGTAAGGGTATATACGACTATTATCCAAATACTGTTATGGAGCTTAGATTATTTAAAAATGAAGATTACAATACAATAGATTATTTATCAAAGGAAATTATAAAAATAAGTTCAAAACAGCTTTTATGTGATGAAGATATTAGAAATATACAAAAAATAGAAGAAAATATAAATAATTTAATAATAAAGGCCCTTCATATAGATGAATTTAAAATACAGCCATAGCATATAATGTACAAATAATTGTATGTTAGGGGGTTGTAATTTGATTAAATTTTACATAGAAGAATCCGAAAAAAGAATATATGTAAGTGTATCTGATTATATATACACCAGAGATCTAAAAGAATTTATTAATAACTATAAAAGAACTATGAAAACCATAAGACCAGCTCAATATAGACTAATAATAGAGCCTAGATATTTTGAATGTGAAAATGAAAATGATATAAAACAAGCTTTTGTAACATTTATAAAAACTGGATTTAAGAAAATTTATTTAGTAGACCCATATGGTGAATTTAATAAAAACATAAAATTAGGATCAATGGAAAGAAAAATATTTTTTAATTCTGTTAAAATAATTAGAAGTATAAACGAAATACTTTAGTCATTGACTAAAGTATTTTCTTGTTACAAGGATATTATAATTTATCTGGTCTGTAGATAGGTTATAATATCCAGCATATAAGCTTGAGCAACGGATCTGGTCTTCAAGGTCGTTGGCGATATGAACAAAGTGAATTTTGTAAATAGATTACTTTTATATTATATGATAAAATATACAGAGAACTTTAAAAGGAGGATATTATGAGGAAAAGACAGGTTATATTTGCTTTAGTAGGTACGTTTATATTTACTTCAATTAGTGTACATGCTGAATCAAATGAAATAACATCAAAAATAAATCCTGGAAATATATTTTACTTTATAGATAGAGGATTAGAAAATATAAAATTAAAATTTATTAATGATGAACAAAAAAAATTGGAGTATTTATCTTCTTTGTCACTTGAAAGATGGGCTGAAGTAGAGGCTGCAAAATCTACTAATAAGATTGAACTTATAAATATAGCTCAAGACGGGTATGAAACAACTATAACAGAAATATTAAATATGGTAGAAGATACAAATGAAGCTCAAATCTATGAAGTATTAAATAAAACAGAAGATATATTAGTTCAAGATTTAGAGCAGTCCACATCAGAACAAACCCCTAAGGAAGAAGTAGCTACTGAAGAGGTTACAGCGGAAGTTACACAAGATTTAAATATTGAAAATAAAGAAATAGCAAAAATAATATTTGGGCAAGAAATAAGTGAAGAATTATTAAATAAAATATCTAACTTAGATTTAATGGAAATTACTACTATAAAATCATTTGCAGATCAAAGTGGCAAATCAGTAGAAGAAGTTTACAACATATTTATTTCAAATGAAAAGGGAATAGGTATAACAGCAAATAAGCTAGGTATAGGAATAAAAGATGGTATGGAAAATCTTAAAGAAGACTATAAGAAAGCAAAAGATGCTGAAAAGGAATACAAAAAATCTCAAAAAGAAAATAAGTCAAACAACAAAAATAAAGACAAGAAAGAAAAGAAAAATAAAGATAAAAAGGAAAAAAATAAAAATAAAGATTAATAAAAAACTGCACAAATGTGCAGTTTTTTAAATTTAAGGAAATTATAATTTCCAACTTATAAACTTGAGCAACGGGCCTGTTTTTTAGGCCGTTGGCGACATGAGCAAAGCGAATTTTATTTTTCAGGAAGCGTTCCATGTATATCTTTTATTGCATCTTTATCTAATGATATATTTGCATTATAAGCAGCTTGACTAAATAGCCTTTCTGCCTTAGATAGTTCTAATCCCTTTAAGGTCATATTCTCAGGCTTTGCTTCTCCAACTCCATCTTGATATAATTTATACAAATAAGCTACAGCTTGAGGTAAAAATCCCAAAAATCTAGCACCTATTGTGTCGCAAGCTACAGGATCTGTTCCAGCTATTATCAAACCCTCAGTATTTACAGATTTCCCATCACTTGGCCCTGTACCAACCATAGCTTTATCACAACTTATTATAGATAAATCTATAGGAATCTTTGAAGCCATAGAAGCTATAAAGCCATGTAAATCTTCATGTATTCCAGTAATCTTTTTAGGAGTTCCATGTATTTCTGATGGAGGCCATCCAAGTGCCATATTTTTTATTGAAGCACTCATAGTCGCTTCTTCGTGGTGTTTAAGTTGAGTAAATGATATAAGTACATCGCATTCATCTAATAACTTATTTATAGGAGTAGTTTTTATTATTTTATGACCTAATTCTAAGTCGACATATGGTCCATAGTTCAAATCAACAAATTCAACACTTTCTTCATCTATAATTTCTTTATATCCAACTTGTTTCATAACATCTTTTGTATCTCCACCACCAGATCCAACGGCTATGTATATTTTAGATGGATTTTTAGTCTTAACGTATCTTATAAGTGTCTGTAATGTATGTGGGCCAACTACAGTGCCAGTATTAGGTCTCTTATTCTTAACCCAATTGGGAGTGATAACTACAACATCATTGACTTTTATAATATCATCCATAGGAAGCATATCCAAAGCTTCTTTTATAGATATACTTTCAGATGTAGCCTTAGATATACAAACTATTGGATCAGTTACTCTTCTATTAGTTCTCATATAATTTCCCCTTTCATAATCTTATAACATTTTAATTTTGGGCATATTGATAAATTTATATACATAAGTTTTTAGAGGAAAATATTTAACAAAATTAATAAGGGGGTAACCATGCAAAAAGTATTAACAGGAAATCAAGCTATAGCTAGGGGATTTTATGAGGCAGGAGGAATACTTGCAGCAAGTTATCCTGGCTCTCCAACAGTAGAAATATTAGAAAGTGTAAAAAAATACAATGAAATATACTCAGAGTTTTCTACAAATGAAAAGGTAGCATTAGAAGTAGCTATGGGAGCTTCTTTTGCAGGTGCAAGAACTATGTGCTCTATGAAACACGTTGGTATAAATATAGCAGCGGATCCACTTATGACATTTACCCAAACTGTTATTAATGGAGGATTTTTATTAGTAAGTGGAGATGATCCAGGACTTGCAAGTTCACAAAATGAACAAGACAATAGAGCATTTGGGAAGTTCGCAAACATGGCAATACTTGATCCAAGTACTAGTAACGAAGCAAAAGAATATATTAAACAAGGTTTAGAAATAAGTGAAGAGTATCAAATTCCTACAATGCTTAGAATTACAAGTAGACTATGCCATAGTAGGGGGATAGTAGAATTAGAAGATAGACATGAAGTAAATATAAAAGAATTTAAAAATGATATATCTAAGTATTGTATGCTTCCACCTCATGCAAATAAAGCTCAATATTTTATGAAGGAAAGATTAGAAAGGTTAGAAGAATACGCTTACGATACATATTTAAATAAATTATATGAGATAGAAAATAGTGATACATTAATAATAACCTCTGGACTTGTATACCAAAATCTAAAGGAAATAAATCCAAATGTATCAATATACAAGTTAGGTCTTATATATCCAATATCTATAAAGAAGATAAATGAATTAAGCCAAAAATATAAAAACATAATAGTGTTAGAAGAAATGACTCCATTTATAGAAAATGAGTTAAAAACAAATAAAATAGAGTGTAAAGGCAAGGAGTATTTTTCATTTACAGGTGAATTACAAATAGAAGATATAGAAAAAGGATTAATAAAAGCTGGAGTAATAAATGAAGAAAACAAAATAAGCAAAGATATAGCACCTATAGATACAGTACCTAGATCTCCTATGTTTTGTTCTGGATGTCCACATAGACCAGTATTTGATATATTAAAGAAATCAAAGGCCTTTGTTATAGGCGATATAGGTTGTTATAGTATGGCTTTATTATATCCATTTGAGGTATCTCAAGTAAACATAAGTATGGGTTCATCCCTTGGAATAATAAAAGGTATGAGAAAAACATATAGTAAGTTAAATGACAATAGACCATTAGTATGTGTTATAGGTGACGGAACATTCTTCCATTCAGGCCTCCCAGGTGCAGTAAACTTACTACATCAATTAGATTCTAATGAAAATATGACTGTAATAATATTAGACAATGGAACTACAGCTATGACAGGTGGCCAGCCTAATGGAAGTTCAGGAGTGAATACAAAACACGGTGATATGAATATAAATATAGAAGAATTACTTAAAACCCTTGGGTTTGAAGATATAACTAGAATAGACCAATTTGAATATTCTAATTCAAAGAAAACAATAAATGATGCAATAAAAAGAAATGGATTATCATTTATAATAACATCTAGACCATGTGCACTTGGCTTTAAGGTTAAAGAACCTTATTTCTATGTAGATCCTAGTATATGTATAGGATGTAGAAGTTGTGTTAAAACAAATTGCCCTCCTATAAAAATGAAGAAGTACGAAGGTATTGAGAAATTAAAATCATCGATAGATCCAAATATGTGCGTTGGATGTTCTGTTTGTGCTCAAGTATGTCCTGTCGGAGCAATAAAAAGATCTGGTGAAACTAAATAGGGGGGATAATATGAAAAATATAATATTAGCTGGAGTTGGAGGTCAAGGGCTTGTCCTTGCTACTGAAATAATAAGTCAAGTAGGATTCAGAGCGGGATTTGATATTAAAAGCAACGATGTTGTAGGATTATCACAAAGAGGTGGAAAGGTCTGGGGAAGTATAAGAATAGGTGATAAAGTAAATTCTCCAAACATACCTGTAGGTCAAGGAGATATATTATTAGGACTTGAGCCACTTGAAGCCTATAGATGGAGTTACGTATTAAAAGAAGGAGCTTTAGTTGTTCTTAATAAATACCAAACTGCTCCTAATACTGTTCTTATGGAAGTTAATAAATATCCAGATAATATAGAAGAATACTTAGAAAGTAAATACAATGTTATAAAAATAGATGCTATGGAAGAAGGAAACAAATTAGGAAATAATAAGGTTGCAAACACATTTTTATTAGGTATTATGGCAAAATATATTGAAGATATTATAGATAAAAAAATATGGATAGAAGTTATAAAAGAATATGTACCAATAAAGGCTATAGAAGCTAATATTAAAGCATTTGAAATAGGATATAATTATAATTAAGGAGTTGAGGATTTTCCTCAACTCTTTTAATTTTGAGCAACGGGCCTGCCTTTTAGACCGTTGGCGATATAAGTGAAACGAATCTTTGCCTTTGACTTGCGAACGTATGTTTTGTATAATTTAATTTAGAGGTGAAGAAATTGGATAAGATAATATTTCATATAGATGTTAATTCTGCATTTCTTTCTTGGACTGCTGTAGATATGCTAAGAAATAATATAAATATAGATATAAGAAAAATACCTTCTGCCATAGGGGGAGATCCTAACAGCAGGCGTGGTGTAGTTCTTGCAAGCTCAATAGAAGCTAAAAAATTTGGAGTTAAAACTGGAGAATCACTTTATAGGGCCTTTGGTAAATGCAAGAACCTTAAGGTATATCCGCCGGATTTTAGGCTTTATCGCAATTGTAGTAACGCAATGGTAGAAATACTAAAAGAATATTCTCCCTTAATAGAAAGATTTTCAATTGACGAGTGTTTTTTAGATTGTTCTCATTTTAAGGGATATGAAATGAAAAAAGCTATTGAAATAAAAGAAAAAATAAAAAAGGAACTTGGATTTACCGTTAACATAGGGATAGGAAACAATAAGCTTTTAGCCAAGATGGCATCTGAGTTTGAAAAGCCAGATAAAATTCATACCATTTATAAAGAGGAAATAAGAGAAAAAATGTGGAACCTTCCTGTAGGAGATTTATTTATGGTTGGAAAAGCAAGTGAAAGAAAACTAAAAAATCTAAATATAAAGACTATAGGTGAATTGGCAAACTACGATTTAAACACTATAAAAACTATATTTAAAAGTTTTGGATTAAAACTTTATCAATATGCAAATGGAATCGACAACTCAGATATACATGAGGAAAGAAAATCAAAACATAAGGGGATAGGTAATTCTACAACTCTACCTTACGATATTGATGATGAAGAAGATGCTTTTAATGTACTTTTAGAATTAACAAATACTGTAACATATAGGCTTAAAAAGTCAGAACTTTTGGCAAGTCAGGTTAGTGTATCTATAAGAAATTCTGATTTTGTCACTTATTCTCATCAAAAAACATTAATAAATCCTACAGATGACAATGATTTAATATATAATACAGTAAAACAAATATTTAAAGAAATGTATAAACATGAACCTATTAGGCTTTTAGGAGTTAGAGTTACAAAGTTAACTTCTAATGACGTTGTTCAGTTAACATTATTTTAATGGGGGTATATTATGGGAATATATTTAGATAATGCTGCTACATCATATCCAAAACCAAAGGAAGTAGCTGATGCGATTTATGATTTTATAGTTAATAAAGGGGGAACCGCTGGAAGGGGAGCATATCAAAAGGCTCTAGATTCAGATTATCAAGTTTATCAAGCTAGAAAACTAATATCAAACTTTTTTAATCATGACAATCCAAGTTCTGTTATATTTACATCAAATATAACAGAATCTCTAAACAGCATTATAAATGGAGTATTAAATGAAAACGACCACGTTATAATAAGTTCACTAGAACACAATGCTGTATATAGATGTCTAAGAACTTTAGAAAGAGACAAAAAAATATCTATATCAATAGTTGAATGTGATAAATATGGATATACAAATTCAAATGACATAGAAAAATATATAAAAACTAATACAAAGTTAATAGTATTTAACCATGCATCAAATGTACTTGGAACTATACAGCCTATAAGAGAAATAGGAAAAATAGCTAAAGATAACAATATATTATTTTTGGTAGATGTTGCTCAAACAGCTGGGGCTCATAATATAGATATTAAGGAAGATAACATAGATATATTGGCTTTCACAGGCCACAAAAGCTTACTAGGGCCTATGGGTATAGGTGGTTATATATTAAGCTGTGATCATAGTTTAATAAGGCCATTTAAATCAGGAGGAACTGGAGGAGATTCAGCATATCCATTCCAACCAGATTATCTTCCGAATAAATTTGAATGTGGAACTCCAAATATTCCTGGGATAATAGGGCTTATGGAGGGTATTAAGTTTATAAATAAAGTTGGATTACAAAATATAATAAATAAAGAAAGAGAATTAATGGACTATACATTAAATAAATTGTCACAGATAAAAAATATAAATATATACGGTCCTAAAGACACTTCAAAAATATTAAATGTAATTTCTTTTGATATAGATAATATATCATCAAATGAGTTAGCTTATGAATTAGATCAAGAATATGAAATAATGGTTAGAGTGGGGCTTCACTGCGCGCCAACTGCACATAAAATAATAGGAACGGACAAAAATGGTACTATTAGAATAAGTATTGGATATTTCAATGAAAAAGAAGATATAGACAAGCTAGTAATATCTTTAAATGAATTAATAGAAAAACTCACTTAAAATAGACTTGCACAAATTATATATATATAAATATAATATATGGTTATATAAAATAGATTTTTTAGTGGGTGATGCTATGAGAGGGTTGATATTAGAAGGTGGGGGAGCAAAAGGTGCATACCAAATAGGAGCATACAAAGCTCTAAAAGAAATGGGTATTGATTTTGATGGTGTTGCAGGAACATCTGTCGGTGCACTAAATGGTGCATATATAGTTCAAGATGATATAGAAACTTTAGAAAATATATGGTTAGAAGCTAACTATAGTTTTTTTATGGATATAGACGAAGTGACATATAACAAAGTAAAAAACATAGATTTAAACCCTAAGAATTTTAATACTATTGTGACCTTTTTAACTAAAGCTTTAAAAAAAGATGGAATAGATATATCACCACTAAGGAAAAGTCTTGAAGATACTATAGATGAAGAAAAAATAAGAAACTCTAAAAAGGACTTTGGAATGGTTACGGTATGGTGGGATAAGAAAATAAATCCATCACCTATTTATATTGAAGATATACCAGACAAAAAGTTAATAGATTATTTAATAGCCAGTGCAAGTTTACCTATATTTAAATTAGAAAAAATAGACGGAAAGCTTTATTTAGATGGAGGATTTTACGACAACTTGCCAATAGGATTACTTAGAAAGAAAAAATATGATGAATTTGTTGTAGTCAGATTGAACAATAATGAAAAGCACAAGCACAAGCTTATAAATCAAAATTCCCATATAAAAAGTATAGTTCCTTCAGAAAACTTAGGTGGATTTTTGAATTTTGATAAAGAAAATGTTATGAAAAATATAAAGCTAGGATATTTTGATACTAAAAAAACATTTAACCAATATGACGGTGTAAGATATTATTTTATAGAAAATAATAAATACGGCGAAGATTATTGTTTTAATTTAATTAAAAATATAAGTGAAGATACTATATTTAAATTGTGTTACAAGCTAAATATAAAGAAAGAACCATCATTAAGAACCTTATTTGAAAATATAGTTCCAGAGTTGGGAAAATTATTAAATCTTAGCGATGATTTTGGTTATAAAAATTTAATATATTCTATTTATGAAAATGAACTAGAAAACCAAGGAGCTCAAAGAATAAATTTATATGACTTTGAAAAAACATTTATTGCTGTAAATAAATACGTGAAAAATTCACAAAAAACAAACTTTGATATTAAAAATATAAACAAAGATAAATTGACCAAGAGCATTACTTGGGATATTATAAATGATATAAATAATAAATAATATTATATCCTTCGGAAAAACTATTAAGTATAGTTATAAAATTAATAACTAAAGAAAAACGGAGGTATCAATATGTTTAAAAACTTAATGAACAAATTAACAGGAAACAATGAAAATGGTAATATAGTTTTTAAATCACCTTTAAGTGGAAAGGTACTTCATATAAGTAAAACACCTGACGATGTATTTTCTCAAAAAATGTTAGGAGATGGAGTGGCTATAGAACCAACTGAAGGTATGGTATATTCTCCTGTAGATGGTGAAATAACACAGATATTTTTACCATCAAAACATGCTGTAGGAATAACAAGCAAAGATGGATTAGAAATCCTAATACATATAGGATTAGAAACAGTTAAGATGAATGGAGAAGGATTTGAAGCCCTAGTGAAACAAGGAGATAAAGTTAAGGAAGGTCAAGAACTTATAAGATTTGATATCCAAAAAATAAAAGAAAAAGCTAAATCAACTATAACTCCAGTTTTAATAACCAATATGCACGATATAAAAGGATTGAAGCTTATAAAAGATGGGAATATAGAAGCAAAGGAAGATTTATTGATTATACAAAAATAAATACAAAAGATATTTTGGGAGGTTTTTAAAATGGAAAAAACAGTTACAATTAAAAATGCAAGTGGATTACATGCCAGACCAGCTGGTATGTTTGTAAAAAAAGCTTCAGAATTTAAATCTACAGTAGAGATAAAAGCTAAAGATAAAGTTGTAAATGCCAAATCTATAATGGGTATAATGAGCTTAGGATTAGGTCAAGGGGATACTGTAACTATAGTGGCAGATGGAAATGATGCTGAAAATGCTATAAATGAATTAGTTGAATTAGTTGAAAGTGGATTTGGAGAATAATATTAAACTAGACCTCGGTGTAAAAGCCGAGGTTTAATTGTAACTATAACTTCGAAAGGAGATATCAAAATGTTCAAAGGAATTGGAGCATCACCAGGTATAGCTTTAGGTAAAGCATTAGTTATAAAACACAGTAAATTAAATATAGAAAGAAAAACAATAACTGATATAGATGGTGAAGTAAAAAAGTTTGAAGATGCAATATCAAAATCAAAAGAAGAATTGACTTTGGTTAAAGAAAGAGCACAAAGGGAATTAGGTGAAGATAAAGCATCTATATTTGAATCTCACTTACTAGTTTTAGAAGATCCAGAATTAATTGACCAAACTATAAATAATATAAAAGAACAAAAAATAAATGCAGAGTCTGCTTTTAATGATGTAGTAGAAATGTTTGTATCTATATTTGAAAGTATGGACAACGAATATATGAAAGAAAGATCATCTGATATAAAAGACGTTGGAAATAGAGTATTGAGAAATTTACTAGGGCTAAAAATAGTAGATTTATCATCTTTAAATGAAGAAGTAATTTTAATAGCACACGACTTAACTCCATCTGATACAGCAACTATGAACAAAAAAATGGTTTTAGGTTTTTTAACTGATATAGGTGGCAGAACATCACATACAGCTATAATGGCTAGAAGTTTGGAAATACCAGCTATAGTTGGCTTAAACGATGTGACAAATAAAGTTAAAGATGGAGACTTTATAGTATTTAATGGAGATACTGGACAAGCTTTGCTCAATCCATCAAATGAAGAAATTAATAAATATAGAGATTTAAAATCAAACTTTGATGAAGAAAGAAAGTCTCTACAGTCTTTAATAGGAAAAGAAAGCAAAACTAAAGATAAAAGACACGTTGAACTTTCGGGAAATATAGGTACTCCAAAGGACATCGAAGGATTACTTAAAAACGATGCTGAAGGTGTTGGGCTATATAGAACAGAGTTTCTATATATGGATAGAGATAACTTTCCAAGTGAAGAAGAGCAATTTGAATCTTATAAAGCTGTTTTAGAAGCTATGAATCCAAAGCCTATAGTTATAAGAACATTAGATATAGGAGGAGATAAGGAATTAACTTATCTGAAAATGGAAGAGGAGATGAATCCATTTTTAGGATATAGAGCTATAAGATTATGCCTTGATAGAACTGATATATTCAAAACCCAGTTAAGAGCTTTATTTAAAGCAAGTATATATGGAAATCTTAGAATAATGTTTCCTATGATATCTTCTTTAGAAGAGTTATTATCTGCAAAGGAAATAGTAGAAGAAGTAAAATCAGAACTTGATAAAGAAAATATAAAGTACTCTAAAGATGTTCAAATAGGTATGATGATAGAAGTTCCATCAGCTGCAGTTATATCACATATATTGGCAAAACACGTTGACTTTTTTAGTATAGGTACTAATGACTTAATACAATACACTTGCGCAGTAGATAGAATGAATCAAAAAATAAGCTATCTTTACAACCAATTTAACCCTGCAGTATTAAGACTTATAAAAATGGTTATAGACAATGCACATAGAGAAGGTAAATGGGCTGGTATGTGTGGTGAATCTGCTGGAGATAAGAAAATGATACCAATACTCATTGGTATGGGACTTGATGAATTTAGTATGAGCCCTATATCTATACTTCCAGCTAGAAAACTTATAAGTTCTTTAAGTTATGAAGAAATGAAAAATTTTGCAGATGAAGTTCTAAAATTAGGGACTGCAAAAGAAATAGAAGATTATATAAATAAAACATTTAATTACTAAAATTTTATTAAAAAACAGGTATACAAATATATACTACTAAGCATAATATATATTAAATAATTAATATTATTAAATATATTCAAAATATATTGACATATACTGCACAATATATTAAAATATTAAATTATAAGAAAATAAAAAGAAAGACAGTGAAGGGAAGAGTAAATATAGGAAGTAGTCACAGCGAGTTGGCGGTAGTGGGAGCCCAACATGAAGCCTATATCGAAGAACATCCCAGAGTTGCTAACCGAAATCTATATAGAGAGTAGACTTAGCCGGATCCAATCCGTTATCATATTGGACAGTATCGAAGAACGTATTTCTTCTGTACATGTAAGGCGAGCTGTAAAGCTAAGCAGGGTGGTACCGCGGAAGTAATAACCTTTCGTCCCTTTTGGGATGAAGGGTTTTTTTGTATTTAAAATTAAAAAGAGTATAGCGCTATGCTCCTAAATCATATAAGGGAGTGTATAATATGAAACTAATAATACCAGAAGGATATAAAGATGAATTAGGTGTTTTAGAAACACAAGTAGCAATAAAAACATTAAAGGATCATTTTGAAACATCATTATATAAAGAATTAAATTTAACTAGAGTTTCGGCTCCATTATTTGTTCTGCCTGAATCAGGAATGAATGACAATTTAAATGGAATTGAAAGACCTGTTTCTTTTGATGTGCCTGCAGTATCTAAAAAAGCAGAAATAGTTCATTCATTGGCAAAATGGAAGAGAATGGCCCTTCAAAAATATGGGTTTGAATCTGGACATGGACTTTATACTGATATGAATGCTATTCGTAGAGATGAAGAGCTAGATAACCTTCACTCTATATATGTAGATCAATGGGACTGGGAGCTAGTAATATCAAAAGAAGAAAGAAATGAAGAAAAATTAAAAGAAATAGTTACGAAAATATACAATGTATTTAAAAATACAGAAGATCATGTATGTAGCCAATATTCTTGTATACCTAAGACTTTACCAGATAAAATAACATTTATAACTACACAAGAATTAGAAGATATGTATCCGAATTTTACTCCAAAACAAAGAGAAGATGCAATAGCTAGAAAATATGGTGCAGTATTTATAATGAAAATAGGAAATGAATTAGAGTCAGGTGAAAAACATGATGGAAGAGCTCCTGATTACGATGACTGGGATTTAAATGGAGATATTATATTTTATAACCCTGTATTAGATAGTGCATTTGAACTATCATCTATGGGAATTAGAGTAGATGAAGATTCACTAGAAAGACAACTTAAATTAGCTAATTGTGAAGATAGAAGAGGATTTGACTATCATAAAAAGCTATTAAAAGGAGAACTTCCATACACTGTAGGTGGAGGGATAGGTCAATCTAGAATATGCATGTTCTTTTTACAAAAAGCACATATAGGAGAAGTGCAAGTAGGTATATGGCCTAATGAAATGGTTGAAAAATGTGAAGAATATGGAATAACACTGTTATAAATACAAAATAAAGGCTGCATTTGCAGCCTTTAATATATTACTTCATATATAGGTCCTGTAGGAGTTAAAGTACTTTTTATTAAGTTTATTTCACCTATATTAAATTCCATATTTTCTATATTTATATTGTTTAAAGCTTCTAAATTATTATTATCCAAAACATTAAACTTCCTAGCAATAGTTATATGTGGTTTAAATCTTCTGTTTTCCTTTTCAAATCCTATAATACTAAGGTCATCGTTTAGTTTATACACAGTATCTTCTAGTTTTTTCAATTCTCCATTTAATCCAACCCATATTGTTGAATTTTGACTTTTATTGAAAAATCCTATTTTATTTAAATCTAAATTAATATCTAAGTTTTTATAATTATCTAGAACATTTTTTATATCGTGAACTTTATGTTCTTCAACTTCACCTAAAAATCTAAATGTAATATGAAGGTTTTGACGAGCTGAGTAATTTGCCTTTATATTTTTATTTTTTAGTTCTTCTTCTATACTGTATATATGATCTACAACAGTATCTGGTGGGTAATAACCTATAAATAGTCTCATATTATTCTCCTTATAATCTATTTTTTATATAATTTATAAAGTTTTGAAGTATTTTAGCTGTTATTCCCCATATAATGTATTCTTCATATTTATAAAAAAGTGTAGGATATTGGCCTACTTTAAACTTGTACTTGTGTTTATTAGGTATAATTTCATAAGGAAAGTCATCACTTGGTATAATCTTAATTTCGTTACCGTATGATTTAGGCTCATTTTTTAGTAAATAATTAATAGGAACTAAAAATACATGATCGACTTCATCTTCATTTATATGGATATTGTCTATATTTACAACTCCAATATAAGGATGAATTATCATATTAAATGGAGCTACAAATAAATCAAGGGGTGATATAATTTTTATATCATCTTCAGATATACCTAGTTCTTCACAAGTTTCTCTAATTGCAGTATATTCATGGGTTTCATTTTTCTCATATTTCCCCCCAGGAAATGATATTTCATTTGGCTGTGTATTTAAATTTTTAGATCTAACTTGGAACAGTATATAGTATTCCCCATTTTTCTGTACTAAAGGTATCAAAACAGAAGATATTTTCATATCTTCATGTCCATTTATATAAGGATTGTAATCTTTAAAAATATCTTCCAATTTTTTTAACATATTTATTTCACCTTTAACTTATATTATAATAGTTATTAATATCCTAAAAAAGAGGTGGTTATATTGAGTAAATTTAATAGACTTAAGTATTCTTGGTCTTTTTTAAAAAATATATTTAGTTTTAGAAAATTCCTAAAGGACGATAGAGTAAATATTTTAAGCAAAGTAAAAACATTAGGAGCCCTAGCATTAGGCATAGTATACCTAATTTCACCTATAGACTTAGTACCTGAACTATTTACAGGCTTTGTAGGTGGTATAGATGATGCACTTATACTAGGGTACTTCCTAAAAGTTATAAACGATGAAATAGAAAGATTTAAGCATCTTCCAAAAGGCAACACTAATGCACAAGTATATAGACCTAGTTATAATGACGGCAATATAATAGAAAATGTAAATTACAAAATAAAAGATGAGTAATTAAGAGGCAAATATGTCTCTTAATTTTTTTATAAGCAATTTATTTTCTTCAGGCTTTAATGTACATACTCTAAAGAAGTATTCATCAAGGCCTTCAAAAGATGTTGCATTTCTTATAACTATTTTATTTTCTATTAATTTTTCATATAGTTCTTTTGAATTTAATTTTTTAGATTTTATTT
This sequence comes from Sporacetigenium sp. TC11, assembly GCF_058146105.1. Classification (NCBI taxonomy): domain Bacteria; kingdom Bacillati; phylum Bacillota; class Clostridia; order Peptostreptococcales; family Tepidibacteraceae; genus Sporacetigenium; species Sporacetigenium sp. TC11. The sequence continues at coordinate 581,503 of NZ_JBYVNY010000001.1, read as the reverse complement.
CACAAAGAATAAAGTTTCCTTTACTTTCAAATACTTTTAAATCTTCAATAGATTTAAGTTCGTTTGTAAGATAATCTCTTTCATCTTTTATTTTATTTATAGTATCTTCTATGTAGTTTTTGTCTTTAAACATAATTTCGCCCATTATAGTAGCAAAAATGTTTATATTCCATAAATCAAGTCTTTGCTCTATTTTTTCATAAACTTCTTTATTAGATATAAGCCCATATCCAAGTCTTATTCCAGGAGTTGAAAAGAACTTAGATGTACCTCGTATAACAAATAAATTGTTATATTCATCTACTAATGGAGTAGATGAATATTTATTCATATCTGTAAATTCTATATAAGTTTCATCTACCATTACAAAGGCATTACTATTATTAAGTATTTTTTTAATTTCTTCTTTAGAAAATGCAAATCCAGTAGGATTGTTTGGATTACATATGATTATAAGGTTATAATCGTTAGTTTTTATATTTTCTATAAGGTCGTCTAAATCTACTTTAAAATCGTTTTCTTTTTTGTGGAAGTATTTACTTATATTGCAGTTGATCTTTTTTAGTTCTCTTTCATATTCAGAATAAGCAGGGGAAAGTAATAAAGTATTATTTGGATTAATAATATTTATAAATGAGGATATTAATTCAGTGGCCCCGCTTCCTAAAAGTATATTGTCTTCATTACAAAAACAATAATTAGAAATAGAATTTTTTAGGTTCTTATAATTTGGATCTGGGTATATAGACACCATATCGATATTTTTTATAACTGCATCTTTAGCATTAGAAGATGCTCCAAATGGGTTTATATTAGAACTAAAATCCATAAGTTCTTGTTTTTCAAACCCTAATTTCTTCGATATATCAAATAAATTTGCACCATGGTTAATACTCATTTTTTACACCTCACAAAATTTAAGTTATTACCTATATTATAAGTAAAAGATGACCATATTAACAAATATAATTTAAAAAAATATAAGGGGGTAATTATAATTATGAAAATTTATACTAAAACTGGCGACAAAGGTCAAACATCATTATACGATGGAACTAGAATTGATAAGGACAGTTTAAGGGTTGATGCATATGGAACTATAGATGAACTAAATTCTTATATAGGATTATCTAGAAATTATGTTAAAGATAAAGAAGTAGATGAAATTCTTTTTAAAATACAAAAGAAATTGTTTTTTATAGCTGGAGAACTTGCTACTAAAGAAGATGGAAAATTTAAACGAACTGCAAATGAACAAGATATAAAAAAATTAGAAGATATAATAGATGAATATCTAAAAAAAATAGATACAGTAAATGCTTTTATAGTTCCAGGAACTTCTTTGGCATCTGCAAATCTTCATGTTGCTAGAACTGTATGTAGAAGAGCAGAAAGAAGAATAATAACTCTAAGTAAGGAAGAAAATATAAATCCTCTTTTAATAAAGTATGTAAATAGATTGTCAGATACGCTTTATGCAATGGCAAGATACAGCGAAGAAAAAATAATACACATGAACTTTGATGATGAAGATTAACGAACTATAATTATAATAATCAAAATAATATTCACATTAATATATATATTATGATATAATCAAAATATAAAATGTACGAAATGAAAAAAACGGAGGTTATTATGTATAGAGTAACTGAAACTTTATTAACTGAAGAAGAAATTAAATTAAAGGTAAAAGAGCTAGGGCAAAAAATAGAAAGTGATTTTAAAGGTGAAGATTTATTAGTAGTAGGTATACTAAAGGGTGCTTGTGTATTTGTTTCTGACTTAATAAGAAATATAAACTTGGATGTTAACATGGATTTTATGTCTGTATCAAGTTATGGAAAATCTACTCAGTCTTCTGGCACAGTAAAAATACTAAAGGACTTAGATGTTGATATAGAAGGCAAAAACGTATTAATAGTTGAAGATATAATAGACACTGGACTTACTTTAAAAAACTTATTTGAAACATTAAAAACTAGAAATCCTAAGAGTTTAAAACTATGTACACTACTTGACAAACCAGAAAGAAGAACAGTAGATATAGATGTAGACTACATTGGATTTGTTATACCAGATAAGTTTATAGTAGGATATGGAATAGATTACGCAGAAAAATATAGAAACTTACCATATATAGGAATAGTAGGGGAATAAACCCCTACTTTTTTTTTGAGCAACGGGCCTGTTATTTAGGCCGTTGGCGACATGAGCAATGCGAATTTTGTGCTTTAATGCTATAATAATATATTATTATATATAGAAAGAAAGGTTGATAAAATGAAAAAAGTAGTAGTTATAGGTGGAGGAGCAGCAGGGATAATAGCTGCAGCTACTGCAGCTAAAAGAGGATTAGACGTAACTTTAATAGAAAAAAACAATAGACTTGGAAGAAAACTTCTTATAACAGGTAAGGGTAGATGCAATATAACTAATGCATGTGATATAGAGGAAATGATAGAAAATATTCCTGTAAATGGAAAGTTTTTATATAGTGCATTTTATAGTTTTACAAATGACGATGTAGTAAATTTATTTAATGAGCTAGGATTAAAAACAAAGGTTGAAAGAGGAAAAAGAATATTCCCAGAAAGTGATAAAGCATTAGATGTAGTTAAGGCTCTAGAAAAATATATAAGAAAAAATAATGTAAAAGTAATAACTGATTCTCCCGTAGAAAGGGTAGTATCTAAAGAAAACAAAGTTCAAAAGGTTATTTTAAAAAATAAAAGTGAAATAAAATGCGATAGTGTAATAATAGCTACAGGTGGAGCAAGTTATCCTCTTACTGGATCTACCGGTGATGGATACAAGTTTGCAAAGGAAAATGGACATACTATAATTCCACTTAAGCCTTCTCTAATAGGCCTTGAAACTAATGAAAATTGGGTTAAAGATTTAGATAAATTAACTCTTAAAAATATATCAATAAAAGTTTTAAATAAAAATAACAAAAAAATATATGAAGATTTTGGAGAAATGGAATTTACAAAATACGGAGTTAGTGGGCCTGTTATATTGTCATCTAGTTCTAGAATGAAAGATATACAAAAAGAACAATATAAAATAGTCATAGATCTAAAGCCAGCTTTAAGTACTGAAAAATTAGATAAAAGAGTTCAAAACGACTTTAATAAGTACAGTAATAAAACCTTTGAAAATTCACTTAATGACTTACTACCTCAAAAGTTAATACCTATAATAATAAAATTAAGTGAAATAGATCCAAATACTGTTGTACATCAAATATCTAAAGAACAAAGAAAAAACCTAATTAATATACTTAAAAATTTAACTGTTAATATAAAAAAGTATAGACCTATAGAAGAAGCTATAGTTACATCCGGTGGAGTTAAGACCAGTGAAATAAATTCTAGCACTATGGAATCAAAGTTAATACAAGGTCTATATTTTGCAGGAGAAGTTGTAGATGTAGACGCATATACTGGAGGATTTAATTTACAAATAGCATTTTCAACAGGCTATTTAGCTGGAACAAATTGTTAAAGGGGTGTTTTCATGAATGCTGAAATACTGTGTGTAGGAACGGAAATATTGTTAGGAGATATAGTAAATACAAATGCTCAATATTTAGGACAAAGACTCGCAGAAATGGGAATAAACGTATACTATCAAACATCTGTTGGAGATAACAAAGATAGACTAAAAAAAGCACTAGAAATAGGATTTTCACGTTCTGATTTAGTTATAACTACAGGAGGGCTTGGACCTACTGATGATGACTTAACTAAGGAAACTATATGTGAATATTTTAATTTAAAATTAGTTGTGCATGAACCATCATTAGAAAATATCAAAAATTACTATAAAATTAGACATGGTCATACAGATATAACTGAAGGAAACAAAAAACAATCTTATGTTCCAGAAGGCTCTATAGTACTTCAAAACAGATGGGGTTCAGCTCCAGGTTGTGTTATAGAAAAAGAAGGAAAGGCACTTATAATGCTTCCAGGGCCGCCTAGTGAAATGACTCCAATGTTCGATTATACCGCATCTAAGTATTTGTCTAAATACCAAGATGGAATACTTTATTCAAATGTACTAAGGCTTACTGGAATAGGAGAAAGTATGGTTGAAGAAGAAATAAGAGATATGATTAGAAGTCAAAGTAACCCTACTATAGCCCCTTATGCAAAAACTGGTGAGACAATACTTAGAATTACTGCAAAGGCAAAGGATGAAGATGAAGCTATAAATATTATAAAACCTATAAAAGAAGAAATATATAATAGGCTTTCCAAATATATATATGGAGAAGGCGAGACTACTTTAGAAGAAGAAATAGCAAAGCTTATAAAATGTAATGGATATACAATAGCTACAGCTGAATCTTGCACTGGAGGTATGGTAGCTTCAAGACTTGTGAATTATCCAGGGATATCGGATGTTTTTCTTGAAGGCATGGTAACATACAGCAATGAAGCAAAAATTAAAAGACTTGGGGTAAAAGATGAAACATTAGAAAAATATGGAGCAGTAAGTGAAGAAGTAGCATTTGAAATGGCTAATGGAATATCAAGTACTGCAAATACAAATATAGGTATATCTGTAACTGGAATTGCAGGCCCTGGTGGAGGAAGTGAAGAAAAGCCAGTTGGACTTGTATACGTTGGAATTTGCATAAATGGCAAAACAAATGTTAAAAGACTGAATTTAAGTGGAAGTAGAAATTCTATAAGAAATATAACAACGTTATATACTCTTAATTTCTTGAGATATGAGCTTATCAATACAATATAAAATTCGCTGCGCTCATGTCGCCAACGACCTAAAAAACAGGTCCGTTGCTCAAAATTAGAAAATTCAAAATATGGTAAAAATTACCTTGAATTAAAAAATGAAATCTTCACAAAATAGTATTACAAAGCAAGATACACAGCAAAAGTCATAGCAAAATAGGAAGCAAGCCAAAAAAATCATTTTAGAAAGGTGAGGATTAGACATGTCAAATAACAATACTAACAACACAAAAGTAGTTCCAGAGGCTAAAGCAGCACTAAACCAAATGAAAATGGAAATAGCTGGTGAATTAGGAATGGCTAACTATGGACAAATGGACAAAGGAAATTTAACAGCTAGACAAAATGGTTATGTAGGCGGATATATGACTAAGAAATTAGTTGAAATGGCTGAACAACAAATGGCTGGAAAAGGACCACAACAATAAGTATTTAATATAAGTAATATTATAAAAGGCAGAGGAAGTTTCCTCTGTCTTTAATTTTTTACAAAAACATTATAATGAATTATTTTTAATACTCTGGAGATAATAAAATATATACATAATAATTAATAGGAGGTATAAATATGTCTACTATAAACTTTGAAGAAGTAAAAAGACAATTTGTAAATGCTGATTTAGATGAAAAAATAAGAATATATACTTCAACTGAAGGACTAACTGTTGAGCAATTTAGAGAACTTCTAAAATTCTATCCAATACAACATTTAGCAAAATTAGAAAAGGCTATGGGATAATAAAAAGCGAGGAGAAATCCTCGCTTTTAATGTTTTTGATTTTTTATGTAATTATAGACTCTTTCACTTCCTAACTCTATCTTTCCTGTTTTTATGTATTTTATAATATTGTCTACTTCAATTGCTGTTAAGTATTGAGAAGGCATTGTAAGTTCATATCCGCTTTCCTTTAATACGTTTTTAAGTTGAAGTTGTTGGGTAACTGTAGGCTTAGGTGATATTGAAACTTTAGATTTTGATTTGCTTTTAGGTGAGATACTAAATTCATTTTGATTATTTATAAGCTTATCTATGTAGTTTATGTAGGATTTTCTAAATTCTTCTTTGTTTTTTACATTTTCATCTAACCAATGCTTCATATTTTCCATTTCTAGTATATTTTGTGCAAATATGTTTGCTGTTAATTTACCACTTGCAATTCCCTTTTGATATTTTCTAAGAACCTTTTTTGTATAACCATAAAGCTGAGTTCTAAGTCGAATATCCAAACTTTCTATATCCATATAATAGCTCCCTTCTTACATAATCATCCATTTATATTATTGACAAGTATAAAAAATATTATAATTGTAAAAATATAAATAAGTAAAATATTCCAAACTGGAGGGAAAATTATGATTAATGGTTTAGTAAAGCTTTTTTATTCAGAAATAGTAAAATCTAGAATAAAGGATTTAACAAAAAAGGAATATGAAATAAAGAAACAGCCAATTCAGGAAGTATCAGCTAAGGTAGATAATATTTTAGGTAAGGCCTTAAAATACTTTGCTACTGTAGTAGGTATACTTATAGCATTTAATTTAAATATATTTTTTGGATTAGGAGCTATGGCAATACTTATGCTATACACATATTACAAGGTATTTTTAGAAGATCAATTCAAAGAAAATATCAAAGATAATATAAAGGAAAACATGGGGAATATAAAAAGCAATATAGAAGGAACTAGTCAAAAAATAGTTACAGACAATATAAAACCAAAGTTAAATGCTTTGATGATAATACTTTTAATAGGATTGTTTACTAATTTTAACATAGTTTGTATACTATCTTTCCTAATAGTTTTTGTATTTACTATAAAAGATTTATATAGTAATATTAAAAATATACAATAGACATAATTCGTTCTAAATACTGGGGGAGTTTTATGAAAAACAACACTAAGAAAGAAAAAGCTATGTATAATTTAGTAGAAATATCAAAACTTGTAACAGAATCTACGGACTTTTTTGTAATAAAAGATAAAATAATAGACAAAATGCTTCAAGTTGTACATCCAACTAAGGCATGTGTAAATTTATTTTATAAAAATAGCTTTAAATATGCATATCTAGTTTGTTCTTCTACCCTAAATTATATACCGACATTATTTTCTGATGATAGCCCAAGGGGTGTAAAAATAGATTTTAGCACTTATCCAAAATATATCCAAGAAGCAGTATGTGAACAAAAAATAGTTTGGGTAAAAGATATATTTGAAGATGAAAGAGCTATAGATGAAAGAGCTATGGCTAGCGAAGAAGGATATAACAGTAGAATAGTATTTCCTCTTATAGCTAACGATAGGGTAGTTGGTTTTTTAACTTGCTTTTTAAACAAAGACGAAACTTTGAGTGATGATGATATAGCCTTTATTTCTTCTGTTACATCTTTAATAAGTTTATCTATAGAAATAACTAAGAAAAATAGCGACATAGACGTTTTGGTAAATAAATTGAGAGGTGCTCTAAACTCTATAAATGAAGCTACCAAAAAACTTTATACAGATGAAAGTATACAAAGCTTCTTAGATCATTTAAGTAGACAAGCTTGTCATATAACAAAAAGTAAGGCTGCTTTAGTAGTTATAGACGATGAAGAAAGCAAAAAACAGCTATTTAGTCATTATATACCTGAAGATGAAGACCAAAATACTAATATATATGGAGCCCTTGGGTTAATAAAAGAAAATGATATAACATCTAAGTACTATGATAAGGGAGATTTAAGTAAAGAAATAGAAGACCAAAATGTAGGTACCCTTATATATCACAAGCTTCACTTAAGTGAAAATCATGTTGGATATATAGCTGCAGCAAATAGTGAAAAATACACTATAGACGATCTTAAGGTACTTAGTATATTTGCAAAACAAGTTTCTGTTGGTATGCAGCTGTATAAATATAATATAGCAAAAATGGAACATGAACTTGTTGAAAATGAATTAAAGGTTTTATCTGAACAGCAAAGACTTATGATGAATGAAAGTAATATTAAGTTTGTAAACAACAAAGAAATATCATTTTATCACAAGCCTTCTAAGTTAATAGGAGGGGATTTCTGTCATGTACTAAAGGTAAATGAAGATAAAAGAATTCTTCTTTTAGTAGATGTAATGGGACATGGTATAGTTTCAAACTACTTTGTAGCAATGTTAAAGGGAACCTTTAAGACCTTAGCACTTTCTAACAAAAGCTCATCAGAAATAGTATCTTCTATGAATGAGATATTGTATGAAGAATTTGATAAAATGGGAGTTTTTGCAACTGCTAGAGTTGATGTAATAGACGTATCTCAAAATTCTATATGTAGTTCTAATGCAGGCCATCATCTACCTATAGGGATACGTGTATTAGAAAATGGTGAAGTTATATCAAATGAAATAGAAATAGATAAAGGCTTACCGCTTGGAGTTATTGACAAAATGGCATATAGTGAAGGTTGTTATTGTCTAGAAGATTATAACCTTATATGTATGTTTACTGATGGTGTTTTGGAAGTTAAAAATAAAGATAAAGAAGAATACGGTATAGATAGACTTAAGAAATTTTTAGAATGTAATTATAAATTAAATACATCAGAAATATTTGAAAAACTAGAACAAGAACTAATTGATTTTTCTAATGAAGAACATTATGAAGACGATATATTATTAGTTTTCTTAAAAAATATATAGGGGGATTTTATGATAGTAGTTGTAAATGCAAGTCCTAGAAAAAAGAAAAATTGTGTAGACATAATAAATGATATAACTAATAAATTGGAGGAAAATAGTATTGATTATGTTGTTCACAACATATACGATATGAATATAGATTACTGTAATGCATGTGGATTTTGTGAAAAGACAGGGCATTGCCGTATAAAGGATGATATGACTCCTATATATGAACAATTTGACAAATCCAATGGAACAATTGTTGTATCTCCTGTTTACTTTGATTCAATACCGGCAAAACTAAAGACTGTAGTAGATAGAACTCAAGCTTTTTTTGCAAGTAAGTATATATTAAAAAAACCGTCTATAAATAGAAGTAAAAAAAGAGTTGGTATGTACATAGCTGTAGGTGGAAGTAGCCCTTATGAAAGTCAATTTAAGGGTGGCCAAATAATTATGGACTTTTTCTTCAAAAGCGTTAACTCAAAGCTAAAGTATACTTATAATATAAATAGCTCTGATGAAATGTCATATAAAGATAACGATGAACATGTTGAAAATATAGATAAATTAATAAATTCTTATATAAATGAAATAAAAGAGCTTGCTAAGTAGCTAGCTCTTTTTTTATCAAAGGAAATTTTAATTTCCAACTTATAAACTTGAGCAACGGGCCATGTTTCTAGGCCGTTGGCGACATGAGTGAAACGAATTTTTTTCTTAAGGAGGAAGTTATGCTTAGGTATTTAACTAGTGGAGAATCACATGGAAAATGTCTTGTTGCAATATTAGAAGGTATGCCAGCTAATTTACATATAAATATAGAGACTGTAAATAATGAGCTTAAAAAGCGTCAAACGGGATATGGTAGAGGCGGAAGAATGGCAATAGAAAAAGACAATGTAGATATATTAAGTGGTATGAGAGGAAGTACTACAATTGGAAGCCCTATTGCTATTATGATAAAAAACAATGACTATGAAAATTGGGCAAATTATATGAACCCTATAACTGATATCGACAAAGAAACTAAAAAAGTTACAAAGGCAAGACCTGGTCATGCCGATTTAACTGGAAGTCTAAAGTATGATTTTGATGATATTAGAAACGTACTTGAAAGATCTAGTGCTAGGGAAACTGCAGTAAGAGTTGGTGTTGGAGCTATTTGTAAGCAACTTTTAAAGACTTTTGACATAGAATTTACTTCTCATGTTATTCAAATAGGAAGTTCAAAACTAGAAAATGTGTATGATTTTGATTTTATAAAAGAACATGTGGATAATAGCGAAGTTAGATGTATAGTAAAAGATATTGAAAGCAATATGATAAATGAAATAAAAAATGCAAAGGTTGATAAAGACACCATGGGTGGAATATTTGAAATAAGAATAAAAAATGTACCTCCAGGTCTTGGTTCATACGTTCATTTTGATAAAAAAATAGATGCAGAACTAAGTAGACATCTTATGAGTATACAAGCCATAAAAGGTGTTGAAATAGGTTTAGGATTTGAAGTTGCGAATCATAGAGGATCCAAAATTCAAGATCAAATATACTACAATGAAGAAAAAGGTATATATAGAAGTTCTAACAATTTAGGTGGTATAGAAGGTGGAATGAGTAGCGGAGATGAAATAATAATAAGATGTGCTATGAAACCTATACCTACTTTATATACTCCACTGGATTCAATAGATATAGAGACTTTGGAAGGATATAAGGCAAGTATTGAGCGCTCAGATGTATGTGCAGTTCCTGCAGCTAGTGTAGTTGGAGAAAATGTGGCGGCATTTGTCATAGCTAAGTTTTTCTTAGATAAGTTTGGCAGTGACAATATAAATGATATAAAGTCTAACTATCACTCTTATATGGAAAGGTTGGAGAGAAGAGGATGGAGAAAATAAACAAAGTAATAATAGAAAGTAGTTATGATAAATTTTATTTACCTAAAGAGTATGACTCTATTTTAATAATAACTGACGATAATGTATATAAAAAGCAATTAGAATATTTTATAAAAGTATTTAAACATAAGATTATTTACGAATATATAATATCTAGTGGTGAGGACTCTAAAAATTTAGGAACTTATGAAGAAATAATAAGATACTGCATACAAAACAATTTATCTAGAAAGTCTTTAGTTTTGGCATTTGGGGGTGGAGTTGTAGGTGATTTAGCTGGATTTGTAGCATCTACATATATGAGAGGTGTAGATTTAATACAAGTTCCAACAACATTACTTTCCCAAGTAGACAGCTCTATAGGTGGTAAAACAGGAGTAAATATAGGTGTTTATAAAAATATAGTTGGAAGTTTTTATCAGCCAGAACTTGTATATATAAATGTAAATGCACTCAAAACTCTACACAAAGATGAATTCATAGGTGGACTAGCTGAGGTTATAAAATATGCTTTAGTATATGACTATGAGTTTTTAGATTATTTAATAGAAAATAGTGATGATATTTTAAATTTAAATGAAAATAAGTTACTTTATATTATAAGTAAATGTGTAAACATAAAGTTAGATATTGTAAGAAAAGATGAAAAAGAAAATGATTTGAGAAGAATCTTAAATCTTGGACATACTTTTGGCCATGGTATAGAAAAGCTAGGAAGATTAAGCCATGGATTTGCTGTAAGTATAGGTACTGTTATGGCATTTAAGTTCTCGCTAAAAAGAGGATATATAAACAATGATTATTATGAGAAGTTAATGGAAGTATATAATTTATACAATTTGCCAACGACTTTTTATGATATAGATTCTAAAGACATACTAAATGTTATGAAAAATGATAAGAAAAATAGCTTTGGAAAGTTCAATTTAGTTATTCCAATAGATTATGGTAAGGTAAGAGTTGTAGATGATGGTACTGAAGATGAAATATATGAAGTTATTGAGGAGATAAAAAATGCTTAGGGGAAGTTTTGAATTAATAGGAGATAAGTCTATATCCCATAGAGCTATAATGTTTTCAGCAATAAGTAATGGAAAAAATAGAATAACCAATTTTTTAAATGGGCAAGATTGTATAAGTACGGTTAATTGTTTTAGAAAAATGGGTGTAGATATAGAATTAAATAAAAAAGAAGTTATAGTAAATGGAGTTGGACTTAAAGGTCTTAAAAAGCCAAGTGGGCTTTTAGATGTTGGAAACTCAGGTACTACAATAAGGCTTATTATGGGAATACTTGCTGGTCAAAACTTTGAAGCTACTTTATTTGGAGATGAATCTATAGCTAAAAGGCCTATGAAAAGAGTTACCGATCCACTAAAGCTTATGGGATGTAATATAACTGGTGATTATACACCAATAACAATAAATGGTGGAAATATTAATTATATAAATTACAATATGCCTATTGCATCTGCACAGGTTAAATCAGCTTTAATATTAGCTTCATTATATGGAGAAAACACTAGCACTATAGTTGAAAAAGTTAAAAGCAGGGATCATACTGAAATAATGCTTAAGTCATTTGGAGCAGATATTAATGTAAATGATTTAACTATAAATGTAAATCCAGTAGAAAATATTTATCCTAGAGAAATATACGTTCCTGGTGATATATCTTCTGCAGCATTTTTCTTAGTTGGAGGAAGTATTGTACCAAATTCTGAAATACTTATAAAGAATGTAGGCTTAAATCCTACTAGAACTGGGATACTAGATGTACTGAAATCTATGAATGGTAATTTTGAAATAGTAGATACTAAAAAAGTATGTGGCGAGTTAATAGGAAATATAATAGTTAGGTATTCTAATAATCTCTGTGGAATCACTATATCTGGAGATTTAATTCCTAGACTTATAGATGAAATACCAGTAATAGCTGTACTTGCCACTCAATGTGAAGGAACTACAATTATAAAAGATGCAAAGGAACTAAAGGTAAAAGAAAGTAATAGAATAAAAGCTACAGTTGATAATTTGAAAAAAATGGGAGCAGATATAGAAGAATTAGAAGATGGAATGATAATTAAGGGAAAGACTAAGTTAAAAGGAGCATACATTGAAAGCTTCAAGGATCATAGAATAGCCATGGCAATGAGTATTGCATCTTTAATAGCTAGCGGAAATACAAATATAGATGATAGTGAATGTATTAACATATCTTTTCCAAATTTCTATAATTTACTAAATGGGTTAATTATTTGATTTTGATAGGAATATTATGTATAATGATTATGAAAATTAAACATAGGAGGAATTACATATGAAATTACCAATAGCTTTATCTAACAAACACGTTCATCTTAGTCAAGAAGACATAAATGTATTATTTGGAGAAGGATATGAATTAAAAAAATTAAAAGATCTTGCACAACCAGGTCAATATGCTTGTGAAGAAAAAATTGATGTGGTAGGACCAAAAGGAACTTTAAAAGGTGTTAGAGTTTTAGGACCTGCTAGACCAAGCAGCCAAGTTGAAATATCATTAGCTGATGGATTTGTTTTAGGTGTAAAAGCACCAATAAGAGATTCAGGTGATATAGCAGGAACTCCAGGTGCTAAATTAGTTGGACCAGCTGGTGAAGTTGAAATGAAAGACGGTATTATAGTAGCTGCTAGACATATCCATATGCATACTTCTGATGCTGAAAAATTTGGTGTTAAAGATAAGCAAAGAGTTAAGGTTAGAACTTTTGGAGAAAGAGCATTAGTATTTGAAAATGTTTTAGTAAGAGCTCACGAAAGTTTTGCTTTAGAAATGCACGTTGATATAGAAGAAGGAAACGGTGCAGGTGTTAAAAACGGAGAAATGGTTGAATTAATAGCTGAATAATATATTGATAAAGTGCAAAAAGTATGTGTATAATACACATGCTTTTTTTGAGCAACGGACCCGATTTTTGGGTCGTTGGCGACATGAGCAAAGCGAATTTTTGTTTAAATAGTAAATAAGGAGATGAATATATGGACGTAAATATAGCAAAAATGATAGATCACACTATACTTAAGGCTTTTGCAACTGAAGAAGATGTAAAGGTTATATGTAGAGAAGCAAAAGAATATGGATTCTTTTCTGTATGTATAAATCCAGGATACATAGAACTAGCAAAAGAAGAATTAGAAGGTAGCGATGTAAAGGTTTGTACTGTTATAGGTTTCCCTTTAGGTGCTAATACAACTGATACTAAGGCATTTGAAACTAAAGATGCTATATCTAAAGGTGCTCATGAAGTTGATATGGTTATAAATATAAGTGCTCTTAAAGATAAAAAATACGATTATGTACAAAATGATATAAAAGCTGTTGTAGATGCAGCAGACAAGAAAGCACTTGTTAAGGTTATAATAGAAACTTGTTATTTAACTGATGAAGAAAAGAAAATAGCTTGTGAGCTTGCAAAAAAAGCAGGAGCAGATTATGTTAAGACTTCTACTGGATTTGGAACAGGTGGATCTACCCCAGAAGATATTAAATTGATGAGAGATACTGTAGGGCCTGAAATTGGAGTTAAGGCATCTGGAGGAGTTAGAAATATGGAAGATGCTATAGCTGTTATAAATGCGGGCGCTACTAGAATAGGTGCTAGTGCATCTATTGCAATAGTTCAAGGAAGAAGTGGAAGTAGTGGAGGATACTAATATTTAAGGTTGGCATGAATTTATTGCCAACTTTTTTATTTTCAATATAAATAAAATAAGTATATAATATTACTGTATTTATATTTATTCTAGGGGGATTTTATGTGTTAAAAAAGAAGTTACTATCAATAAGTATTATTTCTTGTATTCTTATTCAATCACTTGGGTATAATTCCCTGGCTTTAGAAAATGATTATAGTGACGAAGAAAAGATTATTATAAGTGTAGAAGATGAGAGCACTAGAAGTTTAAATAAAAGAATAAAAGAAATATTAAAAGAGGATAATATTTTAGCTGATGAAATTAAGGTTAATACTGTAAAAAATAAAAATATTTCTATACCAGATACATATGTTATAACTTTAGACTCTAATAAATCAGTAAATAAAGTAATAGAAAGCTTATCTCAAAATAAAGATTTCGAATATGTACAAAAATCTCATGTTTTTAAAGCAATTGGTAATAGCAATTATAATAGTGAGTTAATACAAAACTATAGCAATGAAGTTGTAAATAATTTTACAGAAGATACATTTTACAGACAAAGTACAATTGCTGTATTAGATACAGGAATAAATTATAATTTAAAGGATTTTGAAGGAAAAGTTCGTACAGATATTGATAAAGATTTTGTAAATAATGATGATGATGCTTTTGATGATCACTTTCATGGAACTCATGTTGCTGGAATAATATCTCAGGTATCTGATAATCACACTAGTATATTGCCTATTAAGGTATTAGATTCTCTAGGATTTGGAGAAGACAGTGATATAGCCTTGGGAATAAGATATGCAGTAGACAATGGAGCAAAGGTTATAAATTTAAGCTTAGGATCTTCAGTTATAGAACCTATACCAGTGATTGAAAAGGAGCTAGAATATGCTAATAAAAATGGAGTAACTGTAATTGCAGCGTCTGGTAATAGTTCTAGTAATGTTCTTTTTTATCCTGCCAATTCAAAATATGTTGTTTCAGTAGGAGCAACAGATAATAAAGATAATTTGGCTACATTTTCAAACTATGGCAAAGGATTAGACTTAGTTGCACCTGGAGTAGACATTGCAAGCGTTATTTCAAATGGAGATATAGCTTTATTATCAGGAACTTCAATGGCAGCTCCACATGTTTCTGCAGTAGCGGGTATTATGTACTCAGTTAAACCAGATATAACTTTAACCGAAGTTTACAATACATTAATAAGTACGACTAAGGACTTAGGAAGTATAGGCTATGATACAAGGTACGGATGGGGAAGATTAGATATTACGAAAGCTATAGATACTGTATCTAGTTTAGATAAATCAATAGTTAAACCTGAAAAGCCATTAGTATATGAGGTATCTGATAATAGCAATAAAATAATAGGTAAATCAAAAGCATGGTATTATGTAACTGCTAAGTTGGGAAATACAGAAATAGGATCATCACTTGTAAATAAATATGGAAGTTTTTCAATACCTATTAACTATCAAACACCGGGAACAATATTAAGTCTTGTAGCCACAAATGAAAAAGGAGAAATTAGTGATACAGTAAATATAACTGTAAAAGATAGAACTCCACCGGTAGTACCAACTATTAATACCGTTAATAATAAATCAACATTAATAAGCGGAAAATCAGAACAACATTCAACTGTATATATATATTTAGATGGAAAATACCTAGGAAGATCTATAACAGATGCAATGGGTGTATATAAGTATACAATAAAATATATAAAATCAGATATGGAGATAAAATTGTTGTCTGTAGATAAATCAGGAAATAAAAGTAAATATGCAATTACTAAAGTAAGAGATGTAATTCCACCTTTACAGCCTAGTGTATATACAGTAAAAGCCTATGATAAAACAGTAAAAGGAAGGGCAGAAGCATATTCAATATTAAGGGTTAGTATAGATAAAAAAATTTATTTATCAAATGCCGATAAAAATGGATACTTTACTGTAAATATACCTGGGCAAATAAGAAGTAAGAAAATTTACGTAAACGCAATAGATAAATCTGGTAATATTAGTGCAACAACTATAATTACAGTTAAATAACATTTGACTTTAATTTAATATAACCTTAAAATACTTTATAAGTGCGATATTTAAAGGATATTGGTGAAATTTATGATTTTGGGGGGATGATATTGAAAACTTGCATATTTACTATGCCTAGCTTTTCAAATTTTATAGGTATATGTGAACAATATAATTATGATAAGGATACTTGTATAGTGTCTATTTCTAGAGCTGATAAATCTATGTACTGTGTAAACGGTGTAAATATATACAAGATAAATAGAAGAGAATTAATAGATTTTATAAGGGAAAATGAGTTTGAAAAAATAAGATTAGACAAAAAGGGAATAGTTAATTATTTAATCAAGTCTATAAAAAATAGAAGATAACTCATGTAGAGCCAATAGGCTCTTTTTTATTGTTTTTTTATGTTTACATAAAATGGAATTAGATATATAATTTAATTATAACTTTAATATTTAAATATTTAAATATCAAAATGAGAATTAATTTAAAAAATTCAGATATCAAAATGAGAATTAATTCGAAAATTTGGTTTAAAAAGTATAAAATAGGGGAATATTAAAAGTTGGACATAGTTGGTTAAAAAAACCAAAATTTCGACAAATTAAAAAATTACAAAAATATATTTTAAAATTGAAGGAATTTTATATGAAATATAGAATTCTTATTTACAAAGATATTTTTATGCAAAAAATAAGTTTGTCATAAACCAACTAATAAATTATTAGTAAGAATATTACATATGTAATTCTTATTACAAAAAATAAGGAGGAGAAATAAATGGCTAAAATCATGAAGACAGTTGATGGAAATACGGCTGCTGCATACGTTGCTTATGCATTTACAGATGTAGCTCCTATATACCCAATAACTCCATCTACAAATATGGCAGAAGCTTTCGATGAGTGGTCTGCCCAGGGGAAGAAAAACGTATTTGGACAAAAAGTTAGCGTTGTGGAATTACAATCAGAAGCTGGTGCTGCTGGTGCAATGCACGGTTCATTACAAACTGGTGCTTTAACTTCTACATTTACTGCATCTCAAGGTTTATTATTAATGTTACCTAATATGTTCAAAATGGCTGGTGAATTATTACCAGGTGTATTCCACGTAAGTGCTCGTGCTATAGCAGCTCATGCCTTATCTATATTTGGTGACCACCAAGACGTTATGGCTGCAAGACAAACAGGATGTGCAATGCTTGCTTCTGGATCTGTACAAGAAGTTATGGATTTAGCAGGGGTAGCACATTTATCTGCTATAAAAGGTAGATTACCATTTATACATTTCTTCGATGGATTTAGAACTTCTCATGAAATACAAAAAATAGAAGCTATAGACTATTCTGATTTTGAAAGATTAATAGACAAAGAAGCTTTACAAGAATTTAGAAATAGATCTCTACATCCAGATCATCCTATGTTTAGAGGAACTGCTCAAAACCCAGATATATACTTCCAAGGAAGAGAAGCTTCAAATAAATTCTATGATAATATGGTTCCTATAGTTGAAGACTATATGAATGAAATAAACAAAATAACAGGAAGAGATTACAAGTTATTTAACTACTATGGTGCACCAGATGCTGAAAATATATTAGTTGCTATGGGTTCAGTAACAGACACTATAGAAGAAACAATAGATTACTTAAATGCTAAAGGAGAAAAATATGGACTTATAAAAATTCGTTTATTTAGACCATTCTCAACTAAGCATTTCTTAGATGCAATGCCTAAAACAGTTAAGAAAATATCTATATTAGATAGAACTAAAGAGCCAGGTTCAATAGGTGAGCCATTATACTTAGAAATAAAATCTATATTCTATAACAAAAAAAATGCTCCTCTTATAGTAGGTGGACGTTATGGATTAGGTTCAAAAGATACTACTCCAGCTCAAATAAAGGCTATATTTGATAACTTAAAATGTGATGCTCCAAAAGATAGATTTACTGTAGGTATAGTTGATGATGTAACTAATACATCATTAGAAGTAAAAGAAGAAATAAACACAGCTCCAGAAGGAACTATAAGATGTTTATTCTGGGGATTAGGTTCTGACGGTACTGTTGGAGCAAACAAACAAGCTATAAAAATAATAGGAGATAACACAGATATGTATGCTCAAGGATACTTTGCATACGACTCTAAAAAATCTGGTGGGGTAACTATGTCTCACTTAAGATTTGGTAAAACTCCTATAAAATCAACTTATTTAATAGATGAAGCTGATTATGTAGCATGTCACAACCCATCTTATGTAAACCAATACAATCCAGTAAATAGACTTAAAAAAGGTGGAGTATTTGTTCTTAACTGTTCATGGAGTGCTGATGAATTAGAAGAATACTTACCAGGTAGTATGAAAAAATACATAGCTGACAATAATGTTGAGTTTTATACTATAGATGCTACTAAAATAGCTAATGAAATAGGGCTTGGAAATAGAATAAACATGATAATGCAATCTGCATTCTTCAAGTTAGCTGAAGTTATACCTGTAGAAGATGCTGTTAAGTACTTAAAAGAATCTATAGTTAAGGCTTATGGCAAAAAAGGTGAAAAAATAGTTAGCATGAACTATGAAGCAGTTGAAAAAGGTGCAGATGCGTTAGTTAAAATAGATGTTCCATCTTCTTGGTCAAATCATAATGAGACACAAACAGAAGAAGCTGCTACAACTGTAGAAGAACCAGAATTCATAACAGAAATATTAAGACCTATGGCTTCACAAGAAGGTGATATATTACCTGTAAGTGCATTCAATGGAATAGAAGATGGTTCATTCCCAAGTGGTACAGCTGCATATGAAAAACGTGGTATAGCAGTTAATGTTCCAGAGTGGATACCAGAAAACTGTATTCAATGTAACCAATGTTCATATGTATGTCCTCATGCTGTAATAAGACCAATGCTTGCTACAGGAGATGAGTTAAAAGAAGCTCCAGAAAGCTATGTAACTAAAAAAGCTGTAGGTAAAGGATTAGATCAATATCAATATAGAATTCAAATAAGCCCTATGGACTGTACTGGTTGTGGAAACTGTGCTGATATATGTCCAGCTAAAGAAAAAGCATTAGTTATGAAGGGAATTGATACTCAAACAATTGAGCAAATACCAAACTGGGAATTTGCTATGACTAATGTATCTCCAAAAGAACATGCAGCTTCTCCAATGAACGTTAAAAATAGCCAATTCAAACAACCTCTTTATGAGTTCTCAGGAGCTTGTGCTGGTTGTGGAGAAACTCCATATATAAAAGTTGTAACTCAACTATATGGAGATAGAATGATGATAGCTAATGCTACAGGATGTTCTTCTATATGGGGTGCATCAGCTCCATCAACTGCATATACTGTAAACCATGAAGGTAAAGGTCCTACTTGGGCAAACTCATTATTCGAAGACAATGCTGAGTTTGGATACGGTATGGCATTAGCTACTAATCAAATGAGAAGTAAAATAGCTGATATAATGCATGAATTAGTAAGCTTAGATATAAAAGAAAACTACAAAGAAATATTAAACAACTGGTTAACTAATATGGAAGATGGCGAAGGCTCTAAAGTTGCAAGTAATGAAGTTAAGAATATTCTTGCTAACCTTGATGTACAAGATACTAGAGCTAAAGAATTATTTGCCGAGATTGCTGATAAGCAAGATTACCTAGTTAAGAGATCTATATGGCTTCTAGGCGGAGACGGTTGGGCTTATGATATAGGTTATGGTGGGCTTGATCACGTATTAGCTTCTGGTGAAAATGTAAACGTATTAGTATTTGATACAGAAGTTTACTCAAATACAGGTGGTCAATCTTCTAAAGCTACTCCAGCTGCTGCTATGGCTAAGTTTGCTGCTTCTGGTAAGAAGTCTAGAAAGAAAGACTTAGGTATGATGGCTATGTCTTACGGAAATGTATACGTAGCTCAAGTTGGTATGGGTGCTGATAAGAACCAATTTATGAAAGCTATAACTGAAGCTGAAAGCTATGATGGACCATCTTTAATAATAGCTTATGCTCCATGTATAAACCATGGTCTTAAAGAAGGTATGGGTCGTAGCCAAGCTAATATTCAACAAGCCGTTGCAAGTGGTTACTGGCATTTATACAGATACAATCCAACTCTTGCAGATCAAGGTAAAAATCCATTTACTTTAGATTCTAAAGAGGGAACAGCAAGCTTTAGAGATTTCTTAATGGGTCAAATAAGATACTCTGCTATTGCTAAGCAATATCCAGAAACTGCTGAAGAGTTATTTACTAAGGCAGAAGCTGATGCTAAGCATAGATACATGTCTTATAAGAGACTTGCTGAAGCTCAATTCTAATATATAAATTAAAGGATGCACATTTGTGCATCCTTTTTATGTTAAAGTAAATATTGGCACAATATACTTAGTTATTTAATATATGAATATAGTGTTTTACTACTATTAAATATAATTATTAACATTATATGGTATAATTTATAAAGAAGATAAATTTTAAATATAGTTGGGGGCATTAGGTTGAAAATAAATAAAAAATTTACAGCTTTAATATTATCTACAACGATGATATTATCAAGTACATCGGGTCTATTGACATATGCTGAAGAACAAAGTATTAGCGATTATAACCAGAGTACTTATGAAGAAAATAACGGAGTAGATATAACTGCACCGGTGCTAGACGTTGAGAGTTTGAATGTAGATAAAAAAGAAGCCAGGGATGGAGATAGGGTAAATATAAGTTTAAAAGCAAGTGATGATATATCGGGAATAAAATATGTATCATTATATTATGAGATGCCAATTACAGGTAAACCTCAATATGTACCAATGACATATAACAGTGAGAAAGATATATATGAAGGATATATAGATACAGATAATACTACGGAATCCGGAGAATGGAAAATAGATTTTGCATATATCAAAGACAACCAAGATAATGATGTCTTTATATATAACTCAAATATAAATAATTATGGAGACATAAGAGAAAATCTTAGTGCGGGAGATTTTACCGTAAGTGGAACAAGTGCAGATATAAGTGCACCAGTATTAGATGTATCAAGTTTAAATGTAGATAAAAAAGAAGCTAAAGATGGAGATAGGGTAAATGTAAGTTTAAAAGCAAGTGATGATATATCGGGAATAAAATATGTATCATTATATTATGAGATGCCAATTACAGGTAAACCTCAATATGTACCAATGACATATAACAGTGAGAAAGATATATATGAAGGATATATAGATATAGATAATACTACGGAATCTGGAGAATGGAAAATAGATTTTGCATATATCAAAGACAACCAAGATAATGATGTCTTTATATATAACTTAAATATAAATAATTATGGAGATATAAGAGAAAATCTTAGTGCGGGAGATTTTACCGTAAGTGGGACAAGTGCAGATATAAGTGCACCAGTATTAGATGTATCAAGTTTAAATGTAGATAAAAAAGAAGCTAAAGATGGAGATAGGGTAAATGTAAGTTTAAAAGCAAGTGATGATATATCGGGAGTAAAATATGTATCATTATATTATGAGATGCCAATTACAGGTAAACCTCAATATGTACCAATGACATATAACAGTGAAAAAGATATATATGAAGGATATATAGATATAGATAATACTACGGAATCTGGAGAATGGAAAATAGATTTTGTATATATCAAAGACAATCAAGATAACGACGTCTTTATATATAACTTAAATATAAATAATTATGGAGATATAAGAGAAAATCTTAGTGCGGGGGATTTTACAGTTATATATGAACAAAATCCTACTAAACCAATTGAAGGAGTTACTACGGTAAATAATAATGAATACTGGACTAATAAAATTATAAATGGAGATCTATATATAGGACCTAAAGCAGTTTTAACTATAGGAGGCAATGTAACTGTAAATGGAAATATATATGTAATGGGTGCCCTAAGATCTTACGGAGGATTAGTTCTAAATGGGAAATTATATGGGAGATATATGTCCTGGGGTGGAAGTCCAACTTTATATAACGGAACTATTGTTATAAGTGGAACTAATTATATATCAAATTTCATTATGACCTCATATCCGGTACAAGATATACCTATAAGAGGAGATGCGGCATCCGTAACTGATGGAAATCTAAGCTTAAAAGGGGCTACTGTTCCTGTTGTAGATATGTATATAGAAGGACAAAATGTATATGTAAATAATAATGGAGTATTTGACTTAAAAGATATAAATATAGGTAATAAAGATAAAATAACAATAGAATTTAAAACAGTGTTTGGAAATACAATAAGTAAACAATACTATGTAGTTAATGGTAATATAAATGAACAACCAGTAATAACTGCAAGTGATATAACACTAAAAGTTGGAGACTCATTTGATATACTAAGTGGAGTAAGTGCAGATGACAAAGAAGATGGAAATATAACAGATAAAATAGAAGTAGTAAAAAATGAAGTAGATACAACAAAAGAAGGAATATATGAAGTTGAATATAAGGTAGCAGACAGTCAAGGAACTAGTATAACAAAGGCAATAAAAGTTACAGTAAGAAGTAATGAAAAGCCAGTAGTGATTGCAGAGGATATAATACTAAAAGTTGGAGATACGTTTGAGCCATTAGATGGAATAAATGCAAGTGATAAAGAAGAGGGGGATATAACAGCAGATATAAAGATAAAAGAAAACACAGTAGATACGTCAGTTGCGGGAATATATAAAGTAGTATATGAAGTAAGTGATAGTGATGGTAACACAATTACAAAGGGAATAAATGTAACAGTAAACAGTATACCAACAATAAGTGCAAGTAATATAATATTAAAACTAGGAGATATATTTAACTCATTAGATGGATTAAGTGCAAGTGACCAAGAAGATGGAGATATAACATCTAAAATAGAAATAGTGAAAAACACAGTAGATACAACCAAGATAGGGGAATATGAAGTAGTTTATAATGTAGTAGATAGTAAAGGAGCAAGTACAACAAAAACTATTAAAGTAACTATAAGAAGTAATGAAAAACCAGTGATAACTGCAAGTGAAAAAACACTAAGAGTTGGATATCAATTTGACCCAATGAAAGACGTAAGTGCAAGTGATAGCGAAGATGGAGATATAACAGCAGATATAAAGATAAAAGAAAATACAGTAAATACATCAATTGCCGGAACTTATAAAGTAGTTTATGAAGCAAATGATAGTGATGGAAATACAGTAACAAAGGAAATAGAGGTAAGCGTAATGGGAAGAATAATCGAACTTATGGATGTGATAACTCATTGGGCTAAAGATAGTATAGAATTATTTGTATCTAAAGGATATGTAGGTGGATATGCAGATGGAACATTTAGACCTAATAATTCAATAACTAGAGCTGAGTTTGTAACTATATTTAATAAAGCATTTGGATTAACTCAGTTAGGTGGAAAAGTATTTAGTGACACGAAAACCCACTGGGCTAAAGATGAAATAGACATAGCTGTAAGCAATGGAGTATGTAATGGAAAGTCAGCAACAGAATTTAAGCCAAATGACCCGATAACAAGAGAAGAAGCATCTGTAATGATAGCTAACTATAAGAAACTATCAGATACAAATTATGATAAAATAAACAAATACAATGATAATAATCAAGTATCTAACTGGGCTAAAAGTTCAGTAGAAGGCATGATAGAAAATGGATATATGGGCGGATATAGTGATGGAACATTTAAGCCCAAAGGTAAAATAACAAGAGCAGAAGCAGTAGTAACTTTAAGCAGAGTAAAATAATAAGTTTAGAAAAAGAGGTTATCTAAAATGGTTTTTAAAATCATTGAGATATCCTCTTTTTATATTAAAATTGAATAAAAATATATATTAAGCAAATATTAATGGTTAGATATGATAAATTTTGTATTTAAAAGGAGAATTACATATTATGAAATTACTTCAACGTATAGGTAAAGCATTTATGGTTCCTGTTGCCTTACTTCCAGCTGCAGGGTTACTACTTGGCTTTGGAGCTGCTATGCAAAACCCAGATGTTTTGGCTATAATACCATTTTTAAAAGGTGGTTTTTGGCAATTATTTGCATCTGTTATAAAAAATTCAGGTGAAATAGTATTTGCCAACTTACCTTTATTGTTTGCATTAGGTGTTGCTTCTGGTTTAACTGGAGACAAGGGCGTTGCAGGTCTTGCTGCCGCCATAGGATTTCTAATAATGAATGTAGTTATGGGAATACTTATGCCAACTGACTTATCGCAATATGCATACGGTACTGTATTAGGTATAAAAACATTAAACTCAGGGGTGTTTGGTGGTATATTAGTAGGTTTAGTCGCCGCTTATTTATATAATAAGTATTACGACATAAAATTCCCTGATTATTTATCTTTCTTTGCAGGGCCTAGATTTATACCTATAATAACTGCCTTAGCAGGTATAGGACTTGGTATATTAATGGCATTTTTATGGCCTCCTGTTGGATCTGCTATAAGCGCGATAGGTTCTGTAATTGCTGCTGAAAATGCAAATCCAATATATATATTTGTGTATGGATTGATAGAAAGATCTTTAATACCATTTGGTCTACATCATATATTCTATTCACCACTTTGGTTTACTGGTGCTGGTGGCACTTGGACAGATCCGGCTACACAAAAGGTGTTTATGGGAGATGTTAATATATGGTTTGGCCAATGGGCTGCTGGTGCTAATCTTACAGCAGGTAGATTTATGTCAGGTAAGTATCCATTTATGATATTTGGTTTACCTGCAGCAGCATATGCAATGTATAGAGCTGCTAGACCTGAGAAGAAAAAAATAGTAGGAGGACTTTTATTATCAGCTGCTCTTACAACATTTTTAACTGGTATAACTGAGCCACTAGAATTTACATTCTTATTTGTTGCTCCAATATTATATGTTATACATGCATTACTTGCTGGTTTATCATTTATGTTGATGTACATGTTTGATGTGCACATGGGTATGACATTCTCTGGAGGTCTTATAGACTTTATATTATATGGACTTCTTCCTGGACCAGCAAAGACTAATGCATGGACAGTAGTAATAGTAGGTTTAATATATATGCCTATTTATTATTTCTTATTTAAGTTTGCTATAGAAAAATGGAACTTAAAGACACCAGGTAGAGAAGATGAAAATGAAGTTGTCAAGTTGTATTCAAAGGAAGATTATAATAAAAGAGGCGAAGGAAATTCTGATAAAATGGGTGATGATGAACAAGCAGCCCATATATTAGAAGCTCTAGGTGGAAAAGAAAATATAGAAGTATTAGATGCTTGTATAACTAGACTTAGGGTTAATGTAGTAGACCCGAGTAAGGTTGATAAATCTAGGCTTAAATCTCTAGGTGCAGCAGGGGTTCTTGAAGTTAAAGGTGGAGTTCAAGCTATATTTGGACCTAAATCAGATCAAATAAAAACTAGAATACAAAATATAATGGATAGAAAATAATAAATATACAAGGTAAATATTACAAGAAAGGCAGAAATTATTAAATTTCTGTCTTTTTTTATTATAATTATTTTATATTATAAATTCATATAAACAATCATAAATAAACTAATTAAAAGTAACAAAAAAATTACATTGTCGAAAAAATGCGGAAATTGACTACAATTTCTGTATTTTTTTTGTTATAATGTAAATAGGTGTAGTATTTTATATAATAAATTCTTTATAGAAGGGGGACATTAAATGCATATAAAAAAAATCACTTCAACTGTAATAGCTACAATTATTGCATTATCTATTAGTGCAACTAGTATATTTGCAGATTCTACAGCAATGGTAAATTCACCAACATTAAATGTTAGAACTGGACCTGGTACAACTTATACGAAGATAACTACTATAGATAAAAATGACACTGTAACCATATTAGAAGGATCAAAGGGATGGTATAAGGTAAGATTGAGTAATGGGCAAGAAGGTTGGGTTTCTAGTGAATACGTAACAGTACAAGGAAATAATGATATAGTAGATTATACTCAAGTAAGTATAACTTTAGATGAATATATAGATTCTCAAGTAGAGAGAACAAATACATCTGTAGAAACGCTAAAATCATATATAGATCCTAATAATTTAACAATTGAAGATAAACAAACTTTTATGCAGTTTTTAAAGATAGATAAATTTAGAGAAATTGATGTTCAAGGATTAAATACCTATTTAAATAATATTACAGTTAGTTCAGGGAAAACTAATATATTTTATAACAAAGGACAAGTATTTGTAGATGTAGCTAGAAAATACAATATAGATCCTATTTATTTAGTTGCACATACTTTACATGAAACTGGATTTGGAATGTCAAATTTAGCACAGGGGTATTATGTTGTATTAGGTCCTGATGGAAAAGCCATAAGAGATATAGTTGAGATAAAAGATAGTGAAGGCAATGTAACAAAGACTATAAGTTATGTTAGATTGAAGGATTCTAGTACACCAACTGATGCACAAACTGTTAAAGTTCATAATCTTTTTGGTATAGGAGCAGTAGATTCAGCAGTTATACCAGGAGGTACAACAACTGCATATGATAATGACTGGACATCTATTCCAGCTGCAATAGATGGATCTGCTAAGTGGATTAGAGATGGTTATATATATAGATCATCATATAATCAAAATACTGTATATAAGATGAGATACGATTATGTAGGAAAATGGCATCAATATGCAACTGATATAGGATGGGCAAATAAAGTATCAGAATATATGAATGAGTTATCTTATTTATATGAACCAACTAATTTAGAGTTTGAAGTACCAAAATATGCAACTCCATCATACACGGTACCTGTAATAGGTGATGCACCAATAGAAACAAAATATGTTTATAATATTGAGAGTGTAAATGTAAGAACAGGACCTACTTCTAGTTTTAGAGATGTAGGAGATTTAGCAAAAAACACTGCAGTTGAAGTTTATGGTTATACTTCAAATGGATGGGCCATAACTAAGATCAATGGAGAGGTAAGATATATATATAATAATTATTTAACATATACAAAGCCGGCGATTATAATTATAAACTTTGAAGATATACAGTCTCATTGGGCAAAAGCTTCTATTGAGCAATTTGTATCTAAGGGATATGTAAATGGATACGATGATAAAACATTTAGACCTAATAATTCAATAACAAGAGCTGAGTTTGTAAAGATACTAAATAAATCATTTGGATTGACTATAACAAGTGGAAAAGTATTTAGTGATACAAATAATCACTGGGCAAAAAATGAAATAGATATAGCATTTACAAATGGAGTATGTAATGGAAAAACTGCAACAGAATTTAAGCCAAATGATCCAATAACAAGAGAAGAAGCAGCAGCAATGATAGCTAATTACAAAAAATTATCAGACACAAATTATGATAAATCAAATAATTATATAGATAAAAGCCAAGTATCTAGCTGGGCTAAAGCTTCAGTAGAAGGTATTACAGAAAAAGGATATATGAGCGGATATAGTGATGGAACATTTAGGCCAAAAGGCAAGATAACAAGGGCAGAAGCAGTAGTGACATTAAGTAGAGTTGAGTAATAAATCAATATAAATTGTCAATAAAAAGTAACAAAAAAGTTAAATTGTCAAAAAAGTACAGAAATTGACTTCAATTTCTGTACTTTTTTGTTATAATATAGTATATAATATTTTATTTTATAAATGTTTTATTTATATTAAGGGGGAAAAACATGCATATTAAAAAGATTACATCGATTTTATTAGTTGGAATGATAATATTATCTATTAACTCCAACAATGTATTTGCAAATACTTCACAAATAAATACAAGTAATGAGATATATTCAACAGTAGCGCAAGAAAATGAAGACATAGTAAGCAAGGTTGAAGTAAGTTTAACTTTAGATGAATATATAGATTCACAAATAGGGGGAGTTAATACATATACAAAATTAAAAGAAAAGATAGATCCTAATAATTTCACTGTGGAAAACAAACAAACTTTTATGCAATTTTTAAAGATAAATAAATTTAGGGAAATTGATGAACAAAGATTAAATACCTATTTAAACGATCTTGGTGAACCAGAGAATAACATATACTATGATCAAGGACAAACATTTGAAGATGTAGCTAGAAAATATAACATAGATCCTATATATTTAGTAGCACACACTCTACATGAAACAGATTTTGGTAAATCACCTTTAGCACAAGGATATGATGTTGTATTAGACGAAAATGGTAATGCTGTAATGGATACAGCTGAAATAATAGGCAGTGATGGCAAGCCAAAAACGGTGAGTTATGTGAAATTGAGTGATACTAGTACTCCAGATAGTACTAAAACTATTAAAGTTCATAATCTTTATGGGATAGGAGCGGAGGATTTAGCACCTAAAGAAGGGGGAACAACAACTGCATACAAAAATGGATGGACATCAATTCCAGTTGCAATTGATGGTTCTGCTAAATGGCTAAAAGAAAATTATATATATAGATCAGATTATGGTGGAGGTCATAATCAAGATACTTTGTACAAAATGAGATTTGATTATGTAAAATATAGCGGCCATCAATATGCAACTGACATTGAATGGGCGACTAGTATATCGAATCATATGAATAATTTATCTGATTTTTATGTAACAAATAGCCTAGAGTTTGAGGTACCAGCGTATAAAGAGCCGTACACTATACCTGTAATAAATGAGCAACAAGAAACAAAGTATGTTAGTTATACCTATGCAAATATAAGAACAGGACCGAGCACTAACTTTAGAAAGGTAGGAGAGTTTCTAAAAGATACCCAAGTGAAAGTTTATGGTTATGTTTTAAACGATTCAGGTAAATGGGTAATTACTAAGTTTAATGGTGAGGTAAGATATATAAAGGATGAAAATCTAACAAGTGAAAAGCCACCAATTGTAATTATATACCTTAATGATATACAAGGTCATTGGGCTAAAGATTCTATAGATCAATTTGCTTCCCAGGGTTATGTAAATGGATATGCTAATGATTCATTTAAACCTAACAACTCAATAACGAGAGCAGAGTTTGTAACGATACTTAATAAAACATTTGGATTAACAACAACAGGTGGAAAGATATTTAATGATACTAAAACTCATTGGGCAAAAAATGAAATAGACATAGCTGTTACAAATGGCGTGTGTAATGGAAAATCAGCAACAGAGTTTAAGCCAAATGACCTAATAACAAGAGAAGAAGCAGCTGTAATGATATCTAATTACAAGAAATTATCAGATTCAGATTACGATGAGTTAAATAAATATAAAGATAAAGGCCAAGTATCTAACTGGGCTAAAAACTCAGTAGAAGGTATGATGGAAAAAGGATATATGAGCGGATATAGTGATGGAACATTTAGGCCAAAAGGAAAAATAACAAGAGCAGAAGCAGTAGTAACTTTAAGTAGAGTTGAGTAAAAATACAAAAAACACCTATAAAATTATAGGTGTTTTTTATTGGAGTGTTAAAATTGACAACTTTGTAGAGGAGATAAAGTATGCAAATAAAGAATTCAAAATTTAAAAATATAGTTATTAATATAGTCGTAGTATGTATGGTATTTTTATCAGGAACTAGTATATTTGCTAGTGGAGCTAATTTTAGTGATATAAATGGACATTGGGCCGAAAGTTATATAAATGAGTTTTCTAGCAACGGATATATAGGTGGATATAGTGATGGAACATTCAGACCTAATAATTCTATAACAAGAGCTGAGTTTGTAGCAGTATTAAATAATGTATTTGGCTTTGAACAAAGTAAGCAAGTAAGCTTTAAAGATGTAAAATCACAAGCCTGGTATTATGATGATGTATGCATAGCTGCGCAAGCAGGTTACATAAAAGGATATACTGACGGAACTTTTAGACCTAATGCAACTATAACAAGAGAAGAAGTAGCTTCTATAATAACTAGTATAAAGGATAAAAAAGATAGTAATTTAGATAAAATAATTAAGTATAAAGACTTTAATCAAGTATCTACTTGGGCTAGACCATCTGTAGAGGGATCTGTAGAACATGGGTATATGAGCGGATATAGCGATAACACATTTGGACCTAAAAAAGGTATAACTAGGGCAGAAGCTGTTGTTACTATATCAAGAACTCAAAAGCCTGAAATAAGTGATCCATATCCAGTGATAACAATGTACACTACAGCAGATTCATTAAATGTAAGATCAGGACCAGGATCAACCTATAGTATAGTAGGATCATTGATAAAAGGTACGGCTGTAGAAGTAGTAGGTGAAGAAGATGGATGGGCAAATATAAAATATAATGGATCTTATGCCTATGTTAGTAAGAGTTTTTTAACAGATATTAAGCCATCACAAAGCCCACTACCAATTCCAACTTCTACTCCATCATATGTTGATGTACCACAAAATCCAGGAGTTATAGATCCTATCCAAGATATTTATCAAGATAAAATAAATGTATCAAAGGTAAATAATAGTGGCTCTTTAGCTAGTTTAGAGATTACTACTAATGGAGAATTTGAAATAAGTTATCAAACTTATGCAAATGGAACTTGGAGTAATTGGTATAATGGGGGATCTGGTATAGAAGGTGTTAAGATAAATTTAACTGGAGCACCGTCTAATTATCATGTCTTCTATAGAACTAAAATTAAAAACCAAGGATGGCAAGGCTGGGTTAAAGATGGGGACATATCTGGTGAAATAGAAAATGGAAATGTTGTAGAAGATATACAAGTAAGAATTATAGTATCTAGTAATGCAGATAGTATGGTTAAGCCTACTATAGCTGTTGATATAGGCCATAATGTATCTCTTGCAGGTGCAATTGATGGTATATATAAAGAAAGCTATTTAAATAAGGTTATAGGTGAGAAGGTAATTTATAAACTTAGAAATAGAGGATATAATGTAGTAAATACTTTACCTAAAGGAAGTTATACTCAAAGTGGAGAGTTGGCTAAAAGAACTCAAATTGCAAATTCAAATGAAGTTGATAAGTTTGTTTCTATACATTTTAATAGTTCAGATAATCCAGATGCTAATGGAACTGAAGTTTTTTATTCAACTAAAACAGGATCATATAGTATGGCTAAATCAACAGTAGATAACATATCTAGTGCATTTGGATTTAGTAATAGAGGAGCTAAAGATGGAAGTCATTTAGCTGTTTTAAAAAATACAAATATGCCTGCTATATTAGTAGAAGGATGT
The DNA here is from genome assembly GCF_058146105.1 of Sporacetigenium sp. TC11. Lineage (NCBI taxonomy): Bacteria > Bacillati > Bacillota > Clostridia > Peptostreptococcales > Tepidibacteraceae > Sporacetigenium > Sporacetigenium sp. TC11. Next base: position 550,215 of record NZ_JBYVNY010000001.1, on the reverse strand, counting down.
TTTATAACTAGTAAAGTAGATATGGACAAGTTTATATTAAAGGGAAGTAACGCTTACGATATTATTGCTGATAATATAATAAGTGGGATTTTAAATAATTAAATTTTTATGTGTTATAATAATGGGAGAAGGCTTATGTCTTCTCTTTTTTGTAACTAAAAATAAGTTTTATTGAGGTTAAATATATGAAAAAGATAGTAGCAATTTTTTTAATAGGAATATTTATAAGTAGCATTATTTTTTTTCAAACTGAAAATAAAGACAATAATTTTCTAAGAACTGTGGCATATGTTCCGTTAGATGATAGACCAGTTAATTATGATAGAGTTATAATGGCAGGTGAAGCAATGGGAATAAAGGTACTTGTACCTGAATCAGATAATGATCCAAAGCCAAATTTATTTGCAACAAAACTAGATGGACAACCCCAAAACACAACTAATCTAAATTTAGGGTCACCTGATTTAATAGTAGATTGGCTTAGAGCTGTGACTGCTAATAATAATATTGATGGATATATAATAAGTGCAGACCAGTTAATGTCAGGTGGATTAGTAGGATCGAGATTAAATCATAATAAAATAGATGTAACTACTGAATTAAATAGACTTGAAATCGTGATGAGCATAATAGGAGATAAGCCAGTATATATGTTTGATTCAATAATGAGATTAGCAGATACAAATGGGTTTAATGGGTACACTGAAGAAATATACAATGCAACTAGAAAGTACAGTTCTTTAGAACGATGGAGAAAAACAAATAATGAAACCTTTGATATGAGTTTTAATGATGTAATAAATAACTATAATAAATCACCTAAGGGGGAGAATTTAGATTATAGTGGATTAACACTTGCTCAAAGAGATGATTACTTAGATTCTAGAGTAAGAAAGTTTAAATTAAACATAGAAATGAACAAGATACTAAACCAGTATCCAAAAGCTGAACTATACTATGGAGTTGATGATAGTAAAGGTAGAAATACTATACAGACAAATGAGATAGATTATTTAAAATTTAAAGAAGATGTACCTGATAATAATATAATGGCAGGTGCAGATGAAATGGGAATGTGTTTATTATCAAGATTTTCAGTGGATCAATTTTCAAATTATGGGTTAGGAAAAGTACCTAAAGTTAAAATAACATACTTTGGAAAAGGTCAAAATTTACAGGCAGATAATTATGATTATAACACTCTTGATAGTGGAGTTAGAAAGCATATATTAATAAGCGGTGGTCAAATAGTGAAAAATAGATATGACATGGAAGTATTAGTACTTACCCAATCTAATAAAACTGAACAATCTAAAAATGCTAATGACCTTAATATGAAGATTAATTATAATTCCAAAAAAAATATACCAACTGTTGTAATAGATGCTTCACTTAAAAGTGGAGAACTTCAAAGGTTATTATTCAATAATAAAAATACACCAAAATTATTATCATATAGTTCTTGGAATACAGTAGGAAATATGACTGGACTAGCAGTAGGACATGGCATAGGAAGATTAGCATTTATTGGTCTAGGAGATAAGGAAGCTTCCACTATAACTGGACTTAACGGACAAGTAAAATTATTATATACGGAATTAGCTAAAGATGTATCGTATTTCTTAGGGTCTAAAGATAAAGTAGATGAATATCTAGGACAATTAACTGGAGTGGACAAAGAGCTAATTAAGTCTAACTTTTATAAATATAACGTAAAAGAAGGCACTAGGATATATAACAATTTATTAAAAGAAGTTAATATTAAGACAAGTACATCAAAAGATAATGAATTTAGAATGAGTAGATTAAATACTATATTCTGTAGTCCATCAAATAGAGTTTTTAAGACATATAAAGGTCCTGATAACTATAGTTTTGCTCAGATAAGATGGATAAACTATCCAGGTGAAAATAATACGCAAGAAAGACAGATAACATATCCTTGGAATAGGAGTTTTGAAGTGAGAATTCCTATATCTGTGAGTTTTAAATAAAAATGCTTATCCTAAAAAACTCTAGAATAAGCATCCGAAGATAATAATAAGGGGGATCTTATGAAATTCAAAAAACAACTTATGACAATGGCCTTAGCCTTGGTGCTATTTCTGACTACTATTATAGTGCCAAAAAGTATTGCTTATGCAGAAGAAAATTTATATTTAGATGAGACAGATCCAAGCAATTATGCACTTACAACAAATAATATTGATAATGGGGATAATCTGCTACTTTTAAGAGATAAATATGAAGTCATACATGCTTTAATATATATTGACCATTCAAGTATAGATGCTCTATATAGAGAATTATCAATTGCATATGGAGGCAGTGATACTGATATAAAGTCAGATTATATTACAATTGAATTATATAAATATTATAATGGAAAGTTGACTATGGCAGATAAAGATTATTGGAATTTGGCAGATATAGATGAAGATGTACTCTCTGTGACAATTGATAAATCTTTATTTAATCAACAATATCTATATATTAGAGCAGGTGTTTCTGATAGTGTAGATGGAACAACATATGATGACGTAACATTATTTAAAATAGAAAATCCGTTTTATGTAAAAGATGTATCGGGTCATTGGGCAGAAGCTAGTATAAGAGATTTTATAACTAAAGGATATGTAGGTGGTTATAGTGATGGTACATTTAGACCTAATAATTTTATAACTAGAGGTGAGTTTGTAACAATATTGAATAAAACATTTGGAATAAATACAACAAGTGGAAAAATATTTAATGACACAAAAACACACTGGGCAAAAAATGAAATAGATAAAGCTGTAACTAATGGAGTATGTAATGGAAAATCAGATACAGAGTTTAAGCCAAATGATCCAATAACAAGAGAAGAAGCAGCAGTAATGATATCTAATTATAAGAAATTATCAGATATGAATTACGATAAAATAAATCAATATAAAGATAAAGGTCAAGTATCTAACTGGGCTAAAAATTCAGTAGAAGGTATAATAGAAAATGGATTTATGGGCGGATATAGTGATGGTACATTTAGACCTAAAGGAAAAATAACGAGAGCAGAAGCAGTAGTAACGCTAAGTAGAGTAAAATAATATAAATGTAGGAAATAGGAAAAATATGTAGAGAAAAACAGTCGATTTTATGATAAAATAAGCTGAAGATAATAATAAAAATAAGGGGGATCTTATGAAATTCAAAAAACAACTTATGACAATGGTCTTAGCCTCGGTGCTGTCAATTTCTACGATTATAGCGCCAAAAAGTATTGCTTATGCAGCAGAGGAACTAGATACGACAAATCCAAATAGTTATCAACTTATAACAGATGGAGATGAAGAAAGTGACTATGTAGTATTAAAGGATAAATATACAACTGAACATGAATTAGGATATCTTGGTTATGACGATATAGATAACACATATGGAGAATTAGATTTTTTCTATATGCCTAGCCAACTTGATCCAAAGTCAGATTATCTTACATTGGAATTATATAAAGATAATAATGGTACGTTAGCTAAGGAAGAGAGCTTTGAATTTGACATGACAGTTCTTGAATTTGAAGATTTTGATATACCTTATATAGAAATTGAGAAAAGTTTATACAAACAATCATATCTGTATTTTAAAATAGGAGTTGCTGATACTGAAGATGCAACAACATATGATGATTCTAAGTTATTTAAAATAGAAAATCCATTTTACAATGATGATATAGCAGGTCATTGGGCAGAAGCTAGCATAAGAGATTTTATGAGTAAAGGATATGTAGGTGGATATAGTGATGGTTCATTTAGACCAAACAATTCTATAACTAGAGCTGAGTTTGTAACAATATTCAATAAAGCATTTGGATTAACTACAACAAGTGGAAAAGTATTTAGCGATACAAAAACACACTGGGCAAAAAATGAAATAGATAAAGCTGTAACTAATGGAGTATGTAATGGAAAGTCAGCAACAGAGTTTAAGCCAAATGATCCAATAACAAGAGAAGAAGCAGCAGTAATGATATCTAATTATAAGAAATTATCAGATACAAATTATGATAAATTAAATCAATATACAGATAAAGGTCAAGTATCTAGCTGGGCTAAAAATTCAGTAGAAGGTATGATGGAAAATGGATTCATGGGTGGATACAGTGATGGAACATTTAGACCTAAAGGAAAAATAACAAGAGCAGAAGCAGTAGTAACATTAAGTAGAGTAAAATAAAAAATAGATTATTTTTTACCGTTTAACTTTACTATTAAATTAAAAGGAGTTGACCTTACGGTTGACTCCTTTTTTATGTAATTTTATATAAATTTGCTGTATTTTAATTAAATAAAAAGGAGAATAAGTGTAAATATAGAATTTATTAAGAGAATATTGGTCCAATATCTAACTAAATGGACTTGTATTATTATAATTAGGATATTTTAATTGGGAGGATTTTATGAAATTTAAAAAACAAATTATAACAATGGCCTTAGCTATGGTACTATCAATTTCGGCTATTATGGCACCTAGGAGTACTGCTTATGCAGCAAGTGAATCACAAGATGAGATTAAAAATGGATTGATAAACTTCGTGGAGGAATTAAATACTAAAGATGCTAGTGAAGTAGGTAGAGTAGAATTTCAGCATAAAAACATTGAACAAAGAACATATTCAGTTCAAGCAACTACAGGTACAGATTTGACAAATCCAAATAATTATAGACTTGTAACAAATGACTTAGAAAATACGGAGAATATGGTAATATTAATGGATGATTATATAGCTGCACATGTTATAGCATACTTTGATTATGATAACACTACTAAAGAATTAGGATTTGTATATGGAAGTAGTGTTCCTGATATAAAGTCAGATTATATTAATATGGAATTATATGCAGATAATAATGGGAAGTTAACTATGGTAGATAGTGGTTATTGGGACATGGCAGGTATAAGTGAAGATATCCTTGCAGTACCAGTTATCCCAGATTTATATAATAAAGCATATCTATACTTTAGAGTAGGCGTTGCTGATACTGTAGATGGAGCATATGAGGACTCAAAGTTATTTAAAATAAAAAATCCATTTTATGTAAAAAATGATATAGCAGGTCATTGGGCAGAAGCTAGCATAAGAGATTTTATGAGCAAAGGATATGTAGGTGGTTATAGTGATGGTTCATTTAGACCAAACAATTCTATAACTAGAGCTGAGTTTGTAACAATATTTAATAAAACATTTGGATTAACTACAAAAAGTGGAAAAGTATTCAGCGATACAAAAACTCATTGGGCAAAAAATGAAATAGATGTAGCTGTAAGTAATGGAGTATGTAATGGTAAATCAGCAACAGAGTTTAAGCCAAATGATCCAATAACAAGAGAAGAAGCAGCCGTAATGATATCTAATTATAAGAAATTATCAGATGCAAATTACGATAAAATAAACCAATATAAAGACAAAGGCCAAGTATCTAGCTGGGCTAAAAACTCAGTAGAAGGTATGATAGAAAAAGGATTTATGGGTGGATATAGTGATGGGACATTTAGACCTAAAGGAAAAATAACAAGAGCAGAAGCAGTAGTAACATTAAGCAGAGTAAGATAATAAATTATTAAATAATTAAAATAAGCAAAAAATCTATTGATAATTATATCAATAGATTTTTTAATTACAAGGATATTATAATTTAACTGGTTTGTGGAAAAGTTATAATATCCAACTTATAAGCTTGAGCAACGGATCATCTTTTCAAGATCGTTGGCCACATGAGGGTCACGAATCTTTTAACTAATATCAATGTTGATTAAAATCATTCCTTCTTATATAATTAGATATGTAACTATATGAGATTATTTGTCTACAAAGGAATATTATTGTCTTTATTTACTCATCTATCTAATTGATCACCAAATAATACTTTAAAATATAAAAATAAAAATGAAAAGGACTGATATTAATTTGGCAAAAAATAAATTAATTATATCTGCTATTACCCTAAGTCTATTAGGAACAACGGTATCATTTGCAGAAGGTAGTAACAGAATAACAATAGAAAACCCGAACTATAAACTAGAAAAGTTTGAACCAAGAAAAGGAGCTTACTTGGGAGCATACACATTACAAGATAGCAATGTTTATAAAATGCATGGAGGTTTTAAAAAACAATATACTCAACAAGAATACTCAGGTATGATTGATGAATTTGAAGATTCAGTTACTGTTGGGGATGTAAAAGGTCTAGGAGAACATGCAGCATATTTCAAATATTTTGGGTATGTAACTGGTGACAAAGTAGACTTAAATAACTGGCTAAGTGCTGTAGTTAGTGAAGATGGAATTCCTCATATTGCTCTTGAACCCCAAGCTTTAACTAAAACTGGCAATGCACTTGATTCAATACAAAATGATAAAAAATTACGAGATTTTGCTAAAATGCTTGGAGAATACAAGCGTCCAATATTTTTAAGATATGCGTCAGAAATGAATGGTGATTGGGCTCCTTGGCACGGTGACAAGGTAATAGATGCAAATGGCAATGTGAAGATTGTAAAAAACAGCACTGCATATAAAGAAAAGTGGAGAATAGTTGCTAATGTTATGCATGAGTATGCCCCTAATGTAATTATGACATGGGTGCCGTTTCCTACTCCAGAACGTTATATAGATGAATACTATCCAGGTGATGCATATGTTGATTGGGTTGGAGTTAATGTTTATAACACTATGTATACAAATGGAGATATTAATAAACCTACTTTAACTGAGAATACAATATCTAAGTTAGATTATGTTTATAATAAATATGGGTATAAAAAACCTGTATTTGTTGGTGAGTTAGGTATTGCCCATGAGTCTAATTTATTAATAAATAATATATTTAAAAAATACAACAATATAACTGTTGCGCGGGAAAAATTATCTACATTCTACAATGGAATACAAAAAAATTATCCTCGTGTAAAAGCTGTTTTTTATTTTGATGTAAACAATATGACAGAAGAAACTATACCTGTAAGAAGACGTATTAGTAACTACTCCTTAACAACAAATCCTTTATATGCAAGCCTTTATAAGAAATTAACATCAAGTAACTACTTTATAAAGAAAGTAGATGCAAGTACAGAAAATGAAGAAGGTTCAAAAGAGTTAGAGGATATAATACTTCCATCAGGAAGAAAGGGTGATTTTGTTTCAATAAGAGATATTGTTAATGTACTTGGAGGCACAGTTAAAGAAGTAAAGAAAAACAACTCAACTTATATAGAATTTAATATATTAAATAAGAATTACTCATACAAGGTTGATAACTTAAATGGACTTAAATCAAATGGAATTAATTACATAAATATTTATACTTTTGATAAATTAACACCATTTAAACTAGTTAAAAAAGTAAATGATTATAAATTCATATATGAATATGGAAATTCTGGACCTATAGTATCCGGTGATATAGATAATCATTGGGCAAAAGAGTATATAGAAGATTTTAAAGAAAAAGGATATATTGGCGGATATGATGATGGAACATTTAGACCAAATAATTCTATAACTAGAGCTGAGTTTGTTACAATATTTAATAAAGCATTTGGACTATCTAAAACAAGTGGAAAAGTATTTAGTGATACAAAAACTCATTGGGCAAAAAATGAAATAGATAAGGCTGTAAGCAATGGGGTATGTAGCGGAAAGACATCAACAGAATTTAAGCCAAATGATCCAATAACAAGAGAAGAAGCTGCAGTAATGATAGCTAATTATAAGAAAGTATTAGATGTTAATTACGATAAAATAAACCAATACAAAGATAAAGGCCAAGTATCTAGTTGGGCTAAAAACTCAGTGGAAGCCTTAATAGAAAAAGGATTTATGGGCGGATATAGTGATGGAACATTTAAACCTAAAGGAAAAATAACAAGAGCAGAAGCTGTTGTAACATTAAGTAGAGTAAAATAAAATGTTTGTATTCAAAGAGCATCTACAAAAATAGATGCTTTTTTGTCGTATAATATAGAAAAAAGCAGAAATATATAGTAACATTGTTAGTGTACTCAATATTATGGGGGGGCTAACAGATGAAGAAAATACTAACATCAGTACTATGTTTTTGCTTATTATTTACGGGATTTGGAAGTTACGAAGTAAATGCAGCATCGGATGATATGAATGCTGCATGGATAACTACAATTTATAATAAAGATTGGCCTAGTAATAAAGTAAATATAGAAGAACAAAAACAACAAATGATAACAATATTAGATGAACTTAGAGCAACTGGAATAAATACTGTAATGTTTCAAGCTAGACCTAAGGCAGATGCATTATATAAATCTAATATAAATCCTTGGTCTGATGTATTGACAGGAACTCAAGGAAAAGATCCAGGATACGACCCATTAGAATTTGTAATACAAGAAGCAAATAAAAGAAATATGAATGTACATGTATGGCTAAATCCATATCGTGTAACGACTTCAGGAACAGATGTAAATGTATTAAGTAATAATCATCCAGCTAAGAAAAATCCTTCATGGGTTATACAACATGGTGGTGCTTTATATTACAACCCAGAACTACCTGAGGTAAAAAAACATATAGCAGATACAGTAGGAGAAATAGTATCTAATTATGATGTAGATGGAATAGTTTTTGATGATTATTTTTATCCTAGAAATTACCCACTACCATCAGGTGAGGGTAAAGATGGCAGTGTTGCTAATGCAAGAAGAAATCATGTAAATGAAACGATATCTTTAGTTAATAACAAAATTAATAGTATAAATACTAGTGTGAAATTTGGAATAAGTCCAAGTGGTATATGGAAGAACAAATCAAGTGATCTAACAGGTTCAGATACCAGTGGAAATGAAAGTTATTATTCTGACTTCGCAGACACTAGAAAATGGATAAAAAATAATTGGATAGATTATGTAGTTCCACAGATATATTGGCCAATAGGATTTACAATAGCAGATTATTCAAAACTTGTACAGTGGTGGTCAAATGAAGTTATTGGAACAAATGTAAGCCTATATATAGGCCATGGTATATATAAAGATGAAGTGGCAGTAGAGATAGATAAACAATTAGAATTAAATAGAGAGTATCCACAAATTAAAGGAAGTGTATTTTATACAACATCTGATATATTATCAAATAGACAAGGATGTAAGGACAAAATAAGAGATATCCTTAAAAACTTTATTGATATAAAAGGCCACTGGGCAGAAGGATACATAAAGTCGTTTACAAGTAGTGGATATATAAGTGGCTATGAAGATGGAACATTTAGACCTAATAGTTCAATTACAAGGGCTGAGTTTGTAAAAATACTTAATAATGTATTTGGATTAACTAAAACAAGTGGAAAAGTATTTAATGATACTCAAACTCATTGGGCTAAAGTTGAAATAGATATAGCTGTAACAAATGGAGTATGTAGTGGTAAATCAGCAACAGAATTCAAACCAAATGATTTAATAACAAGGGAAGAAGCAGCTGTTATGATATCTAATTATAAAAAATTATCAGATGCTAATCATGATAAAATAAATCAATATAAAGATAAAAGTCAGGTATCTGCTTGGGCTAAAAGCTCAGTTGAAGGTATGATAGAAAATGGATACATGAGTGGGTATAGTGATAATACATTTAAACCTAAAAATAATATAACAAGAGCTGAAGCAGTTGTTACTCTAAGTAGAGTAAACTAATATACAGAACTTTTCTTAATATTTGTCTATATTACTACAAAATAAATAATTATATTAGGGGGGATTTTATGAAACTTAAAAAACAACTTATGACAACGGCATTAACTGCAGTTATAGCATTTTCTGCTGTTATAGTACCAAGGGGCGTTACTTATGCGGGAAGTGAAATGAATGCAAATTTAAGTCAAACATTAGCTTTAAATGAGGCAAATCCAAAAGATTATATTCTTATAAACAAACTTTCAGAGCCTGGGTTTAACCTAATATCTTTACGTGATTCAGATGGAGAAGGTGGACATCTTTTAGGTTATACGGAGCATGCAAATATAGATGATAGATATGGAGAAATATCTTTTGCATATGCTGGTGCTGAGGTTAAGTTAAATTATATTACAATGGATTTATATAATGAAGTCAATGGAAAGTTGATTGAGGCAGATAGTTTTTATTGGAACGTATCAGGTAAAAGTGAAGATACACTTACTGTGGATATTGATAAATACCTATTAAATAAACCATACATATATATTAAAGCAGGTGCTACTGATAATATATATGGGCAACTTAAAAGTATCTCTTTATTTAAAATAAAAAATCCATTTTATGGCGATATAGCAGGGCATTGGGCTGAGTCTAGTATAATAGATTTTATGAATAAAGGATACGTAGGTGGATATGCTGACGGTTCATTTAGACCAAATAATTCTATAACAAGAGCTGAGTTTGTAACAATATTTAATAATAAATTTGGATTAACTAAATCAACTGGAAAAGTATTTAGCGACACAAAAACTCATTGGGCTAAAAATGAAATAGATATAGCAGTAAGTAATGGAGTATGTAATGGAAAGTCAGCGACACAGTTTAAACCAAATGATCCAATAACAAGAGAAGAAGCAGCAGTAATGATATCTAACTATAAAAAATTAGCAGATACAAATTACGATAAATTAAATAAATATAGTGATAAAGGTCAAGTATCTAGCTGGGCTAAGAATTCAGTAGAAGGTATGATGGAAAAAGGATATATGGGCGGATACAGTGATGGATCATTTAAGCCTAAAGGAAAAATAACAAGAGCAGAAGCAGTAGTAACTTTAAGTAGAGTAAAATAATATCAAAAAAGGAGTTTACCTTATGGTTAACTCCTTTTTTGATATTATTTTAATCAAATAAAGGGCAATAGATTGATTCTGCAATTCTATCGTGTATTCGCGTATTTAGACACTTATAATTGATTTTATGTGTGATTTTGGATAAAAATGACAAAAGCTAGAGGAAAATAGTTCGAAATGTAGAATATTATAAAATGAAATTATAGTAAATAGGGAGAGGTATATCAATAATAACAAATGGGATATTTGAGAAAGTAATAAGTTTAGTTATAAGCTTAGTTGCTCTTAAATACTTATGTAAAAAGCTATTAAACAGGGGGAAAGAGATGAAAATCAGGAGATTTACAAGTTTGTTAATGGCTATTATGATGGTTCTGTCGTTTTTTAATCAACCAGTATTTTCCATTTCAGCTATTAACACATCAAATGAATTGTTAAGCATTGATGAATCTACAGATGCTAATAACTCTTCGGATAGTGAAGAGCTACCTTCAAATTCTAATGAAATTCCAAGCAGTGAAGAACAAACAAACAACAGTGAAGAACAAACAAACAACAGTGAAGAACAAACAAACAACAGTGAAGAACAAACAAACAACAGTGAAGAACAAACAAACAACAATGAAGAACAAACAAACAGCAAGGAAGCATCAACCAATGTAGCGCCAGAAAATTATGAGCCTAAAAATACTTTTATAAAGAAGGGGTTTTCGGCATTTTCTGAAAATAATACACAAAAAAGAGTACTACTAATTGAAGATAACGATCCATGGAATACACAATCAAATCAAGTAGTTTTATCTGGAATAGCAGGGTTCGACAAGGTTAGCACATCGGAGTTTTTGTCAGTTGATTTATCTAAATATGGAGTAGTTGTGTTTGCAAATGATCAGCCATTTGAAACATATTCTAATTATACCCAATTTAAGGATTATCTAGAACTATTTGCCAAACTAGGAGGAGTTATTGTTTTTGGTGCAGCTGATGCTGGATGGGCAAACGGCAGCTTAATTGAAGATTTGCCTGGAGGAGTTAAAAAGACAAACCACTATGAATATCGAAATTATATTGCTGATGAGTCTCACCCTATTGTTACTGGTATTTTTACGGATAATAAGGTTTTACGAAATAGCGAACTTTACGAAAAGTATACTAGTCATGTTTCCTTTAACGAGGATACATTACCTCCAGGAACTAAAGTAATTTTACGAGAAAAAACAACAAATAAGCCAACTCTTATAGAATACCCTTTAGAAAAAGGTAGAGTTATAGCCTCTGGTCTTACATGGGAGTATAATTATGTAAATGGGGGTAGGTATATAGATTGGTTTTCATTCGAACAGTATGGAACATATGCCAAAACAGCCATGGAAGACATGTTCAAATATGCTATCCGAGTTAGTGATATTAGTGTTGATGATATAAAAGCTCTTAAAGAGTTTTACTTAAGCAACGCTGACCATCGTATTATTGTCACATCAAGAGAAACTACTCAGCCAATATCAGGTGTAACAGTGGAAGTTGATGGCGCTGAATTAGTGACAGATGATAATGGATCAATTCGCTACAAAGGTGCTTATGGAGAAAAGCTTGTTACTATTTCAAAGGATGGATACAGAACAGTTCAACAAAAATATAATTTACAGCAAAGAACAGCTCGTTTTATATTTTTAGAAGAAGCAACTCAAGACGGTTTACCGTACCTTACTAGAGTGCAAGATCGGGATACATATTTTGATTTACGTTCACAGACGAAACGTTTTATACAAGGTGACAAAGAAATGTTTTATCTAGAAGTTACAGGAGATTGGGGTAAGGAAGCTAAGGGCTCATATGTTCTGTATCAAGAAGGTGAAGCTGGTGGTCCTTCAGGAAAAAAATTAGAGAGCTTAACTGGTGAGTTTAATTTTGCACCAGGCCTTCAGTTAAATCCGGAACAGCCTGTTAAACTTAAGATGGTTTCAAAAAATGGGGTATCAAGTACTCCAATTAAGATTAATTTATTTATTGATGAATCAGAAGCTTCTTCTAAAAGACCAGGTTTAGAAGATTTAGAGAGTTTTCAAATTGCAGATGAACAACAAGGAACTGTAAATGATAGTTGGATGACTAGTGTTTTTCCAGGTGAATTTAATTTGAAACCACCATTTATGCCAGTTAATATGGCTAGAACTGTAGGTGATGACGGTACAGTGACCTGGAAAGGTACTATAGGTATAAAAGGAGATAACCTTGTAGATAAGGAGAGCAAGTGGCTTACATATAAAAACGATATAGAAAAGGCGAAAAAAAGTCAAGATAAATTGGCAGAATTACAACGGTTGATGACTGCCTATGGAGGAAAATCTGGATCATTTACTATTGAAAAGAAATTATGGAATCCGCAGGTAAATGCTATAGGTTTTATTGAAGTTAAAGTAGATAAAAAGGGTAATACTATTGAAAATAAAGGTGGAGTGTTATTAACAGGTAGTAACAAATCAGTATATTCAAGGCAGTTTTTATATGGTCCTGTTCCGATTTACATTGATTTAACTGGCCAAGTTGATGTTAAATTAAAGGGTGATTTAGAGTTCTCAGATGAAAAACAAAAGGTAATTCCTATTTCAGGAAATTTAACGATAACTCCTCAGGCGGCTTTAGGTGGAGGATTAGGGGTTTCCGGCTTGGTAACGGCTGGAGTTGAAGGAGGAATGGGAGTAGAAATCCAAATTATTCCAGATAACAAAGGATCATTAGAGGTGGCAGCTAAGATTAAATTCAATGCGCTATACATGGTTCAAAAAGAATTTACAATTGCCAAAGCAACAAAGTCATTATGGCCAGAAGCTAAATCGAATTTATTCAATGCAAATTATGAGCTTATTGAGTCTGAATTGTCATTAATTTCCCGTGATTATTCCAAAAAAACAACGAGTTGGAATGGTGTAAAACGAACAAAACTGGGTTCCTTAAATGCTGACCAGTCAGATAGTCTAATTTCCTTACAGGATTGGATTATGCCAAACACTATGCCTCAAATTACTAAAGTAGGCGATAAGCTAATAATGTTATTCCACTATGATGATGAGACAAGAAGCACTGGAAATAATACCGTATTAATGTATTCTGTCTATAATGATGATACATGGAGTGAACCAAAACCAGTTTGTGAAAGTGAAACAGCAGACTTATATTTCAAGACATTGGTGCATAATGATGAATTCTATGTAATTTGGCAAAAATCTAAAGATAAGGTAAGCCAAACGGAAGTAGATGATTTACTTGCTGAAGTCACGAAAAACAGTGAAATTAGTTTTGCTAAATGGAATAATAATACTCAATCTTTTGAAAGTCAACAGTTTATAACAGATAACTATTCACTTGATATGTATCCAACCATTACATCTAATGGTGGTAATGTTACTGCGTTATGGGTAAGCAACAGTGATAATAATCCTTTTGGAGAATCGGGAACTTATTCCATTATGAAAAGTACATTATCTAACGGGAAATGGTCTAATCCGTCACTTGTATACAAGACAACAGACTATATTACCGATTTAGCTGCTGGTTATATTAATGGGGATTTAAGAATTGCATATAGCGTACATAAAGAAGATATTCCAAATATATATCTTTTAGAAAATGGAAAAGCTACGCCTATTCCTAAAAGTACTTATGCAAACTCACTTAAGTTTGGAAAGAACGGCTTATATTGGCAGTCAAACGGAATTATATTTGAATACGATATTTCAAGTACTGTTATAAACACAATTAGCCCTGGTAAAGAAAAAGTCATAACATCATCATATCAAATGATAGAAAATGAGGACAAGTCTGCCATAGTATGGCTTAATGGAGGAGAAGAAAGCTCCACAGTGTATGCTTCCATAAGAACCTCTGATGGTTGGAGTGAGCCAATATCACTTTATAATAGTGAAGATTTCACTATTCAGTTTATGGATGTTGAATTGCTGGATAGCGGTGAATGGAAGATTATAATGAATAGGCTTGATTATATTGACGAAGAGCAGATGAATTCACTTGTTTTTGCCGATGTTAATCCTAAGACTGATACGCTTTTAAACTATGCGTATGCGGACGAAACCAAGAGAGTTGGAGACGTTCAGCCTATTGAATTCAGTGTTACAAATAATGGTGAAAATGATGTAAATACATTATCCTTGAAAATGATCAAAGATGATAATATTTATTTTGAAAAGGATATAGACTGCCAAATTAAGCCTGGAGAAACCGTAGTATTAACAGAAGACGTTGCTGTCTCAGATATTACGAAAGAAACAGACATCACTGTTTCAGTTGTTTCAAACGAAGAGAGTGATGAGGCTAATAATAGCGACGTTATAACATTAGGTTTGGTGAATGTGTCTGTAAAACTTACTCAGCATCGAATTGACAATAAGATTATTGTAACTGCTCAGGTTTCAAATAATTGTGAAATACCTGCTAATGTTGCAATAAGTGTAGTTGAAGATTCATTGGATGGTGTAACTCTTGATATGAAGAATATAGGTACATTAGATAACGAATCTGATTACATGTATGTCTACTCTATAGATTTAAATAATATCAATTTTGACGGTGCTGATAGTAAATATTACTATTTTAAAATCGATACTCTTGAAACTGATTTGAATGAATACGATAATTCAGATATAGTAGTTGCACTTAATGAAAAAGAAAAAGAGATTAGTAATGATCCAATTGAAGATATAAAAGTAACTAATGTCACTGGAGTAACTGTATCTCCTCAAACAGTGACACTAAAGCTAGATGATTTAGAAAACTCTAAAACCAAACTTGCTGCAACTGTAACACCTTCTAATGCTACTAATCTATATGTAAAATGGGAATCGGAGAACAGTGATGTGGCGAGGGTGGATCAAAACGGATTAGTTACTGCAGCTAGTGTTGGGGATACTAAAATTACGGCTACAACTTATGATGGCAAATTTGTTAGTACTGTAGATGTTACCGTAAGTGCCAAAGTAGAAAGTCATTCGTTGAATCTAGTAGCCAATACTGGCGGAAGCATTACAGTTGGCGAAAATGGTAATTATGAAAGTGGCACTGTAATAAATCTAACAGCAAAACCTGATGACGGCTATCGATTCAAAAACTGGACTTCCTCTAATGGAGGAACCTTTGGCAACGCTACTAGTGGAATTACGACTTTTACGATGCCACCTAATACAACTACTGTTACTGCAAATTTTGAACTTGAAGAACCTATAGATAAAAAACTATCATTAATTAAGTTAAGTGAAATTACCGAGTTATTTGAAGTTAATTTAAAAGATATTAAAAATCACTGGGCTGAAAAACAAGTTAACTCATTAGTTGAAAAAGGAATCGTTAAAGGATATAGCGATCAAACATTTAAACCAAACCAAAACATTACTCGTGCGGAAGTAACAGCACTTATTTCAAGAGTGATCAACGAAGAAGTAGATGTAAAAGATTCAATTGCGTTTAAAGATACGATTCCAAAGTGGGCAGAAGAAGTTGTCCGAATTGGCGTATCACTTGAGATAATTAGTGGATACCCAGATCAAACATTTAGGGCCAATAAAAATATTACTCGAGCTGAATTGGCAGTAATGTTAAATCGTCTCATCCAAAAAGTAGATTACAAGGCTCCTGCAAATCAACAAGTGAGTTTTGAAGATACCCTACCAAATTGGGCAAAAGATGATATTTTAGAATTAAGTAGTTATGGTTTAATTAATGGATATAGCGATGGAACATTTAAACCAAACAAAAGTGCAACTCGAGCAGAGGTCACAGCTATTATCCATAGACTATTAACGTCACAGGATAATTAGTTTTTAGTGAAATAGAGGTCTATCTTTTTCATAGAAGTAAGACTTTAGAAGCTGTTGAGAAGATTTATCTCAACAGCTTTTTTTCGGTTTAGTTGAGTTTTTACCTGCAAAAATACCTCCTTCAATTTTCAGTTCATTATTTTATAGGTGTTTTTGAGCTTGAAAAATAAGTTAATTAAAGGAGAATAATGTCGGATATAGAATTTTATTAAAGGGATTTTTAATAAATTGAGAGGAGAATATCAATGAAGACAAACAGAATATTTAAGAAAATAATAAGTTTAGCTATAAGCTTAGTTACTGTTGCAAGTGTATTTAGCCTTTCAAATTCATATGCAGCCACAAACGATTGGAGTAATCACTGGGCAAACGACAATATACAAGAGTTTATGGAAAAAGGATATATAGGTGGATATAGCGATGGAACATTTAGACCAAATAACTCAATAACAAGGGGAGAATTTGTAAAGATATTTAATAAAGTATTTGGATTAACTAATAAAAGTGGAAAAGTATTTAACGATACAAAAACTCACTGGGCAAAATACGAAATAGATATAGCGGTAACTAATGGAGTATGTAACGGAAAATCAGCAACAGAGTTTAAGCCAAATGATCCAATAACAAGAGAAGAAGCAGCAGTAATGATAGCAAATTATAAAAAAATAGCAGATAATTATTTAGATAAATTAATGGGATATGCTGATGGCGAACGAGTATCTAGTTGGGCTAAAAGTTCAGTAGAAGGTGTAATAGAAAAAGGATATATGGGAGTAGGAAGTGGGGAATTTAAATATAACGCTAAAATAACAAGGGCTGAAACAGTAGTTACTTTAAGTAGAGTAGTAGGTCCAGGACCTGCACTACCAGAACCTGTATCAATAGAAGCAACAACATCTTCAAATAGTACTAGTGCCAATGCTAATGTGAGCTGGCGAGCGGTAGAAGGAGCAGAATGGTATGATTTATATAGAGCAACATCAGGAGCAGGTCCCTATACAAAGATATCAACAACTACTCAACCAAGTTACAATGACACTGGACTTACAATAAATAAAACTTATTACTATAAAGTTAAAGCATACACAACTACTGAAACTGGAAAAGGATACAGTGATTTTTCATCAATACAAAGTATTCCAACTCCTAAAAATCCTAATGCCTTATTTAGAAAAAAAGGGGACGGCTATATGAGTGTTATCGTATCTGAGAACCCGGGATGGATTCAGCCTTTGGATGGTTCAGCTAGTGATGTAGAAATTTATATGAAGGATTCTCAAATCTGGATTACATATTATAATATGGGTGTAACTTCTGTTTTTGATTCTAGTATAGAACTTGACGTAAAGGTGGAATCTACAGGTGAGATTCTTTTCCACAAAGATCGAACAAATTACTAAATAATGATTATATTGTTATAAAGGGAGGAATATAATGGTTCAAAAACTAAATAAATCTATACTTGGAATATTAATAACAGTATTATGTTTTACAGGTATAGGAATTAAAAATGATAGCTATGCTGTAAATGATTGGGTCGATCACTGGGCAAAGGAATACATACAAGAATTTATAGACAAGGGATATGTAACTGGATATAGTGATGGGTCATTTAAACCAAATAACTCAATAAATAGAGCTGAATTTGTAAAGATATTTAATAAAGTATTTGGATTAACTAATAAAAGTGGAAAAGTATTTGATGATACAAAAACTCACTGGGCTAAAAATGAAATAGATATAGCAGTAACTAATGGAGTATGTAATGGTAAATCGGCAACAGAATTTAAACCAAATGATTTAATAACAAGGGAAGAAGCATGTGTAATGTTAGCTAATTATAAGAAATTAGCAGATGAAAATCACGATAAGATAACTACATATAAAGATAGTGGCCAAATATCTAGTTGGGCGAAAAGCTCTGTGGAAGGCCTAATAGAAAAGGTATTTATGCTTGGATATGGAGATGGAACATTTAGACCAAAAGAAAAAATAACAAGAGCAGAGGCGTTAATAACAATAAATCGAATATTTAATAATAGACCAGTAGTAATTATTCCAGACCCAGATCCAAAACCTAGCACTATAGATTTAGAAAACTAAATATAATTCTTTTAAAAGCACTTAACTATATTAGTTAAGTGTTTTTATTCTTTTAATTACAAATTATATATAACGATATGTATAAATTTGTAAAAAAATAACTAAATACATATACAAGAATGCAAAAAAATGATAAAATTTAAGGCGCGAATATTACAAAAATTATCAGAAAATAAGTATAAGTTTACCTTTATATACAAAAATTATAACTATTAAGTATAATATTAAAATAGTTATAATATGGAGAAATCAAAAATGTATAAAAAGGTTGATAATACAATGAAAAGAAGTATAGATATTATAGGTTCATTATGCGGAATTGTATTACTTTGCCCAATATTAATTTTAGTAGCAATATTAATTAAGGTTGAATCACCTGGACCGATAATATTCAAACAAACTCGTATAGGAAAAGATAGCAAGCCATTTAATATATATAAATTTAGAAGTATGAAAATAGATGCGCCTAATTTAGCTACAAAGGATTTTAATAATTTAGATATGTATGTTACAAAAATAGGAAAGTTAATAAGAAAAACAAGTATTGATGAACTACCTCAATTACTCAATATCATAAAAGGTAACATGAGTATAGTTGGACCTAGACCAGTTATAGAAATAGAAAACGACCTTTTAGAGCTAAGAAGAGCTCATGGTGTTGATCAAGTGTTGCCAGGAATAACTGGGTTAGCACAAATTAATGGAAGAGATTCTATAAATATAGAAACTAAAGTTAAATACGACTATGAATATGCAACTAAAAGAAATGTAAAATTAGATATATACATTATAGCAATGACATTATTAAAGGTAGTAAAGGCATCTGACATAAAAGAATAAAAGTTAAAAAGAACTTGCTATGCTAATCTAATTACGAAATAATAGATTAGCATTTCTATTTATAAAACCAAGGACATTTAATCATTAGGAGATGTGAACATATGAAGGAAAAATACGTAGATATACTTGATATTAATTTTTTAAGTGTAAAGAGAAATGAGTTGTTAGACTTAATTGAACAAAGAGTTAATAATGAACAAAAAACTTTTGTAATAACTGCAAATGCTGAAATAGCTATTTACACCAAAGAAAATCAACATTATGCTGATTTATCAAAAAAAGCTACTTACATAATTCCAGATGGTATAGGTGTAGTAAAGGGAGCTAAACTCCTTAATAAACATATACCTGAACGTATACCTGGTGTTGAATTAATGGTTGATTTAATACAAAGTGCAGAAAAAAATAATAAAAAAGTTTATTTTTATGGGGCAAAGCCTGAGACAATTGAAAAAATGGTAAATATACTAAAGGAAAAATATCCAAAGTTAAATATAATAGGATATCACCATGGATACCATGACGATAGTGATAACAAGATTATGAATGAAGTTATAGATTTAAAGCCTGATTATATATTTGTTGCCAAAGGATGTCCACTTCAAGATGAATGGATAGTAAAAGTTTTAGATCATGTTGATAAAGGTATGTTTATGGGGGTAGGAGGTAGCTTTGATGTTATCTCAGGAAATGTAAAAAGAGCACCTGAAATATGGATAAATCTTAATTTAGAATGGTTATATAGAATTGTAAGTGACCCAAAGAGAATAGGAAGATCAACTGCATATCCAAGGTTTGTTATGGCAGTTATGGCTGAAAGACTTAAAAATAAAGATAAGTAATAAAATAGGGAGGTGGTTTGGTGAAGAAAAATATAAAGCAAATATTTTTATGTTTATTTGTAATTGGATTAATTGCGGGGAGTCCAATTATATTTAATCGTATAAAGTATGAAGTATCAAATTCAACTTATGAAGTAGCTATAGATATGAAGTCTATTGTAGATCTAGAAGAAGGTGATTTAAATAGATTTTATAAAGATATGAAAAAACAAAAGATATCTACTGTAGTGTTTAATAATGTAAACCTAGAGTACTTATCAAAATATAGAGATATAGAATATATGAATGTAACTGAATTTGAAGAGGACTATGAAATAAATAGTTCTTTAACAAAAGACGCAAACAAAAATCATATAGTTGTTAGATTAGGGAAAGCTGATTTCCTTAATAAAGAAATAGATGTAATGAAACAATATTTTAAAGGATGCAAAAGCATAGAAGATAATAAAGATATATTCTTTTATATTAATTTACCTATTAGTACATATGCCAACGAATATGAAAATCAATTACTAAATCCAATATTAACTACTAAATTTTTTATAGACAATAAAGGTATAAAAACTGTACAAGACAAAGATTTTGTACCTATGATTGGGGTTACTAATGTAGAGGAAAAAGGAATCCAAGATATAATTGTAAGTCAAATAATTGATTTATCTAAAGAATACAATATAGATAAAGTTCAATTAAGGGGAGCAGAAGTAATAGGGTTTCCTAAAAATAATGATAAATATTTAGAAGAGTTTAAAGAAAATGATATATCTTTAGTTACAACTGAGTTTCAAACAAAAACTGGATTGAATCCTTATTTAGAAAATGGTTTAGGCAATACAATAAGGGGACATGAAGTACGCGTAAATGAAACAGATTTAACAGAATATGAGTTAGAAGCAAGAATTGCTAGGGCTGTAAAAGAAAGAAATATGTCAGTAATAGTTTTAAAGGATTTTATTGACTATAGCACTCATGAAACTATAGATACTAGTGTAGAAACAGCATTAGATAGTATAGACGGAGTTAAAGGGCAGTTAGATAATATATTTAACATAGGAATAGCCAAACCTATACCTAAGATGGATAGATACTTGATATCTGAGGTATTTATAGCGCTTAGTGTATCATCTATGGTAGGTTTAATAGCTTTAAGTATATTAAAAGATAATAAGCTATCTATAATGTCAGCAGCTATAGTGTTTATATTTGCATTAGCTACTATTATATTACAAGTAAATATAGCTATAAAATTATATGCATTGTTTAGTGCAATAGTAGGTGCTGTGTTAGCTATAATTATCCCTTGGAAAAGTAAAATAAATTCTATAGCAGTCAAATATATATATAGTTCAATATTAGCATTATGTGCAGGAATTATAGTTAGTTGTATAATGTATGGAACGGGCTATATGCTTAAGTTACAAGCATTTGCTGGAGTCAAACTTTTATATGTATTGCCTCCTATATTAATAGCTTTATGGGCTTTAATTGATGATAAAGATATGGATATTAGATCAATAAAAGTTTCAAATATTATAAAGAGACTTAAGTGGTATCATTATATAGGTATTGTTATTGTAATTTTAGTAGGATATATATATATAAATAGAAGTGGAAATTCAGGAAATGCCAGTGAATTTGAGCTTTATATTCGTACTATGTTAGAAGAAATATTGTATGCTAGACCTAGAACCAAAGAATTTATATTAGGTTACCCAATGCTATTAATAGGATATTATTTATATAAGAAAAAATTTGAGTATTCTCGATTTGTTATGGCACTTGGAGCTATTGCTACAATGTCTACAGTAAATTCATTTACTCATTTGCATACTCCATTTTTATATTCACTAATAAGATCTGCATACGGTGTTATTTTTGGCGCTATAGTAGGCATTATTTATATAATAATTTTAAATATAATGAAGAAGTTTACTAAGGAGGCCTAATATGCGTTTAGTAATTTCTGGATACTACGGATATCATAATATTGGAGATGAAGCTATTCTAAAATCAATTATCAACTCTCTTAGAGTACAAGATCCTGATATTAAGATTACAGTTTTATCTAATGATATAGAACATACAAAGAAGACTTATAATGTAGATGCAATTAATAGGTGGAATCTACCTAAGATATATAATGAATTAATGAAAAGTGATGGTTTGATTAGTGGAGGAGGTAGTTTACTACAGGATGCTACTAGTGCAAGACCTATAACTTATTATACATCTATAATAGGACTGGCAAAAATGGCTAGAAAACCTGTGTTCATATATGCACAAGGAGTAGGTCCTATAGATAGAGATTTTAATAAGAAGATAGCTGGATATTTCTTAAATAAATCAAATGTTATAACTTTAAGAGATAATGAATCCTTAGAGTTAGTTAGAAGTATAGGTGTTAAAGATAGTATAGATATAGTTCCAGATCCTGTAATGGGATTTAGTATAGAAGGCTTTGAATCTAGTATATGTGATAAATATAAGGGAAGAAATTTTGTTACTATAAGTGTTCGTGATTGGAGTAAGGCAAAAACTGATTTTCTTGGGAAAGTAGCTAAATCATGTGATAATATAGCTAGAACCGGAGTAGAAATAGTATTTGTTCCTATGCATGGAGAACATGATGAAAAGATTTCTAAAGATGTAGTAAATATGATGAAAGAAAAAGCAGAAGTATTTCCAGGTAATGCAACTATAGAAGAAAAAATACTATGTATAAAGCTTTCAAAGTTAATAATAGGGATGAGGTTACATGCTTTAATATTTGCAGCAACTGTTAATACACCTATGATAGGTATATCATATGATCCTAAAATAGATTCTTTTTTAAATTTAGTAAACCAACCTTGTATAGGTAGTGTAGATGAAGAATGGAATCCTGAGGATTTAGCAGATAAAGCTAAGTATATATTAGAAAATCATAAGTTAATGCAAGAAGAGTTAGAAAAGAGTTCAAAGAAGCTTAAGGATTCTGCTATGGAAACAGCAAAGAAAGCCATAGCATTATTCTCAAAATAATAAATTATGAGGGATCAAACGAGGATTGCCTCCACTCTGAAAAGTCGTATTATATACGACTTTTTTTATTTAAAATTAACATAGTTGGTATTTTTCGATATATGAAATTTATATTATTCAAAAATTCTTGATTAAAATATACAATATAACCATATTTTGTTAAAATGGTAAAGAAACTAATAAATATAATGATATTATATTGCTTAATAAGTATATTTAGGTTGAATATTGGGGGGAAAAACTATATGAAAAAAATAAAAGTAATACTGATACTTTTATTAGTATTTGGTACGTTTGGATTAAATCACAAATTATATGCAACTGAAAATAACTCAAGTCAAATGGAACAAAATAGTTTAGTTGGAGAAAAGTATGAAAAACAAAAAAGACTGTCTATAAAAAGCCTTAGTCTACAAGAAAATCATGATATACCTGAGGAAGTTAACGATGACTTAAATGCATTGTCTAATATAAGCTATATAAAGTTAATGACAGATTCTAACTATGAAATAGCACTGGCATATGAAAATGGAGATTATACATACCTAGATAGTACTGATACAATAGAACAAGCTATTGAAATTGCTAACAATGCAAAAAATAATGTAGAAGGAAATGTTATTCCAGCCGTAATAAATAAAGATGGATTAGTGGTTTATGCAACTGAGGCTATAGGAAGAATTGTAAAGATTATTGATGGAAGAGTTGTAGATTATGGAGAGGCAGATTACAACAATTATACAACTAAGATATATAGAAGTTCAACAACAATTTATGATTTTGCCGGTATTAATCATGGATTTATAGACGATGTTCCTATTATACAAGATAGTGGAAATAGAGTTAAGGTACAAGTTAACGGGTTAACTGGATGGGTAGATAAAGAAGATGATAAAGGAGTTAACATAATATATGTACCTATAAATCAAGCTAACAATCTTAGTTATTATACTACAAGTGATATTACTAAAAATGATAAAAGAAGTTTAAACCATTATATAAGTTATGATGTAGAGAATAGTGGTAAAGGAAATATTAGAACTATAGGGGTTGCACCTTCTTTTATGGAAGTTGGCAAGAAATACTACAGTTATGATTGTAAATATTTTTATAATAATATAAATGATTTATTAAATGATTTGAAAAATAATAATCACGATAATGCAGTAAATAAGGACAATCCATATTATAATTATTATACATATATATCAGCAAGACAGAAGAGCATATATTCAGTAGAAGAAATAAATGATTACATAGAAAATAAGATAGACTTAAATGACAAGTTTAAAAACAGTGTTTTGAGGAATAAAGGAAAGGCTATTGTAGATGCGCAAAATAAATACGGCGTAAGTGCAAATTTAATACTTGGAATTGCTATGAATGAATCAAATATAGGGATTTCTAATATTGCATTTGAGAAAAATAATATATTTGGATTAGGAGTATATGATAATGGTTCAATTACAGGTTATACATTTGAAAATATAGAGTCATGTATAGAAAATTTTGCAAAAGAGTGGATGCATGGTCAATTTTTAAATCCTAAATCTAGCAACTATAACGGTTCTAGTTTAGGAAACAAAGGTACAGGTATTAATGTAAGATATGGAACTGATCCATTTTGGTCAGAAAAAGCTGCAGATTATATATATGAAATGGACAGATATATAAGTGGAGAAAAACCTTTAATAGAATATAATAGACATCAAATCGGTATATATACATCGATAGATACAGTTAAAGATATTAATGGTAAATCTTTATATGATATAGTAAAAGATCGTTATTTCATTGGTAATTATAATGGTCAGATAGGAGAGCCTGTAATAGTATTATCACAATCAAATGATAGAGTAGCAATGTATCCAGATAGACAAGTACCTATAAATGAAGTAAATCCGGAAATTTATAATTGGAATTTGAATGGATATGTAAATTCATCGAGTGTAAGTTTAATAAATGAAAAAGCAGAAAATCAAAGAGAGTTTACTAATTTTACTGTTAATAATGTAAAAGTAACATCATCATCTATTACAGGAAAAGGAGTATATGATGCAACTGTAAGTGCTTATGTTGATGGAAACCAAATAGGAGACTCAGTTGTTATAGATACAACAGAAAATTTCACCATAAATATACCACCTCAAAAACTAGATACCAATATAGTAGTAGAAATCAGTAAGGATGAATATAAATCTTTACCGAAAACTGTTACTGTAAGTAATAAAAAACCAGTAATAAGTGCAAGTGACATAACAATAAAAGTTGGAGAAGAGTTTGGTCCAATGGATGGAGTTATAGCAACAGATGAAGAAGATGGAAATATAACAGATAAAATAGAAATAGTAGAAAATACAGTGGATCCAAGCAAAGTAGGAATTTATAAAGTGGTATATACAGTAAGCGATAGTGACGGAAATACAGTTGTAAAGGAAGTAAAAGTAACTATAGGCTTTAAAGATATACAAGGGCATTGGGCAGAATCATCAATAATGGATTTTATAAATAAGGGATATGTAGGTGGGTATACTGATGGAACATTTAGGCCAAATAACTCAATAACTAGAGCTGAGTTTGTAACAATATTTAATAAAGCATTTGGATTAACTACAAAAAGTGGAAAGATATTTAGCGATACTAAAACTCACTGGGCTAAAAATGAAATAGATGTAGCTGTAAGTAATGGTGTATGTAATGGTAAAACAGCAACACAATTTAAGCCAAATGATCCGATAACAAGAGAAGAAGCATCTGTAATGATATCTAACTACAAGAAATTAGCAGATGCAAATCATGATAAAATAAATCAATATAAAGACAAAGGTCAAGTGTCTAGTTGGGCTAAAAACTCAGTAGAAGGTATGATAGAAAAAGGCTATATGAGCGGATATAGTGATGGAACATTTAGACCAAAAGGTAAAATAACAAGAGCAGAAGCGGTAGTGACATTAAGTAGAGTAAAATAAGAACTTTAGGAAAAATTAAATATCAAAAATCGTGGATAGGACTCCTACGATTCGCCCCACCATTGAAATCCACAAAAAGGTATTGACCAAAGAGTCAATGCCTTTTTTATTCAATTGTCAGCTGACTTTTACGAAATACAAAAATATACTTATAAAATTTTATGTTACCTGCTAAACTATTCAATATATTTCAGAATCTAATATTCAAAATCTTATTTCAACTATATAACTAATATTTTGTCGTGATATAATATTTATAAAATACAGATTTTTACAAAGGAGACTACATATTGAGTAAAATAAAAAAATCACTTTTTAAATACTTGTATAAAGCATTTACTGAACCTATGATTGAGTTTTTCTTTATGTTAGTATTTATTGCTATTTTATGTTGGGTATTAAAATTAAACATATGGAAATTTTTTAGTAAAATTGATTTAACAGTATTTATTGCAATAATTATTGCCTTTATTGTGAATGTATCTACAAATTTAATTTCAAAATGTTTGCGAAAGAAGATCGAGGATGTCATCAAGTTGTCGGATGACTATGACATATTAATTAAACAGTATCCATGCCAAGAGATGATAACCTATAACAATAAACAGGAACCTAATATAAAGTTATTTAGAAAAATAATTAAAGAGAATAATAAAAATCCTATAAAAATTCCTGTTATATTAGAACAGTTACTAATTGAAACTAATATAAATGTTATAGACTCAAAAGATAAGCAATATAAATTACCAGAAATTATTAAAGATAATTACGAGACAATTATGAAGGCACATGAGTTTTCAGATGTTTACAACCAATTAAATATTAGGTTGGACAATTATAAATTTGATTCTGAAAAAAACTTGCTAACACTAGAAACTTCACGTACTACATATTTTGATTCACTTGTGACGAATCGAGCTATGGATTATAAGTGGGGCTTAAAGAGTTCGAATAGAGAATTGCTAGACTATGGTCCATATGTACATTCATTAAGTGAATCGAAACTTTCTAATCATTTAGGATTCAATGGCTTTGTTGAAACTTCAGATGGTAAGATTATTTTTGTGCAGAGAAATAATGATGTTTCGATTGGAAAAGGAACATTGGGGAATAGTATAGGAGCATCTTTAAAAACGATGTATGCTTTAGATGATAATAAAAATTTTACAGAAGCTATGCTAATAAATAGTATGGAGAAAGAACTAGAGGATGAACTAAGTATTCCAAATGACTGTTATGAATTTTCTTCAAAAAATATTATTGCTATTTATCGTGATTTAGTAGAAGGAGGTAAGCCTCAGTTATTGTTTTATGTAAAAATAAAGAAATCATCGGAAGAAATAAAAGAATTATTTGATACTGATAATAAAAGGAAAAATAAAAAATACTTACAAAGTAAACTAAAAAAGGATGGAAATAAACTTATTTTTATCGATATTGATAAACTTGGGGAAATCCTTATTTTTCCAGAATTAATTATTTACAATAAAAAACAATATTTAACTATGCCAAGTGCTTCAGCTGCCATTGTTATATTAATAAAATATTTCAAAGAAAAAAAGAAGGAAGTAAACACTAGTGAGAATAATTGAACATCTTATAGTTGGTAAAAAACAAGACCAGAATTTTTGTGAAGACGGAATATTTATAAATGAGCATTTTATTGCTGTCATTGATGGTGTCACATCAAAAGGAACGCATCTATGGAATGGTTTTACAAGTGGGGTATATGCAAAAAATATTATTTTAAATTATCTGGTAGATGCACCATTTAATATTGATGCGAAACAACTATTGTCTAATTTAAATAGGGTATTATCTGAAGAATTTATTAATGTAAAAACTGAGGATGAAATAAAAGAATACTTACGTGCATCGATTATTGTTTTTAGCAACTATTATAAAGAAATATGGGCATTTGGCGATTGTCAATGTATGATAAATGAAGAAACTTATACACATTCTAAAAAAATAGATTATTTGAACTCAGAAATTCGTTCAATGGCAATCAAGGGTTTTCTAAAAAGTGGAGTGAACCTTGAAGAACTAACAAAATATGACAGAGGAAGAGAATTGATACTGCCATTTTTAGAAATGCAACTACTTTTTGAAAACACGGACGATGATTTGGGATATCCAGTATTGAATGGACGACAAATTAATATGAACTCATTGAAGCGATATAGTGTTAAAACAGGTGATTTAATAGTATTAGCTAGTGATGGATATCCAAAACTTTTTCCTACGCTTGAGAAGAGTGAGGCATATTTGAAGAAGATTATAACTGAAGACCCAATGTGTTATTCATTATATAAGTCTACGAAAGGATTGGCTATCGGACAGAATAGTTTCGATGACAGGACATATGTTAAATTTGTGGTGTAAAGGTATAACAAGTAAGGTTACTATTAGTATTAATTTTATTAGCTATAAATAATGGTAATTAAATTATAAATAATATAACAAAATATTGTACGGAACTAAAACTAGAGAATGCTAATCTCTAGTTTTTTTATTTAAAATATTAAGTTACAGGTATTTAATTTAATCTAAGTATATGATATATTAAAATTTGACATAAAATAACATGGAGGCAAATTAATGGACAATAATAGTAGTAAAGATTCATTTTTAAAAGGTGCCCTTATACTAGGATTAGCTGGAATATTAGTTAAAATAATAGGTGCTTTTTTTAGAATACCTCTTGGAAATTTAATTGGAGCGGAAGGTATGGGATATTATCAAGCTGCATATCCTGTATATACATTGTTTTTAACATTGGCAACTGCAGGGTTTCCAACTGCATTAGCAAAATTAGTATCTGAAAAGATGGCTATAGGAGATCATCAAGGAGCCCATAATATATTTAAGGTATCTTATATGGTATTGATTATAACTGGGTTTGTTTCTTTTTTAATATTGTTATTTGGTTCTAAGTATATAGTTAATAATGTTATGCATAATCAAAATGCATATTATTCTATGTTGGCTATATCTCCAGCATTATTGTTCGCACCTGCAATGGCTGCTTATAGAGGGTACTTTCAGGGAAGAAGGGAAATGAGCTATATAGCTATGTCCCAAATAAATGAACAAATATTCAGAGTAATTTTAGGACTAGGTCTTGGATATTTCTTAATGAAGTCTTATGGACCATCACTAGGAGCAGCAGGTGCTATAATGGGTGCTACAATAGGAACTATTGCATCTATGCTTTATTTAATATTTGTATATTTTAGAAAGAAAAGTGAAATAAAAAGAGATATAGAAAAAAGTAATCATTTTGAGAAAGATAATGTATCAAAGGTATTAAATAGTTTACTAACAGTAGCTGTGCCAATAACTATAGGAGCAGCAGCTATGCCTTTAGTAAATATAGTAGATAATGTTATAGTTATAAGACAATTAGAGGTAGCTGGCTTTTCAAATGCAAATGCAAATATATTATTTGGTCAGTTAACAGGTATGGCTATGTCTATTATAAATCTTCCTACAATAATAACCTTATCTATGAGTATGAGTTTAGTTCCATCTATATCTCAATTACATGCTAGAGATGACGAAAATGGAATTAAGGAAGAAATTAAAAATGCTATAAAGTTAACTTTATATATAGTTCTTCCTGCTGCATTTGGATTGGCATCATTGGCAACACCTATAATGCAATTGTTATATCCTAATGAACCATCTTCAATAGGTATGATATTGTTGGCTTTGTCACCTTGTGTTATATTCCTTGGTTTGATGCAAACTTTAAATGGAATACTTCAAGGTATAGGAAAGCCTATGGTACCTGTAATTGGTTTAGTTATAGGTATATTATTTAAGGTAGTTATAAGTTATGTTTTAACATCAATGCCAGGTATAAATATTATAGGTTCTGCACTCGGAACTGTCGCTGCATACCTTATAGCTGTTATATATGAGTTATATTATATAAAGAAATATGCTAAGGTAAGTCTTTCTATAAAAGAGTTTTTAATAAAGCCACTTTCAATAGTAATTATTATGAGTGGAGTGGTTATATTAAGTTATAATATACTAGGTAATTTATTAGGTGCTAAATTAGTAACTGTTTTAGCTATAGCTATAGGTGGGTTAGTATACGTTATAAGTATATTCTTAGTAGGTGCAATAACTAAAGATGAGTTAGTTAAAATGCCTAAGGGAGTAAAGATTTATTCTATACTTAAAAAAGTTAAGCTTATGAA
Source organism: Sporacetigenium sp. TC11 (assembly GCF_058146105.1). NCBI lineage: Bacteria > Bacillati > Bacillota > Clostridia > Peptostreptococcales > Tepidibacteraceae > Sporacetigenium > Sporacetigenium sp. TC11. The sequence goes on along the minus strand of NZ_JBYVNY010000001.1, from coordinate 519,587 downwards.
GTAATAAATAAAGGAGATATGAAAATATGTCAAAGATAAAAGTAATGACTATTTTTGGTACTAGACCAGAGGCTATCAAAATGGCTCCATTAGTTAAGGAACTGGAATCTAGATCAGAGATAGAAAGTATAGTATGTGTTACAGCTCAACATCGTCAGATGTTAGATCAAGTTCTAGAAACTTTTAAGATAACTCCAGACTATGATCTAAATATAATGAAGCAAGGACAAACTTTAGTAGATATAACAACAAGGGCATTACAAAGTTTAAGTGAAGTTATATGTAATGTGAAACCTGATATAGTGTTGGTTCATGGAGATACTACAACTACCCTTTCAGGAAGTTTGGCAGCTTTTTATAATCAAGTTTCTGTAGGTCATGTTGAAGCAGGTCTTAGAACTTATGATAAGTACTCTCCTTTTCCTGAGGAAGTAAATAGACAGGTAACTGGTGTTATAGCAGATATGCATTTTTCACCAACGGAAGTTTCTAAGTCTAATTTACTAAAAGAAGGTAAAAAAGAAGATAGTATATATGTTACTGGAAATACAGCTATAGATGCATTGAAGACTACTGTCAAAGATGATTATAATCATCCTATATTTGATAAAATAGGAAATGATAGAATGATTCTTTTAACTGCTCATAGACGTGAAAATTTAGGAAATCCTATGAAGAATATGTTTAGAGCTATTAAAAGGATAATAGCGGAGTTTGATGATATACAGGTTGTTTATCCTGTCCATCTAAATCCAGCGGTTAGAGAAGCTGCTGATGAGGTTTTAGGTGACAACCAAAAGGTACATCTTATAGAACCACTTGAAGTATTTGATTTTCATAATTTTTTAAATAAGTCATATATAATAATGACTGACAGCGGTGGAATACAAGAAGAAGCTCCATCATTAGGTAAGCCAGTTCTTGTGCTAAGAGATACTACTGAAAGACCAGAGGGTGTATCTGCAGGAACTTTAAAGTTGGCTGGTACAGATGAAGAGGAAATATATAAGTTGACAAAAGAGTTGTTAACTAGTGATATAGAGTACAGCAAAATGAGTAAGGCATCTAATCCTTATGGAGATGGAAATTCAAGTAAGTATATAGTAGATGCTATAATAAAAAAGTTTATATAAAACAAAAAAACTTCTAGATTTTAAATCTAGAAGTTTTTTGTGTTTAATTATATTAGTTTAGTTTGTCTTCGTAAATAAAGTCGTGAAGTATTGGTAGGTTAGCATCTTCATCCCATTGTAATACCCATCCATCATTTCCAACTATACCACCAGTACTATGTTCTAATACAGGGAATTGTAATTGTTTTATATCAAACCCTATTTTATATACTGTAAATCCTAAGTTTAGCATTTGTGATGGGCTAAAGCTTGTTTTTACATAAGGAAGTACAGAGTTCATAATATCTGGATATTTTGTAATTGGTGCTGAAGATACTTTCTTCATCATAGATTGTATAACTTCTCTTTGTCTTTCATCTCTACCAAATGCACTATCGTTATATCTTATTCTAGTATAAGCCAATGCTTGATATCCTTTTAGCGTATGAGTACCTTCAGAATCTATATATTCTATAGAATCATTATCTTTATTTTGGTCAAACTTAGAAGATTCTCTAATATACTTATTTAATTCTTTTATTTCTCCAGAATCTACAGTTACATCTACTCCATCTAATGTGTCTATTATATCTATAAATGTAAAGAAGTTAACTATAGCATAACCGTCTATATCTATTTCAAAATTTTGTTCAACAGTATCTAATAAAGTATTTATACCATCATAAGCATATGCATGGGTAAGTTTTTGCATTCCTTGACCTGGGATATCTACATATGAATCTCTTGCAAGTGATGTAAGCTTAAGGCTATTATTAGCTTTATCAATTGTTAGTATCATCATAGAGTCAGATCTACTACCACTTTCATTTAAGTCTCTAGCATCAATACCTACAAGTAATATGTTTGTAATTCCATTTACTTGTTTGAAATCTGTTTCAGTGGATATTCCACCTTCATGCATTGTACCTAATTTATAATATATATATCCAAAACCGGCAGCAGGTATAAGAACAACTAGAGCAAATAGGGTAGCTACAATCTTTTTTAATTTCGACATTTTATCCCTTCTTTCTTTTATATTATGTCTTAACTATATAATTATATTGAAAATCAAAGATATATTCAATACACAATATGAAAAATAAAATATAATTATTGAAATAATATGCTGTATTAGTTTATAATTATAAAGATAATGTAGAATTATATTTGAATTTGTAAAAAAATAATAGTTGTAATTAATGGGAATACTAATTAAGGTGAATATTCCCAAGTAAAAAATAGCGCTAAGGTATTGAGTTATATAGTTTAAGTATGTATAATTTAAAAAGAATTAGCACATGATTATTTAGAAATGTATAAACTTATAATAGGAATGATAAATAATAGGCAAATAATAATTATAGGGGGCCGTTTAATGGAAGATTATAGATTAAAACTTAAAGATGTTAATAATAGATCTGAATTTAATTTAGATTATAGAGAACTTGTATCTAATACTTCAGCTATATACTTATTCTTTAAGAGATTAATTGATATTATAGGATCTTTATTTGGAATTATACTTTTATCACCAGTACTTATAATAGTATCAATATTAATAAAGTTAGAAGATCCTAAAGGTGGTATAGTTTTTGCCCAAGAGAGAAATGGAAAAGATGCCAAAGTTTTTAAAATGTACAAGTTTAGATCTATGGTATATAATGCAGAAGAATTATTAAAAGATTTACAAGATAAAAACGAGATGGATGGTCCTGTATTCAAAATTAAGGATGATCCAAGAATAACTAAGATGGGTAAATTCATAAGAAAGACTAGTATTGATGAGCTACCTCAGTTATTCAATATATTAAAGGGTGAGATGAGCTTAGTAGGGCCAAGACCACCGTTACCTAGGGAAGTAGAGCTATATAATGAATACCAAATGCAAAGATTATCAATTACTCCAGGGCTTACTTGTTACTGGCAAGTAGGTGGAAGAAATGATATAGATTTTGATCAATGGGTAGAACTAGATCTTAAGTATATAAGAGAAAGAAATTTATGGATAGATATAAAACTTATATTCAAAACAGCTCTTGTATTATTTGGAGACAAAAATGCACATTAATTAAATCAAATCCCTTTTGGAAGATTAATTTATCTTACCAAGAGGGATTTTTTTTATTTAAAAAATTTTTTAGATAATTCTAAGAAAATCAATATTGTAAAACAGTGTCGAAATACCGAGACATTAAGTTGTTGAAAAATGTACGATAGTTGGTTATACTTTTAAAGGGGAAAAGGTCGTATTATTTAAAAAAATGTCTGATTTTATATATAAAACTTAAATAGTTATAAATGGAACTAAGAAACATATTCTGTATCTGGGCACCTGGAATATGTGGAGTTAGTGGTGCACCCACCCATTCAAGTTATACTAGTATTACTAGTTTAATTGGATAGGTGGGTATTTTTTTGTGCAGAACTAATGTTTTTTGAAAATAGGGCGATATAAAATAATATAAAGTACTGTATAATTAAAAATTTATTAAAAAATATTATGTGATTTAGAATAGGAGGAAGAATTATGGAAGAAACAATAGACTTAAGAGAATATGTAGACATTATCAAGAAAAGATTTTGGATAATAGCATTGCTAACTGTTGTAGCTGCACTAGTTAGTGGAGTTGTAAGTTTTTATGTATTAGAACCAACATATGAAACTGGTACAACATTAATGGTTAACAAATCTAAAAGTGATGAAAATAAGGAAATTACAAGTGACGATATAATGGTAAATCAAAAGTTAGCATTAACTTATGGTGAAATAGCAAGATCAAGAAAGGTATTAGATAGAGTTAGAAACGATTTAAATCTTAGCCTTACATATGAAGAATTATCAAAAGCTGTTACAATTTCTTCTGTTAAAGACACAGAGATAATAAACATTAAAGTTCAAAATACAAATCCACAATTAGCCTACAAAATAGCAAACAAAATACCTGAAATATTTGCCAAAGAAGTTAGAAGAATAGCCAAGGCAGATAGTGTTGAGGTTTTAGACTATGCTGTAGTTCCTAATGATCCTATTAAACCAAACAAAATGATGAATGTTGCTATAGCAGCAGTATTAGGAATGATGATTGGTTTATTCTTAACATTTTTATTAGAATATATGAACAACAAAATAAAGACTCCTAATGATATAGAAAAATATTTAGATTTACCTGTTTTAGGAGTAGTTCCGAGTATGGAAGGTAAAAGAAAGTAGGGGATGAAGTGAATAATATAACATCTTATGTTGACCAAAAATCTCATGTATCAGAAGCATACAAAACTATAAGAACCAATATAGCATTTTCTAATGTAGATACTAATATCAGAACTATACTTGTAACTAGCGCTCAGCCAAATGAGGGTAAAACTACTACAGTATCTAATTTAGCTGTATCATTTGCAGGACTTGACAAAAAGGTTATAGTTATAGATTGTGATTTAAGAAGACCGTCATTACATAAGCAATTTAATATAAGTAATTTACATGGTTTAACTGATGCACTTATAGGATCGAGACCATATTTCCAGTGTATACAAAAAACTGAGATAGAAAGATTAGATATATTAACGGCAGGTCAAATATCTCCAAATCCTTCAGAAATACTGAGTTCTAATAATATGAAGACGTTAATAAAGGGACTTTCAGAGTACTACGACTATGTTTTTATAGATTCACCTCCAATTGGCTCTGTTACTGATGCAGCTATTATATCTTCTTATGCTGATGGAGTTATATTAGTATGTGCATCTAATGAAGTAGATACTGAACTAGCAAGAGTAGCTAAGGAAAGGCTACAAAGTGTAAATGCAAAAACACTTGGAGTAATTCTTAATAAGTTTGATATTGATACAAGTAAGTATTATGGATATTACTATTATAGCTATGGAGAAGGTGATAAAAAATCAAAGAAAAGAAAGAAAAAATAGTTAGTGAAACAGGGGGGATAAGATGGAAGCGATTAAATCTTTAGAGTATGAAGAAGGCAATCATACCATTGGTAATTTTTTTGATAGATATAGGGTAAGACAACTTGTTTTAGTTACATTAGATATAATCTTGATTAATTTAGTAGCAATAATGTCTATTGTACTTACTTTTAATTTGGCGCCACCTATAGAGTATATTGAACTACTGAAAAAAAGCTTACTTATTTATACAATATTAACTGTATGTGTACTTTATCTATTTAAGTGCTACAAAAGCTTATGGAGATATGCAGGCGTAGAAGAGTTAAACACTATATTTTTAGCAACAATAGCTTGTGCAATTATAATATATCCTTTATCTATAGTATTAGAGTTTAACTTTCCAATAAGTTTTTATATAGTAAATACACTAGGTTTAATTTTGGCAACTGGAGGAGTTAGATTAGGTTATAGAACAATAAGAAGACTAAAGACTAAATATAGCCTATCAAAAACAGCATCTAGGGTTTTGGTTATAGGTGGTGGAAGTGCTGGTGCTATGGTAGTAAAAGAGTTATTTGCTAACCCTCAGATTAATAAGTTACCAGTAGGTATAATAGATGACGATATAAGTAAGGTTGGAAGAAGCATACATAATATACCTATACTAGGTATAAGTAATGATATAAAAGACATAGTAAAACAAAAGAATATTGATGAGATAATATTTGCAATATCTTCGGCATCTCAAAAAGAAAAAAAGAGGATTATAGATATATGCAAAGAGTCTAAATGTAAATTGAAAACTCTTCCAGGTGTATATGAAATTATAGATGGTAAAGTAGATATAAAGAAAATAAGAGATGTAGATATAGAAGATTTACTAGGAAGAGACCCTATAAAGGTAAACTTAGAAGAAATATCTGGGTACTTGACTAACCATGTAGTTTTGGTAACTGGTGGTGGTGGATCTATAGGATCTGAGTTATGTAGACAAATAGCTAAATTTAAGCCAAAGGAGCTTATAATACTTGACATATATGAAAATAATGCGTATGAAATACAACAACAACTTATAAGAAAGTATGGAAATAAGCTAAGTCTTAAGACAATAATAGCTTCCGTAAGAGATACAAAGCGTATGGATGAGATATTTAGCACATACAAACCTAATGTAGTATTTCATGCAGCTGCACATAAGCATGTTCCACTTATGGAAAAGAGCCCAAGTGAAGCAATTAAAAATAATATATTTGGAACGTTAAATGTGGCAAAATTAGCAGATAAATATGAAGTAAAAAGATTTGTACTTATATCTACAGATAAAGCAGTTAATCCAACTAATATAATGGGAGCAACTAAAAGAGCTGCTGAGATGATAATACAAACTATAAACAAAGAAAGCAAAACTGAGTTTGTCGCTGTTAGATTTGGAAATGTCTTAGGAAGTAATGGAAGTGTTATACCGTTATTCAAGAAACAAATTGAAGAAGGTGGACCTATAACAGTAACTCATCCAGATATTATAAGGTATTTTATGACTATATCAGAAGCAGTTCAACTAGTTATACAAGCTGGAGCAATGGCTAAAGGTGGAGAAATATTTGTATTAGATATGGGAGATCCAGTTAAGATAACAGATTTGGCAAAGGATCTTATAAAACTATCGGGATTTGAACCTGATGAGGATATAAAAATAGAATTTACTGGGCTTAGACCAGGAGAAAAGTTATATGAAGAGCTGTTAATGGCTGAGGAAGGGTTGACTGATACTAAGCACAAGAAGATATTTATAGGTAAGCCTATAAATATAGACGTAGAAAGAATAAATATGAATTTAAATGTATTAAGAGAAATAGTTGAAAAACAAAAGGATGATTTAATTGAAGTAGCTATTAAATCGTTAGTACCTACGTACGTAAAGGAGAAAAGAGATGCAAAAGTTTCTTAAAAGATTTATTGATATAATTTGTTCACTATTTGGACTTATAATTCTTTCTCCTATTTTAGTAATTATAAGTATATTGGTTTATACAAAGTTAGGTTATCCTATATTTTTTACACAGGATAGAGTAGGTAAGAATGGCAAAATATTTAAAATGATAAAATTTAGAACTATGATTGATGCTACTGATAAATGGGGCGATCCATTACCTGATGAAGAAAGACTTACTTATTTAGGTAGGTTTTTAAGAAGTACTAGTTTAGATGAATTCCCAGAACTTATAAATGTAATAAAAGGAGATATGAGTCTAGTTGGACCAAGACCGCTTTTAGTAGAATATATTCCTTTATATAGTAAAGAAGAATTTAGAAGGCATGAAGTAAGACCAGGTATAACTGGATGGGCTCAGGTAAATGGAAGAAATAGTTTAAACTGGGAATATAGATTTAAACTAGATGTAGAATATGTAGATAATTGTAGCTTATTTATGGATATAAAGATCCTTTTTATAACAGTATTAAAAGTTGTAAAAAGAGATGGAATAAGCCAGGAAGGTCATGTTACTATGGAAAAGTTTAACGGAAATAACTAGTGGGTGATATTATGAAGAATATAGTCATTATCGGAGCTGGAGGTCATGCTTCAGTAATAATAGGTATTATAGAAAGTATGATTAATCAAGGTAGTAAATTGAAAATAACAGGACTATTAGATGATAGTCAAGGCCAAAAAGAGTTTATGGGATATAAGATATTAGATAAAGTTGATAATGCAAGATTGTATTATAGTAAAGATACTGAATTTATAGTTGCTATAGGAAGTAATCACATTAGAAAAAAAATAGCTGATAAACTAGGTAATATCAAGTATTTTACAGCTATTCATACGACTTCTATTATAGGAAGTAATGTAGATATTGAAGAGGGAACTGTTATTATGCCTAGAGTGGTTATAAATGCTAACTCAACTATAGGAAAACATGTAATTATAAACACAGGTGCTATAGTAGAACATGACAATGTAATATCAGATTTTTCTCATATATCACCAGGAACTGTTCTTTGTGGCCGAGTTCATGTAGGAGATAGTACCCATATAGGAGCAAATTCTACTGTAATACCATGTATAAAAATAGGAAGTAGTAGTATTATTGGAGCAGGATCTACTGTAATAAATGATATACCTTCACATTGTGTTGCAGTAGGAAATCCAGCTAAAATTATAAAAGATTATGATAAATAGAGGGTGAATATTAATGAAGAAAAGAATATATCTTGCTTCACCACATATGGGTGGAGAAGAGTTAAAGTATATAAATGAAGCTTTCGACACAAATTGGATAGCACCTCTTGGACCAAATGTTAATAATTTTGAAAAGGAACTTGCGGAGTATGTCAGATGTAATTCAGCTGCAGCTTTATCAAGTGGAACAGCAGCTATACATTTAGCACTTAAGTGTTTAGGAGTAATACAAGGAGATTTTGTATTTTGTTCAACATTAACTTTCTCAGCTACTGCAAATCCTATAATATATCAAGGAGCAGAGCCAGTATTTATAGACTCAAATTATGAAACTTGGAATATGTGCCCTATAGCTTTACAAAAAGCGTTTGATGATGCAGAGAAAAATAATAAGATGCCAAAGGCTGTTATAGTAGTTAATTTATATGGTCAAAGTGCAGATTATGATAAATTAAAAGCTATATGTGATAAATACAATGTACCTATAATTGAAGATGCTGCTGAATCTTTAGGAGCAACGTATAGAGGAAATCAAAGTGGAACAATTGGTGACGTAGGAATATTCTCATTTAATGGAAATAAGATAATTACTACTTCTGGTGGGGGCATGATGGTTTCTAATAATGAAGAATATACTAATAAGGCTCTTTTCTGGGCTACCCAATCTAGAGAAACTGAGAGACATTATGAACATAAAGAATTAGGATTTAACTATAGGATGAGTAATGTTATAGCTGGAATAGGTAGAGGTCAGCTTAAAGTATTAGACAAAAGAATAGCTAAGAAAAAAGAAATATATGAAGCTTATAAAGAAGCTTTCAAAGATATCGATAATATAGAAATGATGAATATATGTGATTTTGGCGAGCCGAATTATTGGCTATCAGTTATAGCTATAAAGGAAAATTCTAAGGTTAAACCAATAGATATAATGTTAGCTTTAGAAAATGAAAATATAGAATCAAGACCTGTATGGAAACCAATGCATTTACAGCCATTTTTTAAAAAATATAAGTTTTTTACACCTTTAGAAGAAGGAAGTACATCAGAGGACTTATTTAATAGAGGTATATGTTTGCCATCTGATACTAAAAACTCTATTGAAGAATTTAAAATTGTTATAAATATAATAAAAAGAGAATTTGATAAGTAGACAATTAATTTGCTGAGGTGTTTATTGTGAATATACTATTTCTTACTCTAGTTTTTTCAGAATCTAGGGGAATATATACTGACTTAATGAAAGAGATGAAATCTAAAGGAAATGAAGTATATGTAGTTACTCCTATTGAAAAAAGACGCAATATAAATACTAGTTTAGCCGAGATAAATGAATTAAATGTTTTGAAAGTGAAGACTGGGAATATACAAAAAGTTAATAAAATAGAAAAAGGAATATCTACGTTGATGTTAGAAAGACAATTTATAAAAGCTATAGATAAATATTTAAGTCACGTAAGGTTTGATTTAGTAGTTTATTCTACGCCACCTATTACATTCTCAAATGTAGTATCTTATATAAAAAAAAGAGATAAGGCTAGTTCATATCTTATGTTAAAGGATATTTTTCCTCAAAATGCAGTAGATATAGAAATGATGAAAAAAGATGGATTAATATATAAATTTTTTAGAAAAAAAGAAATTAGCTTATATAATGAGTCAGATTATATAGGATGTATGTCTCAAGGAAATGTAGACTTTATATTAAATCATAATGATTTTATATCTGGATATAAAGTAGAAGTATTACCTAATACTATAACTCCGCTGAAGTTAGAAAAATTAAGCAATGGGAATATTTATACAATAAGAAACAAATATAACATACCAATAAATAAAACCATATTTGTTTATGGTGGAAATCTAGGAAAGCCTCAAGGTGTAGATTTTATAATAGATTGTATTAAAGAAAATGAAAAAAGAGAAGATAGTTTCTTTTTAATAATAGGTTCAGGAACAGAGTTTACGAAGTTAAATAATTATGTAAAAGAAAATAATATTAAAAATTCATTAATATATTCATATATGCCAAAAGAAGATTATGATAAAGTAGTTAGGGCTTGTAATGTAGGTCTAGTATTTTTAGATAGGCGATTTACTATACCAAATATACCTTCAAGAATACTAACGTACATGGAATTTGGTATGCCTGTAATTGCAGCTATAGATAAAAATACAGATTTAGGAAGTATATTAGAATCTGGCAAATTTGGACTATGGAGTGAAAGCTTAGAAGTAGAAGACTTCTTTAAAAACCTAGATAAGCTATGTAGTGATAGAACACTATTAAAACAAATGGGGCTTAACGGAAGAAAATATTTAGAACAACATTATACATCTGATATTGCTTACAAAATAATAATAAATAATTTCAAAAAAAGGCTTCAAGAATATAGAGTTAACAAAACTTAATCAACGACTTTAGTAAGGAGATGAAGATATGTTTAAAAACAAGATACTATTAATCACTGGTGGAACGGGTTCTTTTGGCAATGCTGTAATGAAAAGGTTCTTAGATACAGATATAAAAGAAATTCGTATCTTCTCTAGAGATGAGAAGAAGCAAGATGACATGAGAAAACTGTATAAAAATGATAAATTAAAGTTTTATATTGGCGATGTTAGAGATCTAGCTAGCGTAAAAAATGCTATGTATGGAGTAGACTATATTTTTCATGCTGCAGCTTTAAAACAAGTGCCGTCATGTGAGTTTTTCCCACTAGAAGCTGTTAAAACAAATATACTAGGTACAGATAATGTATTAACAGCTTCTATAGAATGTAATGTAAAAAAAGTTATTTGCCTTTCAACAGATAAAGCAGCATATCCTGTCAATGCTATGGGAATTTCAAAAGCTATGATGGAAAAGGTGTTTGTTGCTAAATCAAAAACAGTATCTCCAGATAAAACTTTAATATGTGGAACTAGATACGGAAATGTTATGGCTTCTAGAGGATCTGTTATACCACTATTCATTGAGCAAATAAAAAATGGACAGCCACTTACAGTTACTGATCCTAATATGACAAGATTTTTAATGAGTTTAGCGGAAGCTGTAGAATTAGTTGTTTTTGCATTTAAAAATGCTAAGGCGGGAGATATTATGGTTCAAAAATCCTCGGCTTCTACTATAGGTGACTTAGCTAAAGCATTAAAAGAACTGTTTAATGTAGACAATGAAATCAAAGTTATTGGAACTCGTCATGGAGAGAAAAGATATGAAACTCTTCTTACCAAAGAAGAATATGTGGTAGCACAAGATATGGGAGGATTCTTTAGAGTTCCAGCTGATAAAAGAGACCTTAACTATAATAAGTATTTTGTAGAAGGAAATTATAAACTATCAACTGAAGATGAGTACAACTCCGATAATACAGAAAGGCTAAATATAGATCAGATTAAAGAAAAATTACTTGAGCTTGACTATGTAAGAGAAGAGTTGAGAAATATATCAATTATGAATGAAGCGGCTATGTCCTTCGAATAAGGTGTTAAATGTGTAAGTAAAAATATGACATGAAGGCATATAGATTTATTTTATAGGTTAGAAATTTATATCCAAGCCTAAGACAGATTAAAAGTACTAATGAGTATTTTTATATAAAATTACATAGAGAGTGGTGAAGTCGTGATTTCTATCTTTTCATTTGGAAAAGAACTGCTAGATAAATATCCTTCTTTAACAAATATATCCTCTTTTGCTTATAAATTAACAAGCCTTAATATGACAAGAGTAAAAGGCAACAACAATATAATTAAAAACAATACGAGTTTCTTAAAGAAAACAACTACTATAATTATGGGAAAAAATAATATTATAGAGCTAGGAGATAAGTGTTTTTTAAATAATTGTAGGATATTTATAAATGGTAATAATAACAAGATTATCATAGGAAATAAGGTGTTTTTAAAAGATACTGAATTGCATATGGAGGATGATAATAACGAGATTATCATAGGCGAAAAGACCACTATATTTGGTAAAACACATTTAGCTTGTATTGAGGGAAAAAGCATTAACATAGGAAGTGACTGTATGTTTTCAACAGATGTGGTTTTTCGCACAGGTGATAGTCACTCAATTATTGATTCTTATGGTAAACGAATAAATGTTTCACAAGATATTATAGTAGGAAGTCATGTGTGGATAGGTAATAAGACAATTATAAATAAAGGAGCTCATATAGCAGACAATTCAATTGTAGGGACAGGTGCTATTGTAACAAAATGTTTTGATCAACAAGGAGTAATATTGGCTGGAAATCCAGCAAGAGTTATAAAGGAAGATATTAATTGGTTAAGAGAAAGAATATAAAGAGGTGGTACTATGAAGATACTTATTACAGGTTCAAAAGGATTTGTAGGAAAAAATCTTATTGCTGAGCTTAGAAACCAAGGATACACAGATATTTTTGAATACCATAGAGATACTGAAAAATCACTTCTTAATGAATATACTAAGGACTGTGAATTTATATTTCACCTTGCTGGAGTAAATAGACCTAAAGATGAGAGCGAGTTTATGGAAGGTAACTTTGGATTCACATCAGAATTACTATACTTACTTAAAAAACATAATAATAGAGCTCCTATATTAATTACATCCTCGGTACAAGCAGAAATGAATAACTCTTATGGTAGAAGCAAAAAAGCAGGAGAAGATTTAATATTTGACTATAGCAAAGAAACAGGTGCAGAAGTTTTTGTATATAGATTACCAAATTTATTTGGAAAGTGGAGTAGACCTAATTATAATACAGTTGTAGCTACGTATTGTCATAACATTGCTAGGGATTTAGATATCCAAATAAACAATCCAGATGCAGAATTAGTTCTATGCTATATAGATGACGTGGTAAGTGAATTTATAAAAGGATTAAAAGAAAGTTCTCGAAAAAATGAATTACAACTTGTAAGTATTACAGGTGAATATATAACTGGAGTTAAACAGTATGGATTAAGAGAAAAAAGTTTCTCATATATACCAATAACACACAAAATTAAGCTTGGAGAACTAGCGAAACTTATTAAATCATTTAAAGAAAGTAGGTCAAACTTAAATATTCCTAATATGGAAGATGACTTGACTAAAAAGCTTTATAGCACATATTTAAGCTTTTTACCAGAAGATGAATTTTCATATTCTTTAAAAATGAATTGTGACCATAGGGGTTCTTTTACAGAATTTATTAGAACCTCTGATAGAGGACAAGTTTCAATAAATGTATCCAAGTCTGGAATTACAAAAGGTAACCATTGGCATCACACAAAGAATGAGAAATTTCTTGTGGTGAGTGGTAACGGGGTTATCCGTTTCAGAAAAATTGACTCAGATGAAGTCATAGAATACTTTGTAAGTGGAGAAAAAATGAAAGTAGTAGATATACCAACTGGATATACACATAATATAGAGAACCTTGGAGATACAGATATGGTCACCATAATGTGGGTAAATGAATGTTTTAATTCTGAAAAGCCGGATACTTATTATATGGAGGTATAATTTTTATGAAGAAATTGAAAGTTATGACAGTGGTTGGCACCAGACCAGAGATTATAAGACTGTCGGCTGTTATCAATAAATTAGAAGAATCAAAAGCAATTGAACATACACTTGTTCATACGGGACAAAATTATGATTATGAATTAAATGAAGTATTTTTTGAAGATTTTAAATTAAAAAAACCAGATTATTTTCTAAATGCCGCTTTTGGTACAGCAATAGAAACTATAGGAAATATTCTTATAAAAATAGATCCAATTATGGAAAAAGTAAAACCTGATGCTTTGCTAGTTCTTGGAGATACAAATAGCTGTTTATGTGCTATAGCAGCAAAAAGAAGACACATACCAATATTCCATATGGAAGCAGGAAACAGGTGTTTTGATCAAAGAGTACCAGAAGAAACAAATAGAAAAATTGTAGATCACATATCAGATATAAACTTAACTTACAGTGATATTGCAAGAGAATACTTGTTAAGAGAAGGGATACCTGCAGATAGAGTTATTAAAACAGGAAGTCCGATGTTTGAGGTAATTAATTCGAGAAGAGATGATATTGAGAAATCAGATGTATTAGAGAGACTAAAATTGGAAGAAGGAAAATATTTTGTGGTATCTGCTCACAGAGAAGAAAATATTAACTCTGAAACTAATTTCTTAGACTTGGTCGATACTCTTAATGCAATTGCTGAAAAGTACAATGTACCTTTGATTGTGAGTACCCATCCTAGAACTAGAAATATGATTAATGCTAAGGGTATTAAGTTTAATCCACTGGTAAGAACTATGAAACCTCTTGGGTTTAACGACTATGTAAAACTTGAAATGAAGGCAAAAGCGGTACTTAGTGATAGTGGAACGATTAGCGAAGAATCATCAATTCTTGGATTTAGAGCACTTAATATTAGACAAGCCCATGAAAGACCAGAAGCAATGGAAGAAGCAACTACAATGATGGTAGGCCTAAAAAAAGAAAGGGTACTTCAGGGGCTAGAAGTTTTAGAAATACAAGACAAGGACATGATTAGGCTAGTAAATGACTATAGTATGCCAAATGTATCTGAAAAGGTGCTTAGAATCCTATTATCTTATACTGATTATGTGAATAGGGTTGTCTGGGAGGAGTAAATTTTTGTGAATATTATAGTTTTTGATGTGCCAGCAGAAAATGGAGGGGCGCTATCTGTATTAAAAGAGTTTTTTAAGGAAGTAAAAGAACATAAAGATAAGACGATTAATTGGATTTTTGTTGTAAGTACACCTGAGTTTAAAGAAACAGATAATATAAAAATAGTAAGATATCCGTGGGTAAAGAATAGTTGGTTTCATAGGTTATATTTTGACCAAATTATTGCTCCAAATATAGTGAATAAGTACAAAGTGGATAAAGTATTTTCTTTGCAAAATGTTATAGTTCCTAGAATCAGTGTAAAACAGATAGTTTATATACACCAATCGCTACCATTTGTAGAGTATAAGTTTACATTTAGAGAAAATAAATTATTCTGGATATATCAAAATATAATAAGTAAAAGCATTATTAGATCAATTAGAAAAGCAGATAAAGTTATTGTTCAGACAAGATGGTTTAAGAAAGCTTGCATGGAAAAGGCAAAGGTATCAGCATCAAAGATAGATGTGATACCTCCACAAATTAATATTAATATTGAAAAAAATTTTGAAATGAATAAAGAAAACTGTAATATCTTTTTCTATCCAGCGGGCTCAAGTTTTTACAAAAACCACAGAATTATTGTTGAAGCTAGCCAAATAGTTAAAGAGAAAAGCAAGAAAGACTTCCAAGTGATTTTCACATTAACAGGATTTGAAAATGAACATATATTAAATCTATTTAAACAAGTGGAAAAAAATCACTTGCCTATAGAATTTATAGGAAGCATTTCTAGAGAAGAAGTCTTTCATTATTATACAAAATCAATTCTAATATTTCCATCGTATATAGAAACCTTTGGGCTTCCTATACTAGAAGCAAAACTACATAGAAGCGTTGTTTTAGCCTCAGATTGTACATTTTCACATGAAATATTAGACAACTATGAAAATGCATATTTATTTAATCCTTTTGACAAGTATGAACTTGCTGAATTAATGTTAAGGAGTATAAATAAAAAAATTGAATACAAAAAAACAAATAACTCAAAGACTATGTTGAATTTATCAAAAAAGTCTTTGGTAGATTACGTCATAGATAAAAACCTTCATATAGTTTGATTAGTTAGAAAGAACTAGATACTTTAAAATTTTATTCATAGTAAGTTATGCAAGAAATATATCATATATAAAAAAATTTAGAGTATAATGCAAATGTATTTTATATATGAGATGTTTTATTAAAATGACGTAAGTATTTTGAGAGTAGTAGAATATGGGAGAGTGAGCGTCTATGGAAATTAAAAAATTTGATGAGCGTAAATTTATTTATCTCGTAAAATCATTTGCTGTACTTTCAATTATCTCTGCACACTGTAGTTATATCAGTTCAGACTTTTCATATACCAATAGGATAGTTGCCAATTTAGTTTCTTCAATTGGAGCAATAGGTGTAGGGATTTTTTACCTTATCTCAGGATTTTTAATGGGTAAAAATGAAAAGTCATTTATAGTATTTTTTAAAAGAAAAATAAGTTCAATTATTATTCCATGGGTATGTACTGGAACAATGATTTATTTTTATACAATGACTCGCAAAGATGGAATATCTTTTAGTGGATGGGCTAACTGGATAATAGGAAACGGAAGTTACTTATATTTTTTGACTGTTTTAATTACTTTATACTGTATCTATTTCTTTTTTCTAAGTAAAAATTTATTTTTATTTTTAACAATCATTATATCTATTATAAGCAATATATTGACAAGTCTTGACCAATTTAAAATAGTAGGTTATGAAATTAATGGATATCTAAATCCTTTAAATTGGATGATATTCTTTTCTATGGGGCTCTTAATTTATAACTATAAATTTTTAGGAATTTTTTGTTTGTTCATAAAGAAATATATTATTTATATTGCTATTTTGTTTATAGGATGTTTGAGTAGTATACTTTATTTTGGTGAATTCTTAACTTACAGTAAACTCTACTTTTTACCTGTAGAGTTTTTAGCTATTTTTCTATTTTTTGGATTATCTTTTTTATTACTTTCTAAGAAAACAAATCAGTTAAACATTTGGGGACAAGAATCCTTCTCAATTTACTTGCTTCATATGCCTGTAGCTGGATTGATAACAAATTTGTTTAATCGTTTTGATATTTGGTGGACAACCCTAACAAGGCCTTTTATTGTTTTATATATAACATTATTGTTTATTCACCTATATAAAATTATCATAGAAAAAATAGGATTAGAAAAGATCGGAAATATTGTTATTGGTTCAAATAGGTACACAACTTCAAAATCTAAATATAATTCAATTTTGAAAAGGAATATAGATTATAGCTAAAGGAGGTTAAAATCATTGAAGATATTGTTTGTCACAAATGTGCCATCTCCATATAGAGTGAATTTTTTTAATGAACTTGGAAAATACTGTGAGTTAACGGTCTTATTTGAGAAAAATACTTCTTCTGAACGTCATGAAAGTTGGAAAGAACAAAACTTTATAAACTTTAAGGGAATTACTTTAAACGGAAAATCTTTTTGGGTAGATAAAGCTTTAGATATTAATATTGTAAAGTACTTAAGGAAAAACTTTTACGATTACATTATTATATCAAATCCCTTAACTCCAACGGGCATTATTGCTATTAAATATATGAACTTAAAAAGAATAGAGTATTTAATTGAGAGTGATGGAGGTTTTCCTAAAAGTGGTAAAGGATTTAAAGAGAAGCTAAAGAAACACATCCTAAGTAGGTCAAAAGGGTGGCTCAGCACGGCAAGAACTCACGATGAATATTATCTGGCTTACGGAGCTAATAAGAAATGTATATATAGGTATCCTTTTACATCATTATATAATAGTGATATCTTACAAAGTCCAATCGATAGTTTTGAAAAAAAGAAAATAAGAGATTCATTAGAAATCAAAGAGGATAAGATAGTTCTTGCAATTGGGCAATTTATTTATCGTAAAGGATTTGATGTATTATTGCAAGCATGCTTGAAACTTGAAAATAATATCGGGGTATATATTATTGGAGGTGAACCTCCAAAAGAGTATATAGATATTAAGGAGAAGTTGAGCCTAAATAATGTTCATTTTGTTGATTTTAAGTTGAAAGAAGAGTTATCTAATTATTACAAAGCTACAGATGTATTTGTTTTACCTACAAGAGAGGATATATGGGGTCTTGTGATTAATGAAGCAATGGGTTATGGGTTGCCAGTTATTACTACTGATAAATGTATTGCAGGACTTGAACTTGTAACAGATTATGAAAATGGTTTTATCATACCTGTGAATAATAGTGATATGCTGGCTAAAAGGATAAATGAAATCTTAGAAGATGAAATCTTAGCAGAAAAAATGTCCAGAAGTAGTTTAAATAAAATACAAAGATATACAATTGAAAATATGGCAAAAGTTCATATTTCAATATTGAAAAATATAAAATTTTAGGAATATTAATAAATTTTAAATACAAAACATACGTTATTGTTTTATATGTTTTCTATAAAAATCTTTATTTAGCTATGTGTCATATTAATAAAAACTTTTAAAAACTATTAACTTGTTGGTCGGGGGTGAATTTATTTGAAAATACTTTTTTTAGGCTATGCGGTAAATAAACACATTGCAGAAAATTTATCTGGAGTTTCAATTGCTGGTAATAAAATGCAGTTGAATCTTCTTAAAAATCTAATTAAATATCAGGATATTGAGTTGAAATCTATTACAGTATATCCTGTAGCAACATATCCGTGCGATAAAAATATTTATATAAAAAAAGAAGAAATATCTATATTTCAAAATTTACAATCAACGAGAATAGGATTTTTAAATGTTAAAATAATAAAGCAAATATGGCAAACTTTCTCAGTATACTTTCAAGCAAAAAGATTTGTAGATAAAGATACGATAATATTAACTTTTAACTTGTTTCCACAAGTAGGATTGCCACTTAGATGGCTAAAAAATAAATATGACTGTAAAACTGTTGCTTTACTTGCTGACTTACCTATAGACGATAAAGTTAATAGAAAAGGAGTATCTGTGTTTTTAAGAAGAATTTTTGATAACTTAACACGCAAATCTATATTGAATTGTGATAAATTAATTGTTCTGAATAAATATGCAGCTGAAATTTATGCTCCTAATACTGAATATCTAGTTGTTGAAGGTGGTATTGAAATAAATGAAGTGCAGGAGATGAAAAATTTAAAAAAGGCAAAAAAAAATATTGTATATTCAGGAGCATTAACAGAATATAGTGGAGTTATAAATCTAATAGAATCCATGAAATATTTAAAAGACAATGAAGTATTTCTAGAAATTTACGGAGCCGGACAATTAGAACAATATATAGTAAAATGTTCTAAAGAAATGAACAATGTCTTTTTTTATGGCAGAGTTGATAATGAGACCATGAAAAAAATACAAAGCGAAGCTTATTTGCTAGTAAATCCAAGGCCAATAGAGGATCCAATTTCAATGGTCACATTTCCATCTAAAATATTCGAATATATGACTAGTGGAACACCGGTTTTAACAACAAAGCTGAGCGGATTCACAGAAGAGTATTTAGATAAAATGTTTTTTGTCGAGTCAAATGATCCCATTGAATTAGCAAAAGGTATTGACCAAATTATGAAGAAAAATCCCTCGGAATTGAAAAAGAAGGCTAATGATGCTATTACATTCGTATTAGCCAATAAAACTTGGGATAAACAAGGTGAAGATATATATTATTTCTTAAAGAAATTAGCATATGAACAGTAACTGGTTGGAGTAATGCCATAGAGTATAATATAAATATAAGACGTTATTCACAAAATACAACGAATCAATTGGTTGTAGAGCAATATGAGATAGATATTTAATTGTTTCAAAAAAATATTCGACGATAAAATAATACTCAAATCTTTAGAAATTATAAAAAATGGTTCTTATAAACTTAGTAATCATTGTTATTAATATTTCTAACACAAACGGCTAGCATAATTGAGAACCTCATTATATGATCAGTATCATATGATCACACTTACATGCACGTTCGTATGAGCATCTTTTTATAAAAATAAATATATCGTAAGTTAGAAGTATTGAGGGAATAAGTTTAGTAATATTATGCATTGAGAACCGTGAAAGGAAAAAATATAGGATGAATAAATTAGGAAAGATACCAGTAGGGAATATTTTTGCATTATATATTGTAATTTATTTTTCGTGTAGATTTGCAAGTTTCGTACCGGTTTTTAATATTATTTTTGCTTATGTAGCAGGCTTATTTTTAATAGTAGTAAGTATAAAAAACAAATATTTTGCTTCTCAGATATTTAGTTTTGAGGTTGTTGCTAGTGTATTATTTGTGTTAGTTGGCACATTGATAATTAGTCAAGTGGATTTGAATTATTATTGGCATACTATTGATAATATTATAAAAATTATATTAGTATATGTTATATTTATATATCTAAAATTTGTATCACCGAAATTTAAAATAATTTTATTGAAAACTTCCTTGTTTGGTTTTTTTGTAACCATGCTGTCAACTTTAGTTAATGTAATAATGGACCCAAATATTTTGAGAGCGACAGCTTCGACGCAAGTAAACAGTAAAATCATTCTTGGCTTTGGTGGCTATGATTTTATTTATGGTTTAATTATACTAAACGTAATATTAGAGGTGCTATTATTAAGAGGTATAATAACAAAGAATAGATGTTTTTTCTGGATATTTATTATATTAAACACGCTCACTATTACAGTTTCTGGTTATTCTACCGCATTGTATTTAAATATAATTTTCTTATTTATGTCATTTATGTTTACAAAGAAAATTAACCTAATAATTGGAATTGTGACATTAATTGTACTATTGATGTCTCAAACAATTTTATCAACGGCAATGATTAATTTTTCAAAATTCAATTTATTACCACCAATAGTAAGTGAACGAATGATAGAAGTGGCTCAAACAATTGATGGAACTGATAATATGAGTTATTTAAGCGAAGAAGGGGAGCGTGGAGCTAGATTTAAAACTTCGGTATATTTATTTTTAAAACACCCGCTTTTAGGCAATCTACTTATTGACAAAAACACAGTTTTTGGAATGCATACAGAATGGGTTGACAGATTAGCTCAATATGGAATTTTTATATGTTCATTATTATTAATATTATGGGTAAGTATATATAAAAAATCAAAGTTATACTTATACAAAAAAGATGTGCCCTTAACGACTTTGCGACTGAGTTATTTTTACTTTTTTGTTTTGGGATTTCTTAATCCATCGACATACTCAATGACAGTTTTTCCATTGATTATTTTTGTTCCATACTTAGATGAACTGTTTGAAAGGAGATAGTATGAAGATATTAACTATAAACTGCGTAACTGAGATTGGAAGTACAGGAAAGATAATTTCGGATATCTCCAAGTGTCTGGCAGACAGATGTATGTTTGTTAATTGTTATGAAACTGGACCGAAAACTAATAAGAACAACTATCTTATTGCAAGCAGATACGAACAATTGTTCTATTATATATTAGCAAGAATTTTGGGATTAAAATACTCAACAGGTTACACCTCAACAATACGATTAATCTCTTTTATAAAAAGACAAAAACCAGATGTAGTACACATACATTGTCCAAATATAAATACTATAAATTATTATTGGTTGTTAAAATTTTTAAAGAGGGCTGAAATTCCTACTGTTGTGACAAATCATGCAGAGTTTTATTATACTGGTAACTGTGCTCATTCATACGATTGTGAAAAGTTTTTAACGGGATGTGGAAACTGCTCCATGGTTTTCGATCCATACAGACCGTATATGCATGACAGAACTGCGTATGAATGGAAAAGGATGAAAAAATCATTCGATGGGTTTAAATATATAAAAATGATTGCAGTATCTCCTTGGATGTATGATCGATTAAAAGTGTCACCAATTAGTAAAAAATTACCAATCCAAGTAATACAAAATGGGATTGACACCCGTAATATATTTCATAAAAAGCAAGATTATAATCTGAGAAAAAATCTAGGTATACTTGAAAATGAAAAAATTTTATTACATGTAACTGCTAATTTTACTGATTTAGATGATGATTTAAAGGGGGGGCGATATATAATAGAACTTGCCAAAAACCTCAAAAATATCAAGGTAGTGGTTGTTGGTCCATACAGATTCGAAAATGATACAAAGATTAGCAATAATATTATTTTAATCGGGCCGGTACGTGATCAACAATTGCTTTCACAATACTATTCAATGGCTGACTTAACCGTTATTAGCAGCCGTCGTGAAACCTTTGGGATGGTTTGTGCTGAAAGCTTATCATGTGGAACTCCAGTTGTTGGATTCAAGGCAGGTGGACCAGAGTCAATTTCTATTGCTGAATACAGTGAGTTTGTTGGCTATCCTGATGTTGAGCAATTAACAAATAGAGTTAAACATTGGATAGATAAAAAAGTGCAGATACAAGAAAATCTGCTTAAAGTAGCATCGGTACATTATTCTATGGAAAAAATGGCAGAGGAGTACTATAAAGTTTATTGTGATGTGAAGAAAAAGCAGGAGGTTTTTTAATACTTATAGTTTCAGTACAATTTACAAAAAATATGCTTTGTAATGTATAGCATCAATTTGATGAAAAAAACTAGCGTTGGTTAATATCTAATTTGTAGATTCATTATTATATTAGAGTGATTTCTAAAGATAAATTTAAAAGTGAATAAATTAATTCAAAATTACTTATGTGAAAGATAATACATGCTTCTGACTCTAGGGGTGCAAATATAATAAATAAACTATTATCATAAGATTATATCTGGCTAGGGTAAAAAAATTTTATTTAAATACTTGCGATTATTTTTTTCTAATACACGATATCGTTGTATTTTATTTTATAAAAAAGTCAGATACTAAGCGAACACAAAGTTAATAAAATATCAATGAAGTTAAAGAATTGAGAAACTGAGCGTAACTGTAGGATTTGTGTCTACTTAATTTAATTAGGTTGTGTAAAAATTCAATTAAAAGAAGATATTTTTTTCTATATTCTTTATAAAGCATGTATGGAGGAGTTTTAAGATTTGATTAGCTCAAAAATTTAGGTTTAGTAAGGAGATTGATGACTTATGCGTAAGATTGGAATATTAACATTTCATTATTCAAATAATTATGGTGGTGTATTGCAAGCTTTATCATTACAAAAAGCAATAGAGACAATGGGGTATGATGTAGAAGTAATAAATTTTGTACCATCAAGCTATAGAGCAACTACAATAAAGGATAACTTAGGTCTTCATAATAACCTATTTAGAAACAAAGCGAAAGATTTGAATTTAGCTAATATATTAAAAAAAATTAGCATTATGAAAAAATATAGTGATAGTATAACTAATAAATTTAATGAATTTAGAACAGAAGAGATGAAATTGAGTAAAGAAGTTGATGAAAATTCCTTAGAAACAATACTAAATAATTATGAAACTATCATAGTCGGCAGTGATCAAGTTTGGAATCCGAGCCAAAGAAAGAGCCCAACGTATTTTTTGAATTTTGATGATAGCATTAAAGTAAAGAAGATTAGTTATGCGGCAGACTCTACAATAAAAGATATTGCTATTGAAGATATAGATGATTTAAAGAGGGCTTTAGATGCATTTACTTTTATTTCTGTAAGAAACGTACACAGTTTTGACTTTGTGAAATCTATTACTAATAAAGAAGCAACTATAGTTGCAGATCCTACAATAATTTATGATTTTAAATATAATCCTACTAATATAATGAAAAAAGAGGATTATATTTTAACTTATATATTAGGAGAAGAAATTGAGGGTACACACGTTAAAGCGTTAGAGCGAATTAAAAAAAATTATGGTGATTTACCCATATATTCAATAAAAATACCTACAATGAATTTTGAATTAGCAAATTTTGCAGATAAGGTTTTTTATGATCTTAATCCTAGCGAATGGTTAGATATGTTCAGAAATGCTAAGTTTATTTATACGGATTCTTTTCATGGAGTTTTATTTTCTTTAAAATATAATAAGCCATTTTTAGCTTATTACACCGAGAAGATGAGATCAACACGCTTTATTGACTTAGGCAAAAGGTATAATATTGAAAGATATATTGTGCAGAATGTTGAAGAAATAGATAAAAAGGATAGCATTGGAGTTAAGCCTGATTACAATACTATTGACAAAAAAATAGAAAATCAAAAATATTATTCTTTGAAGTTTTTAGAAAAAGCCTTAGGAAAAATTTAATTTTGAGCAAGGGTAAGGTGAACAGGTTGAGTTCAAATGAAAAAAGTAATCAATTAAAAATGGGAGCTATTTTATCATATATATCTATGGGGCTCGGATATATTATATCAATAGCATATACACCCATTATGCTCCGTTTATTGGGACAAAGTGAGTATGGTCTATATAGTTTAGTGGCTTCTGTAGTAAGCTATTTGGGATTACTTAGTTTTGGATTTGGGAGTGCCTATATGAGGTACTATTCTCGGTATAAGGTCAATAATGAACAACAGAATATTGCTAAGTTAAATGGTATGTTCCTTGTTGTTTTTTTAGTAATTGGATTTATTTCTATATTAGCAGGTACCATACTTGTTTTAAATATAGAGTTAATATTTACTGAGACCCTTAGTGTGAGTGAGCTTTATACAGCTAAGATTTTGATGGCAATAATGGTATTTAATATAGCATTATCATTTCCAGCTAGTGTATTTAATTCACATATTACTGCAAATGAAGAATATATTTTCCAAAAATTGTTACAGGTGATAAAAATTGTAGTAAATCCTTTTGTTATGTTGCCTATCCTATTGATGGGCTATAAGTCAATAGGAATGGTAGTTGTTACAACAATTTTTACTATTATTGTTGAGTTGAGTAATATAGTATTTTGTTTTAAGAAATTAAAAATGAAATTTCAATTTCGCCAGTTTGATTTTACTTTAATGAAAGAAATAACAGTTTTTTCATCTTATATATTTATAAATATGATTATTGACCAAATTAATTGGAATGTAGATAAATTTATATTAGGTAAATTTACAGGCACCATAGCGGTGGCTATATATGGTTTAGCAGCACAAATAAATGGTTATTATTTATCACTATCATCTGCTATTTCAAATGTTTTCATACCTAGGGTTAATAGAATGGTAGTCGTTACCAATGATAATAAAGAATTGACAGATTTATTTACACGTGTAGGTCGAATTCAATTTATGCTACTTTCGATGATTTGTTCAGGACTTGTATTTTTTGGACAGCCATTTATTAATATGTGGGCTGGAACTAACTACAGCGAAGCATACCCAATTATGTTGATACTAATTATCCCAGTAACAATACCGCTAATACAAAACCTAGGAATAGAAATTCAAAAGGCGAAGAATATGCATAAATTTCGTTCATGGGTATATTTAATTATTGCAATAGGTAATGTGTGTTTGAGTATACCACTTGTTAAACTGTATGGTGGTATTGGAGCTGCAATAGGTACAGCAATTTCTCTATTAATAGGTAACGGTATGATTATGAATTGGTATTATCATAAAAGAGTTGGTCTTAATATGAAATATTTTTGGAGTCAAATATTTAACTTTAAAAAAGCTATTGTATTATCTGCGGCAATAGGTACATTAATGAATATATTTGTAGATTTGTACCATATTATACCATTTTTATTATGCGGAATTATTTATGTAATAATATTTTGTGTTTGTATGTGGATATTAGGAATGAATCAATATGAAAAAGACTTGATAGGGAAACCAATATTAAGAATTATAGAAAGACTTACCAGAGGATGCAAAAATGAAAAGTATATCGAATAATCAAAATATTAAAATTTAGGATAGTTATTGGCAATATGTACGAGGAATATGTATAATCTGTGTTGTTTAAATTCATAGTCACAACGGAATAAGTTATTATAATCAATCAATTGGTTCTTGGAATTTTGATTATTGGTTGATACTTAGGCAGGTTATTAATTTTCCGATGGCGATATTTGTTTTTCTTGCAGGATATTTTACGAACATAGAAAATACGAAAAACTATGCTTCTCAATATATATTAAGTAGGGTAAAAAGGCTTCTTATACCATTTATTACTTGATCAGCTTTTTATACATTGATACTGAAAATCTTTTCGAACGGAGATATAAATATTATTAAGCTATTAACCAAGCTTGTGCTAGGTCTATCTTCAGCACAGCTTTATTTTATATTAGTAATCATACAATTAACAATATTAACACCATTCTTAATAAGAATTATAACTCTTAAAGTAAAGGCAAAATATTTGTTTTTATTAACACCATTATATTTACTAGGTTTATACTCTTATGCAATAGTTTTTAAGGTGCAAATTCCTTTTTATCAGACATTTTTTCCAGCTTGGTTTATTTTTTACTATGCTGGTTTGTGGATTAAAATTAGGGTTTATACATCTATATTTAGTAGAAGACCGTTATTAAAGGCTATTGTAGCTATGATATTAGGGTTAACACTAAGTGTTTTTGAAGGCTATATATTATTGAGATTAGATTTTTCTGTTGGCTTTGCATATAGCTAGATAAAAATATCATCATTCTTTTATACATTTTCAATAATAAATATTCTATTTATTATTAAATCTATTTGGAAAAACAAATGAAATGTTAAGTGGTTAGAAAAAATCGGAAATCAATCTTATGGTATATACTATATTCATATGATATTTATTATAATTAGCAATAAAATATTATCTTCTATCGGTATTATAAGAGATGTATTACAACTATATCAATTTGTTCAAGTAGCTATAGTAATAATACTGAGTTGTTGTAGTATTTATTTAGCAAAAAAATAATTGGAGAAAAACTTTCTAAAGTATTTTTAGGGTTTTAATTTGGAGGTGAAAATGATGATAGATATAGAAATTAAAGAAAAAAAAGATTGTACTGGATGCTATGCTTGTAAAAATATATGCACTACAAATTGCATTTTTATGGAAATTGATAGTGAAGGTTTTTGGTATCCGAAAGTTGATTATAATAAATGTATAAAATGTGGTAAATGCATTAAAGTTTGTCCTATTATAAATAAAATAAGTGTTAGTAATAACCCTGTTGCATATTCTTGTATAAACAAAGATGAGTTCATTCGATTAGAAAGTTCTTCTGGTGGTATCTTTACTTTGATCGCAGAACATATAATAGACAGTAATGGAGCTGTTTTTGGGGCAGCTTTTGATGAAAAATTTGAAGTATTACACAGTTATGTAGAAGTAAAGAAAGAACTTGATAAACTTCGTGGATCAAAATATGTTCAAAGTAAGATTAATGATACGTACAAACAGGTTAATGACCTATTAAAACAAGGTAGACAGGTCTTATTTTCAGGAACACCATGTCAGATTAGTGGATTAAAATCTTATTTAGGACAATCATATAGTAATTTATTTTGTATTGATATTGTGTGCCATGGAGTACCATCTCCAAAGGTTTGGAAAAAGTATATATCTTATCAGGAAAATCGAGCGAGAGCAACAATTCGAAAAATCAATTTCAGACAAAAGAATGAAGGATGGAAACGATATTCTGTATTATTCTCATTTAAGAATGACACAGAATATATACAAAGCTTTAATAATGATTTGTATATGAAAGCATTTTTAACTGATATATGTCTTCGTCCTTCCTGTTATGATTGTAATTTTAAAACGTTACATAGGCAAAGTGATATCACACTTGCAGATTTTTGGGGAATCCAGAATGTATTGCCTGAAATGGATGATGATAAAGGAACATCACTTATTTTTATTAATAGTGCTAAAGGAAAATTTATGTTAGAGCAGATAAAGGATAAAATTCTATATAAGAAAGTTGATATAAATCAAGCTGTGTTATATAACTCAGCAGCCATAAAATCTGTTGAATACAATTCGAAAAGAGAGAAATTTTTAAATGAATTAAATCAATTTTCTTTTGAGGAATTGGTTAAGAAGTACTGCATGGATAGTATATTTATGAGAATAAAAAGAAAAGGAAAGTCTGTATTGCATATATTACTAAAAAACACATAAATATTTAATCTAGCAAAGAAATTATTAAAAATTAAAATAAATAACAATACTAATTGAGCTATTAGTTAAATGTAGTTATAAAATAAGGAAAATAAATACAGCTATAGAACTAAATAGTAAATAAATTATATTCTAATAAAGAGTTTATGTAAATAGGAGAAATGAAGGAATTATTTTTAAAAGAAATATTTAATGTTTTAATAATAGAGTTAGAAGTTTTTTCAACAAAATTTTTACTAATAATAGAAAGTAGAAGAAAAATTCTTCCAGGTATTTTACTTGAATCAATCATTGTTATATTACTAGTGTAAGTTTTATAGTTAATATTACTTTGGTATCTTTTATTTTATTTTGCTATTAAGCTAATATTTAATTATTTTAAGTAAATAAAATTATAAGTAAAACTCTAAATAATGGAGGAAAAATATAAAACTATAGTGTAGGAGAGTTGTTGCATTTGCAACTGTCTTAATATAGGGCACTAGAAGTGGAATTGGTAATCTCTAGTACCAAAATAAACTGATTCTAAGTACAGGAATAACAGCGGTTATTGTAAGAACATTAAAGCGTGTTTTTCTAAATTAGAATTCTTATATAGAAAGCTTTAATCACATATTAAGAAAGCATTCTTATTTCTTCATCTATTTTAATCATGATTTTGAGTAATAGTTTCAATGTAATTAGAGTATCTGAAGTCTCAAATCTAATTATGAATTTATTGAATTGATATTTATTTTTATATCGTATTAGGTGGAGTTCATTGGATATCTGCTTAAGGTAGGAATAATATTCAAAAAAAGCAATTATATTTAATATATTATTGGGAATTTTAATTCAATAGTCAATCGTTCAATGGTTAGAAAAATTAAATATATTGTAAATGGATTTATATTAAAAAGTTATATGAAATGAGTGAAATATAATGAATTTTTTATCAGATTTTATAAAAGGGATGGTAATTGGAATAGGAGCTGTTGCTCCTGGTGTAAGTGGAGGAACATTTGCTGTAATACTTGGAATATACAAGAAGCTTACAGATGCAATTGCAAATATCTTCAAGGATTTTAGAAAAAAGGTAATAATGCTTTTACCTCTAGGGCTTGGGGCTGGTATTGGAGTTATATTATTTAGCAAGATTATGAAATATCTATTTGAAAACTATAATACTGAGGTTAAGTATCTTTTTATTGGTCTTATGATAGGTACACTTCCTGCGGTTTTTAAGGAAGCTAACAGAAAGGGATTTAAAAAATCATATATTCTGCCTTGTATAATTACATTTGGAATAACAATATTATTTATAATATTAGAAAATGGTGTTATTAATATAATACATGAAGGAAAACCCGGACTAATTGAGCTTCTTACATATGGTGCAATTACGGGATTTGGGACTATAGTACCTGGAATTAGTTCTTCATTTATATTAATGTATATTGGGGCATATGAAGTTATGCTTGATGCTATTGTAGATTTTGATTTAATGTTACTTATACCTATAGGGGTAGGATTTGCACTAAGTATTTTGATATTTGCAAAGTTAATTAGTTTATTGTTTAAAAGGTTTTATGGGTATACATATTATGCTGTATTGGGATTTGTAATAGGATCGATAATTACTATATTCCCAGGGATAGAATTTAACTTAGAATATTTAATAGGGTTATTGCTTTGTGTTATAGGGTTCTATTTGTCTTTTGGCTTAAGCAAATATACAAAGGATGAAGAACAAGCCAATTATATCTAGTTTTGTAATAGGTTAATAGAGCCTAATTTTACTTCTTTTGCAAAATTGTATAAAGAAATAAGATCCATATAGGACATATTTGTATCTATATATGGTTTTATACTATTAAATATATTTATATAATCACTTGTAGAATAATTAGCTGTTTTATCTAAGTTAGATAAAACAGCTGTAGTTTTTTCTAAATCAATGTTTATGTAGTTTCCACAAGCTTTATTAGAATCTTTAATAATGTTGATATTTTCATTGGTTTTATCTATTTCTAAAGCAAAGGTTGTATTATTAGATAGGTTAACACTTATGGTTTCAATTTCAGATTTGTTGAGCTTATCAGCATAACTAGAATCTAAGCCTTTTAAAAGATATATAGATAGAAAGATAATAAAAAAAGGAAAAAATAAAATCAGTATAGTTTTTTTCATAATTCAGATCCTTTCATTAACAACATATAATTATTAGTTTTAGCTTTCTATATCACTAATTTTTGTATTCTTTAATATTAGATTTGAAAATAAGTTTAGTGAATAAGCAATAAAAGAACCGAAAGTACCACCTGATGTGTTAAGTAATACATCATCTATTTCACAAAATCTATAAGGAATAAATCCTTGTATAAATTCTATACTTAAGGTCATAGCTAGTGACAATAATAAAGCCTTTTTTACACTTTTAAGTTTGCAATAACTAAAAAATCCAAATGGAATAAATAACATAAAGTTGCCTACAGATTGATATAAAAAGTATTCTAATGAGTAATTGGTGTAAATATCAATAAGTACTTTAAATGGAATTAAGTTATATATTTCAAATTCTCTAAATCCTACACCAAGGTTTCTAGGAAGTATAGTTGCTGCTATTATAATTAGGGTAGAAATAAATAAAGAAAGGTTTAAAATTTCTTTTTTTGTATCTATGTAGTTTTTATTTTTATTTATAATAACTCTAAGCAATATATAAAGTAATATAAGTGAACTAATAATTAGTAGGTTAAATCTTAAGATCAAGTTGTTACCTCCATATATAATAGTTTTTGAAAGACTATAACATATGGATTATTGACAAATAAATTAAATATAAACATAGATAAATATAAGGCGTAGCGAAGATTTTAGGTTTAGTAATGTTATATTTAGACATAGTTAAACTAGAAGTAGTATAAAGTAATATTAAAATAATATAAAGGAGAATTGATATGAGGGATAAAAAAAGTATTAAAATTATACTGACTATTATAATTTTTGTTGGAACTATATTTTTTGCTCCAATAGAAGCTAAAGCAGAGGGTTATACAAGTATTAAGGCAGCTGTAGTAAATAAGGTATCTGTACCATCATCAGTAAAAGCAGTATCATCATCGTATAATAGTATTAAAACAAGCTGGGGAGCAGTAACGGGGGCAAATGGATATCAGGTTTATAGGGCAACATCTAGTACAGGAACTTATACTTTAGTATCAACAACTACTGCAACAAGCTATAATAACACTGGACTTACAACAAATAGTACATATTACTATAAAGTTAGAGCATATAAAAATTCTGGAACTTCAAAAGTATACAGTAGTTTTTCATCAGTAGTAAGTTCAAAACCAGTACCATCTGTACCATCATCAGTAAAAGCAGTATCATCATCATATACAAGTATTAAAACAAGTTGGGCAGCAGTAACTGGAGCAAATGGATATGAGGTTTATAGAGCGACATCTAGTACAGGAACTTATACCTTAGTAACAACAACTACTTCAACAAGTTACAATAACACTGGACTTAAAACAAATAGTGCATATTACTATAAAGTTAGAGCATATAGAATGGTTGGAAAAGTAAAAATATATAGTGGTTTTTCATCAGTAGTAAGTTCAAAATCGATAACACCTGTACCAACATCAGTAAACGCAGCATCAGCATCATCAACAGTACAAAAACGTATTAGTGTAAGATGGGATCAAGTAACTGGAGCAGGTGGATATGAGATTTATAGAGCAACATCTAGTACAGGAGTATATACTTTAAAATTGACAACTGATTCAGGACATGAAACACTTTATGAAGATATTGATGTTAAAGAATATAGTACATATTACTATAAGGTTAGGGCATTTACTAGGGTTGGAGATGTAAAATTATACAGTAACTTTTCACCAGTAGTAAGTTCAAAAACAGAAATAACTGTACCAGAATCAGTTAATCTAGTTTCATCATCAAGTAATAGTAATGTTAAGGCTAATATAAAATGGGAGCCATCAATAGGAGCAAGTGGATATGAAGTGTATAGGTTTTCATTCAGTACAGGAACCTATAGCTTAATAGCAACAACTACTTCAACAAGTTACAATGATACTGGACTTAAAATAAATAGTACATATGGCTATAAAGTTAGAGCATACCAAACAGTTGGAACTACAAAAATGTATAGTGATTTTTCGCGTGAATCAACACTAAAAACCCCTAAACATGCTAATGCATTATTTAGGAAAAATGAGGGCGAATATATGGTTGTTCGTACAGATGATCCTTTTCAGGGGCTGCCTGATTTTAGTAGTGATTTAGAAATTTATATAGAGAATTCAAAGGTTTATATTTCATTTTATAATGGAGGTAGCACTTCAACTAACTATTTTAATCTTAATGTAGAAATTGATGTAATGGTACAAGATACAGGAGAGATTCTTTACCACAAAGATAAAACAGGTTTTTTAAAGTAACTGAGAAATTTTATTCATGAAGAATACAAAGAACCTCTAACTTAATTTGTTAATGTTAGAGGTTTTTGTATGCAAAAACAAATAAAAATTGATATAAGATTAATTGGGGATATAACTTTTATTTATATAATGCTATTATATAAATAAAAGTTATAGAGAAAGGGGTTTATCTTGAAAAAGATATTTTATTTTATTTTTATTATTATAGTGATTTTATCTATATACATAATTAATAATAACTTAAATAGTTCATCACAAGGGAAAACAGTGAATTTAATAGTATCTACAAAGAATGTAAAAAGTGAAGATGATATTTATAAATTAATTTTTGATAAATTAAAAACTATAGATTCAAAGGTAGATGTTAAAGTTAAGAAGATTGAGAGCGATACATTTACTGTAGATATAAATACAAAGTTAAATGAAGATAAAGTTATAGATAAGTTATCTAATGTTAAAGATTTTAAATATGTTCAAGTTAACTATGACTTGAAAGCTAAATCAAAATAGGAATTCGGGGGAATTATTATGAGCAATTATTTTAAGAAATTAATTAGTGTATTTATGGTATTTGTATTTGTTTTTATTCAGTCATCTATATCATTATCAAAGATATATGGAGAAGAAAGTAATAACACTTATGAAGATCCTAGTAATGCATTAAACATTGAAATAGGAGATAGTATAGATCAAGATGTAATTGATGGACAAACTTTATGGTTTAAATTTAATCCTAATTTTTACATTGGGAAGCAGACTCATATAAGTTTTGAAGTTACAGGGGTTAATAATGAGATAACTTTTTATAGTAACTATAATAATGCTATCGATAATAAAACAAATAAAGAATATGTAAATAAAAACGATTTAATTGATATTCCAATTGCTTGGGAGGGAACTTATTATATAAAGGTAAATTTACATGGTAACGGAAATATTAATATAAAATCTTCTGTATCTAATAGAGAACCTTCATTGCCAGATTATTCGGATAGCTTTTGCACAGCTGAAGCCTTAGCAACATCTAATACTAGTATAAGAAGTTTGCTTCCAACATTAAGAAAGTTTAGAGACAATGTATTAAGTAACAGTGATACAGGTAGGCATATTACTAAGCTGTATTATGAAACTTCCTTAGAAATTAGTGGAGATATATTATTTAATAGTAAGCTTAGAAGTAGTTTATCTAAAGATATAAATAATATCTCTGGTCTTATGGGTGAACTTAAAAATATATCTGATGATAAAGATAGTAAATATATATTGTCAAGTAATGACTATAATTCACTTTTAGAAATTAAGAACTTAATTACTTCTAATGTAGATGAAGAAGTTAAAATTAAAATTGATAAAATGTGGGATGAGCTTGATATTGAAAATATGGTGGGAAAAGATTTAGATACTATACTTAATATTTATGGACTTGATTCTAATAAATTTTATAATAACGAAGTTATTGTAACTGATAAAACTGTATCTAATATAAATGATATGGAAGAAAAAGTTGAAGATGTATTAGATGAAAAAGGATTAAATACTGATGTTTCAATAGAAGAAGCTGAAAATTCAAAGGTCAACCTAGACGATACATATATAATAAAATTTGATGATCTAAATGTAACTCCTGATTTATTAAAATCTATAAAGAATATAGAAGGATTTAAAAATACTTCTCAAAACTATGAGACTTATTCTTTGGATAACGATATTTCATATGAAAAGCAATGGAATCTTGAAAATAAAGGTCAACAAATACCTTACAAGACATCAAATGGTGAAGAATATGTAGTTGGTACTAAAGGATCAGATATAAATTATATTAATATGAAAAAGTTGCTTAATGGGAAGAATATGCCTAAAACAAGTGTTGCGGTAATTGATACAGGAATAAATTATGAACTAGCTGATTTTTCTGGTGTAGTAGATTATAAAAATGGATATGACTTCATAAATGAAGATAATGATGCTATGGATGACAATGACCATGGTACTCATGTGGCTGGTATAATAGGAGCAAGAAATAACAATGGGTACTCTATTAGTGGTATAAATTCTAATACTACAATACTTCCGATAAAGGCTTTAGATGAAAACGGTGGAGGATCTACTGAAAAATTAGGACTTGCAATAGAGTATGCCGTTAACAAAGGTGCAAAGGTTATTAACTTAAGTCTTGGAATAAGAAAAGAAGATGGATCTCCAGTTCTTCCTAGTGAGGTTCCATTTATTGAAGAAAAATTAAAATATGCTAAAGATAAAGGAGTTACAGTAGTTGTTGCAGCAGGTAATGAAGAGATGGATAATTTATCGTATCCAGCTAATTCATCTTATGTTATAAGTGTTGGAGCAACAAATAATAAAGATAATCTTGCAAATTTCTCAAACTACGGTAAAGGACTAGATATAGTAGCTCCAGGTGTTTCTATACCTAGTTTAATTGCAAACGGAGAAACAGCATATTTAAGTGGAACATCAATGTCTGCTCCACATGTAACTGCTGTAGCAGGTTTGATATACTCAATAAATAAATCAGTTACACCCGATAAGGTTAGAGATATTTTGCATAAAAGTTCAAAGGATTTAGGCACTAAGGGATATGATACTAAATTTGGATATGGAAGATTGGATACAGAAAAGGTTGTAGCGTTATTAATACCTAAGGTAACTAAAGTTACATTGCCATCTTCAAAGACAGTAATTTTGGGGAAATCTATAAAATTAAATGCAACGATACTGCCAAGTAATGCAACAAACAAAACTCTTAAATGGACTAGTTCTAACTCAAAAATTGCTATAGTTGATAAATACGGAAGTGTATCTAGTAAAGGTGTAGGAAAAGTTGTTATTAAAGCAGAAAGTATAGATGGAAGTAAAAAATATTCTTCATGTAATATTAATGTAATTAAGGATATTATAGTTAGCAAGGTGACAAATAAATCAAGCTATATTACTGGAACTTCTCAGTCAGACACTAATATTGAAATCAAAGTAAAAGAAAAGGTTATTGGTAAAGCTAAATCAAGTAGTACAGGATCATTTAACATTAAAATACCAACACAAAGATTATGGACAAAAATATCAGTAGTAGTAAAAGATTCAAATGGAAAGGTAATTAAAACTAAGATTGTTACTGTAGTTAGATAAAAATACGGGGGCGTGAAACACGCCCCCGTGTATTTTTTTATACATTAAATCTAAATAATATAACGTCTCCGTCTTTAACTATATATTCTTTTCCTTCTAGTCTTACTAGTCCTTTTTCTTTTGCTGCATTCATTGTTCCGTGGTTAACTAAGTCATTAAATGCTATAGTTTCTGCTCTTATGAATCCTCTTTCTATATCAGAGTGGATCTTTCCACCAGCTTGTGGAGCTTTAGTTCCCATTTTTATAGTCCATGCTCTTACTTCTTTTGGTCCTGCTGTTAAGAATGACATAAGACCTAGTAATGCATATGAAGACTTTATAAGTTTATCAAGTCCTGATTGTGCTAGTCCTAGTGTTTCTAAGAATTCTTTCTTTTCTTCATCTGTTTCAAGTTCTGCTATTTCTGCTTCTATTTGTGCAGATACAACAACAACCTGTGCTTCTTCTGTAGCTGCGAATTCTCTTACTCTTTGAACGTATGGATTGTCTTCACCTTCGTTTGCAAGATCTTCTTCTGCAACGTTAGTAACATATATAACTGGTTTTGAAGTAAGTAGAGTTAACTGATTAACAAAATTTGTTTCATCTTCTGTAAACTCCATAGTTCTTACAGATTTTCCGTCTTCAAGTGTAGTCATTATTCTATTAAGTATATCAAGCTCTCCCTGAAGTGACTTATCAGATTTAGCACCTTTTTGAGTTTTTTGTATTCTTCTTTCTAATATTTCTATATCAGAGAATATTAACTCTAAGTTTATTGTTTCTATATCTCTAAGTGGATCTACAGAACCGTCAACGTGTACTACGTTTTCATCTTCAAAACATCTAACAACGTGAACTATAGAGTCAACTTCTCTTATGTGAGATAAGAACTTGTTTCCTAATCCTTCTCCTTTAGATGCTCCTCTAACTAAACCTGCTATATCGCAAAATTCTATAGCTGTTGGAACTACTTTCTCAGAGTTGTATAGTTCTTTAAGCTTGTCTAATCTTTCATCTGGAACTGCTACAACACCTACGTTTGGGTCTATCGTACAAAATGGGTAGTTGGCTGATTCTGCTCCAGCTTGTGTTATTGCATTAAATAGTGTACTTTTACCAACGTTAGGTAATCCTACTATACCTAATTTCATAATTTTATCTTCCTTTCATATATATAATATTGTTGTAATATCGTACTAATTTATCTTAAATAGACATACCTATTAATTATACATTATATATAAATAGTGTGCAAATTTTATGTAGTTGGAGGTGATTTTTATATTTAAAAAGATATTACTAGGCTTATGTTTATGTTCTATTTTTATTTTCCGAGGCGTTTTGGAAAATACATTTATAATTATATTTACTTTAGCTATGTATAAGTACATTAAGGATAAAGATACTAAAAATATTGTAGTTTGTTTTATTATTGCTTATTTTATATTAAATATAACTATTACTGGTTTTATGAGGGATAGAATAGACATAGGTAATGTAGAAACTGATTATGATGAGCCTAAGGATGGTACTGCTGTAGTTCTTTTGTTTGAAGGTGAAGACAATACTTATCATTTAAAGGAAAGAGCAAGTGAGATATATCAAACTACTGGATATAGTTCATATTTTGATATGATAGTTAGACTAAATAAGTATAAAAAGGTTTATGAAAGTTTGGGTTCAAGTAATTTTAAAGATACAAGTTATCAAATATCAGATGGACTCCGAAATAAACTTGGTGGGGATTATATAGTTATAAATAGTTATTTATATACTAAGCCATATTTTGAAAATACTTTAGAAGATCTTGTAAGTAAAGGATATAAGAATATTGTTATATGTCCTATGTTTATAACTGAAGGAACTGATTATAAGGTATACAAAAATAGGTTAAATAAATTGCAGCTTGCAAGGTATGAGGTAGATATTGAGACTACAGATGTTTTTTATAAGTCTAATACTTTGGCAAGGGGATATAAAGATGAGGTATTAAAAAATATAAGAGATAAAGATGCAGAAGTTGGAGTTTTGTTAGTTGGCCTTAATAACGAAAATGAACTAGAACAAGACGTACTTTTTAGAGAAAAGATAAAAGAATACATATTAAATGAAAAAAAAGATAATATTCAAATAAAGTTACCTCTTTTAGAAAATAATAAAAAGGATATAATAAAATCAGGAGAAGAATTGTTAGAATATGGAATTGATGCTTTGTATTTGGTTATGCCAACATCTACAATAGAAACTTCGTATATTAGGTATTTGGCTGAACATGTTCTGCAAGAACTCAATACTAGTTCTACTAAGTTTTATTACATAGGGCCTTTAAATGAGGTACACATTATAATTGAAGAATTATATACTAAAATAACTTTATTAAAGTAGGAGGTAAATATGAATAGTGTTGAAAGAATAAATTTAGGTGAAGGTTTGAACCTAACTTTAGTAAACACTGATAAATTCAAAACTAATGTTGTCAGTGTTTATGTTCAAAGAGTTTTAGATAAAGATGAAGTTAGTAAAAA
Source organism: Sporacetigenium sp. TC11 (assembly GCF_058146105.1). Classification (NCBI taxonomy): domain Bacteria; kingdom Bacillati; phylum Bacillota; class Clostridia; order Peptostreptococcales; family Tepidibacteraceae; genus Sporacetigenium; species Sporacetigenium sp. TC11. The sequence continues at coordinate 481,533 of NZ_JBYVNY010000001.1, read as the reverse complement.
TGCATTACTTCCTAATGTTATAACTAGTGGTAGTAAAAACTATCCAAGTTCAAGGGAGATATCTAATAAGTCAGATAGTTTATATGGTTCATCTCTTTATAGTGATATATCTAAAAGAGGTGAAAGACAAATACTTATGTTCAAGCTTATAACTACTAATGAAAAGTATTTAGATGAACCTATATTTGAAGAAGCTATAGATTTCTTAAATGAGGTTATAAACAATCCATTAGTAGAAAATGGTGGATTTAAGAAAGAGTATTTTGAACTTGAGAAAACAAACTTAAAAGATAGAATAAAAAGTAGAATAAACGATAAAGGCAGATATGCACTTGAGAGATGTTTTGAAGAAATGTGCAAAAATGAAAGATTTAGTTTGTATGAATATGGTTATGAAGAAGATTTAGATAATATTGACCCAGTAGAATTATATAATCACTATAAAGATATACTTAAGTCTTCGCCTATAGATATAGTTGTAGCTGGTGAATTTGACAAAGATAAAATAGTAAATACTATAAAAAGCAAATTCAACTTTGAAAGAGGAAATATAAAAGAAGTTCCTAAAGAAGATATAGGCAAGAATGTAAATGCTGTAAAAAATATTGTAGATAAAATGGATGTAACTCAAGGAAAGCTTGCTATGGGTTATAGAACACATATAGATTTCGAAGATGCAGATAATTATTATCCACTTATGGTGTATTCAAGTATATTGGGTGGAGGACCTCACTCTAAGTTGTTCTTAAATGTTAGAGAAAAGGAAAGCTTATGTTATTATGTTTATTCGGCTATAGAAAAGTACAAAGGTATTATGTATATAGCTTCAGGTGTTGAATTTGACAAATATGATAAAACTATTTCTGTAATACAAGATCAATTAAAGACTATACAAGATGGAAAGATAAGTGATGAGGAAATAAGAAACAGTAAAAATTCAATGATAAACTCTCTAAGATCTGTTGCTGATAGTGTAGGCGGATTGGGAGATTTTTATTTCGCTCAATCTATAGGAAAATCTAATGAGACATTGGAAACTATGATAGAAAAAATAGAAAAGGTTAAAATAGATGACGTTGTTAGGGTTTCAAAAAATATAGAATTAGACACTGTTTATTTCTTAAGAAACTAATACGGGAGGTTAAGTATGGAGAAGATAGTAAACGATATACTTAAAGAAGAAGTATATTATGAAAAATTAGATAATGGCCTTGATGTTTACTTTATGCCTAAAAAAGGATTTACTAAAAAATATGCTATGTTTGCAACAAATTACGGATCAAATGAGCTTGAGTTTGTACCACTTGGAGAAAATGAAAAGTTTAGAGTTAATGAAGGTATAGCCCACTTCTTAGAACATAAAATGTTTGAACAGCCTGGAGGTGGAAATGCATTTGATAGATTTAGTGAACTTGGAGCTAGTGCAAATGCATTTACTAACTTTACAGCAACAGCATATTTGTTTTCTGCTACACAAAACTTCTATGAATCATTAGAACATTTAATAGATTATGTTCAAACACCATATTTTACAGAAGAGAACGTTGAAAAGGAAAAGGGTATAATATCACAGGAAATAAATATGTACGATGATGATCCTGATTGGAAGGTTTATTTTAATACATTAAGAGCTATGTATGTAAACCACCCAGTTAGAATTGATATAGCAGGAACTGTTGAGAGTATCAACAAAATAACCCATGAAGAACTATATAAATGCTATAATACATTTTATCACCCGGGAAATATGGTGTTATTTGTAGTAGGAGATTTGGAATACGACAAAGTTATGGATGTTGTGAGAAAAACTGTTAAAAATGGCGAAGAAAAAATGACACATGAGATAAAAAGGTTCTATCCAGAAGAGCCAAAGAAGATAAATCAAAAAGAAATAGTAGATCATTTCCCAATATCTATACCTATGTTTAATATAGGATACAAAGATATAAACGTAGGAATGAAGGGAAAAGAGTTACTTAAAAAAGAATTAGCTACTGAAATACTTTTAGATATGTTGTTTAAAAGAGGTAGTGAGCTATATGAAAAGATGTATTTAGATGGTACTATAAATGAAAACTTTGGAGCTGGATACACTTCTCAAATAGATTATGCTCATACTTTAATAGGTGGAGAGTCAAAAGATCCACATAAGGTTAGGGACACTATAACAGAGTATATAGAAAAATACAAAAAAGAAGGATTAAAGCAAGAAGATTTTGATAGAATAAAGAAAAAGAAAATAGGTAACTTTTTAAAGTACTTCGATTCTGTTGAGTTTATAGCTAACAACTTTGTATCTTATAAGTTTAAGGAAATAAATTTAATAGATTATTTAGAAGGATTAAAAGAAGTAAAATTTGAAGAAGTTGAAGCTAGACTTAAGGAGCATTTCAATGAAGAATTTGCTGTAATGTCTATAGTGCAACCTAAATAAAAGGTGGAGCCTAATGGCTCCATTTTTATTTGCAAGAAAATAATAAAAATATTAAATTTTTAGAAGGAAAAACAATATAATTGTCGAATAGTTAGTTTTATGACAAAGTAAAGGGGATGAATAAATGGAATTATACAAAAATATGTCAAAATTTATAGCTAAAATATTAGTAGCTGCATTATTAATTCTAAACTTTAATGGAATTATATCTTATGCAAATGAAAGTAGTGTAACTCCAACTTTAACAAACTTAGAAGTAAGTTCAAAAGAAGTTAAAATAGGAGATAAATTAAAAGTAAGTGCGAATATAGCTGATAATGGCACAGAAATATATGGAGTTATGGTACTTTTTGTGAAAAGTCCTGATGATATGCCAGAAATAGCTTTATTAACTTATAATACAATAACTGGTAAATATCAAGGAAAAATAAATATTATGGAACCATATCAAGCAGGTGATTGGCATCCAGCAATAGTTGATATTGTGTATGATACGCCTAGCACAAGTGATAATCAGTTATTTATGTATGACAAAAATCTTATTTCAGATGAAGAAATAAAAATGTTTACGGACATATATGAAGATTTTGGAGCTGAATTAGGTGCAGGTGAAATTAAAACTGTTGCAACAGATGGATGGCCAAATGCAAGTTATAATTTCCCAAAGACAGATAATACACCACCTGTATCTCCAACTGTGTATAGTGTATCAGATAAATCAGATACAGTAAAAGGAAAATCAGAGCCTAATGCTCAAATATCAATTATGTTAGATGGAGAAGAAATAGGATATGATTTTGCAGATGAAAACGGTAATTTTGAGGTATCCTTATATACTTATAATGAAGAATATGAAGAAGAAACATTAGTTCTTAAAGCTGGTACACAAATAAAAGTAATTGCAACAGATGAGTGGGAAAATGAAAGTGAAGCAACTATAGTAAAAGTATTAGATAAAACACCACCAACATTAAGTGTAAATGCAATAGATGATAAAGATAAAGTATTAAGTGGAAAAACAGAAGTAGGATCAGTAGTAAGTGTTAAAATAGGAAAAACAACATATAAAGCAACTGTAGATAGCAAGGGTAATTTTAAATCAGTTGCAATACCAGTTCAAAAATCAGGAACAAGTATAACTGTATATTCTAAGGATAAAGCAGGGAATACGACTACAAAAACAGTAAAAGTAATAGATAAAACAGCACCAAAGACACCAATTATATATAAGACAACAACTAAATCTACATGGATAAAAGGTAAAGCTGAAGCAAATTCAACTGTGTATATAAAAGTTGGAAGTAAAACTCATAAAGTAACTGCAACTCCAGAAGGTAGATATGGTCTAAAAATATCTAAGCAAAAGAAACGCACAGGGATAACTGTATATGCTGTAGATAAAGCAGGTAATAAGAGTAATAAGGCAAGTATAAAAGTTAAATAATAATTAAATAAAAATGGAGCCATTGGCTCCATTTTTATTGTATATATAGTTAGAATTGGGTTATAATTAGTATTGAAATATGCAAAGGGGTGAAGTTTTGTCAAAATTTACTAAAACAATAATAGGATTAGTAGTTGGGTTAGTTTTAATAGCTGCAATAGGATTTGGTTATGTATATTCTAAGTTAAATTCTATATATGTAAAAGATGATGTAAAGCAAAGTGAAACTAAAACTGATGAAGAAAAGTACACAAATGTTAAGGGAATAACTAATATATTACTTATAGGAAAAGATGCTAGAAATCTTACAGAAAAAAGTAGATCTGATAGCATGATGATACTTACTATAGATAATGTTAATAAAGATTTGAAACTAACTTCTTTAGCTAGAGATACCTTAGCAAGCATACCTGGTCGTGGAGATGAGAAATTGACTCATGCTTATGCCTATGGAGAAGAAGAATTACTGTTACAAACTGTTGAGGAAAACTTCGATGTAAATATTGATTATTATGTAACTGTAAACTTTTTTAGCTTAATGAATATTATTGAAACTATAGGTGGAGTAGAGGTAAATGTAGAAGCTCATGAATTAAAGATATTAAACGATGCTATACCTTCACATCATGAAATGTATTATAAAAATAGAGATGATAAAAAGCCTGTAGAACTTATAGATAGTACAGGGGTACATAATTTAAATGGATATCAAGCTCTTGCTTATTCTAGAATAAGATATAGTGATAGTGCTTATGCAAGGGATGAAAGACAAAGAGAGGTTGTACAAGCAATAGCTAATAAGTTATCATCTACTTCATTAACTAAGTATCCTGAAGTAATGAATGATTTATTGCCTTATGTTAACACAAATGCAAAACCTGCTGATATTGCAAATTTAGCTTTTACTTCATATAAAATAGGAGTTTCTAATATTAAACAAATGGAATTCCCAGTTGAAGAATATAGAAATGGTAAAAATATGGGTAGTAAAGGTTGGGTAATAGAGTGGGATAAGGAAAAAAACATAAATATATTACATGATTTTATGTTTAAAAATGTAGAATATAAGGCTGCCGAATAATTCAGCAGCCTTTTTGTTGTTATTTGTCAATAATATGATATAATTGCGATAAGTTATATCAAGGATTTAAGGGAATTTAATAGAATTATAATATTAAATAAGTATTAAAATCTAATCATTTTATGTTTAGTAATATAGGGGGTAAAAATATGATAAAAAGAAAGAGTTTAGCAATTATTATGGCTATATCCATAATTTTTTCTTCAAACTTTATGTCATTTGCACAAGGGGAAGAAACACCAGTAGATGTTATTAGTGAAACAGAAACTACAGAAGTTTTAGATGAGATAGCTCCAGTTATTGAAATATTAAATCCAATAGGAGACAATAATACAAAGGTAAGTGGAAAAACTGAGAGAGGTATGTATATTACAATTCAAGTAGGTGCAAATGAATATAAAGGTATGTCAGATGTAAACGGGCGTTTTAATATAGACATAAAAAACAAATTAGTTGCAGGAACAAAGGTAAAAGTAATAGTTAGGGATAATGCTGGAAACATCACAACTAAAGATATGATAGTAGTAGATAAAACAGCTCCAGTTATACAAGTAGTAAATCCAATAAACTATAGCCATACAAGGGTAAGTGGAAAAAGTGAGCCAGGTATAAATGTTATTGTTAAAATAGGTCAAGTTGAATATAAAGGAATTACAGACATAAATGGACGTTTTAATATAGATATAAAAAGTAAAAGAACACCAGGAACTAAGATAAGAGTAAGTCTTAAAGATAAAGCTGGAAATATTTCATATAAGGATATGACAGTAATAGGCAGGATAGATACAAGAAAAGCTAATAGAAATATATATTTAACTTCAGGAAGAACAAGAGTAACTATACCTAAAGGAACAAGTCTTACAGTACAAAATTCAGTAGGTGATAGATGCTTAGTTACATACAAAGGTGTGACAGGATATGTTAATAGTAGATACTTACAAAGTGGATTAGACTATTCTAAATTTAATACAAATATAGATGCTTTTATGAATGAGAATTACATAAAAAGTGATACTAAGTATGCAGTAGTAACATCATTACAGAAAAAAGAAACTTATGTATTCCAAGGTAGTGAAGGAAATTGGAAGAGAATAAAAACTTGGAAATGTACTATAGGAAAGCCATCTACTCCAACTATATATGGAGAGTATGAAGTTGGTGGTAAAGGGAAAAGTTTTGGTCAAGATAAAGGGTTTCAAGCTAAATGGTATACTCAAATATCAGGAAATTACTTATATCACTCTATACTATACAATAAGTCCGGAACTCGTGTTACAGATGGTAGACTAGGTGGAGCTTATAGTCATGGATGTATAAGACTTGCTACAGAAAATGCTAAGTGGATATATGATAATGCATCTAGAGACACTAAGGTAATAATAAAATAAAATATTTAATTATTATGATAAGAGATTGTTTTTCAATCTCTTATTTTTATTCAAATTTCTACATTATATAGTATAATATATATAAAATGTGGGAGATAAGAAAGCAACTAATAGGGGGTCTTTATGAGAAAACTTGATTTTAGAAAAATTTTAAGTCTAATACTTTTGTTATTATTAGCAGTTAATACCTTGGCATTTAATGTTAATAAGGTTTATGCTAACTCTAACGTTAATACGAAATCTACCTTAGCTAATCAAGAAACTACCGAAACTTATACAAATATAAAAACATTTGAAACTCTCAATTCTATAGCGAGTTTTACAACGATTAAAGATGCAAGTAATTATATGCGTCAACAAATGGTTAAAAGAGCTAATGTGATTACATTCGATGTAAGTACGAGTTATTACGATGGAATTGCTAGTGATGTTTTTAACCTAGCTATTGAAGATAGAGATGGATATAGTTCAAGTGAAGGAGACTATTTGTTAGCTCATTTTAGTAGCTATGACTGTAATATATACGGTGATTCTAATAAGATTACATTAACTTATACAATGAACTATTTAACTACATATGAACAAGAACTAAAAGTTAATGCTGAAGTAAAAACTGTATTAGATAGATTAAATGTGTATAATGCAGATGAATATACAAAAATTAAAGCAGTTCACGATTATATAGTTAACAATATTAATTATGATTATAGTTTAAGTAATTATTCAGCGTATAATGCAATTATTGATAAAAGTGTTGTTTGTCAGGGGTTTGCATCTTTAACATATAAAATGTTAAAAGAATTAGATATAGAAGTACGTTATATTACTGGAATAGGAAATGGGGAAAGACATGGGTGGAATATCGTAAATATTGGAGGAACATGGTACAATATTGACAATACATGGGATCAAAATAATTCTACTTATAACAATACAAGCTATGAATTTTTCTTAAAAAATACGGCTGATTTTTATGATCACATAAGAGATGCAGAATACAATACAAGCTCATTTAATGCAAGTTATCCAATTGCTAAAGATTCTTATGTTCTCAATCAACTTAACGATATAATAAATCACTGGGCTAAAGAAAGCATAGAATTATTTATATCTAAAGGATATGTAGGTGGATATGCTGATGGAACATTTAGACCAAATAATTCAATAACTAGAGCTGAGTTTGTAACAATATTTAATAAAGTATTTGGATTAACTACTTCAACTGGAAAGGTATTTAGCGATACTACAAATCATTGGGCTAAAAATGAAATAGATATAGCTGTAAGCAATGGGGTATGTAATGGGAAGTCAGCGACAGAATTTAAGCCAAATGATCCAATAACAAGGGAAGAAGCATCTGTAATGATAGCTAACTATAAAAAATTATCAGATGAAAACTATGATAAAATAAATAATTATATTGATAATAATCAGGTATCTAGTTGGGCTAAGAGTTCAGTAGAAGGCATGATAGAAAATGGGTATATGGGCGGATATAGTGATGGGACATTTAGACCAAAAGGAAAAATAACAAGAGCAGAAGCAGTAGTGACTTTAAGTAGAGTAAAATAGTAAAATGGGGGATGAACCACCAAAGCCCGCAGTAACATTAGTTGATGATGAAAAAACAGAAATTCCTGTTGTTTTAGGTTCTTACTCATGGAAGTCGGAAGTTGATAAAGTAGGTCCGGAAGAATTACTAAAAAAGTATAAAACAGTTGTAGTACCAAGAAATTCTGAAATCAAAGTAAAGTTTGACTATAAACCTAACCCTTCTAGTATTAGAATCAGGGAACGAGATAAAGTTACACAAGATATAATAGTAGAAAAAAAGTTAAATGACAATGTGTTTAATGCTTCAGATGAAGTAGGTGATCATATGTATGAGATTGATGCTAAATGGGGAGAAAAAGGACCACAAGTTGATGGATCGGCTCTTTATTACTTTAAAGTAGAAGTTAAATAAAACATTTATTCAGGAAATAAGAGGTTGGATTAACCTCTTATTTTTTATTTATATTTAGAAAACTTAATATACAATTGTGGGATAAAGGCATAAAGATATATTGTAAAAGATTAATTAGTATATTAAAATCAAATTGAAAGTAATGAAATTTTAAAATTACTTTAATTGTAAATAATCATAAGGGGTGAATAAATGAGTAAACGAAGGTTATTTTTGGTCTTATTATATTTTGTTATTTTATTAACACCTACTTCAAAAGTGTTTGCATATTATGGCCAACAGTATGTAGATTCTAATGGAGTAGTCTACGAAGAAGAGTATGGAGGAAATTATACAGTAACGGGCTATAATGGAACAAGTAATGAAGTAATAATACCTGAAGTTGTTAATGGTAAGATTGTAAATGCAATTGATAGTTTCGCTTTTGATAATAAAACTTCAATTATTGCTATAGGGTTACCAGATACGATAACAAGTATAGGTGGCTTTGCATTTGATGATTGTAGTAATTTAAGAAGTATAAATATACCAGAAGGTGTAAATAGTATAGGTGCCTATGCATTTTCTGAATGTAGTAGCTTAACAAGTATAACTCTACCAAAAGTTGTAACCAGTATCGGTCACAACATATTTTCTAATTGTAGTAGCTTAACAAGTATAACTCTACCAAAAGGTATAACAAGTATAGGTGACTATGAATTTTATAATTGTAGTAGTTTAACAAGTATAACTCTACCAGAAGGGGTAACAAGTATAGGAAACGGTGCATTTAATAATTGTAGTAGTTTAACAAGTATAACTCTACCAAAAGGTATAACAAGTATAGGAAACAGTGCATTTAGTAATTGTAGTAGCTTAACAAGTATAATCCTCCCAGAAGGAGTAACAAGCATAGGAGATTTTGCATTTGATGACTGTAGTAATTTAATCAATATGATTCTGCCAAAAGGAGTAATGAGTATAGGAGACTATGTATTTAATAATTGTAGTAGCTTAACAAGTATAACTCTGCCAGAAGAAGTAACACATGTAGGAAATAGTGCATTTAATAATTGTAGTAGTTTAACAAGTATAACTCTGCCAGAAGGAGTAACAAGTATAGGAAATAGTGTATTTAATAATTGTAGTAGCTTAACAAGTATAACTCTGCCAGAAGGAGTAACAAGTATAGGAAATAGTGCATTTAATAATTGTAGTAGTTTAACAAGTATAACTCTTCCAAAAGGTATAAAAAGTATAGGTAACTACACATTTAATAATTGTAGTAGCTTAGCAAGTATAACTCTGCCAGAAGGATTAACGAGTATAGGAAATAGTGCATTTAATAATTGTGATAATTTAACAAATATAACAATACCACAAGGTGTGGTAAGTATAGGCGACAGTGTATTTAATTCTTGTAGTAGCTTAACAAGTATAACTCTCCCAGAAAGTCTAACAAGTATAGGGGATTTTGCATTTTTTTTCTGTTTTAAATTAACAAACATCACGATACCATGTGGAGTTACTAGTATAGGAGAATCTATAGTTTATAAGTCTAGTAATTTTAAAATCTTAGGTTATACAAATAGCTATGCTCATACTTATGCTGCTGCACAAGGGTATGCGTTTGAATCTATAGGTGATGCTTATGACCAGATTTTTACAGTGAGATTTAATACTAATTGTGAAACTAATATACTTGATAGTTCATTAAAATTTGGTAGTTTAATTACAAATATTCCCGAGTTAGTGAAAGATGGATGGGAATTTAGAGGGTGGTATAAAAATTCTACTTTCTTAATACCTTTTGATATAAATTCTGATAAAGTAAATAGTAATATTACCTTGTTTGCGAAATGGATTGCCAATGTAAATTTCGATACTCAAGGGGGTACTATTATAGAACCTTTACAAATTACTACTAGTGGGAAAATATCACAACCAGGCAATCCAGTTAAAACAGGATATGTCTTTGGAGGGTGGTACAAGGAAGCTAATTGTATAAATCCATGGGATTTTTCAAGTGATGAGATCACAAGAAGTACAACGTTATATGCTAAGTGGATTCCAAATACATATACAGTAAGCTTCGACTCTCAAGGAGGAAGTTTAGTAGATAATAAAAGTGCAGAGTATGATACTTTAATAACAGCTCCGACTGCTCCTACCAAAAAGGGATATACTTTTAATGGTTGGTATAAAGATTCAAATTATACTTTACCATGGAATTTTGAAGGTAGTTTAGTAAAATATGATACAATACTATATGCAAAGTGGACAATAAATAACTATAGTGTAAACTTTAATAGCCAGGGTGGAAGTATAGTAAGTGATAAAAATACAGATTACAATACTATAATAACAGCACCTGCGGAGCCAACAAAGACAGGTTACACGTTTGGCGGATGGTATAAAGAAGCTGCAGGCTTAAACCAATGGAACTTTGCAAAAGATAAAGTAACAGAAGATACAATATTATATGCAAAGTGGATAGCAAATAAATATAGTGTAAGTTTTAATAGTCAAGGTGGAAGTAAAGTGAGTGATAAAACTATAGACTATAACACTATAATAACAGCACCTGTGGAGCCAACAAAGACAGGTTATACATTCGGCGGATGGTATAAAGAACCTGAGTGTATAAATGAATGGGATTTAGTATTAGATAAAGTAACTCAAGATACAACAGTATATGCAAAATGGACAATAAATAAATACACAATTACGTTCAATAATCAAGTCAGTGTTGTTACTGATAAAACAGTCGAGTATGACACTAGCATAACAGAACCTCCTGTGCCTACTAGAACTGGTTATAAATTTAATGGATGGTATACTACACCAAATGGAGGAACAAAAATAATATTCCCTTATACAGTTAAGGATAATAGTACTTTATATGCACAATGGTCTGCCGTTGCCCCAAATAGTCCAACAGGCTTAAAAGCAGAATCGCTAGGTTATAACAGTACTAAACTTACTTGGAGTGCTGTTACTGGAGCAAGTGGATATGAGGTATATAGAGCAACATCAAGTACAGGAACATATACTTTATTGACTAGTACTACAAGTTTAAATTATACAAATGCTGGATTAACAACTAATAGTACATATTATTATAAAATAAGAGCATATAAAACAGTTGGAACGACTAAATTATATAGTGGTTATACAACTGTAGTAAGTGCAAAGCCTATACCTTCGATACCTACAAATTTAGTAGCAAAATCATTAAGTTATAATAGTAATAAACTTACTTGGAGTGCCGTTACTGGAGCGAGTGGTTATGAGGTATATAGAGCAACATCAAGTACAGGAACATATACATTATTAACTAGAACGACAGGTTTAAGTTATACAAATACAGGATTAACAACTAATAGCACATATTATTATAAGATTAGAGCATATAGAACAGTTGGAACAACTAAAGTATATAGTGGCTATACAACTGTAGTAAATGCAAAGCCTACGCTTTCAGTGCCTACAAATTTAGTAGTTAAAAGAGTTAGTTCAACAAGTACAAAGCTTACTTGGGGTTATGTTACTGGAGCAAGTGGATATGAGGTATATAGAGCAACATCAAGTACAGGAACATATACTTTATTAACCAGAACGACAAGTTTAGGTTATACAAACTCAGGATTAAAAGCTAATACTGCGTATTATTATAAGGTTAGAGCATATAAAACTGTTGGAACAACTAAAGTATACAGTGGTTATACAACTGTAGTACTTGTTAAGTAGTAATATAAAATACGACTTCCTTATTTTAGGAGTCGTATTTTTTATTGCTATGAAATATGTGTTTTAGGTAGATATATAAATATGGTATTATTTAGTTAACTATATATTCGATAATAAATTACAAAATATATAAATTTTATACATTAAAGTTATGAAAGGGGCCTTTTATGATAGATATACATTGTCATATACTTCCTGAAATAGATGATGGGGCTAAGACTATAGAGGAATCTATAATGATGGCAAGGATAGCAAGTGAAGAAGGTATAAAAAAGATTATAAGTACTTCTCATTACCATCCAGATTCTAAGTTTATTATGGGGAAAGAGTTAGAAAATAAAGTAGAAAATTTAAATGAGATATTAAGAGAAAATAATATAGATTTAGAAGTTTATATAGGTAATGAACTTTATTATACTGTAGATTTAATGAGTAGATTAGATGAGCTTGATTTTTATACATTAAATAATAGTAAATACATATTAATTGAGTTTTCACCTATAAAGTTTCCAGATAACTTAACCGATATTATATATGAATTTAAATTAAAAGGATACATACCTGTACTTGCCCATATAGAAAGATACGATAATATAATTGAAAATCCAAACTTAGTTTACGAGTATATAAATGAAGGTGCATTAATACAAGTTAATGCAAGCAGTATAGTAGGAAAAAATGGTAAAGAAATAAAAAGACTATGCGATATATTATTAGAGTGTGATATGGTTCATTTTGTAGGAACTGATGCTCATGGAAGTGATAAAAGAAGACCATTAGTTAATGATGCTTATTATTATGCTGAAAAAAAAATAGGGTTAAGAAGAGCTAAGAAAATATTTTTTAGTAATCCTGAAAATATGATAAAAAACGACAAAATAATTATAATAGAACCCAAAAAATGTAAAAAGAAACGTATATTTAGTAGAATATTTAGTAGTTTTTAATGTATAATAATACAATTAAAAGGTATAAAAATACTAAAAACAAGGAGGTCATGATGAATAGCAAAAAATTAATGTCAGTTATAGGAGCAAGTATTGTTGCAATAACCATGAATTATACAGATGTTCATGCAGAATATAAAATGGCAAAGGTAACAGCAACTTCACTTAATTTTAGAACGGGTCCGGGGACTACATATAGTTCAATAACTAGTATAAAACAAGGAACCGTAGTAGAGGTATTAGGATATACTGGAGATTGGGCAAAAATAAAATATAACAATGTAATAGGATATGTATCTAAAATATATTTAACTGAAATAAGTACAAGTACTACTACTAGTCCTACAACAGTTACAAAAATGGTTGTAACATCTAGTACTTTAAATGTAAGATCAGGAGCTGGAACTACTTATAGCATTCTTGGAACTTTAGTTAAAGGGAATACAGTAGAAGTAGTTGCAAAGCTAAGTAATGGATGGAGTAAAATAAAATATGGAAGCGGATATGGATATGTAAGTAGTTCTTATTTACAAACACCAGCAACAAGTACAATACCAACTCCAACACCTACAGTTACAAAAATGGTTGTAACATCTAGTACTTTAAATGTAAGGTCAGGAGCTGGAACTACTTATAGCATTCTTGGAACTTTAGTTAAAGGGAATACAGTAGAAGTAGTTGCAAAGCTAAGCAATGGATGGTACAAAATAAAATACGGAAGCGGATATGGATATGTAAGTAGTTCTTATTTACAAACACCAACAACAAGTACAACACCAACACCTACAGTTACAAAAATGGTTGTAACATCGAGTACTTTAAATGTAAGATCAGGATCTGGAACTACTTATAGCATTCTTGGAACTTTAGTTAAAGGAAATACAGTAGAAGTAGTTGAAAAGTTAAGTAATGGATGGAGTAAAATAAAATACGGAAGCGGATATGGATATGTAAGTAGTTCTTATTTACAAACACAAACAACAAGTACAACACCAACACCTACAATTACAAAAATGGTTGTAACATCTAGTACTTTAAATGTAAGGTCAGGAGCTGGAACTACCTATAGTATTATAGGAACTTTAGTTAAAGGAAATACAGTAGAAGTAGTTGAGAAGTTAAGTAATGGATGGTTCAAAATAAAATACGGAACTGGATATGGATATGTAAGTGGAGCTTATTTAGTTGCACAAAATACTGGAAATGTTGTAGGTGGTGAAACAGTTGTAGTTAAGTATGTTAATTCAAGTACTTTAAATATAAGAACTTCACCTACTGGTACAGTCATAGGAACTTTCAGATATGGAGACAAAGTAGAAGTAGTTAGTATAAGTGGTGAATGGTCTAAAATTAAATATAACAATGGATATGCTTATGTATATAGTAGTTATTTATCTAACGAAGTTGGACAAAGACCACTTCCAGTACCTACAGTTACTCCATATATAGCAGACCCTGGAAAAAATGCTAAACCAACTATAGCTGTTGATATAGGACACAATGTTTCATACAATACTGGAGCAGTATATGGTGTATATAAGGAAGATTATTTAACTAAGGTAGTAGGCGAAAAAGTTATATATAAACTTAGAAGTATGGGATATCATGTAATATCTACACTGCCTACATCTGCAACTAGCCAAGTAGATTCTTTACAAAAAAGATGTGATGCTGCTAACTCAGGTGGTGCAAACCTATTTGTATCTATTCACTTTAACAAAGGTGGAGGATATGGTACAGAGATTTTTTATTCAAAAGAAGCTGGTGCAAAAACTAAAGCTGAAAACGTAATAAATCTTATAGATGATCTTGGATTTAGAAATAGAGGCGTTAAATACGGTGAATATATTGCAGATACACAAAATGGATTATATGTATTAAATCGCACGAGTATGCCAGCTATATTGGTTGAGGGATGCTTCATAGATACTTCTGATATGAATACATTTATAAATTACGGCCCAGCTATATACGATAAAATGGCGGATGCTATAGTAAATGGTTTAATTAAATAGAAAATTAGATAAATATAATGTTATAATAAAAACTAGGCTATAATACTAAAGTCTAGTTTTTATTTTTGGAGGTGTCGTTATGGATCGTATAGCTTTTAGTATATTTGGCATAGACATAATGTGGTATGGAATACTAATGGCAACGGGTATGATAGTGGCCACTATTATAGGTTTGAGAGAAGCAAAGAGACTAAATATAAGCGAAGATGATATACTTAATATAGTTCTTGTAGGAATACCAGCAGGTATAATTGGTGCAAGGTTGTATTATGTTATTTTTGAATGGGATTATTATGGTGCTAATCCATCTCAGATACTTAACTTCAGAGGTGGAGGAATGGCGATACATGGAGCTTTAATAGGTGGATTTTTAGCTGGATACCTATATTGTAGAATTAAAAAATTAAATTTCTTAAAGATGGCAGATACATTAGTTATAGGTATACCTTTAGCACAAGCTATAGGGAGATGGGGAAACTTCTTAAATAAGGAAGCTCATGGTGGTCCTACAAATTTACCTTGGGGCATAATGGTAGATGGTCAAAAGGTACATCCAACATTTTTATATGAATCTATATGGAATATAGGAGTATTTACATTTTTAATGTTATATAGGAAGAATAAAAAATATGAAGGTGAAGTTACCGTTTTATATATAATTGCTTATTCAATAGGTAGATTCTTCGTAGAAGGACTTAGAACTGATAGCTTAATGTTAGGGCCTCTTAGAATGGCTCAAGTTATAAGCTTAGCTGGAATAATAGTTGCTGTAATAATTCATGTATATTTAAGCAAGAAATCTAAAAATATAATAGATAATAAAGAAATAAATGAAAAATAAGGAGAGTTAATATATGGAATTTCATCACGTATCAGTGCTTTTAAATGAATGTATAGATAATTTGGATATAAAACCTGATGGTATATATGTAGATTGTACATTAGGTGGAGCTGGTCACTCTAAGGAAATAGTTAAAAAACTTGGACCTAATGGTCTTTTGGTATGCTTTGATCAAGATATAAATGCTATAAATACTGCAAAAGAAAGACTTAGTGATTATTCTGATAGAGTTAAACTTGTTCATAGAAACTTTGTTCATTTAAAAGAAGAATTAGAAAACTTAGGTATTAATAAAATAGATGGAGTTTTGGCAGACTTGGGAGTATCATCTCATCAACTTGATGAAGCCGAAAGAGGTTTTTCATATATGCAAGATGCTCCACTTGATATGAGAATGGATATAAGAAGTCCACTATCTGCATACGAAGTTGTAAATGAGTATGACGAGAAAGATCTTGCTAGAATAATAAGAGACTATGGCGAAGATAATTGGGCTAAGCGTATAGCACAATTTATAGTACAAGAAAGACAAGAAAAACCTATAGAAAGTACTGGAGAACTTGTTGAGGTAATAAAAAAAGCAGTACCTAAAAAGGCTAGAATGGACGGCCCTCATCCAGCTAAGAGAACTTTCCAAGCTATAAGAATAGAAGTAAACAATGAACTTGGAATAATAAACGAGATGATAGAAGATGCAACTTCAATATTAAATCCTGGTGGTAGAATATGTATAATAACTTTCCATTCTCTAGAGGATAGAATAGTTAAAAATGCTTATAAAGATTTGGCTATTGATTGTATATGTCCACCGGAACTTCCTATATGTCAATGCGATAAAGAATCTCTTTTAAAAATTATAAGTAGAAAACCTATATTACCATCAGATGAAGAAATAGAAGTAAATCCTAGATCTAGAAGTGCAAAATTGAGAGTTGCACAAAAAATATAGAGAAAATAGTCGATTTTTGTTTGCAATAAATCAGAAAAGTGATAAAATTTAAATCAGGATTAAAATTCGATAAAGGCAAATCTAGGGAAACTTAGAGACGCAAAGCTAAAGGGGCTAATTTTATTAATATAATTATGCTAGCCAGTTGCCGAAAAGTCGGCTATGAGTTTTGATTCGCAAGTACGTTAAAGATACAGGAGGTAACTTGTGAAAAATATTATATCCCATTCAGATCCTAAGTCACCTATATCAGAAGCATATAGAAGTATAAGAACTAGTATAGAGTTTAGTAATATAGATAAAAATATAAAAACTATAGTTGTAACTAGTTCAATGCAAGGTGAAGGGAAGAGCACTACAGCTTGTAATTTGGCAGTATCCTTTGCTAACTTAGGAAAGAAAATCTTGGTACTAGATTGTGATCTAAGAAGGCCAAGTATTCATAAGCAATTTGGAATTACAAATATACACGGCTTGATTGATGTTATTTTAGATTATAAAAACCTTGATGAATGCATTCAAAGAACTGATATAGAAAACTTAGATATAATCACATCTGGCCAGATACCACCAAATCCATCAGAGATGTTGAGTTCTAACAAGATGAGGAATTTAGTTAATAGTTTAAAAGATAATTATGACTATATTATATTAGATACTCCACCGGCTGGAATAGTAACTGATGCAGCTGTATTATCTAGTTATTGCGATGGAGTAATAATGGTATGTGCTTCTGGAGAAGTAGATATAGAAATGGCAAAAATAGCTAAAGAGCGTTTAAATAAAGTTAATGCTAAAATACTTGGAGCAGTTCTTAATAAGATGAAAATAGACAAGAATAAGTATTCAAATTATTACTATGGGGAAGATATTCCAAAGAAAAAACGCAAAAGAAACTAAAGAAATCTCCTAAGTCATATTATAATATGACTTAGGAGATTTTTTGTTATACTATATTATTTTCTTATGAACCATACGTGCACCAATTAGAGCAGCAGCTACTGTAGATACAGTAGCTATAGCTATATTTTTATATATTTTATTATAATTATTTATATTCATTTTTATTAGCTAAAGTATCACTAGGTTCAAGCCCACTACCATCTTCACGAACCCAATACCATGGTCCACCTAAATTGGCACCACCTGAAAATTCTCTTTCCTCATCTGTCCAATTTTCCATATTAGGATACTCTCTAGTATGATAGTATTTACGTCCATTAAACTCTTGAATACTGTCACCTTCATAAAAAATAATATCATCGTAATTATTAAAATATTTATATGCATATTCTACAGCTATCTTATCTGTAAATTCTTAATTAGAATTTATAGGTTTAGATGCTATGAAATCCTCCATTGTTCCATCAGGATAATAAGAAACAACTTTTTTAGTATATTTATGTACACATATAGCATCTTCAAATGAGTTGTATTCATTTCCATATATAAACGCATGATAATTATTCTTTATTTCCTTTGGCAATACGTCACCTTCTATAAGAGTATAATTGTACTCATTTCCATTTAAATCCTTCAGTATTTTTAAAGCTTCGTTAACTGTTATCGCTTCTTCAGCGTTTTCCTTCTTTTTAATTGTAGTTATTTTTTCTTCTAGATCGTTTAATTTAGAGTTATATTCTTTAGACAAATCACTATTTTTAGATTTTAATTCTTTTATTAATTTAGTAGCATCATCATATTTCTTATTAGAAATAAATTCTTCAATTTCCTTGATTTTTTTGTTTAAACTTTCTTCACTAATTTTCATTTCTGTTGAAGTTTTATTTTCTTCTTCTTCTGTTATTTTTTCATTTCCTTTACATCCTGTCAGCATTAGAATTACTAAAGTTATTAATATTAAGACTTTTTTTCTCACAGTAAAATCTTCCTCTCTTAAAATAATGTAAAAATATTCCACTGAAATATATTATAAGTGATTTTATTATCTAATGTATAAATTTTTGGAAAAGTTTAGAATATGTAAAAAAATAAAGGAATATAAATAAATATGTAGTAATATGTAAATATAAGGTATATTATAATATTTTTAGGGGGTAAGACAGTGAAGAAAATTTTGACGTTATTAATTTCATTTATTTTATGTTTTACGCAAATATCTTGGGGGCAGACGAAAGTAGTAGATACATCTAAAACTTATACCTACACCCAAATGGAAAGCGATTTATTTGAACTTCAAGAAATGTATCCAGATTTAATAAAGGTAAGTGTAATAGGACAATCGGAATATGGACGCAATATATATGAAGCTAAATTAGGCACAGGAGATGCAATACTTCATATTAACGGATCTCATCATGCTAGAGAGTGGATTAGTACAACACTGACTATGAAGATGCTTGAAGATTTAGCTATAGGTTACAAGAATAATGAAAAATGGTCTGTATACAATATTAGAGAAATTTTAAATAAAACAACTATATCATTCGTTCCTATGGTAAATCCAGATGGAGTTACATTACAACAATCTGGGTTAACGGAGTTTCCAAAGAGCGTTCATCAAAGTATTATTGCTATGAACAATGGCAGTACAAACTTTAAGCGTTGGAAGGCAAATGCAAAAGGAATAGATTTGAATCGTCAATATAATGCAAACTGGTATTCGTATTCAACACCAACTAAACCTAGTTATGCTGGGTTTAAAGGTTATAAACCAGAAGAAGCAAAGGAAGTAATTAGTTTATTAAACTTAGTAAGAAATGATAATCCTGAAATGGTTCTTTCTTATCATAGTTCAGGGGAACTAATATTCTGGAAGTATGGACAAGATGCTGCTAGATTACAAAGAGATCAAGTTTATGCAAATAAGTTAGCATCATTCACAGGATATGACTTAGTAAATAGTGGATATGGTATAAATGATGGTAAAGGTTTTAAAGATTGGTTCGTTCAAACAACTAAAAAGCCAGGATTTACCCTTGAATTAAGCCCATATGTGGGTGAAACAAATGTACCACTTTCAAACTTTAGTACAATATGGAATCAAAATAAATATGTGCCACTTTATTTGGCACAAGAAAGTTATAATCTATATTTTAAGAGAGTTGGAGATATAGAAACAAGTTTTAAAGAATTAAAGGATGTTAATAGTGATTATAGAATGATTATGGATATAACAGAAAATGGTTCAGAAATTAAGGAACCAAGTAGCGTTAAGGCTAAATTAGTAGGACCAAATGGACAAGTAATACAATTAACTCGTAAGTTTAAAGCAAGTACCTATGAGTGGCAATTTGCAATAGAAAAAGACAAAATACCAGCCACTGGAACATATACAATGTATGTAGAGTATAAAGGTATATCTAAAAAAGTAACAACACTAAACTTACAAAAACCACCAATAGATTGGAATTACAGCTTTAAAGACTTAAAAGACATGAATGTTGATTATAGAATGTATGTAGATTTAATTGAAAATGGTTTAGGAATTAAAGACCCAAGTAAAGTTAATGCTAAATTAGTAGGACCAAATGGAGAAATAATACCATTAATTCGTAAGTTTAAAGCGAGCACATATGAGTGGCAATTTGCAATAGAAAAAGCAAAGTTGCCGACAAATGGAACATATGCAATGTATATTAATTACGAGGGTATAGAAAAAAAGATAACAGAACTAAGTTTAGAAAAAGAACAAGTTAATTGGAGCTATAAATTTAAAGCATTACAAAATATGACTGTTGATTATAGAATGTTTGTAGATTTATTAGAAGGTAGTTCAGGTATTAAAGATCCAAGTTATGTTAGTGCTAGATTAGTAGGACCAAATGGAGAAGAAATACCATTAACTCGTAAGTTTAAAGCAAGCACATATGAGTGGCAGTTTGCAATAGAAAAAGCAAAATTACCTACTAGTGGATCTTACAAGCTATATATTAAATATAAAGAAATAGAAAAAGAAGTATCTAATTTTATATTAAATAAATAGTTTTTAGGGAGAGAGTTATGTATAAAAAAACTTATATTTTTCTAATTGTAATATTTATTACTGTAATGTCGGGATTAACGGCTTCTGCAGAAGTGTATTGGAACTATAGATTTATAGAACTGAAAGATATGAATGCTGATTATAGAATGCATGTAAATTTAACAGAAAGTAATTCTGGAATTAAAGATTCAAGTAAGGTCAGCGCTAAGCTAGTAGGACCAAATGGAGAAGAAATACCATTAACTCGTAAGTATAGAGCAAGCACATATGAATGGCAATTTGCAATAGAAAAAGATAAACTCCCAGTAAGTGGAGTTTATACAATGTATATTAATTACACCGGTGTAGAGAAAAAAATAACTACATTAAACTTGGAAAAAGGAAATGAACAAGTAAAAGAAATAGTATATTGGAACTATAGATTCAAAGAATTAAGAGATATGAGCACTGATTATAGAATGTATGTAAATTTAACGGAAAGTAATTCTGGAATTAAAGATTCAAATAATGTTAGTGCTAAATTAATAGGACCAAATGGAGAAGAAATACCATTAGCTCGTAAGTATAGAGCAAGCACATATGAGTGGCAATTTGCAATAGGAAAAGATAAATTACCAGTAGATGGATATTACAAGATGTATATAGATTATGGTAATTTAGAAAAACAAATAACAATATTATCACTTAGTAAAATAATTAATGAACCTGAAATTGCTAAAACAAATACTGCAAAAATTGCAGAACAAATTATAGCAGTTAAACATACTAGTGGATCCTATGCAAAGATCGAAGTATATGAAAAGGTAAACGGCATTTGGAAGACAGTGTTTACTACTACTGGTAGAACAGGAAAAAATGGTGTAACATATGATAAAAGAGAAGGAGATGGAAAATCTCCAGTTGGAGTATTTACTATGTCAAAGGGATTTGGTATAGCAAATAACCCAGGAACAAATTATTTACCTTATACAGTTTTAGGACCTAATGATTATTGGGTAGATGATCCAAATTCACAATACTACAATATGTGGATGAAAGGGCCTGCAGATGGAAGATGGAATAGCGCTGAAGCTTTATATAATTACAAGGAAGCATATAAGTATGCTACTGTAATAGATTATAATACAGAAAGAATACCATATAAAGGCTCTGCAATATTTTTGCATGTTAGTACAGATGGCCCTACTTCAGGATGTATATCTTTAGATGAAAATTCTTTAGTTAAGATTATGAAATGGATAAATCCAAGTAAAGCAAGGATAATAATTGCTCCAGAAAATGATATAATGAATTTTTAAAATTGTAATTAATAAGTTATAAGCGTCTTTATTTAAAGGCGCTTATTTTTATGTAAAAATTTGGAGAACGTTTCTTGGTATTTTTTGAAGGAACGAAAATATAAACGTTGAAATTATAAGTATTGTATTTTTTTATTTTTCTTTTTTATTTGTAGGGGGGAACCATATGAGAGAACGCACTAATGTAAAACATATTAATGAATATAAAACAAAAAAAGTGAATAAGAATAATAATGAAAAGAAAGCAAAAAAGAAGAAACTGAAGAGGAAAATATTTAAAAAAATAGTTAAAGCGTCTTCAATTTTGACAGTTTTGGGTCTTACTATAGCAATTTTGTGCGGATATTCTATAGTTAGTGAACTAAAATACGAATTAAATGCCTTAAACAAAGAACTAGATAAAAAACTAGAGAAAAAAGACAACATTAGAGTTGAATTAGATGTATTGAGTAAAAGTGGGTACATAGAAGAAGAGGCGAAAACAAGACTCAACATGGATAGTCCACAAGGGGATCAAATAGAGTATATAGATGTTGAGTAGGTAATTGGGGGGATGAGTTTTGAGTAAGTTAAAAGGGATAGGTAAAAAGCGTTTGGTAATTGTTTTGGCGCTTGCTTGCTTTGCGTTTTTGGGACTTATATTTCGAACCGGATATATACAACTTGTTAAGGGAACTTGGTTAAACCAACTTGCACTAGCGCAGCAAACCAGGGATATACCTATAGAGCCTAAAAGGGGAGCTATATACGATAGAAATATGAAAGAGCTAGCTGTAAGTGTTACTAAATATACAATATGGTGTAAGCCTGTTGAGGTAAAAGACAAAGAAGAAGCAGCTAAGAAAATAAGTGAGATAATAGGGGAAGATTATGACAAGGTACTAAAGTCTGTAAGTAGAAAAGACATGGCTCTTGTTATGGTAAAAAGATGGGTAGAAGATGATCAAGCTGAAAAAATAAGAACATCAAAGGTACCTGGAATATGGGTAGCTGAAGATAATCAAAGATATTATCCATATGGAAATTTTGCTGCCCATATATTAGGTCACACAGCATCTGATGCAACTGGTATATCTGGTATAGAAATGGAATATGACAAACACCTAAGAGGAACAAAAGGAAAATTAGTTGTAAGTACAGATGCTTCAGGTAGAGAGATACCTTATGGAAGTGAAAAATACTTTGAACCTGTAGAGGGAAATGGAATAGTACTTACTATAGATGAGGTTATACAACATTATATAGAAAAGGCAGTTCAAAAGGCATATGAAATTAATAGTGCCAAAAGGGTTACAGTTATAGCTATGGACCCTAAAACGGGAGATATAGTTGGAATGGCATCAAAGCCAGATTATGATCCTAATAATCCAAGAGAACCTATATATCCTGCATGGGAAGAAGAACTTAATAGCTATAGCGATAAGGATCAAATAAAAGGTTTATTTAAAATGTGGAGAAATCCAGCTATAAGTGATACATATGAACCAGGATCTACTTTCAAACTTATAACATCATCAGCAGCAGTTGAAGAAGGTGTTATAAAAGATGGCGAAAAATTCAACGATCCAGGATTTGTAATGGTTGAAGGTAGAAGAATAAAATGTTGGAGACATTATAGACCACATGGTCTACAAACATTCCCTGAAGCAGTTCAAAACTCATGTAACCCAGTATTCGTTGAACTTGGTCAAAGACTTGGAGTTGCAAAGTTATATGATTATATAGAAGCATTTGGACTTATGAAGGTTACAGGTGTAGATTTACCAGGGGAAGCAAAGGGTATATTATATGCTGAAAAAAATGTCGGTCCTGTTGAACTTGCAACAATATCATTTGGTCAATCTATATCAGTTACACCAATACAGCTTATAACTGCTATATCTGCAATAGCAAATGATGGTGAATTAATGCAACCTAGAGTTGTAAAACAGTATGTTGATAATCAAGGCAATATTACACAGAATATAGATCCTAAAATGGTTAGACAGGTAGTATCTAAAGAAACAGCAAAAGAGATGATGGATGTAATGAATTCAGTTGTTAGCAAAGGGTCTGGTAAGGCAGCTTATTTACCTGGATACAGAGTTGGAGGTAAAACTGGTACTGCACAAAAGGTTATAGATGGTGTTTATGCTCAAGGAAAATATATAACTTCATTTGTAGGTGTAGCTCCAACAGATGATCCTAGGCTTGTAGTATTAGCTATAGTTGATGAACCATCAGGAGTTGCAGCATTTGGTAGTACAACTGGTGGACCTATAATAAAGGAAATAATGGCTGAATCATTAAAATATTTAGGAGTTGAACCTAAATATACAGAAGAAGAGCAAGCTGAGTTTGTAAAAGAACAAGTGGTTGTTCCAGATGTAAGAAATTTAACTTTAGAGGATGCTAGTAAGGTTTTGGAAGAAGCTAGACTTAAACATATAGTGGATGAAGATATACATGTTGATGAAAATGGAAAAATAATTGATATGTTCCCAAAGCCAGGAGTTAAGGTACCTGTAGACTCTGGTATAGTGTTATATTTAAAGCATTAAAGTCACAAACATCTTTAAAAAAGTTATATTTTGTTATATAATTAATAAGTTATAATATGGAGTTTATTGATAAAGGCAATGTATATAAGATATACATTGCCTTTTAATTAGAGGATGAAATAATTTTAGGAGGTAAATGTATGTTACTTAAAGATATAATAAAAAATTTAGATATTATAGACATAAAAGGAAACTTAGATATAGAGATAGATAATGTTCAATATGATTCAAGAAAAGTTGGCCATAATGGACTTTTTGTTTGTGTTAGAGGATTTAATGTTGATGGACATGACTTTATACAAAGTGCCCTTGACAAAGGAGCTATAGCTTACATAGTTGAAGAAGATATGTATGTAGACGGATATACATTTATAAAAGTAGCTGACAGTAGACGTGCTATGGCAAGTGTTGCAGATAATTTCCACAACAACCCAACTAAAGAGTTAAACGTAATAGGTGTTACTGGGACAAACGGTAAAACTAGTATAACAAATTACCTAAAAGATATATTGAACTTAAATGGTGAAAAAATAGGCCTTATAGGTACTATAAAAATAGCAATAGGAGATAAAGAAATAGAATCAAGTTCAACTACTCCAGAAAGTATAGACCTTCAAGGATACTTCAAAGAAATGCTAAATAGCGGGTGTAGATATTGCGCTATGGAGGTTTCATCTCATTCATTAGAATTAAATAGAGTTGACGATAGTGAATTTAAATTAGGCATATTTACTAACTTAACTCCAGACCACTTAGATTTCCACAAAAATTTAGAAGAATATAGAAAAGCAAAAGAAAAGTTATTTTATAAAACTACTTTGGCTAATATTATAAATATAGACGATAAAGGTGGCCAAGAAATATATGAAAATATAAAAAACTTAAAAACTCCTGCTTATACTTATGGTATAGATAATAAAGCTGATTTTTATGCTAAGGATATACAAATAGATTATAAAGGGGTAAAATATACTTTGGTTACTCCAACTTATGAGACTGAAATGTATGTACCAGTTCCAGGAAAATTCACAGTATACAATTCTTTAGCAGTTGCTGCAGCGTCTTATTTACTACAAATACCTAAGGAAATTATAATACAAGGATTCCAAAATACTAAGGGAGTTGCAGGTAGATTTGAAAGTGTTCCAAACGATAAAGAAATAAGTGTTATAGTTGATTATGCGCATACACCAGATGCACTTGAAAATATCTTAAAAACAGCACAAGGGTTTGCAAAAGGAGATATAATAACAGTATTTGGTTGTGGTGGAGATAGGGATAAAAGCAAGAGACCTGTTATGGGTTCAATAGCTCAAGAATACTCAAATTATTGTATAGTAACTTCTGATAATCCAAGAACTGAAGACCCAAAGGAAATAATAAAAGATATATTAAATGGGTTAGACAAAGAAAAATCAAACTTTGAAGTTGTTGAAGATAGAAAAGAAGCTATAAGAACTGCTATAAAAAAAGCTAAAAAGGGCGATGTAGTTATAATAGCAGGTAAAGGTCATGAAAATTATCAAATAATAGGAAAAACTAAATACCATTTTGACGATAAAGAAATTGCTATAGATTGTCTTAAGGAGGTATAGTATGGAATCTTTAACTATTAAAGAATTGTTAATATCTACAAATGGAAATCTTCTTTGTGGAAATGATACCGACAAAATAAATAATGTTGTTATAGATAGTAGAAAAGCAAAATTAGGAGATGTTTTTATAGCTATAATAGGCGAAAGCTTAGATGGACATAATTTCATAAATAGTGCCTATGAAAATGGATGTAAAACATTTATAAAAAACAAAAGTAATAGCATAAATTTACAAATTCAGGACATAAATTTAATAGAGGTAGAAGATACAACTTTGGCTATTGCACATATAGCAAAATATTATAAATCAAAATTCAAAATACCATATATAGGTGTTACTGGAAGTGTAGGAAAGACTACTACTAAGGACATGATATATGCTACATTATCTAATAAATTTAATACATTAAAAAACGAAGGTAACTTTAACAATCATATAGGAGTTCCTTTGACTTTATTTAATTTAAATTCACAACATCAATGTGCTATAATAGAAATGGGAATGTCGAATTTTGGGGAAATAGAGCATTTAGCAAATACAGTTCATCCTAAAATAGCAGTTATATCAAACATAGGACTTTCTCATATAGAAAACCTTGGATCACAAGAAGGTATATTTAAATCAAAAATGGAGATAACTAAAAATTTTGGTCCTGAAAATACATTAATAGTAAATGGAGACGACAAATTCCTAGGTACACTAAAATTGGAAATTCTTAATTACAATTTAAAGACTTTTGGATTTGAAAAAGACAATACTATATATTGTAGTGATTATATTATGGATGATGAGAGTATAACTTTTAAATGCGTTATAGACAATTTAGAAGAAACATTCTTTATACCGACAATAGGAAAACACAATATATACAATGCTATGGCCGGAATACTTGTAGGAATTAACTTAGGACTGTCAATGGATGAAATAAAAGAAGGGCTACGAAACTTTAAAGCTACTAAAATGAGACTAGATATAATAAAAAATGAGAAATTAACTATAATAAATGACGCTTACAATGCTAGTCCAGATTCTATGAAAGCTGCTCTTGACATATTAGGAAGATATAAGGAAAGAAAAGTAGCAATACTAGGAGATATGTTTGAAATGGGAGATATTGCAGAATACGGTCATAGATTAGTTGGTAGTCACTCAATTGGCAAAACTGACATATTAATAACTGTTGGGGAAAATTCAAAATTCATAGGACATGAAGCGATAGATAAAGGACTAAATAAAGAGAATGTATACCATTTTGAAACTCGTGAAGAAGCTATAAACAACATTGATAAAATTATAAAAGATAAAGATGTCGTGTTAGTAAAAGGTTCTAGAGGAATGAAGATGGAAGAGATAGTTCAGTATCTTAACAACAGGAAGTAGCTAACTAAGGGAGAGGAGATTGAATAAATTATGCTAGGAATATCAGAACTAATGTATACCGCAATAGTTGCATTTTTAATAGTGCTTATATTAGGACCAATATTTATACCAATGCTTACTAGATTTAAGTTCGGTCAAACTGTAAGAGAAGATGGTCCACAAACACATTTATCTAAAAACGGAACACCTACTATGGGTGGATTGATAATGATAGTTGCTATACTTTTAACTTGTCTTACAAGAAGTGATGTAAATAATGATATGGTTATTGGGCTTATATGTATAGCTGGATTTGGGTTTGTAGGATTTTTAGATGACTATATAAAAATAGTTATGAAAAGATCTCTAGGACTTAGAGCTTATCAAAAGATAATACTGCAATTAGCTTTAGCTACATTTATATCTTATTATCAATATAAAGTTTCACCAGATGCATCACAATTAGTTGTACCTTTTACTGATTATGTTATAAACATAGGTGCAGCTTATATTCCATTTATGGTGTTCATTATAATTGCAACTGTTAATGCAGCAAACTTAACAGATGGACTTGATGGATTGGCTTCTGGGGTTACTTTAATAGTTATGGCATTCTTTATGTTTCTTGCAACTAGATATGGAAATACAGAAGTAGCTGTATTATGTGCAGCAGTAGTTGGAGCTTGTCTAGGCTTCTTAGGATTTAACTCATATCCAGCTAGGATATTTATGGGAGATACAGGATCTATGGCATTAGGTGGAGCTGTTGTTGCAGCAGCCATACTTACTAATTCTGTACTTGTTATACCTATTGTAGGTGGAATATATTTTGCAGAAGCATTATCAGTTATAATGCAAGTTGGATATTTTAAACTAACTGGTAAAAGAGTATTTAAAATGGCTCCAATTCACCATCACTTTGAACAATGTGGATGGCCTGAAGTTAAAGTAGTTAATAGGTTTTATATGGTAACTATATTACTTGCTTGGATAAGTATAATAGCATTATTTTAGCAACGGACCTTTTAAGGTCGTTGGCGATATGAGCAAAGCGAATTTTTAAGCAAGGTCCCTTTTCTGAGGGATGTTGGCGATATGAGTATAGCGAATTTTAAGCAACGGGCCTGCTTTTCAAGGCTGTTGGCGACATGAGCATAGCGAATTTTTAGATCGGGGGAAATGGTTTATGGAATTTAAAGACAAAAAAGTATTACTTGTAGGATTGGCTAAAACAGGTGTATCAGCTATAAAAAAACTAGTAAATTTAGGTTCAATAGTAACTGTAAATGATGTAAAAAATAGAGAACAATTATCTGAAGTATTAAATGATCTAAAAGAATTTAAAAATGTAGATTATGTACTTGGAGCTCATTTAGATGATGTATCTAATATAGATTTAGCAGTTGTATCACCTGGTGTTCCACTGGATTTACCTTTTATAAAAAAATTATACAATGAAAAAATAGAAGTTATAGGTGAAGTTGAGTTATCTTTCAGATTATCAAAAAATCCTACTTTTATAGGTATAACTGGAACTAACGGAAAAACTACAACAACAAGTTTAACTGGAGAAATATACAAAGCTTGTGGTAGAGATACTTATGTTGTAGGAAACATAGGAACTCCTGTTATAGACGTTGTAGATATAGCAGATGAAAATTCGTTTTTAATTACAGAACTTAGTAGTTTTCAATTAGAAAGTGTAAGTTCTTTTAGACCAAGAGTATCTGCAATATTAAATATTACTGAAGATCATTTAAATAGACACCATACTATGGAAAACTATATAGATGCAAAAGCTAATATATTTAAAAATCAAGAAAAAGAAGATTACACTATATTAAATTACGACGATGAAATAGTTAGAAATTTAAAAGATAGATGTAATTCAAATGTTATATACTTCTCTAGAAAAGTACAATTAGATCAAGGAATATTTGTAGATGAAAATGGAGATATAATAATAAAATTAAATAATGAAAGTATTAAATTAATGAATAAAAATGAAATAAGTATACCTGGAAATCACAACTTAGAAAATGCACTTGCTGCCATAGGTATGAGTATAGTTTTAGGTGTAGAATTAGACGTTATAAGAAAAGTTCTAAAAACTTTTGGCGGAGTTGAACATAGATTAGAATTTGTAAAAGAAATTAATAATATAATGTTTGTAAATGACTCTAAAGGAACAAATCCAGATTCAACAATAAAGGCAATTGAAGCATACGATAGACCTATAATATTAATAGCAGGCGGCATGGATAAATACAGTGACTTCACTGACATGATAAAATCTTTCAATGGTGGAGTAAAGTCTTTGGTGTTACTTGGGGAAACAGCAGAGAAAATAGAAAAAACAGCTAATAAAGAAGGATTTTTCGATTGCTATAGAGTAAATAATATGAAGGAAGCTGTAGCAAAAGCATATTCATTGGCAGTGTCAGGAGATGTAGTATTATTATCACCTGCTTGTGCTAGCTGGGATATGTATCCTAATTTTGAAACAAGGGGTATGGACTTTAAAAATAATGTAGAAAGTTTATAATTTTTATTTTTTTATTTTTAAGTGTAGGGAATAGGGGGTCTGTTAAATGACTAAGGAAGCTGTGAAATCGCGAATCAGGGGGTTAGATAAAAGTTATGACAATTATGTATTTTATACAACCTTGATTTTAGTTTTTGTCGGAATCGTAATGGTTTTTAGTGCAAGTTATGTTCAGTCAAAATTTAAACTAAACGATCCATATTATTTTTTAAAAAGAGATTTAATATATGCAACTCTAGGGTTTGTGGCAATGATGTTTACATCAAACATACATTATAGAAAGTTGGAAAAATACTCTAATATGCTTCTTGTAGTTTCCATAGTATTATTACTTTTGGTTTTAACGCCACTTGGAGTTACAATATATGGTGCTAAAAGATGGCTTGGTGTAGGTGGTTTTACTATACAACCAGCTGAAATAGCCAAATTCGTTTCTATAATATTTACTGCCAAACTTATAGAAAAAAATTACGATAAGATAAGGTCATTGTTTAAAGGAGTGGGACCTATACTTATAGTGCCGCTAATTTTCTTTGGACTTATAATAGTTCAACCTAACTTATCTACAGCAGGTACAATAGTAATGGCTACATTTGCAATGTTATTCGTTGCTGGAATGGACTTAAAAGTAGTTTATGCAATGTTTGGCGCAGGCGCTGGGCTGTTTGCGGCAATGGTTGCAATAGAACCCTATAGATTAAAACGTGTTACTGCATTTCTGGATCCATTTCAAGACCCACTGGGCTCAGGATACCAAGTTATACAATCTTTATATGCCTTAGGGTCTGGAGGATTATTTGGACTTGGATTAGGAAGAAGTAGGCAAAAGTATTTTTACATACCAGAGCCACAGAACGACTTTATATTTGCAATAATAGGTGAAGAATTAGGCTTAATTGGATGTATTATAGTTATAATGCTATTCGTATTTCTTGTATACAGATGTGTTAGAATAGCTCTTAGATGCCCTGACGTATTTTCTTGTATGCTAGTTATAGGTATAGCTGCACAAATAGGAATACAAGCAGCTTTAAACATAGCTGTTGCAACTTCATCTATGCCTGTTACAGGGGTAGCCCTTCCCTTTATAAGTTATGGTGGTACATCGCTTATAATATTTATGTCTGCAATAGGTATAATTCTCAGTATTTCAAGAGGAGTCAAAATGAATTAGACAGGAGATGGTAAAATGAGAGTTTTAATTTCTGGTGGAGGTACTGGCGGTCACGTCTATCCTGCTATAGCCATCGCTAATAAAATAAAAGAAGAAAATCCAGATGTAGAAATTTTATTTGTAGGAACTAAAAATGGAATAGAATCTGAAATAGTTCCGAAATATGGATACAAGTTGGCTACAGTTACAGTTCAAGGTTTTAAGAGAAAAATAGATATTGATAATGTAAAAAGAGTATTTAAGTTAGTTAAGGGATTGGAAGAGTCTAGAAAAGTGGTTAAAAAATTTAAGCCAGATATAGTTATAGGAACTGGTGGGTATGTTAGTGGACCTGTTTTATTTAATTCATCTTTAAATAAGTTCCCAACTATAATACATGAGCAAAATGCATTTCCTGGTGTTACTAACAAAATACTATCTAAAATGGTTACAAAAGTTTTAACTAGTTTTGAAGATTCTCACAAAAGATTTAGCCCTAATGTTCAAGATAAGTTATTTCTAACAGGGAACCCTGTTAGAAAAGAAATACTAACTACTAGAAAAAATTCAGCTAGAAGAAAATTAGGTATAAGTGAAGATAAAAAAATGGTTTTATGTGCTGGAGGTAGTGGTGGTTCTAGAAAAATAAATGATGCTATGAAAACTGTTATAAGAAATCTTATGAATGAAGATATAGCATTTATACATGCTACAGGAAAATACCACTATGACGAATTCATGAAGGACATGGAAGATATAAACCTAAAACCATATCAAAAAATAGTTCCATATTTAGATGATATGGCAAGTGCACTAGCTGCTTCAGATATTGTTATAGGTAGTGCGGGAGCTATATCACTTGCAGAAATAACTGCCATGGGTAAGCCATCTATAATAATACCTAAGGCATATACTGCTGAAAACCATCAAGAATACAATGCAAGAAGTATACAAAACAATGGTGCTGGTGTTGCTATACTTGAAAAAGAATTAACACCAAAATATTTAAATGAAACTGTATTTAGATTATTAGGAGATAGAGAAGCTTTAATATCAATGGAAAATGCCAGTAGATCTATAGGTAAGCCAGATGCTCTAGATCTTATATACAAAGAAATAATGGAAGTTTATAAATCTAATCAAAAACCTGAAAAAGTTAAAAAAGAAAAAATAATAGAAGATAAAAAAATAGATGAAAATAGTGAAGAAAATAAGGAAGAACCTAGAGTTATAGGTATTAAGAAGAAAAAGTAAATATAAAAAGGTAACATATGTTCCCCTTAGTACATAATATTAAATATTATAAATTAATTTATAAGACTACTTTGTACTAGGGGGTGTCCTTTTTGGATAGATTTATCATCAATGGTGGAAATAAATTAGAAGGTAGTATAAAATTAAAAGGTGCTAAGAATTCAGTTTTGCCTATAATGGCAGCAACTATATTAAATGAAGGAAAAAGTATAATTCACAATGTACCTAATATATCAGATGTTCATGTAATGATTGATATATTAAGTAGTATAGGTTGTTATGCCCATTATGAAGGTGGAACATTAATTATAGATAGTTCAAATATAAATTCTGTTGAAGTACAAGAAGAATATGTAAGAAAAATGAGGGCTTCTATAATAATTATGGGAGCTATGATAGGTAGATTTGAATATACAAAAATAAGTTATCCTGGTGGATGTGGAATTGGATCACGTCCTATAGATTTACACCTTAAAGCAATTGGGACATTGGGTATAAGAATAGAAGAAGAATATGGTTATATAAATTGTTATAAAGATAAATTTAGGGGAAATGATATCCACCTCGACATGCCTAGTGTTGGGGCGACTGAAAATGCAATGCTTGCTGCTGCAAAGGCAAATGGAATAACTAGAATATACAATGCTGCTAGAGAACCAGAAATAGAGGATTTACAAAACTTCTTAAATGCTATGGGAGCTAAAGTAAGAGGAGCTGGAAGTACTGTTATAGAAATAGAAGGAGTAGATAAACTAAATGAAGTTGAACACTCTATAATACCCGATAGAATAGCTATAGGAACTTATCTTGTAGCTGGGGCTATAACTGGTGGAAAAATAGAAATTGATCATGTAATACACGACCATGTTAATCCGATAGTTTCAAAATTAAAAGAAGCAGGATGTGAAATAAATTATACAAAAGAAGGACTATATTTAGTTGCGCCTAAAGTTATAAAGGCTATAGATGTAGTTAAAACTTCACCACATCCAGGTTTTCCAACAGATATGCAGTCGCAACTTATGACACTTATGGCACTATCTGATGGTATAAGTATTTTCTATGAAACTATATTTGAAAATAGATTTATGCATTGTCCTGAACTTATGAGAATGGGTGCAAATATAAAAATAATAACTGACAACGTAGCTATGATAAAAGGTGTAGACAAACTTACAGGTGCTAGGGTTAAATCTACTGATTTAAGAGGGGGAGCATCTTTAATATTGGCAGGTCTTATAGCTGATGGAACTACGGAAGTTTATGATATTCATCATGTTGAAAGAGGATATGAAGATATAGAAAATATACTTCGTAGTTTGGGAGCAGATATAAAGAAGGCTCAATAAGCCTTCTTTATTTTAAAAAAACGATGGACAAGTTATCGGGGGGATAATTATGAAATTAAAAAAAGATAAAAATAAAATAAAAAGAAAAACTAGTGTAGTTATATTTGTAACTATATTTTCTTTTGCTCTTTTAGGATATATATTTATAAATACGGAAAACTTTACAGTAAGGGATATAAAAATATTTGGACAAAACGTATTAGATAAAGAAACTATAATAAAAAGTGCAAACATAGAGCTAGATAAAAATATATTTACATACAATATAGGTCAGATAGAAAAGAAATTAGAACAAAATCCATATATAAAAAACGTAGATGTAAAAAGAAAACTTCCAAATGAATTGATTTTTAATATTGTAGAGATAAGAGAAACTGCTATAATACCTTATATGGGGTCTTTTGCTTACATAGACAATAACGGAATTATACTTAAATTAGATGACGAAATAACTAATGACTCTATACCTATCGTTAATGGAATAAATCTTGAAGATGCTATAATAGGAGAAAAATTAGACACTGGAGATAAAAAACTATCTAGTGATATAATAAACTTATTAAATAATTGTAGCAAAAACGATATATCTAGTGAAATACAAAAGATGCAAATAAATAATAAAAAAGATATAACTATATATACTAAGAGAGGTATAGTAGTTGACTTTGGAGAAATTAAAAATATAAATTATAAACTTTCTTCATTAAATCAAGTTTTAACAGATCTTCAAACTAAAGGTATAAGCTCAGGAACAGTAGATTTAAGTTACAATAAATACGCTATATATAAGCCGTAGGGAGTGAAATATTTTGAAAAGAAAAATGCCTTTTGGCGCTTTAATTATATTAAGTACATTACTTGGACTTTTAATAAGTATTCAATTGAAAACTGTAAATATTCAAACAGGTGGATATACAACATCTCAAAGAGGTCAGCAACTTGCATCTCAGCTAAACAAGTTAAATGAAAAAGAAGAAGCCTTAAAAAATGAATTAAGTACACTTGAAGATAACTTGAGTAAATATAAAACTTCAGAGTCAAGTTCAGATGTAGCTTTAAGAGGTATAAATGAAGATATTAAGAAATATGAAAAACTAAGCGGATATACTGATGTAAGTGGCCAAGGTATTAATATGAAAATTATAGGAGTAGGACAAGATCCAAATGCCAATATGCTTATATACAATTATGAGCTTTTGTTATCTGTAATAAATAAATTAAATGCAGCTCAAGCTGATGCAATATCTATAAATGAACAGAGAATAGTTGCAAATACTGCAATAGAACTTTCAGGTGAAAAACTACTTATAAATGATACACCAATAAGTCCACCTTTTGTTGTAAAGGCAATAGGAAATGCTGATACATTAGAATCGGCTCTTAAGCTAAAATATGGAGTTATATGGGAAATAGAAAATTACTATAATGCACAAGTAGATATAGAAAAAAAAGAAACTATAAAAATACCTAGATATTCCAAGGAAATAAAATATAAATATGCTAACCCTGTTGAATAATATAGAGGTGTAAAATGAAAAATAATGATTTAAAAAATATTAAAATTAAGCCTATTAAAATAAAAAATTTAAAACAAAAAACAGTTATATTTTCATGCTTTTTATTGGGAATAATAACATCCATATATTTAAAAAGCTTAGATCCAAACAATATATACCTTTCTTTGGCAAATATAAAGGATATAGAATATAAAATAGATTCAAGGGAAGTTCAAATAGCGAATTTAGAAAATCTTATATCTAAAACAAAAAATGAAAGCGATAAGTATAAAGATGCAGTAGAAAACGACGATATATCTATAGAAGATGTTTTAGATGAAGAAAGAAATAACTTGAAAGCTGTATCAGGAAATGTAGATTTAGAAGGTCAAGGAATAAAAATAGTACTTAAAGACAGTGAGAAAGATGTTACAGAAGGTCAAAATCCTAACGACCTTTTAGTACATGACATGGATGTGCTTAGAATTATAAATGATTTAAAAGGAGCAGGAGCTGAAGCTATATCAATAAATGGAGAACGATTGCTATCAAGTAGTAGAATAAAATGTGCAGGACCTACTATTACTATAAACAAAACTACATATGGGCAACCCTTTGTAATAAATGCTATAGGAGAAAAAGAAGTATTAAGCGCATCAGTACAAGCTCCAGGAAGCTATGGTTATTTACTTAAGGAAGTTTATGGGCTTTATATAGACGTTAAGGAAAATAATACTATAATAATTCCAAAATATAGTGGAAATTAAAAAAAATAATAAGAGGGTGAAAATATGATTTGGGTTTTGGTTGGACTTGCATTAGGCGCAGTAGTAGGATATTATATACCTATAACTTATCCTGGAAGCTATTCTCTTTATATATCTATTATGATACTTGCATGTTTGGACTCAGTGTTCGGCGCAATAAGAGCAGGTCTTGATGGAAAATATAATAATATTATATTTGCTACAGGATTTTTTGGTAATGCATTAATTGCAGGAGTATTGACTTATATAGGTGATAGAGTTGGTGTTCCACTTTATTATGCTGCCATATTAGTTTTTGGTGGGCGATTATTTGACAATGTAGCTATAATAAGACGACATTTAGTTGATAATTTCGTGAATAAAAAAAGAGGAAATTAGAAATTTACGTTGAATTAGTTAAATGTTAACAAATTTGTGTAGAAAATGGTATAATTAAATACATAGATTTATTTTTAATGATGATAATAAGGAGGTTACATAGATGCTAAACTTTGACGTAGATATGGACAACTTTGCCCATATCAAAGTAATCGGCGTAGGTGGCGGTGGAAACAACGCTGTAAATAGAATGGTTGAAGCTCAATTAAAAGGTGTTGAATTCATAGCGGTAAACACTGATAAGCAAGCTTTATATACATCTAAGGCTGAACAAAAGATACAAATTGGTGAAAAATCAACAAGAGGGCTTGGTGCAGGGGCTAATCCTGAAGTAGGTAAAAAAGCAGCGGAAGAAAGTAAAGAAGAGATATTAAAAACTCTTGAAGGTGCGGACATGGTATTCGTAACGGCTGGTATGGGCGGTGGAACAGGTACTGGAGCAGCTCCAGTTGTTGCCCAATTAGCAAAAGAACTAGGAATACTTACAGTTGGTGTTGTAACGAAACCGTTTGCATTTGAAGGCAAAGTAAGAATGAAGAATGCAGAACATGGTATAAAGGAATTAAAGTCAAAGGTTGATACTTTAATAACAATACCTAACGATAGATTGTTACAAATAGTTCAAAAGAATACATCTATGCTTGAAGCATTTTCAATAGCTGATGATGTATTAAAACAAGGTATAGAATCTATATCAGATCTTATAGCAGCTCCAGGTCTTATAAACTTAGACTTTGCAGACGTACAAGCTATAATGAAGGAAAAAGGTTTAGCACATATGGGTATAGGTAGAGCATCTGGTGAAAACAGAGCTATAGAAGCAGCTAGACAAGCTATCCAATCTCCATTACTTGAAACATCTATAAAGGGAGCTAAAGGGGTACTACTTAATATAACAGGTGGGGCAAACCTAGGATTATTTGAAATAAACGAAGCATCTACATTGGTTCAAGAATCATGTGATGAAGAAGCTAATATAATATTTGGTGCTACTATTAAAGAAGAATTAGGCGATGAGTTAGTTATAACAGTTATTTCTACTGGATTTGATGAAAATCATGATATGTCACTAGATCTTAATAAAAAGATTAATGTTACAAAACCTGTAGAAAACAACAATAGATATCAACAGCCACAACAACCAAGTTATAATCAACAGCCAAGTTATAATCAGCAGCAAAATTACAATCAACAACAAAATTACAATCAACAACAAGTAGAACAACAAAGACATGAAGAACAAGTACAACAACAACAATCTCAAGGACCGATAGAGGTTGAAGATATAGAGATACCTACGTTTTTAAGAAGAAGGAGATAATTTTATCTCCTTTTTTCTTTGTTTTTGGGGAAACAATATTATATTCGACTTTCAATTATGACACAAAACCTTATGCAATATACCTTATAATATATTTATAATATTCAAAAAACAAAGGTGGTGTTGCAAAATTATATATGCAGAGTATTACATATTAGAAAACCTGGTAATTAACTATATAATTATCAGTACTACTGCAAAGATATTAAATATACATCATTCTAGGAAAAAAGCAATTATAGGGGCTAGTGTAGGAGCTTTATATTCCCTAGCTTATTTATTTCCAATATTTGAGATTTTATTCACTATTCCATTTAAAATTCTAACAGTGTTCTTAATAACCTTAATATGTTTTAATTATAAGGATCTAAAAAGTTATATAAGGGTATTATCTATATTTTACTTAGTAAATATTTTCATTTCTGGAAGTACCTTCTTTATAATATACTTCACAGGTATTAGTCATATTACAGTTTCTTTTGTTATATTTATATGTTTTATTAGTTCTAAAATATTGAACTTAATCTATAAGGATATAAAGACACATAAGATGATTAAAGAATTAAGAAAGAAAATAAATGTAAAGGTTAGAGACAATATATTTAATTTTGATGCACTACTAGATAGTGGAAACTTACTCAAGGATCCTATATCAAAAGACGATGTAATAATAGTAAGTGCTAAGAAATTAGAAAAATTGCTTCCTAAAGAGCTAGTAAACTATGATTATAAAGATATGAGTTTTGACAAAATAAATAGTTTATTAGATAAACTCGATATTAATTTATCAAGTAGAATTCGTCTTATACCTTGTAAAAAAATAGGAAATGACAATGGATTCGTACTTGGAATAAAAGCAGATTATATTGAAGTTGATGGAAGTAAAATTTCTAGTATAATATTAGGATTATCTAATTTTTCTGATAAAGATGACTATGATGCTATAATGAATCCATGTGTTTGTAATGTTTAATTTATTATTGTAAATATTTGTAGGGGGGATTATCATAATGAAATTATTTAAAAATTTGTTAAGTAAGGCGAGGTCTTATATTGTAGGACTTTTAGTTAAATTTAAAATTGTAAAACACGAAGAGATATACTATTTGGGAGGCGTTAATATACTACCTCCGCCTTTAACCCCAGAAGAAGAGCAAGAACTTTTGCAAAAACTAGAAAAAGATGAAAGTATTAAATCTATACTTATAGAGAGAAACTTAAGGCTTGT
This sequence comes from Sporacetigenium sp. TC11, assembly GCF_058146105.1. Classification (NCBI taxonomy): domain Bacteria; kingdom Bacillati; phylum Bacillota; class Clostridia; order Peptostreptococcales; family Tepidibacteraceae; genus Sporacetigenium; species Sporacetigenium sp. TC11. The sequence goes on along the minus strand of NZ_JBYVNY010000001.1, from coordinate 442,509 downwards.
AGTTTATATATCTAGAAAATTTGAAAATACAGGATTAGATGTGGAAGATTTAATATCCATAGGTACTATAGGACTTATAAAGGCAGTAAATACATTTAAGCTAGATAAAAATATAAAGTTAGCTACATATGCTTCTAGATGTATAGAAAATGAAATACTTATGTATTTGAGAAAAAATAGCAGAAAAAAGGTTGAGGTATCCTTTGATGAACCTTTAAACATAGATTTAGATGGAAATGAATTGTTGTTATCTGATGTATTAGGTACTGAAAATGATGAAACGTATAAACTTATAGAAGAAGAAATAGATAGAGATCTACTTGTAATGGCTCTAGATAAATTATCCGACAGAGAAAAACAAATAATGGAGCTTAGATTTGGATTGGCTAGGGGTAGAGAAAGAACACAAAAAGAAGTAGCTACTATGCTTGGTATATCTCAGTCTTATATATCTAGACTTGAAAAGAAAATCATATCTAGATTAAAAAAAGAAATGAAAAAATTCGTATAATATGTCAATTAAAGCCGTTCCTTGGGGACGGCTTTTTGGTTGCAATTTGAAGGAATAAGAGTTTTTTTATAGAAAAAATATATATTACCCTTATTTGAGCAACAGACCTGGTTTTTAGGTCGTTGGCGACATGAGCGTAGCGAATTTCACAACAAAGGAAGGTAAAATATATGATTATAGAAAGAATACTAAAAAAGTTTATAAAAAAATTAGTTCCTATAGAAAATAAAAAAGAAGTTAAGAAAAAGAAATTAACTCCTCCTATGAATCTTAAGAGAGATATAATAAATACAGAAATTATAGGTGTAGGAGGATGTGGAAGTAAAATAATTGAAAAAGCACAGGAGAGAAATCTTAAAAATATAGATTTTTTATATATAGATAACGACAACAAATCTTTGGCTAGCTCAACTATAGAAGATAAAATAGTAATAGATAAAGAATTACCTAATATAGACACATTTACCCAAAATAAGGATGTTTTATTTTTTGTAGGTGGTTTTGGAGGAGGGACAGCAAGTAAATTATTGCCAAGTATAAGTAATTCTCTAAGTAAAAATATAATTACATTTGGAATAGTTACTAAGCCATTTGGATTTGAGGGAAATGTAAGAAAAAATAATTACACGAAATATTTGGAGGAGATAAATAAAGACATAGATATATTAATTATTGTGGACAATGATAAATTAATGAAAATGTCTCAAAAAAATACTTCAATGATAGAGGCATTTGATATTTTAAATGATTTTGTAGTTGAGTTTATACAAAAAACAGTAAATATTATTAATAATTCTTTATATATAGGTAAAGAAGATATGGCTATAAAGAGTATAAAAAAATATATGGACAATCCTTTATTTGAAATTATAGAGTCAAAGGATTTTGAGTCTAAGTTAATAGAGTTGTTAAAAAAATCTGTTGTATCCAAAGAAGAAACTGAAGAACTTGAAATACCTAAGTTCTTGATTAAGAATGATTAATTATATGTTTATTTGCATATTTTTCCATGAAATATTTCTGTAGCAAAAGTATAAAAATACCTTATATGTATATAATTCAAACATAGAGATACTTTTGAAGAGAGGACTGAGAAAATCGTGCAAATAAGTAAAGTTGAAATTTGTGGTGTAAATACATCTGAATTACCTGTCCTAAAGAACGCAAAGATGATGGAACTTCTTTTGAAAGTAAAAGGAGGAGACGAAGCAGCTAGACAAGAGTTTGTAAGAGGTAATTTAAGATTGGTCTTAAGTGTCATACAAAAGTTCAATAACAGAGGTGAAAATATAGACGACCTATTCCAAATAGGTTGTATAGGACTTATAAAGGCCATTGATAATTTTGATTTAAGCCAAAATGTAAGATTTTCAACTTACGCAGTCCCTATGATTATAGGAGAAATAAGAAGGTACCTAAGAGATAACAATCCTATAAGAGTTAGTAGATCCCTAAAGGATATTGCGTACAAGGCACTACAAGTAAGAGAAAGCCTTACAAGAACTAATGCAAAGGAGCCGACTATATCGGAGGTTGCAAAAGAACTTGGAGTAGAAATTGAAGATGTAGTTATGGCATTAGATGCTATACAAGATCCTATATCTTTATTTGATCCTGTGTATCAAGACAATGGAGATGCAATATACGTTATGGATCAAGTACAAGATAAAAAAGATACTGATGAAAACTGGCTACAAGAAATAGCTTTAAAAGAGGCTATAAAGAAGTTAAATGGAAGAGAAAAATTAGTTTTGGATTTAAGATTTTACAAAGGAAGAACCCAAATAGAAGTTGCTGATGAAATAGGAATATCTCAAGCTCAAGTTTCAAGAATAGAAAAAAATGCACTTAAAAATATGAGAAAATATATATAATATTATAAGCTATATAACTGTTGCGGAAACGCAGCAGTATTTTTTTTAGAAATTTTTATCATTGCATATAATTAATTGTAAAAGGTTGGAATATATGATAAAATTTTAGTTAGTTATGTAAGATTTTGAATTAAAACATCGAATGTTAAGGGGGATTTTAATGTTAGAGCAACCTATATCAGCATTGTTTATAAGGATAATACCAGAGGGGATTTTGTTATTATATGCAATATCTGTAATTGGAAGTGTTAGAATAAGTTTTAAGAATATAATTTATTCAGGAATAATAATAGGGCTAGTAAATTATTTAGTAAGAATGTTACCTATAAATTTTGGAGTACATACTATGCTAGCATTACTTATATTTATAGGTATATGTTCTAAATTTCATAAAATAAATACTTTTAAATCTATAAAGATATGTCTTACAACTATGGCTTTATTGTTTATCAGCGATGCCTTGCTGATGTTCATATATGTTAATCTTCTTAATGTCTCACAAGAAGCTCTATTTGATAAAACTATAAAAGGAACCTTGTTAAGTCTACCATCTCTAATTATATTTATTTTAATGGTTTCTATAATAAATTTATATAAAAATAAGAAATTAAAAAAGATTACGAATTAGTTAAATTAGATATTAATTTAGGTGAGGTGTAAAATGTATTTTACTGAAAAGCTAGCTTCAAGTATAACATATAGAATATCAAGTAATATAGATATAGATAAAGATAAGGAAGAGATAATACACTATGGAGCAATTATGCTAATTCAAACTATTGCATCAATAGTAGCTACTATAATATCTGGATTAATATTTAAATTGCTAATTGAAATACTTGTTATATCGTTTATATCATCGCTTTTGAGAAAAAACTCAGGGGGAGCTCATGCATCTTCTCCAGGAAGATGTATAATAATAGGGACTACAATATTTACTCTATTGGCATTAATGATAAATCCTACAATAAAAATAAATATAAATACACTAGTAATAGTCACAATAATTACTTTTATATATTCATACTATATAGTAATAAAAAAATGTCCGGTTGATGCACCTACTAAGCCTATTAAAAATATAGAAAAAAGAAAAAGACTTAAAAGGAAGACAATAAATACCTTAAATGTTTATTTTATTACTTGTTGCATATTGTTATATTTTTATTTTAGTTTAAGTAACTTGTTATTTTTAAAGTTAATCATGGGTGTTGTCTTGGGGATATTTTGGCAAACGGTTACTTTAACTACCTTTGGAGGAAATGCTATGCATATCATAGATAATTTCTTAAATAATTTTACAAAAGAAGGGGGAGAAGTTAAATGAAAAAGTTTTTTGCAATAGCTGCTATAGTATGTACTTTTGTAGCTACAACACTATCTGCTTCAGCTTGTTGGTGGGGAGCATATCAACCAGAAGAGCCAAAGGCATTAAGAGATTAGTAGTAATTACAAAGAGTAGGAGGTTAGAGAAATCTAATCTCTTATTTTTTTAAAAAGAATTTTGATAAGATTTGGCAAATATATTATAATAAGGATAAACATTGATAAATTATATTTCTGAATAGGGTGGAGATATGTACAAATTTGAAGACAAAAGAAAAGAAATAATATTTGAGATAATATCAATAGTAAAACTAATATATATATTATTAAGTGCTATAGTTGTATTTAGTGTTTATAAAATAGATTTAAATAATTTAGATAAAATGAAAATGATGAATATAAGTTTTATATTTATAGTTACATTGGTGATTATATATCAGACTTGGGTTTTATCGTCTAAAGACGACGATATTGATAGAAGCCCTAAAATGAAGGACTATATAGAAACTGGATTATTTATTGGATTATTTACATTTTTAATTTGTATATCCGGTTATGAAACTAGCAATTATAAATTTATGTATATATTTATGATATTAATTTCTACTATACAGTTTGGAAAAAAATATGGTATTACTATTGCTATAATAGCCTGCAGTATAATTTTAGGAATAGATATTATAAATATCACTAATGTTGATAATATTAATAAGTATTTTCAATTAGATTTAGTATTGTCTGGAGCATTTATGTTGACTGCATGGGTATTAGGGGTATACGTAAGTGTTGAAAAAGAGCATAGAAATGAAATGAAAATACTAGCAAATTTAGATGAATTAACAGGAGTATACAATCACAGATATTTTCAAGAGTATTTATCATATGCAATAAAAGAAACTGATATCTATCAAAGTGAATTGAGTTTGTTGTTTATGGATATAGATTACTTTAAGTATTATAATGATACCCATGGTCATCAAGCAGGAGATCGTATATTAGAAGAAATGGGGAAAATACTTAAGAAAAATGTTAGAGAAAATGATGTAGTTGCAAGATATGGTGGAGAAGAATTTGCTATTATACTTCCACATACTTCAGAAATAGAGGCTATGAAGATAGGAGAAAGAATAAGAGATAGTATTCAAAATAAGAAATTTTATGGACAAGAAAGTCAACCTAATAAAAATGTAACTATGTCTATTGGAGTTTCATCTTATCCTTCAAAATCAAAATCTAAACATCAACTTATAAATACAGCTGATGATGCATTATATAGAGCTAAGTTTTTCAATAGAAATAGAGTTGAAGTTTATTACAGTGTATTAGAAGAAATAGCAAAAGATACAAATGTTGAACACGATACAATAACTTCTATAAAGGCATTTATAGGTATGATAAATAAAAAGGATAAGTATATGTATGGTCATACTGAGAGAGTAGTTATATACTGTAATTCATTTTCAAAGTATGTAAATCTAGATACAAGAGACAAAAAGACTCTTAGATTTGGAGCATATTTACATGATATAGGAAAAATAGATGCTCCTGAAGAAGTATTAAATAAAAGAGAGAGATTGACTGATAAAGAATTTGATATATTAAAACAACATCCTGTAATGGGAGTAGAAGTTATACAACATATAGATTCATTTAAAGACCTTATACCACTTATATTACACCATCATGAAAGATATGATGGCAGAGGATATCCAAATGGTTTAAAGGGAGAAGAAATTCCTTATTTAGCTAGAATATTGACTATAGCAGATAGTTTTGATGCTATGACATCCAATAGACCATATAATAACAGAAAAAATTATGATGAGGCTATAATTGAACTTAGAAGATGTTCTGGAACTCAATTTGATCCAGAATTAGTAGAATCTTTTATAGAAATGATAGAACTAAATAAAGAAAATTTTTCAGGATATGCAATTAGTTAAAAGATGACCTAAATAGGTCATTTTTTTGTGTGTTTGTACATATTTATTTTTAAGAGGAGGCGATTAATATGATTAGAATATCTGATATAATGGAAAAAGAAGTTATAAATGTAAAAAATGGAAAAAGGTTAGGTTTTATTACAGATATAGAAATAGATTCTAATGAAGGAAAATTAGTATCTTTTACTATTGTAGGAGACGGTGGTAGAGGATTTTTCTCTAGACATGAGGACCAAGTAGTATTTTGGAATGATATATTAAAAATAGGATGTGACACAATAATAGTTAATATAGGATCTGATTTTAATATAGATGAATTAGAAGTTTAGTTATATAATAAAAATTAATAAATACATACAAATGATTTGGAGGTGCGAGCAATGCAATGTCCGTACTGTAAATATGCAGAATCTAAAGTTGTAGATTCTAGACATACAGATGATAATTCTATAAGAAGAAGAAGAGAATGTGAAGATTGTAAAAAGAGATTTACTACTTATGAAAAAATAGAAATGGTTCCTATTATGGTTACAAAAAAGGATAATAATATAGAAATATTTGATAGAAATAAGATACTAAATGGAATAATAAAATCATGTGAAAAAAGACCTGTATCTATGAAGGACATAGAAAATGTAGTTTCATCTATAGAAAACGATATAAATAAAAATATGTCTACAGAAGTAAGAAGCGAAATGATAGGTGAAATGGTAATGGATAAATTGAAATATTTAGATGAAGTAGCATATGTAAGATTTGCATCTGTTTATAGGCGATTTAAAGATATAAATACTTTTTTGTCTGAATTGGAAAATATACTAAAGGAAAAAAGGTGATGAACAGTGGAAAAATATATAGCATTTGATGAAATTAATAAAAAATATCCTTTTGTAAAAATTGCTTTTACAACTAGCAAGGTGGATATGGCAAATAGAGAAGATAGAAAAACTATTTGCGATGAACTAGGATTTAATTATGAAAATATGACAAATAATAAACAAATTCATTCAGGTATAGTAAATACAATAAATAAAGAAGATATTGGTATTATAAAAGATGGCGATGCATTAATTACAAACTTAACTAATGTTCCTCTTATAACATTTGTAGCAGATTGCGTATCTATAGCATTTATAGATCCAGTAAAAAAGACAATAGGTGTAGCTCATGCTGGATGGCGTGGAACATATGAAAATATATGCTCAAAAGTAATTCAAGAAATGAAGAAAAATTATGATTCTAATCCAAAAGATATATTATGTGTCATAGGTGCTTCTATAGGACCATGTTGTTATGAAGTAAGTGATGAGTTAATTCAAAAATTTAACACAAATATTACAATTCAAAATGAAAAATTCTATATAATTAAAGAAGGAAAACCTCATTTAGATTTATGGAAAATAAATGAGATTACTTTGGAAAAGAGTGGAATACTAAGAGAAAATATATTTAACTTAGAGTTGTGTACAAGTTGTAATAAAGATATGTTTCACTCTTATAGAAAACACAATCAAACTTCAAAACGCTTGGGAATGATAATAGGGCTCATATAAGGAGGACACATGAACATAAAAGTACTCGTAGTTGACGATGAGGAACATATAGTAGAATTAGTTAAGTTTAACTTAGAAACAGAGGGATTTGATGTTGAAGTAGCCTACGATGGATTGGATGGTTTTGTAAAAGCTAGGGATACAAAACCAGATTTAATATTTTTAGATTGGATGCTCCCAGGTATAAGTGGAATAGATATACTTAAGAAAATAAGAAGCGATAAAGAATTATCAAATACACCAGTTATAATGCTTACGGCAAAAAATATGGAAAGTGATAAAATACAAGGTTTAGATGTAGGAGCTGATGACTATATAACTAAACCTTTTAGTGTTAAAGAGGTACTAGCTAGAACTAATGCTGTTTTAAGACGATATGGTGGTGTTTCTAAGTCTACAGAGACAGTATTAGTATTAGAGGATATAAAGGTTGATTTACAAAAACACGAGGTTACGAAAAATGGACAAAAGTTAGAATTAACTTTAAAGGAATTTGAACTTCTTAAAATGCTTCTTCAAAATAGAGGAAGAGTTTTATCCAGAAATCACTTATTAGATAAAATATGGGGATATGAATATTACGGCGAAACTAGAACTGTAGATGTTCATATAAGACATCTTAGAAAGAAAATTGAAGATGAATCTAAACATGAAAGGTTTATAGAAACTATAAGAGGTGTAGGGTATAAAATAAACTAAAACTTTTGTAGAAGGTGGACATATGGACGTACAAATATACTTACTTATTATATTGTTAGTAGCTATAGCTTCTATAATAGCTTTTAGGTATATAGCACAAATAAGAAGATATCTAAAAGAATTTATAAATGTATCGAGTAAGGTGAGTCATGGAGATTTAAATGCAAAGATAGATAGTTCATATAAGGGGGAATTTGGAAAATTAACTTCAAATTTCAACTTTATGATAGACAAAATAAACTACACTATAAAAGAGCTAGAAGATAAGAATATACAGTTAACATCTATAGTTACAAGTATATCTCATGGTATTCTTGCTATAGATGTAGATGGCAATATAATGTTAATTAATGAAAAAGCTATTAAAATATTTAAATATAATGATAAAGACAGAGTAGAAGGAAAGCACATAAGGGACGTTATTAGAGAACCTATAATATTGAAAGAAATAGATAATATACTAATAAACAATAAAAATATAAAGAAAGAAATAAAAATAAATGATGATTTATATTATCAACTAAAAATGGACCCTATATATATAGAAGATGGACAAAGGTTGATTATAGGGTCTATTATAAATATAGAAAATATATCTGAAAAAGTAAGGTTAGAAAGAATGAGAACTGATTTCGTTGCTAATGTAACACATGAATTAAAAACCCCACTTACATCTATAAGTGGGTTTGTTGAAACATTAAAGATAAATGAAAATTTGGATGTAAATACGAGAAATAGGTTTTTGTCCATAATAGAAACAGAATCAGATAGGCTAAAAAGACTTATAAATGATATATTATTTTTAGCTTTTGTTGAAAGTCATGAAAAAAAACATATAGAGCCAGTAAAACTTATAGATGTTTTTAATGAAGTACATGATTTGACAATAGGTTTGGCTAAGTCAAAAAATATAAGTTTTAATCACCACTTTTCAAATAATGACATGATTTTAATTACAAATAGAGATTATATAAAACAAATATTCGTAAATTTAATAGACAACGCCATAAAGTATACAAATGATGGTGGCGTTATTAGAGTATACGTTGAAGATGGAATAGATAATATAAAAATAAAAGTAAAAGATACGGGTATAGGAATACCTAAAGAAGATATAAACAGAGTATTTGAAAGATTTTATAGAGTAGACAAAGCAAGAAGTAAGAAAGCTGGAGGAACTGGACTAGGCCTTGCTATAGTAAAGCACATAGTAAAATCTCTAGATGGCTTTTTATATGTTAACAGTGAACTAAATAAAGGTAGTGAATTTATAGTAAATATACCTAAGAGAAAATTTCCTTATTAATTAATAAGGAAATTTTTTTGTTTATAAATTTTTTTTTCATTTTTGCAAACAATAATTACAGTAATAATAAATGTAAAGGAGTTGAAAAAATGAAAGATGCTACCTTATTTAGACATGCATTCCTAACAGCTACATTAGTAGGAATACTTGCAAGAGTCATAATGATTAGAGTAGTAAATAAACAATACCCATCAAGACCTCAAGATTATGTAGAACAGCTTACTCTTTCAATAATTGCATCTTCTCTTGGTGCAATAGCTTTTCCTGCTCTTATAGATAAAGAATATGCAGCACTTACTTTTCTTGCTGTAGCAGTACAACAATTCCAACAAGTTGCAGAGCAAGAAAGATTAACAATGCAAAACGTAGATAATACAGATTTAGTATCTAGAGGATCTATGTATATCGAGGAAGTATCGAGGACATATGAAGTAAGAAGCCATTTAAGTGTGTTTTCTGCCCTTTCTGCATCTATAACGTTTATAGGTCTTAGACTTTATATGGGTATGACCCTTTGGCCTACTGTAATATGGTCATTTGTAGCAGGGGGGATAACTGCCTTTTTATTTAGAAAGATACTCCGAAGAGGGAGTATAGATGATATAGCAGAAGTTATACCAGCTACAATATCATTTGATGGACCTTTGTTAAAGGTAAATGAAGTAGTTATTTCTAATATAGGTTTGGATTCTTCAAAGAAAAGATATCTAGAAAAAGGACTGGCAATTGAGATAAAGCCTAATGATTCAATAGCATCGGGTATATTAAATGATTTAGGTCAAAGACAAGCAATAGTTCATAATATATATATACACATGGGATTGGATAGAGATGTAGATGAGCCAGACTTCATACCTATACCTAGAAGGAGTTCAAAGAATGATTCTATAGTTATACCTTTTGTTCCTTTGGTAAAGGATATAGATGAATTAATAAAAGCTGCTAAAAGTACTCCTATACTCGAACAAGCAAAGGGCAAACATCAAGCTTATTCAAAAGATGAAGTATTAACTCAAGGTAAGTAGAAGGGGTGATTAAATGATAAAAATGATATTCGTAGTTGCCATGGCTACTGGTATATTGTCTAGAATTTTAACTTTAAATTTAGATAGTAAACAATATCCATCTCAACCAAATATTTTGGTATCCCAAATGGTCTTAGCTGTAATTGCATCTGCTTTAGGTGCACTTTTAGTTCCTGCATTAGCTAATCAATCTTACACGTCTATAACATTTTTATCCCTGGCAGCTGAGCAGTTTAGATCAGTTAGAAAAGATCAAAGAAATACTCTTCAAAATTTAGAAGATTTGCAACTTGTAAAAAGAGGAGAATCTTATATAGAAGAAATAGCTAGAACTTATGAAACAAGAAACTATATATGTATATTAACGGCAATAATGACAGGTTTTGTGTATAGATTTGCAACAGTAGAGTTTCATATGACTGAAGGTATAAGTATAACATTAGGAGCAATAATTGGAGTTGCATTAGCTCTTATATTAAAAAAAGTGACTCAACGACAAAGTTTAGGAGATATAGCAGATGTAGTTCCCGCTAAAATAAATTTTGATGGTCCACTAATAAAGGTAGATGACGTAGTAATAAGTAATATAGGACTTGAATCTTCAAAACAAAGATTTTTAGAAGAAGGATTAGCTATTAGAATAATACCTAAAGATGGAGATTATGTAAAGGCAGGAATCATAAATAATCCAGGACAAAGGCAGGCTATAGCCCACACTGCATATATAAGAATGGGAGTTTTTAGAGATGCTGATGAACCAGACTTTACGCCATTAATAAGAAGAGACCCAAATGATCAAAGTATGGTAATGCCATTTGTTCCTCTAAAAAAAGATATGGATAAACTTATAGAAGCAGTTAAAAGCGCTCCTGTTCTTGAAACTGCGAAAGGTAAAAATATTGCACTGAAAAAATACAATACAAATAAGAAAGGAAGTGCTTCTTAATGGGTATAAATATAGGTATAACAGAAGCTGTACTGGCCATAATAACTATGGATAAGAATATGAAAAGTGCAGCATACCCAGTATTTTATGCAGAAAATCAAGAAGAATTACAAAATAGAGCTTTAATAATATCAAAAACTATGGGCGGAATGGTTCATGATGCTTTAAATGGAACTCTTATGATAGTTAAGCACTAATTTAAAAGGTACCTTTAAGGTACCTTTTAGTATATAAATGCCTACTCATTGACGATTTATGTCAAAACGTGGTATTATAACTTGATACATTAAAATAGGTGTGGTGAGATAAATGGAAGTTAATGTAAAAAGTATTAATAATGTAATAAGTAAGGTTTATAATAATAGTATTGCAGAGGAAATTGGAATAGAAGTTGGAGATGTACTTATAAGTATAAATGGTCAAAGAATTCAAGATATTATAGAATATAAATTCTTAATAAGCGATGAATACTTAGAAGTTGAAATACAAAAAATCAATAGAGAAATATACATATATGAAATAGAAAAAGACTATGACGAAGATTTAGGTATAGAATTTTCGAATCCTATAATAGATAAAGCAAAGAGTTGTAGAAATAAATGTATGTTTTGTTTTATAGACCAACTACCTAAAGGAATGAGAGACACTCTTTACTTTAAGGATGACGATTCAAGACTTTCTTTCTTACAAGGAAATTTTATAACTTTGACGAATATGACTGATGAAGATATAAACAACATAATAAAGTATAGAATAAGCCCTATAAACATATCAGTTCATACTACAAACCCAGAACTTAGAGTTAAAATGTTGAGTAATAAAAATGCAGGAAAATTATATGATACAATGAAAAAACTATATGATGCCAATATAGAAATGAATTGTCAAATAGTTTTATGCCCTGGAGTAAACGACAAAGATGAATTAAATAGAACACTAGAGGATTTATCACATTTTTATCCTTACGTTAATAGTGCCGCAGTAGTTCCAGTGGGACTTACAAAACATAGAGAAGGACTATTTGAACTGGATATATTTAATAAAAAATCTTCAAAAGAACTTATAAATCAAATCAGAGAAATTCAATCTATGTATTTAAACAAGTTAGGAACTAGATTCGTATTTTTATCCGACGAGTTTTATATAATAGGTGATGAAAAGCTGTTAGATTATGATGAGTATGAAGGATTTATTCAATTGGAAAACGGAGTAGGACTTATGTGCAAGTTTGAGTCTGAAGTTCATGAGTATATAAAAAATTTACCAAAGAATAAATTAAAAAGCAACAAAAAAGTTTCCATAGCAACAGGATCTTCATCTTATGAATTTATGAAGAAAATAGCAAGTTATATAATGAATAATATAAGTGGACTAGACATAGTAGTATATAAAATAGACAATGTATTTTTTGGAGAAACAATAACTGTTTCAGGTCTAATAACAGCAAGTGACATTGTAAGTCAACTTAAAGATAAAGACTTAGGAGAAAATTTATTTATACCAAGAAGTATGTTAAAAGCTGATGAAGAAGTATTTTTAGATGATATAACTTTAGAAGGATTATCAAAAAAACTAAACATAGACGTAGTGCCTTGTAAAGTTGAAGCAAAAGATTTTATAGATAAACTTTTGAAATAAAAAAGGAGAATGAAAATGAGTAGACCTATAGTAGCGGTAGTTGGAAGACCAAATGTTGGGAAATCCACACTATTTAATAAATTAGCAGGAAAGAGGATATCAATAGTAGAAGATACTCCTGGAGTAACAAGAGATAGAATATTTGCAGAAGGTGAATGGCTTAATAAATATTATACTTTAATAGATACAGGTGGGATAGAACCTGAAAGTGAAGATATTATATTATCTCAAATGAGAAATCAAGCTATGTTGGCTATGGAAATGGCCCATGTAATACTATTTGTAGTTGACGGAAAAACAGGTATTACACCAGATGATAAAGAAGTAGCTCAAATACTAAGAAAAACTAATAGACCTGTAATATTAGTTGTAAACAAAATCGATAATCAAAAATTTAATGATAATGTGTACGATTTCTATGAGTTGGGATTTGGTAATGTAGTTCCTATATCAAGTGTTAATGGATTGGGAATAGGAGATTTATTAGATGAAGTTGTAGAAAACTTCCCAAGAGGATTAGAGACAGAGTATGACGAAGATGTAGTAAATGTATCTATAGTTGGTAAGCCTAATGCAGGTAAATCTTCTATATTAAACAATATATTAGGAGAAGAAAGAGTTATAGTTAGTCCTATAGCAGGTACTACGAGAGATGCAATAGATACTTACTTTGAACAAGGAGATCGTAAGTATTTACTAATAGATACAGCAGGACTTAGAAAAAAGAGTAAAATACATGAAAATATAGAAAAATACAGTGCTATAAGATCAATATCTGCTGTAGATAGAGCAGATATAGTTTTAATAGTTATAGATGCTACTGAAGGAGTTACAGAACAAGATACAAAGGTTGCAGGTCTAGCTCATGATGAAGGGAAAGGCTGTATATTTGTTGTAAACAAGTGGGACTTAATAGAAAAAAATGATAAAACTATGAGTTTATATACTAAAACTATAAAAGAGAAATTCCCATTTATGATGTATGCACCAGTAATATTCGTATCAGCTAAAACTAATCAAAGAATGGCTAAAATATTAGATACTGTAAACTTTGTATCAGAAGAACAAAATAAGAGAATTTCAACTTCAGTATTAAATGACGTTATAGGTGAAGCGGTACTTCTTAATCAACCACCTTCAGATAAAGGTAAGAGACTTAAGATATACTATGCTACTCAAACGGGAGTAAAACCACCTAGATTTACTTTATTTATAAATGATACACAATTAACTCACTTCTCTTATCAAAGATATTTAGAAAATAAAATAAGAGAGAATTTTGGATTTGAAGGAACATCTATACAATTTTCATACAAGGAAAAAGACAAGAAGAGATAGAATAATAACTTATAGGGGGGAATACAGTGATAACTTATATTATTATTGCCTTAATATCTTATTTTCTAGGCAACATATCTACTTCTTATATAGTAGGCAGAAAAGTTGCTAATGTAGACATAAGAACACAAGGTTCTGGAAATGCTGGAGCTACAAATGTTTTAAGAACACTTGGGAAAAAAGCTGCTGCTATAGCCTTTATTGGAGATATACTAAAGGGAAGTATAGCAGTGGTTATAGGACGCTATTTAGCAGGTAGGTATGGACTACAGCCTTTAGATGGAGCTTATGTAGGTGCTGTATTTGTTGTTCTAGGACATAACTGGCCAGCACTTCTTGGATTTAGAGGTGGAAAGGGAGTTGCAACATCTCTTGGTACTATGCTTGCAATATATCCTATTTATGCTTTAATTTGTTTAGCTATAAGTATTTTGATTATGTATAGATCAAAATACGTGTCATTAGGTTCAATACTAGGGATTACATGTTTTCCTGTAGCGATGGTTATTATAGGAAACAATAAAGCTGCTATAGTTGGATTTATACTTACAGCAATTGCTTTATACACCCATAGAGAAAATATAAAAAGACTTAAAAATGGTACAGAAAGAAAATTAGGGGAAAAGAAAAATATTTCTAAATAAATTATTTAGGTAGGTGTTAATAATGGAAAAAATGTGTGTATTGGGTTCTGGAAGTTGGGGGACTGCCCTTGCACTTGTTCTAGGTAAAAAAGGATATAATGTATCTCTTTGGACTTTAAGTGAAGAACAATGTGATAAAATAAATACAACTAGAGAAAATATAGATTATCTTCCAGGTGTTGTAATACCTAGTAATATAAATGTTACTACTGATATAAAAGAGGCTATAAAAGATAGTGTATTAGTAGTTCTTGCTGTGCCATCTCAAGCTGTAAGATCTGTATGCCAAAACATAAAAGGAATAATAAATGACAATCAAGTTTTGGTTGATGTAGCTAAGGGACTTGAAAAAGGAACAGGGCTTAGAATGTCTGAAGTTGTTAAAGAAGAACTTCCAAATAATAAATATGTTGTATTATCAGGACCTTCACATGCAGAAGAAGTTGGAAAAGACATACCTACTACAGTAGTTGCAGCATCACATAACATAAAAGATGCAGAACTTGTACAAGATGCATTTATGACTCCAAAATTTAGAGTTTATACAAATCCTGATGTCATTGGAGTAGAACTTGGTGGAGCATTAAAAAACATAATAGCATTTGGAGCAGGTGTATGTGATGGATTAGGATATGGTGACAATACAAAAGCTGCTCTTATGACTAGAGGAATAAGAGAAGTAGCTAGGCTAGGTGTAGCTATGGGAGCTGAGCCTAATACATTTTCTGGATTGTCTGGTATAGGTGATTTAATAGTTACATGTACTAGTATGCATAGTAGAAATAGAAGAGCTGGAATTCTTATAGGACAAGGAAAGAGTTTGGAAGAAACTTTGGCGACAGTAAAAATGGTAGTAGAAGGTATAACTGCTACTGAGGTAGCTTATGATGTATCTAAGAAGCTTAATATAGATATGCCTATAACTAATGCAATATATTCTGTACTTCATGACGGAGTAAATGCAAATGAAGCTGTTATAGGACTTATGATGAGAAATAAAACACATGAAATGGAAGAAATAGTTAATGATAGACTAGGCTTTTAATAGCCTAGTTTTTATGTTATAATAATTTTTAAATAAAAATTTAATAATAAATAAGAGAATAAGATAGAGGTCGCGTTTTCAAATAGTACTACTGTGGAGCTAAGCACGATGATATAGTGGGAAAGGTGCCAACGCCGAAATGTATAAATGATGCTTTAAGTTTATATGTTGGGGTTGTATATAATATATACAAAACTGTCACGAATATATAATATTTGTGGGGAGCTGTCTTAAGTTTTTAGATACTTATTTTTGTTTTGAATTAGTATTTCTAGAGCTTAAAGATAGTTATTTTTATCTTTAAGCTCTTTTTTATTTATAAGACATCGAGGAGGATATATAAATGAATATAATAGTGCAAAAATTTGGTGGAACATCAGTACAATCTCAGGAAAGAATGAATATGGTAAGTGATATAATACAAAATTATAAAAATGATGGATACGATGTAGTTATAGTTGTATCAGCAATGGGAAGAAAAGGTGATCCATATGCAACTGATACTTTAGTTGGATTATGCCAAAACGTGAATGAAGATTTACCAAAAAGAGAATTAGATATGATAATGCATTGCGGAGAAGTTATATCTGGATCTATATTTGTTAACTTATTAAACAGCAAAGGAATAGATGCAGTATTTTTAACAGGAGGACAAGCTGGAATAATAACAAATGGAGTATATGGAGATAGCAGAATAATAGACATAAGACCAGATAGAATATATAAAGAACTTTCAGAAGGGAAAGTCGTTGTAGTTGCAGGATTTCAAGGTATAACAGAAGATGGAGAAATTACTACTTTAGGCAGAGGCGGAAGCGATACCTCTGCTGTAGCTGTAGGGAAAGCCCTAAATTGTGATGTTGTTGAGATTTATACCGATGTAGACGGTATAATGACTGCTGATCCAAGAATACAACCTTCAGCTAAAGTGTTAAAACATATAAATTACGATGAGGTATTTCAAATGGCAGATAAGGGTGCAAAGGTTATACACCCTAGAGCTGTTGATATAGCAAAAAGTGGAAATATAACTATAAAAGTAAAAAACACTATGAACTTAGAACATGAAGGTACAGTAATAAGCGGCATAAGACCTAAGTTTGAAAATTTTGTAACATATGAAGAAAGTAGCTTAGTAACTTCAATAGCTCACCAAACTGGATTTACACAAGTCATAATAAGAAAATATAAAGAAGAAGATTTTATAAGTATATTAAATGAAATGGAAAAAAATAATGTAACTATAGATATGATAAATTTCTTCATAAAAGAAAAGGCATTTATAATAGATGCTACAAATACGAAAATAGTAAATAACATATTAGAAAAATATAATATAGAGTATGAAATAACACAAAAATGTTCAAAGGTTACTATAATAGGAAGTAAAATATCTGATGTTCCAGGGGTTATGGCAAGAATTGTAATGGTATTATCTAATAATAATATAGAACTCCTTCAAACATCGGATTCTGAGATGACAATATCTTGTTTAGTAAAAGAATCTGATATGATAAAATCTGTTAATTATCTACATGATACATTTGAACTATAAATATATTTTATAGTATGGTGTATTTAATGTTACAGGCTTGCATATATATTATTATGTATTATTTGGGGGAGAAATAATTTGTACTTATTTTAAGCTTTATCATATAAAGTTGTAATAATAACATTTCCCCCTAAATATAATTTAATAAGAAATTATATGCAGGAGGGATAAGGATGAACAACATATATGAAGATATAGCTAGAAGAACCCAGGGCGATATATACATAGGTGTAGTTGGACCTGTAAGAACAGGGAAATCTACTTTTATCAGAAAGTTTATGGAAACTTTGGTTCTTCCAAATATGGATAACGAGTACAAAAAAGAAAGAGCTTTAGACGAAATACCACAAAGTGGTTCAGGAAAGACTATAATGACTGTTGAACCTAAGTTTGTTCCAGCTGATGGTGCAGAAATAAAAATAAGAGACAATGTATCTATGAAGGTTAGAATGATTGACTGTGTAGGATACATAGTTGATGGAGCATTAGGTCACGAAGAAGATGGAAGACAAAGACTAGTTTCAACTCCATGGTCTAGTGAAGCTATGCCATTTGAAAAGGCAGCTGAAATAGGAACTAAAAAAGTTATAAGAGACCATTCAACAATAGGAATTGTTATTATAACTGATGGGACTGTAACGGGAATAGAAAGAAGAAACTACGTATATCCAGAAGAAAGAGTAATAAGCGAATTAAAGTCTCTAAATAAGCCATTTGCTATAGTATTAAATACTTTATATCCAGAAAGAGAAGAAACATTAGAGTTAAAGAGAGGTCTAGAAGAAAAATATGCAATGCCAGTTCTTCCGCTAAACATAGTTGATATGAGCGAATCAGATATAGAAAAGGTTATGGAAACTGTATTATTTGACTTTCCAGTAAGAGAAATAAATATAAACTTACCTAAGTGGGTAGAAGGATTAGAAAAAAATCACTGGGTTAAAAATAATATAATATTCTCATTAAAAGAAAGTATATCTACTATAGATAAAATAAGAGATGTCGATTCTATAGTAAGAAGTTTTATTGATTTAGATTTCTTAGATAAAACTTATTTAGATAATGTAGAATTAGGAGAAGGTATAGTTAATATAAAACTAGAAACAAAACAAGATCTATTCTACAATATACTAGAAGAAAAAAGTGGATTTAGAATAGATGGAGACTATCAATTATTAAACCTATTATCTAAATTAGCTAAAGTAAAAACTGAGTATGATAAGGTAGAGCAAGCTCTAATAGATGTTAGAACTAAGGGATATGGATTAGTTCCTCCATCATTAGATGAGTTGACACTAGCTGAACCTGAAATAGTAAAACAAGGTAAGCAATATGGAGTTAAGTTAAGAGCAACAGCTCCATCTCTACACTTAATAAGAGCTGATATAGCTACTGAAGTTTCTCCAGTTGTAGGAACAGAAAAACAAGGAGAAGAGCTAGTTAAATACTTATTAGATGGCTTTGAATCAAATCCTAGTGAAATATGGCAATCAAACATGTTTGGCAAGTCATTACATGACTTAGTAAAAGAACAATTACAAAATAAGTTATACATGATGCCAGATGATGTTAGAATAAAAATGCAAAAAACATTACAAAGAATAATAAATGAAGGAAGCGCTAATGTTATAACAATAATATTATAGAATAAAAAAAGATGCCAACCACTATGGAAGGCATCTTTTTTTATCGTTAAAAACTTGTCTCAGAAAATATAAAATATTCTAAATATTTTAGTAATTGTATTGCAATTATAGAATTAAACCAGTATAATAATCATATAATCTAATAAGTAAAGAAAATTATGAATATTATTTAAAAGGGGGAAGCTGTTTTATGGAGGGTTTTGTAAATGCGCTCAATAACATCATCTGGAGTAACGCACTTATAATTTTGTGTTTAGGAACAGGTCTTTATTTTTCTTTAAGAACTCGTTTCATGCAAGTAAGACACGTAAAAGAAATGATAATTTTATTATTAAAAGGTGAAAAATCAGAACAAGGGATATCATCTTTCCAAGCAATATGTGTTTCACTTGCTGGTCGTGTTGGTACTGGTAACATAGCAGGGGTTGCAACTGCAATAGCTATGGGGGGACCAGGAGCACTGTTTTGGATGTGGGCTATAGCATTCCTAGGTGCAGGATCAGCATTTGTTGAATCAGTATTAGGTCAGGTATACAAAGAAGAAGCAGACGGTCAATACCGTGGAGGTCCAGCGTACTATATAGAAAAGGGTATGGGGCAAAAATGGTATGGAATAACTTTTGCAGTAGCTACAGTTATAGCAATGGGATTCTTCTTACCAGGTGTTCAATCTAACTCTATAGCAGTAGGTGTTCAAAATGCATTTGGAGTAAGCACAGTTGTAACAGGTGGAATATTAGTTGTATTATTAGCAGCAATAATATATGGCGGGTTAAAAAGAATAGCTTCTTCTGCTGAATTTATAGTTCCTTTTATGGCAGGCGCTTATATATTAATGGCTATAATAATAATAATTCTTAATATAGGTCAATTACCAGATGTTATATCTTTAGTATTTAGATCTGCATTTGGTGGAGAACAAGCATTTGCTGGTATATTAGGTTCTACTATAGCTTGGGGTGTTAAAAGAGGTATATACTCAAATGAAGCTGGTCAAGGTACTGGACCACATGCTGCAGCAGCTGCAGAAGTTAATCACCCAGCTAAACAAGGTTTCGTTCAAGCATTCTCAGTATATGTTGATACATTGTTCGTATGTTCAGCTACAGGCTTTATGATATTAATGACTGGAAGCTACAATGTAGTAAGTCCAAATGGTGGATTTATAACTGAAAACTTACCAGGTGTTGAATTTGGTCCTGCATTTACTCAAATAGCAATAGATAAGTTTATACCAGGATTTGGTGGAGCATTCGTTGCTATAGCATTATTCTTCTTTGCATTTACTACATTAATGGCATATTACTACATGTCAGAAACTAATATAACTTATTTATGTAATAGAGTATTTAAAACAAATAATACAAAAGTAATGACACATATATTAAGATTAGTAATATTAGGATCTACATTCTATGGTACTATAAAAACTGCTGCATTAGCATGGACAATGGGTGATATAGGTGTTGGATTAATGGCATGGTTAAACATTATAGCTATATTAATAATGGCTAAGCCAGCACTAGCTTGTTTAAAAGATTATGAAGCTCAACAAAAAGCAGGTATTCATAGAGATGATATGACTTTTGACCCTATTAAATTAGGTATAAAAAATGCTACTTTCTGGGAAGCAAGAAATAAAAAAGTTAAAGGTAATGACTAATCTTTAAAAATAGTATTATAAATCCTAGGCATTGTGCCTAGGATTTTTTGGCTATATGGAAAATATCTATAATATTGTATTTTTAAAAGGATATGTATATTATATTGAAGAATTATTATAGTTATATATTGTTTTTTGGGGGGAACCTTTTTGAAGAAAAATAAAAAGAAACTAAGGATAAAATACACAAACATTTTTGTTGCAGGAGTTTTTATTTATATAATAGCAAATGTATTTAGCTTTTTTATAAATGGTACAATACCGACTACTATAGCTGAAAATGGAAGTGTAGAAGAGAAGATTACAAAGGAAGCTGTAGTTATTAGAGATGAACAAGTTATATTTGCAGAATACTCTGGAACTGTAAAGCCAAATACAGATGAAGGAAGTAGAATACAAAGGGGTTATAAAGTTGCAACGATATATAAAAAAGACGTAGATGAAAAAGTAGAAACTGAAATAGAAAATCTAGAAAAAGAAATAAAAGATATTAAAAAAGGTTCAAATGGAATTTTATCAAATGATATAGAAAGTATAAACTCTGATATAGAAAGGATAACTAATGAAGTACAATCTAAATCTTTAAGTAAAGATATATTTAATTTGAAAGAGAACAAGGAAGAGATAATATCTTTAGTAAATAAGAAAAACAGTATACAAAACAATAGTGTTGCAGCGACAAATATAGAAAATATGGAATCTGAAAAAGAAATACTTGAAAATAAAATAGATAAATATACAGAATTTGTTTTGGCACGTAATTCTGGAATAGTGTCTTTTAATGCAGATGGATTTGAAGATGATTTAACTTATGAAAATATGGACAAGTTAAATTTTGATATCCTTAAAAATATAGAAAATAAACCTAATTTAATAAAAGAAGACAAAAAAGTAAAGCTAGGCGATCCTATTTTAAAGGTTATAAACAATCACAACTTTTATTTAGCAGTAGTTTTAGATAATAGTGAATTTAAAAAATTCAAAGTAGGAGACAATGTAAAATTAGCAAATAAAGATATTAAATTAGATGCTATGGTTTATGATAAATATAAAGATAAAAATAGTAAAAATATAGCAATATTTGAAATTAGTCAACAAAATAGGAAAATTTATGATACAAGGGTCTTAGAATTTGATATAATATATAAGCAACTGGAAGGAATAAAAATTCCTAAAGATGCCATAATTACAAAGGATAGTAAAAAAGGAGTATATAGAATTTCAGAAACTGGTAATGTTGAATTTGTTGAGTTACAAGGAGTTTCTGGAGAAAATGACGATTTTATTGTGTTGAGTTATTTAACTATAAAATCAAATGGATTAAAAACAGTAGATTTACATGACGAAATACTTTTAAAGCCTAGTAAGGTTAAAGAAGGACAAAAGATAAAGTAGGTGATAAATTGAATTTTTTAAGACAAAACTTAGAAATAGTTAAAGGTGATATAAAAGATGCTTGTGAAAAAGCAAAAAAAGATATTGATAATATCGTATTAATAGGGGTAACTAAAACTGTAGATATACCAGTTATTGAAGAAGCAATAAAATTAGGTATAACTCATGTTGGTGAAAATAAGCCTCAGGAATTAGTAAGAAAGTATGAGGCAATAGGCGACAAAGTAAAATGGCATCTTATAGGTACTTTACAAACTAACAAAGTTAAGTACATAATAGACAAGGTACATATGATACACTCATTAGATAGAAAATCATTGTGTGATGAAATAGAAAAAAGAGCACAAGGTATAGATAGAATCATTAACTGTTTAGTTCAAGTAAATATTTCTAATGAAGAAAGTAAGCACGGCTTAAATAAGGAAGATGTTATACCTTTTATAAAAGATGTTGTATCTAATTACAAACATATAAAAATAAAGGGTCTTATGACTATGGCGATGCATTCTGATAATCCTGAAGAAACTAGATGGGTTTTTAAGGAGTTAAAATCACTTTCAAATGAAATAAAGTCACTTAATATTGAAAATGTAGATATTGATTATCTTTCAATGGGCATGAGCAATGATTTTAAAATAGCAATAGAAGAAGGTTCAAACATGGTTAGGGTTGGAACGTCTATATTTGGGGAAAGAAACTACGACATTTAATAAGATATGAGTATATCTGTTTGTTTAAAGACAATGAGGGAGGTTTTTTAAAATGGGTGAAGGATTGATAACGAAAATAAAAAAGTGGGTAACTGAGGAAGAAGTAGAAGAAATAGTTGAAGACGATTATGAATTAGAAGATGTAGCTGATGATGACTTGGTACCACACTTTAACACACAAAATGCAGGAAAAAATGGCAAAATATTAAATATACATGCTACTACTCAAATGAAGGTTGTAATATTTGAACCAAAGAGTTATGATGAGGCTCCAGCTATAGCAGATCACTTAAAGCACAGAAAGGCTGTTATAGTTAATTTAGAAAATTTAGATGATCCTGAAATGCGTAAGTCTATATTTCACTTTATAAGTGGCGCTGTATACGTTTTAGATGGAAGTATTCAAAAGGTATCTAAGGCAATATTTATATTAGCTCCAAGTAATGTAGATATTGATGCAAATATGAAAAAAGAATTAGAAACAAAAGTTTTATTCCCATGGCAAAATAAATAATAAAGGAGAATAAATATGGAGACTATAAAAAGCGCTTTACGTTTATTTTTAGAGTTTATAGAGTGGATGATAGTAGTTAGAGCCCTTATGTCTTGGTTTCCAAATAGCAGAGGTACTAAATTAAGTGCCTTTGTTTATAAAGTTACAGAACCAATAATAGGTCCTATAAGAGATCTTATGTTCAAGTTTTTCAACAGTCCTATAGACTTTTCACCTGTAATAGCATTATTGCTTTTACAAACTATAGGTAACATTGTACTTCCAATGTTATAGTAGTTTTTATGATTGATAAAAATATACTGACAAATCATATAAAAGATATAGAACTTAAAAATAAAATATATAAGGTTATAGATAAATCTATAGGTGTTTTGAAAAATTACGATTATAGATATAGCGAATTTTTAAATCCATATGAACTTAAAAATGCAATAGCAGCATTAAATGCTATAGATAATATTAGTTATAGTGTATATGGTGGATATGAGAAAGCCGAAAGAAAGCTTATTTATATCTACCCTTTTTATGTTAATGAAGAAGATATAAATAAGCCAATTAAGGCTATTAAAATAAGTGGAAATTTTAAATTTAGAAAAGTGTCTCATAGAGATTATTTAGGTTCTTTACTTGGCCTTGGAATTAAAAGGGAAAAAATAGGAGATATATTAATTCATGAAAACTTCTGTCAAGTTGTAGTTTGTGAAGATATATGTGATTATATAGTTTTAAATCTAGAGAAGGTTGGCAACAATACAATTTCTTTAGAAGAAATAGATTTAGATAATCTTATATATAGCGAACCTGAATACAAGGAAGTTAATTTTACAGCAGCGTCTGATAGACTAGATACTATTATAAGCGGTATTTATAATATATCGAGGCAAGAAAGTTCAAATTATATAAACTCCGAAAAGGTTTTTGTAGATTATGAAAAGATAACTTCTGCATCTAAAAGCATAAAAGAAAATTGTATAATATCTGTTAGAGGCCAAGGAAGAGCTATAGTTTCTCAAATAGGAGATTATACAAAAAAGGGTAGGCTTAAAGTTAAAGCTAAAATCATAATATAAAGGGGGAGTACCCGTGCTAACACCAATAGAAATAGAAAATAAAGAGTTTAAAAAAGGGTTAAGAGGATATAAAGAAGAAGAAGTAGATGAATTTTTAGATATAGTAAAAGAAGATTTTGAAAAATTATACAAAGAAAACCTTGATTTAAAGGATAAGATAAATTTATATCAAGATCAAGTTTCTAGATATAAAAATATTGAAGATACTTTAAAAGCTACTTTAATAACTGCTCAAGGTGCAGCTGAAGATACGTGTAATGCTGCAAATAAAAAAGCTCAAATAATAGTTGAAGAAGCAGAGCTTAGAGCAAGACAAATAATAGAACAAGGCAACAATCAAGTTATAGAAATAAGAAAAGAATATGATTCTCTATTAAAGGAATTTAAAATATTTAGAAATAAATTTAAATCGTTGTTAGAAGATGAAATGAGAAACATAGATGAAATCTTCGATGAAGTAGGATCAAACCTAGGATTAGAGGATAATCGAAATTTAGTTAAAAATGTCGAGTAAATAATATTGACGAACACATAAAAATATCATAAAATTTAAAATACAAACATAAAATAATAAATTAAAAGCTATGATGGAGAAAGTAAACTTTAAATGTTTTTACAGAGAGCTGGGTAAGCTGAGAACCAGTAAATCTATAAAGTTGAAGATCACTCTTAAGCTGCAGGCTGAACGATTATTATAATTCATTAAGCTGTGCCGGTGAAAACCGTTATATTAAATGAGTGTTGTATATAGATAAGCTATACCTATATACAAAATTAGGGTGGTAACGCGAGAATACCTCGTCCCTTTGTGGGGGCGAGGTTTTTTAATGCAAAAAATAAATACAAAGATAAAAGAAAGGGTGATATTATGGCAAGATTTAAACCACTAGTAGATAATTCTGTTAAAGAGGCAGAAGCTAATATCTCAAAATACTGGGATGAAGTTAACATACTAGATAAAACAATAGAAAAAGGAGAAAATGACCCTAGTTTCGTATTCTATGAAGGTCCTCCTACAGCTAATGGTAAACCAGGTATACACCATGTTTTAGCTAGAACGCTAAAAGATTCTGTATGTAGATATAAAACAATGAGTGGATATCAAGTTAAGAGAAAAGCAGGATGGGATACTCATGGTCTTCCTGTTGAAATAGAAGTTGAAAAACAATTAGGACTTTCTGATAAACAAGCTATAGAAAGTTATGGAATAGATAAATTTAATGAGAAATGTAGAGAGTCAGTTTTCTCTTATGAAAAACAATGGAGAGAAATGACTAGACGTATGGCATATGAAATAGATTTAGATAATCCATATATAACTCTAGATAACAACTATATAGAGTCTGTATGGTGGATATTAGATCAAATTAATAAAAAAGGCTTAATATATGAAGGTCATAAAATACTTCCATACTGTCCAAGATGTGGGACAGGTCTTGCATCTCATGAAGTTGCACAAGGATATAAAGAAGTTAAGACTAATACAGTTGTAGCTAAGTTCAAAAGAAAAGATGCAGAAAATGAGTATTTCTTAGCATGGACAACTACTCCATGGACTCTACCTTCAAACGTAGCACTTGCTGTTAACCCAAAGGAAACATATCTAAAGGTTAAGGCAAATGATGAAGTATACTATGTAGAAAAAACTTTAGCTCCTAAGGTTATAGGTGGAGAATTTGAAGTATTAGAAGAAATGAAAGGTCAAGATTTAGAAGGTGTTGAATATGAACAATTAATGCCTTTTGTAAAAACTGATAAGAAAGCATTCTTTATAGGAGTTGCTGATTATGTAACTACTGAAGATGGTACTGGTATAGTTCATACAGCTCCAGCATTTGGTGAAGATGACTATAACTTAGGTAGAAAATATGATTTACCAGTTATACAACCTGTTGATGAAAGTGGTAAGTTTACAACTACTCCATGGGAAGGTAGATTTGTTATGGAGGACGGTTTAGACGTAGACATAATAAAATGGTTACATAGTGAAAATAAGTTATTCAAAAAAGAAAAAGTTGTTCATAACTACCCTCACTGCTGGAGATGTCAAACCCCATTAGTATACTATGCTAAGCCAAGCTGGTATATAGAAGTGACAAAGGTAAAAGATCAATTAATAGCAAACAACAACTCTGTTGAGTGGTATCCATCTTTTGTAGGAGAAAAGAGATTTGGAAACTGGTTAGAAAACTTAAATGACTGGGCTATATCTAGAAGTAGATATTGGGGAACTCCTCTTAATATATGGACTTGTGAATGTGGCCATAAGGAATCTATAGGATCTAGAAAAGAATTAGCAGAAAAAGCTATAGAAAATATAGATGAATCTGTAGAATTACATAGACCATATGTTGATGATATACATATAAAATGTGAAAAATGTGATGGTACTATGACTAGAGTTACTGATGTTATAGACTGTTGGTTTGATAGTGGAGCTATGCCATTTGCCCAACATCACTATCCATTTGAAAACAAAGAAAGATTTGACGAATTATTCCCAGCTGACTATATATGTGAAGGTATAGACCAAACTAGAGGATGGTTCTATTCATTACTTGCTGTATCTACACTTGTTACAGGAAAACCTCCGTATAAGAGAGTTTTAGTTAATGACTTAGTTCTTGATAAAGATGGAAAGAAAATGAGTAAGTCAAGAGGTAATACAGTAAATCCATTTGAATTATTTGATAGCTATGGAGCAGATGCATTAAGATGGTACTTATTGTATGTGTCTCCACCATGGACTCCAACTAGATTTGATTTAGATGGATTAAAAGAAGTTCAAAGTAAGTTCTTAGGAACTATGAAAAATGTATATAATTTCTTCACATTATATGCTAATACTGACAATATAAATCCAGATGAATTCTTTGTTGAATACAAGGATAGACCTGAATTAGACAGATGGATATTGTCTAAATTTAACAACCTAAAGAAATTTGTTCAAGAAAACTTAGATATATTTGAATTAAATAAATCAGTTAGAGCTATACAAGACTTTATAAATGAAGACTTATCTAACTGGTATATAAGACGTTCAAGAAGAAGATTCTGGGCTACAGAGTTAACACAAGACAAAAAAGCAGTTTATAATACAACTTATGAAATATTAACAGATCTTTGTAAAATGATAGCTCCAGTTGCACCATATTTATCAGAAGAATTATATAGAAACTTAACTGGTGAAGTTTCTGTTCATTTACAAAGCTATCCAAGGGTAAATGATGAATTATTAGACTCTAAATTAGAAGAAAAAATGGACTTAGTTAAGAATCTAGTTACACTTGGTAGAGCTTCAAGAGAAGCTACAAGAATAAAGGTACGTCAGCCAATACAAAAAGTATTAGTTGATGGAAAATATGAAACTACTATAGATAATTTAGTTCCATTAATAGCAGAAGAGTTAAACGTTAAAGAAGTTGTATTTGCTAAGGATCTTGGAGAATATATGAACTTTAGCCTAAAGCCTAACTTCAAAGTTTTAGGACCTGTACTTGGATCTAAAATGAAGTTATTTGGAAACGAAATAGCTAAGCTTAATCCAGCTGATGTAGTTCCAAAACTTGAAGCTGGTGGAGTTGTAAATGTTAATATAGATGGTGAAGATTTTGAAGTAAATAAAGATCGTGTTTTAATAAATATATCTGCTAAAGAAGGCTTCAATGTAACTATGGAAAATAACGTGTTCATAATACTTGATACTACTTTAAATGAAGATTTATTAAGTGAAGGTTATGCTAGAGAGTTGATATCTAAAGTTCAACAGTTAAGAAAATCAAATGATTTCCAAGTATTAGATAATATAAAAATATACTTCAATGGAGACGATGAAATAGCTAATGCTGTTGAGAAGCACAAAGATTATATAATGAGTGAAACTTTGGCACTACAAATAAATAAAGTAGACGATGAAACTTTAGAAAAGCATAATTTAAATGATCATATGACAGGATTAAAAGTAGAAAAGGCTAACTAATTATAAAGGTCCCTAAATAGGGACCTTTTGTTTTGAAATTTTTTATGGTAAAATAGTTAAAGTTTGTAAATAATAAGTATATTGATTAAATAGGAGGATGACTATGATAAAAATAGGTATAATAGGTGCTATGGACGAAGAAGTAGATATACTAAAGGAAATAATGGAGATACAGGAAACTGTACAAAAAAGTGGACTAAAGTTTTATATAGGAAAATTAGAAGATAAAGATGTTGTATTAGTAAGATGTGGTATAGGTAAGGTAAATGCTGC
Organism: Sporacetigenium sp. TC11; assembly: GCF_058146105.1. Taxonomy (NCBI): domain Bacteria; kingdom Bacillati; phylum Bacillota; class Clostridia; order Peptostreptococcales; family Tepidibacteraceae; genus Sporacetigenium; species Sporacetigenium sp. TC11. The sequence goes on along the minus strand of NZ_JBYVNY010000001.1, from coordinate 413,856 downwards.
ACTTTGCACTCAAATATTATTAAGTGAATTTAATGTTAATTCTGTTGTTAATACAGGGGTTGCAGGAGCACTACATAATGAATTAGGTGTTTATGATATAGTTATATCAACAGATGCTATGTATCATGATTTCGATACTACTGTATTCGGAAATAAAATAGGTGAAATACCTAGAATGGATACATCTATATTTAAAGCTGATGGAAAATTAATAGATGCAGCATATGAATCTACTAAAGAAGAAGTTAGAAGTCATAAAGTAGTTAAAGGTAGAGTAGTAACAGGAGATATATTTATAAGTAGCAAGGAATTAAAAGATAAGTTAGTAAATGAACTTGGAGCATATTGTGGTGAAATGGAAGGTGCAGCTATAGCTCACGTTTGTCACGTTAATGAAGTTCCATTTGTTGTTATAAGAGCTATGTCAGATAAAGCTGATGGAAGTGCTGATGTAACATATGAAGAATTCGTACAAGAAGCTGCTCATAACTCAAAGGATATAGTTTTAAATATGTTAAGACATATATAGTAAAAGAAGTCCATATGGACTTCTTTTATAATGTAAATAATTAGAATATATAAAACATATAATTAATAGAATAATATAGAGTTTATAGGAGGGGATATTATGGATATAATAGATTACAATATACTAGGAGATGACATGCAGGTTGTAGAAATAGAGCTAGATCCTAGAGAAGGAGTACAAGCAGAAGTAGGGGCTATGCTTTATATGGAAAATAATATAAAAATGATGACATCTACAGGTGGAGGAATATTAAAAGGATTTAAGAAAATGTTAACTGGGGAAAGCTTTTTTATAACTTCGTTTATTAATGAAGGGATTAAAAGAGAAAAGGTGGCTTTTTCATCTCCTATTCCAGGGAAGATAATACCAATAGATTTAAGAACATTTGGAGGACAATTTATATGTCAAAAGGATTCTTTCTTATGTGCAGCAAAAGGTGTAGATATAGATGTAGCATTTACTAAAAAATTAGGAACAGGATTTTTTGGTGGAGAAGGTTTCATACTTCAAAAACTACAAGGTGATGGACTGGCATTTATAAACTCATGTGGTACTGTAATAGAAAAAAGACTTGAAGCTGGAGAAATTCTTAAAGTAGATACAGGTTGTATAGTTGGTTTTTCACCTGGTATTTATTACGATATACAATTTGTAGGCGGATTTAAAAATGTGCTATTTGGCGGAGAGGGTTTATTTTTAGCTAATCTTACAGGACCAGGGATCGTATATCTTCAAAGTATGCCATTTTCTAAGTTAGTAGACAGAATATATACATCTATGCCAAATTCTTATGGAAAGTCTAAAGGTGGTTTTAATATGAATTTCGGAGATTTCGACAATTAAAATTCGCTGCTCACAAAATAGGGTATCATATTGATACCCTAAGCTTTTTTATATTTATCTTTTTTAAATAAACCTAAAAATTCAACAAATGCTATTAAAATAGCTCCCATAAATACTATTCCGAAGAATGCACCTATTGAGTCTATACCCACATCTTTTAGAGATCCAGCTCTTCCTAATACGTCGAGTTGATGTATTTCATCATAGTAAGCATATATAACCGATGTTATAAATCCGAATAATCCAGATAATGTTATGCTTTTAGTAAAAACATATCCAAATAACATAAGTACAGAGCTTAGACCAAAGTACAATGAAAAGTGGGCTATTTTTCTTATTATATATTCTTTGTTGTATTGTTTCATAAGGCCGAGGTCATCTCTAAAGAATTTTATTCCTTTATCTACATATTTATTTTCGCTTATATTGAATCTATTGTCTATAATTTTAAGATAATGTAGAGCTGAATTAGATTGATTTGATGAAATTTCTCCAGGCTGTGATGAGAACCAAAATATCATAGCCATCCATATTATACAAAATATAAGTAATATCTTTTTCATTTAATCACCCCTTTATCATAAGGTACATTATAACATAATAAAATTGTATTTTAAATATTATATGCTATCATGGTTAATCTAATATTAGGTTTAACTACATAAAAATATGATATAATTAAAATATTAAAATTACATATATAGGAGGAAAATATGAGCGAAAAAAAGATTATATTTAGCGGTGCTCAGCCATCTGGCAAGTTGACACTTGGAAATTATTTAGGGGCTATACAAAACTGGGTTAAGCTTCAAGAAGAATATGACTGCCATTATTGTGTAGTTGATTTACATGCCATAACGGTTCCACAAGAAGCTAAAAATTTAAGAACAAACGTTATGCAACTTTTGGCTTTATATTTGGCTAGTGGTTTAAATCCAGATAAAAATACTATATTTATACAATCTCACGTTAGTGCACATACTGAATTAGCTTGGGTACTTAATACCATGACTTATATGGGAGAGTTAAATAGAATGACTCAATATAAAGAAAAATCTCAGAAAAGTGAGGCAAACTTAAATGCTGGGTTATTTACTTATCCTGTACTAATGGCAGCTGATATATTATTATATCAAACTGACTTAGTTCCAGTTGGAGAAGACCAAAAGCAACATTTAGAATTAGCTAGGGATTTAGCCCAGAGGTTTAATAATAGATATAGCGATACTTTTAAAATACCAGAGCCATACATACCAAAGGTTGCATCTAGAATAATGAGCTTGCAAGAGCCAACTAAGAAAATGTCTAAGTCTGATAGTAATGAAAATGGTTATATATTAGTTGTAGATGATCCTGATACAATAAGAAGAAAAATAAAACGTTGTGTTACAGATTCTATAGGAATAGTTAAAAATAGTGATGAACAGCCTGGAATAAAAAACCTTATAAGCATATATTCAAAACTTGATAATAAATCTGTAGAAGAAATAGAAGCTATGTATGAAGGCAAAGGATATGGAGATTTCAAAGCTGATGTTGCTGAAGTTATAGTGGAAAATTTAAGACCTATAAGAGAAAAATACGATGACTTATTAAAAAATAAAGATTATTTAGAATTAGTTTATGCGCAAGGTGCACAAAAGGCAGAAAAAACTGCTAGAAAGACACTTAGAAAAGTATACAAAAAAGTTGGCTTTATAGAAAAGAAATTTTTATAATAAAAAAGTCCTGATTTTCAGGACTTTTTGTATTTTATAAGACTATTTTTCACATACTAAATCTATAAAATTGGGTACAGTATGGGATGTGATAATTTGGAAAAACATTATAAAGATGGAAAAGAATATGTAAATGGAAAATTAGATAAAGAAGTAGAAATGAGAAATATGAAGGATATAGATGCAAAATTTAGATATGAAAATGAAAAAGCTAAAGGAGAAACTGAATATCTACATCATTTACATGTAGTTGAAAGTAAGTTAGACAATCTTATATTTATGATAGATCACAGTAGAATAAGAGACTATATGGCACTTTTGGAGAGTCCTAGGAGACTATGGATTCTAAATATTATAGCAGGACTTGGGAGAGGTCTAGGTCAAGCTGTAGGACTGACAGTGCTAGCAGCTTTGTTTATGTATTGGATATCTACATGGATGGATATGCCGATAATAGGGAAATATATAGCAGAGATAATGGATATAGTTGATAAATATAGAGCTAGATAAAGGAGATGTTAATATGAATAATAAAGAATTAAACAAATACAAAGAAACACTTATAAAAGAAAAAGAGAGAGTTACAAATTTAATCGATGAATTACAAGATGATACACCTTTTGGAGACCATAAGCATCCTACTAGTCAAAGATATGCTACTGGAGAGTTATCAGCATATGATAATCATCCTGGAGATATGGGAACAGAAGTATTTATGCAAGAGATGCAGATGAATCTTGCCAATCAACATAAATACAGAGCAGATGTTATAGATAGAGCTTTGGATAAAATAGATTTAGGAACATACGGCACTTGTGATGTATGTGGTAAAAAAATAGAAAATGAAAGACTAGAAATACTACCAGAAACTACAGTATGTGCACATTGTTCTAAAGAAATGCCAGAAAATAATATGCATGAGTATAGACCGATAGAAGAAGCATTAATAGACAAAGATGACTATTTTTATTCGGATTTAAATGAGTATCTAGCCGATATAAATAGACCTATAGAACACGATGCAGTAGATAGAGAAATGAGAAAATTTTAATGAAAATATAAAGATAGCTTTTAGCTATCTTAATTTTTTGTGGTATAATCTGTCTATAATGTTATAAAGGGAGGTTGTAGTGTTGATATACATAGGCATAATAATATCTTTAATAATTTTAGATCAGTTATCTAAATACTTTGTCCTAAATTATCTAACACATGTAGGAAGTATACCTATAATAGAAAATATATTTCACCTTACATATGTAGAAAATAGAGGAGCAGCTTTTGGAATGTTACAAAACAATCAAATAATATTTGTAATAGTTGCATCTATTGCTACGATAGGAGGCCTTTATTATTTGTATACTAATAAAGACTTAATTTTTATAGCCAGGGCTTCTATATTACTTATAATATCTGGAGCTATAGGTAATCTTATAGATAGATTAAGATTGGGATTTGTAGTAGACTATTTCGATTTTAGAATATTTTGGGAGTATGTATTTAATATAGCTGATGTATATGTAGTAGTTGGAACAATATTACTATGTATATACGTTATATTTTTTGAAGATAGAAAGTAGGAGATTATATGGAAAATATAAAAGAATTTTTAGTTTTAGAAGAAAATGAAGGAGAAAGACTAGACGTATATCTATCATCTGAACTTGGAGATATGTCTAGAAGCTATATTCAAAAGCTTATAAAAGAAGAAAGAGTGCTTGTAAACAACAAAATTGAAAAATCAAAATATGTAGTAAAAGAAGACGATAGTATAAAAATAGATATACCAGAGCCGAAGCTTTTAGAAGTAGAAGCTGAAAATATACCTTTGGAGATAGTTTATGAAGATAGCGATGTTTTAGTAGTAAACAAGCCACAAGGTATGGTAGTTCATCCAGCACCTGGCAATTATAGTGGAACCCTTGTAAATGCAATCCTTTATCATTGTAAGGACAAGTTATCTTCTATAAATGGAGTTATAAGACCTGGAATAGTTCATAGAATAGATAAAGATACATCGGGGCTTTTAATGATAGCAAAAAATAACAATGCTCATAATTTTTTAGCACAGCAGCTAAAGGATCATAGTATAACTAGAAAATATGAGTTTATATGCCACAGTATTATTAAAGAAGATACTAAGACTGTAAATGCACCTATAGGACGTAATCCTAAGGATAGATTGAAGATGGGGGTTGTATCTGGAGGAAGAGATGCAATAACTCATTTTACGGTATTAGAAAGATTAACTAATTATACTTATGTACAAGCACAACTTGAAACTGGAAGAACACATCAAATAAGAGTTCATAGTGCATATATAAAACATCCTCTTTTAGGAGATCCACTTTATGGTCCTAAAAGCACTAAGTTTAAATTAGATGGTCAAGTGCTTCATGCAAAAACCTTAGGATTTATACATCCTACTACTAAAGAGTACATGGAATTTACAAGCGATACTCCAGAATACTTTAAAAAATTATTGAAAGTTCTTGAATAAATGTCAATATAACTGTATACTATGAGTAGAATATAAAAGTATAGACAAAACTTCCTTAAATTAGTACGGAGATACTACAAGGCGAGTGTACATAGAGATTATATCTCTAATCACTTATGTGAGTACAACTTCTTGCCTTGTGGCGAGAAGTTTTTTTATTATAAGGAAATAATAATTTCCAACATATAAACTTGAGGTGAGCAAATGATGATAGAAAAAGCACAGCTTATGGACGATAAAGCTATGGGAAGAGCTATAACTAGAATAAGTCATGAAATAATAGAAAAAAACAAAGGAATTGAAGATGTTGTTTTAGTAGGTATAAAAACTAGGGGAATTCCTATAGCAGATAGAATATCTAAAAAAATAGAAAGTATAGAAGGCAAAAAGGTAAATACAGGAGAAGTCGATATAACTTTATATAGAGACGACTTAAACGAAATAGATATTGATCCTGTTTTAAATGGCTCTAAGATAGAATTTGATATAAATAATAAAGTAGTAGTTTTGGTAGATGATGTTTTGTATACAGGAAGAACTGTTAGAGCAGCGCTTGACGCTATAATGGATATAGGTAGACCTAATGTTATACAATTAGCAGTATTAGTAGATAGAGGCCATAGAGAATTACCAATAAGAGCTGATTATGTAGGAAAAAATGTTCCAACATCAAAAGATGAAATAGTCCGTGTGAGTTTATGTGAAGTAGATGAAGTAGATTCAGTAACAATAAATCAACTTTCAAAATAAGGTTAATAACCTTTTAATTCAGTACAGAGATACTGGAAAAGGGAGAATTAGTTCTCCCTAATAAAAACAAAGGGAGGCATTTTTATGAAAAAGACAATCTTATCACTTCAACACTTATTAGCAATGTTCGGTGCAACTGTATTAGTTCCAATATTAACAGGGTTTGACCCTTCTTTAGCAATTTTCTGTGCAGGTATAGGTACTTTGGTATTTCACTTATGTACTAAAGGAAAAGTACCAGTATTTCTTGGCTCAAGTTTCGCATTTATTCCGTTAGTATTAGCAGTTAAAGAAGCATATAATGGAGACATAACATATGCCCAAGGTGGTATAGTAGTGGCAGGACTATTATATATAATTATGTCTTTCTTAGTTAAGAAAATAGGAGTAGATAAGATAAGAACATATTTCCCATCTCAGGTTACAGGAGCAATGATTGTAGTTATAGGTCTTAACTTAATACCTACAGCTTTTAATATGGCATCACAAAATGCAATAATAGCAGCATTGACTTTGACAACAGCAATATGTGTAACTAAGTTTGGCAAAGGATTTTTAAAGCAGATATCAATACTTGTGGCAGTAGTAGTAGGATATTGTGTATCCTTATCAATAGGTTTAGTTGATACAAGTGTAATAACTAATGCTCCAATCGTTGCAATGCCTAACTTTACACTACCTAAGTTTAGCTTAGAAGCAATAGTAATAGTAGCACCTGTAGTGCTTGCAGTATTTATGGAACATATAGGAGATATAACTACTAATGGTACTATAGTTGGAAAGGATTTTATAAAAGATCCAGGACTAAATAGAACATTATTAGGAGATGGATTGGCTACTCTTATAGCCGGATTTATAGGAGGACCAGCAAATACTACTTATGGAGAAAATACAGCAGTATTAGCTTTAACTAAAAACTATGATCCATCAGTATTAAGACGTACAGCAATGTTTGCAATAGTACTAGGATGTATAAGTAAAGTTGGAGGATTTTTACAAAGTATACCAGTAGCAGTTATGGGTGGTATAAGCTTAATGTTGTTTTCTATGATAGCTTATATAGGAGCTAAGACTATAAGAGACAATACTAAGGAGTTTAAATTATCTAACATGATAATTATAGCAACTATATTAATAATAGGCCTTGGAACTAGCTACTTACAAAGTAAAGGAATAGTTATAGGAATACCAGTAACACAAACTGTTAAAATAACAGGTTTAAGTTTAGCAGCTATAATAGGTGTTGTACTAAATAGATTGTTAAACAATAATGACTTTAAAGCTAAAGAAATAGAAGTCAAATTTGACGCAAAAGCAGTATAGTATATAATATAAAAAATGCATCTATAAAAAGATGCATTTTTTTATATATCTAGTTTTGAGCAAGGTCCCTGCTTTTAAATGCCGCTTAAGACATGAGCTTAGCGAATTTTAAGTTTTACAACTTCTTCTTCACTAGGAGTTACATATATAGTACTATTAGTTTCATAAATTACCATACCGGGTTTTGCTCCATTTGGTTTTTTTATATTTTTTCTTATAGTGTAATCCACTGGCACTTTAGATGACATTCTAGCTTTGCTATAATATGCAGATAATATAGCACCTTCATTTATAGTGTTTTCAGGGATTTCTCTTCCTTCGCTTTTTATAATAACATGTGATCCTGGAATGTTTTTAGTGTGCATCCAAATATCGTCATTTGATGCTATTTTTAAAGTTAAATAATCGTTTTGTTTATTGTTTTTACCTACATATATTTTGAATCCATCTGAAGATATAAATTCGTAAGGTTTTGTAGTAGATACATTGTTATCTTTTTTATCCTTTTTATCTTTTTTATTTTTAACTTTGGATTTTAAATATCCTGTTTTTATAAGTTCATCTCTTATTTCTTGTATTTCTTCTAGGTTTTCGCAGTTTTCTATACTTAGTAATATGTTTTCTAAATAATGTACTTCTTCATTGGTTATATCCATTTGTATTGTTATTTCTTTTTTTGCATGTTTAAGTTTGTTATATTTTTTAAAATATTTTTGTGCATTTTCTGATGGAGTTAAATTCTTGTTTAAATTTATTTTTATAGTACTTCCTTCTGGATCGTAGAAATTTATTACTTCAACTTCATCCATACCTTTATTTATCATGTATATATATGAAGTTATAAGTTCACCTTTTATTTTATAAATATGTGCATTTTCTGATTCATTTAATTCTTCTTGTTGTTTTTTTAGCTTGTTGTAAAGTCTTTCAAGTTTTGTAGATATACTTTTTCTTGAATTTTGAGTACGTTGATTTATTCTTTCTCTTGCATCTTTGCTTAAGTAGTAGTTTTCGAGCATATTTGATATACTTTCATTTTCAATATATGAGTACTCATTATACATAGTTAGTTTAATGGAACTAAAGTCTATTATTTTATCTATTTTTTTATTTATAACTATACATGGATTATATATATTGTTATTTATTTGATTAAAGGTTCTAGTGAACACATTATAAATATTTTCAAGTTGAGAACTATTTAAATCGTTTATATTTATAGAATCATCTAATTTTGACCTATAGCATACTTCTTTAGCTATAACAGGGCTTATACCTAAAAATGAAGTGTATATAGCTTTATGTAGGGCAGAGTTAGTATTACTTATAGTATTTATAAATATTTCTTTAGTTATATTATGAAGTGGATTTAACTTGTTTTGTGAAGGTGGATAATTATAATCCTGACCTGGTAAAACTTGCCTTTGCCTACTTACACTAATTGGTACTCTTTTTATGGAATCTATTATCTTATTAGTTTCATTGTGAACTACTATTATATTGCTGTGTCTACCCATTATTTCTATTATAATGTCTTTTGTAGCTTTTATTTTAAGTTCATCAAGGGATTCTACAGTTATTTTTATTATTCTTTCAAATTCAGGTTGAGATACATTTAGAATTTTTCCATTTAACAAGTATTTTCTAAGTATCATACAAAACATAGGAGCGCTCATTGGATTTTCTTTTTTATATTTTTGTGTTATGTATATTCTCGGATTTGATGCGCTTGCACTTAATAATAATTTATGATTTTCTTTATTGTTTCTTATAGAAAGTAATATTTCATCTTCTTCAGGTTGGTATATTTTATCTATTTTACCTCCTATAAGTTTTTGTGATAGTTCATTTACTAGCGAATGTATAACTAAGCCATCTAAAGCCATAATAAATCAGTCCTTTCAAAACATATTAATATTTCAATTATTGCACATATATTATATATTGTGAATATATTTTATTCATATAACTCAAATAATAATTTCTTATTTGTGCAAAATATTGTATAATAGTAAGTTGATGATTTAATGCGAATTTTTGGAGGGGAATATATAAAAATGGTAAAAATTTGGAAATTACACGGTGCAGGTAATGATTTTATAGCCATTGATGGAAGATCTAGCGATGTGAATGCTGATTATTATTCTAATCTTGCAAAAAAAGTATGTCATAGACATTTTGGAATAGGAGCAGATGGATTATTAGTAGTCAAAAATTCTGATGTAGCAGATATTGAAATGATGTATTATAATGCTGATGGAAGTAGAGCTTCTATGTGTGGAAATGGGCTTAGATGCTTTTGTAAATACGTATATGATAACCAAATCGTATTTAAAGATAAATTTACAGTAAGTACATTAGATGGTATTAAATATATAGAGTTAAATATTGAAGATAATAATATGCAAAGCGTTAAAGTAAATATGGGTAAACCAAGTTTCAATCCAATTGATATACCAGTAGTTACTAACAAAGATAAATTTATAAATGAAAAATTAGATATTTTAGACAAGACATTTGAAGTAAGTACAATTCTTATGGGGGTTCCCCATACTATAATATATGTAGATGAACTAGACAAAAAAGAAATATTTAAATATGGACCACTAATAGAATCACATAATATATTCCCAAAAAAGACTAATGTAAACTTTGTAAAAATAATAGATGAAAACAATATGGTAGTTTATACTTGGGAAAGAGGTTGTGGATATACACTTGCCTGTGGTACAGGGATAACTGCATGTGTGATACTTTCTAATTATCTAGGAAAAACATCTAATAAAGTAAACGTAACTTCTGAAGGTGGAGAATTGATTATAGAAGTGTTAGAAGATGTATATATGATAGGGCCAGCAGTTAAAATATGCGAAGGTGTAGTGGAGGTATAATTATGGCAATAAGTATGACTGGATTTGGAAGAGGAGAATACAAAGACGACAATATAAGCTTTGTTGTAGAATGTAAAACTATAAATCACAAATATACAGATATAAATATAAGACTTCCAAGAAAGATTTCTTTCTTAGAAGATAAAATAAGAAACTTTGTAAAAGATTATGTTAAAAGAGGTAGAGTAGATTTATACATAAAACTTGAATCATTAAACAACAATGATTCAACTCTAAAATTTGATGAGGAATTGGCTAATCAATATTATAATATACTTAACAACATAAAAGATAAGTTTAATTTATGTGATGAAATAACTATTATGAATATAGCTAAATTTCCTGATATAGTTAAAATAGAAGAAAAAGAAGAAGACGAGACTATAATATGGAATGCACTAAGTAAAGCTTTGGAAGATTGTCTTACAAAACTTAAAGATATGCGTGAAGAAGAAGGTGCAAAACTTTCGTCTGATATAAAAATGAGATGTGATTTATTAAAAAATTATGTTGAAGAAATTGAAAAGTACTCATATAATGTTGTTATTGACTATAAAGAAAAACTAAGAAATAGAATAAATGAATTATTAGAAGGAACTATAGAAATAGATGAAAATAGGCTTACACAAGAAGTCGCTATATATGCAGATAAAAGCAGTATAACAGAAGAAACAGTTAGATTTAAAAGTCATATTGTACAACTTAAGAAGACAATAGATAAAAAAGACTCTATAGGAAGAAAAATAGATTTCTTAATACAAGAGATGAATAGAGAAATAAATACTATGGGTTCTAAATCTTCTGATCTAAATATAACAAATTTAGTTGTAGAAGTAAAAAGTGAATTAGAAAAAATAAGAGAACAAATACAAAATATAGAGTAGTGGAGGATTTATTGTGAGAGTAAGTCTTATAAATGTAGGATATGGTAATGTTGTTGTAGCAAACAAGGTTGTAGCTATAGTAAGTCCAGAATCGGCTCCTATAAAAAGGTTAATTCAAGATAGTAGAGACAAAGGTATGTTAATAGATGCTACTTATGGAAGAAAAACTAGAGCCGTTATAATAACTGATAGCCAATATGTAATATTATCGTCAGTACAACCAGAAACTGTAGCACATAGATTTGAAGACCACAAAGATGAACATATAGATGATTAGAAAGGAAGATATTAATGGAAAAAAAAGGTCTATTAATAGTAGTTTCAGGACCATCTGGAGCAGGAAAAGGAACCATATGTAAAGAATTTTTAAATAATAACGATTCTGTTAAAATTTCTGTTTCAGCTACAACTAGAAAACCTAGAGATGGGGAAATTAATGGAGTAAATTATTTTTTCATATCTAAAGAAAAATTTGAAAATATGATAGAAGGTAATGAGTTCTTAGAATATGCCAGGGTATACGATAATTTCTATGGTACTCCTAAATCTGCTGTTTTGGAAAGTTTAGAAAAAGGAGACGATGTTTTATTAGAAATTGATATCCAAGGAGCTAAGCAAATAAAAGAGGTTTATCCTGAAGGTGTATTTGTATTTATATTGCCTCCATCACTTGAAGAATTAAAATGTAGAATAGTTGGAAGAGGAACAGAAACAATAGAAGATATAGAGAAAAGATTTGGATCGGCATTTAAGGAAATACAGCAAATAGAACACTATAATTATTTTATAATGAATAACGATGTTAAAACTTCATCTAGGGAATTATCGAGTATAATAAGTGCTGAAAAAGATAAGGTAGAAAGATACAAAGAATATATAATACAAATGTTTAAGGAGGAATTATAATATGTTAAATCCATCAATAAATGACGTTTTAAACAAAATAGATAACAGATATTATTTAGTTGTTACAGTTGCCAAGAGAGCTAGAGAAATAATAGAAGGTTCTCCTGTTTATGTAAGTACAAAAGCTGATGATTCAAAACCTGTTACTTTAGCTTCAAAAGAAATTACACATGATAAGATAACTTTTAGACATTTAACTCAAGAGGAAATAAATTATAATGATTTAAAAGAAAAGGAAGCAGCCTTAGAACAAAGACAGGCAAATGCAGAGGAACAGTAATATGTTAAAAGGAAAAACAGTTGTAATAGGTGTTAGTGGAGGAATCGCTGTTTACAAAATATGCGATGTTGTAAGTAGATTAAAAAAGTTGGATGTAAATGTACATGTTATAATGACTAAATCTTCAACAGAATTTGTAGCACCACTTACATTCCAAACCCTAAGCCAAAATTACGTTGTTATAGATATGTTTGAAGATCCAAAAACATGGGATGTAGAACATATATCTTTGGCTAAAAAAGCAGACTTATTTTTAGTAGCCCCTGCTACGGCAAATGTTATAGGTAAAGTGGCTAATGGTATAGCTGATGATATGCTTACAACAACTATAATGGCGACTAAGGCAAAAATAATTTTTGCTCCAGCTATGAATACAAATATGTATGAAAATCCTGTAGTTCAAAAAAATATAAAAACACTAAAGGATTTAGGATATAATTTTGTAGAACCTGAAAGTGGAAGACTTGCTTGTGGAGATATTGGAAGTGGAAAACTTGCATCTCCAGAGGTTATAGTAAATGATATAGTTAAGTTATTGAGTGTAGAAAAAGACTTAGAAGGTAAAAATATAGTTGTAACAGCAGGCCCAACTGTTGAAAGAATAGATCCAGTTAGATATATAACTAATAGATCTACAGGGAAAATGGGATATGCTATAGCTAAATCTGCAATAGAAAGAGGAGCTAATGTTACATTAATATCTGGACCAACCAAACTTACTCCACCAGTAGGACTTAAAAAATTCATACAAATTGAATCGGCAAATGAAATGTATGAAGCTGTTATAGATAATATGGATGAAAGTGATGTAATAGTAAAGTCTGCTGCTGTTGCAGACTATAAGCCAAAAAATGTAGCTGATAAAAAAATAAAGAAAAAAGACGACGATTTATTTATAGAATTAAGCAGAAACAAAGATATTGCACAAGAAATAGGAAAAATTAAAAAGGATAAGGTATTAGTTGGATTTGCAGCCGAAACTAATGACCTTATAGAAAATGCAAAGGGCAAGGTACAAAGGAAAAATTTAGACTTTATAGTTGCCAATGACTTGACATTAGAAGGTGCAGGTTTTGGAGTAGATACAAATATAGTTAAGATAATAGATAAAGAAGGAAAAGTATACCAATATCCTAAGATGAGTAAAGATGAAGTTGCAAATGTTATTTTAGATAAAGTAAAATCTATATTAAAAAAGTAAGCATCTATATAATGTAGATGCTTATTTTTTCATAGATTTCCTAGGAGCTGTAGTTATGAAAATTTATGCAAAATTAATAGTTAGCAATAACTCAAAATACACAGACGATTTGTTTACCTATGAGGTTCCTGATTATTTACAAAAAATCATAGAAGTAGGCCATAGAGTATTGGTTCCATTTGGAAGGGGAAATAAGCCGTTAGAAGGGTTTATATTTGAATTTACAAATGAATTAGAAGATAATATGAAAAATAAGATAAAGTCTATAATGGATATATTAGATGAAGAACCTCTTCTTCGTGATGTAGACATAGATCTTATAAAATGGATGAGAAATAGATATATATGCACATACATGGATGCTATAAATTGTATATACCCAAAAGGGTACAAGCTAGAAAATTATAAAATAGCACAAATTGAAACTCACGATTTTAGTGGACTAGACGATAAGGAATTGTATATAATTCATCAACTCATGAACCATAAAGGTAAGATGAAAATACAAAATATAAAAGATAAAAAAGATATAAATATAAATAGAATATTAAACAACCTTAAGAATAAGGGGATTTTAAGTATAAGTTGGGAATATAAAAGTAGTAAAAATGAGAAAAAAATGTATATTGTGTCCCTTAATATAGATAAAGATGAAATTGATGATGTGTTAAACAACCTTATAAGAAAAAAGGCTCATAAACAAGCTAGGGTAGCACAGTTTTTAAGTAATAATGAGGAAGTTGAAATAAATGATTTGATAGAAATTTTAGATATCAACAAACAAAGTATAACAGCTTTGCATAAAAAAAATATAATAAATATAGAAGAGAAAAATTATTATAGAAAACCTAAGAACTTATATAATTTAGAAAATAAAGATATAAGGCTAAATGATGAACAAGAACATGCATTTAAAAAACTACAAGAAAATATGTTTAACATAGATAAAAAGCCATATTTAATTCACGGTGTTACAGGAAGCGGAAAAACTGAAGTTTATTTAGATATAATACAAAAGGCTTTAGATGAAGGCCTAGATAGCATAGTATTGGTTCCTGAGATATCATTGACTCCTCAGACCATATCTAGATTTAAAAATAGATTTGGAGATATTGTAGGAGTATTTCACAGCCAATTGTCTAGTGGTGAAAGGCACGATGTATATAGATTAGTTAAAGAAGGAAAAGTAAGGATAATAATAGGGGCCAGATCAGCATTGTTTATTCCATGTAATAACTTAGGAGTTATAATTATAGATGAGTTTCATGAGGGAGCCTATAAATCAGAAAAAAATCCAAAGTATAACACAATAGAAGTTGCAAAATATATATCTAAGTCTCAAAATTCACTTTTAATATTAGGATCAGCAACTCCACCTATTGAAGAATACTATAAATCAAAAAATGAAGAATATGAATTGTTAGAACTTACAAAGAGAGCGAATAATAATGAAATGCCCAATATTCATATATCTGATATGAAAGAAGAATTATCAAATGGAAACAAAAGTATATTTAGCAGAAGACTACAGTATGAAATGGAGAATACTTTAGATAAAAAAAATCAAATAATACTTTTCTTAAATAGAAGAGGATATGCAAGCTTCGTATCATGTAGGAATTGTGGATTTGTATTTAGCTGTGACAATTGCGATATATCGTTAACTTATCATAAGTATAAAAAAAGTGGTAGATGCCATTATTGTGGCTACGAAACTATTATTCCAAAAGAATGTCCAGAGTGTTCTAGTCCCTATATAAAAGAATTTGGAATAGGAACTGAAAGAATAGAAGAAGAAGTTAAGGCAATGTTTCCAAATGCCAAAATTATTAGGATGGATAAGGATACAACTTCTAAAAAAGGATCTATTGAAGAAATATTAAATAAATTTAAAAATAAAGAAGCTGACATACTAATAGGAACGCAAATGATAAGTAAAGGCCATGATTTTCCAAATGTAACATTAGTAGGTATATTATCTGCAGATATGATACTTAAGTTTCCGGATTTTAGGAGTTCAGAAACTACTTTTCAACTTATAACTCAGGTTGCGGGACGTGCAGGACGTGCTGATTTAGATGGAAAGGTAATACTACAAACATATGATGTAGATCACTATTCTATAAAACACGCTGTAAACTATGATTATAAGGGGTTTTATGAAGATGAAATAAAAATAAGAAAGTTATTCAGTTATACTCCGTTTAATAATATAATAAGCGTGGTAATATCTAATAATAATGAACAAAAGGTAATTAAAAATATAAAAAATTTACATGAGTCTATAGTATACCTTTTATCAAAAAGAGGATATAAAAACTTTGATTTTATGTTAGGGCCAAATCCATGTCCTATAGCTAAGATAAATCAAAATCATAGATGGCAGATTTTATTTAAAGATGTCGATATTGAAATAAATTTATTAAAGAGTATAATAAAATATATATGTATAACTAAAAGAGATGCAGTATTTGATGAGGATGTCAATATAAGTGTAGATATCAATCCATACAGCATATTATAAATAGGAGGAATAACAATGGCATTAAGACAAATAGTTCAAGTAGGAGACCCTGTTTTAAGAAAAAAATCTAAAACAGTAGAAAAAATAGATTCAAAAATAATACAACTACTTGAAGATATGGCAGAAACAATGTATGAAGCAGACGGTGTAGGACTTGCAGCACCACAAGTAGGGGTATTAAAAAGAGTTGTTGTAATAGATATAGGAGAAGGAATTATAGAACTTATAAATCCTGAGATAATTGAAGTAAGAGGAGAACAATTAGACGAAGAAGGCTGTTTAAGTGTAATAGGTGAATCTGGCCTTGTTAGAAGACCTAATTATGTTAAGGTTAAGGGATTAAATAGATATGGGAAAGAGATAATATTAGAAGGAACAGAATTGTTAGCAAGAGCATTTTGTCATGAAATTGACCATTTAGAAGGAATAATATTCACAGATAAAATAGAAAAAAAGTAAAAACGCACAAAAGAAAAAGAGTACCAAAACACGTTAAGAATAAACTTAACAACATTAGCAGAGGATATAGATTTCTTTAGGAGTGATATAAATGAAAGTAGTATTTATGGGAACGCCAGATTTTTCTGTTCCTTGTCTTCAAGCTATAATAGACGAAGGACATGAAGTTGTTGCAGTTGTAACTCAACCAGATAAACCAAAGGGAAGAGGCAAGAAAATGTCTATGCCTCCTGTGAAAGAATTGGCTATAAAATATGATATAGAAGTATATCAGCCTCAAAGGGTTAAAACAGATGAATTTGTAAATATATTAAAGGATATAAACCCAGATGTAATAATAGTAGTTGCATTTGGCCAAATACTATCTAAGGATATATTAGATATACCAAAGTATGGATGTATAAACGTCCATGCATCTTTGCTTCCAAAGTATAGGGGAGCAGCTCCAATAAATTGGGTTATAATAAATGGAGAAAAAACAACTGGTGTAACTACAATGTATATGGATGTAGGCCTTGATACTGGAGATATGATATTAAAAAAAGAAATGAATATAGAAGTTGATCAAACTGCAGGAGAACTTCATGATAAAATGATGTATGTAGGAGCAGATGTATTAAAAGATACATTAAGACTTATAGAAAACAATAATGCTCCTCGCGAAAAACAAAATGATGATGAATCTTCATATGCTCCTATAATGGATAAAAATCTTGGAAATATAAATTGGGCTAAAAAATCCGAAGAAATATACAATCTTATAAGAGGAACGAACCCTTGGCCAAGCGCTTATACAAAATATAATGATGATACTATGAAGATATGGAAAAGTGAGATATTAGATAAAGAATCTAATAATAAACCTGGAACTATATTAAAAGTAGATAAAGAAGGAATACAAGTAGCTACTGGAAATAAAATTTTATTATTAAAAGAAATACAAATGCCAGGCAAAAGAAGAATGAGCGTTGAAGATTATATAAAGGGTAATGATATAGATACTAACTCAATATTAGGTGAATAAATATGAATGACATAAAAAGATTTTTAATTACAATGGGAGCTTTAGTTGCCTCCCTTGTAATTATACTTATAGGAATAAATCTAACTACAAATAATTTGTTATTTATGGCAATTATATTTATAGATATAATAATAGCAATATTTATAGTTATAATATTATTTGCTATGGCAGTAACGTACAATATATTAAAAGATAAAAAAGTAAATAATAGTATAATGAGGTTGAATTTTAAAATAGTAGGTTTTTTATATCCTATTATAATAAACATAGCCAAGTTATTTGGTATATCAAAAAATGAAATAAGAAAGGTATATGTTAAGCTAAATAATACATATATATATTCTAATAAATATAAATTAAATCCAGAAGATATACTTGTACTACTTCCCCATTGTATTCAAAAGAGTATATGTAAGGTTAAGATTACTAATGATATAAACAATTGTAAGCAATGTGGTATGTGTAATGTAGGTCAATTAATAGATGTACATAAAAAATACAATGTTAAGGTATTTATTGCAACTGGGGGAACTTTGGCTAGGAAGGTTATAATTGATAACAAACCAAAAGCGGTAATTGCAGTTGCATGTGAAAGAGATTTAACATCTGGCATACAAGATGTTACTAAAATACCGGTACTTGGAGTATTTAATAAAAGGCCTAATGGACCCTGTGTAGATACATCACTGGATATGGAAAAGTTAGAAGAAGCTGTTAAATTCTTTATAGGAGAGTGTTGATATGTTTTTTTATGATTCTACAATGATTTTGTTAATACCAGCTATACTATTTACTATATACGCCCAATTTAAGGTAAGTAGTGAAACTAAACGTTATCTAAGAGTTCCAACGCAAATGGGATACACTGGATCGCAAACAGCTAGATATATACTGGATAGTAATGGACTTTCTAATGTAAGTGTTGAATTGACAAGAGGTCATCTTTCAGACCACTACGATCCTAGAAAAAGAGTTATAAGATTATCTGAGGATATTTATTATGGTAACTCAATAGGATCAGTATCTATAGCTGCCCATGAATGTGGTCACGCAATACAACATGCTAATAGATATGCACCACTTCAAATTAGAAGTAGTTTAGTTCCCATAGCTAGTTTTTCAAGTAATGTATCTTGGATACTTATAATGGCAGGATTCGTATTTGGTGGAGGAGGATCATTACTTTACCTAGGTATAACTTTATTTGCATTTGCAGTTTTATTCCAAATTGTAACTCTACCAGTTGAGTTTAATGCTTCTAATAGAGCTATAGTACAACTAGTAGATATGGGTATAATAAATAATGATGAAGTAAGAAGTAGTAAAAAGGTACTTTCAGCTGCTGCACTTACTTATGTTGCAGCTGCATTAACATCTGTTCTAGAGCTTGTAAGACTTATACTTATAGCTAGAGGTGATGATTAGAGGAGATGAGTCCTAGTATATCTAGGACTTTTTGTGTGTAAAAATAGGAGGAAAAATTATGAATTCAAGAGAAGTAGCGCTAAAGGCACTATATGATATAGAAAAAAATAAAAATTATTCAAATATGGCAGTAAATAAGTATTTGAAAAACAGTGACTTAAAAGATATAGATAGAGGATTTGCTACAGAAATTATATATGGAGTTATAGAAAATAAATATTACTTAGATTATATAATAGATAAATTTTCTAAGATAAAATCCAAAAAAATGTCAGTTTATGTTAGAATATTGCTATGGATTGGAATTTATCAAATAATGTTCTTAAACAGTGTATCAGATTATGCAGCTGTAAATGAAACTGTTAATTTAGCTAAGAAATACGATAAAAGATCATCGGGATTTATAAATGCGATACTTAGAAATGTTATAAGAAATAAGGATGATATAAGAGAAGTGGATAAAAAAGATACTGTAGATTACTTGTCAACAAAATATTCTTATAATCCATGGATTATACAAAATTGGACTGAAAATTTTGGAAAAGAATTTACTGAAGAACTTTTAGAATCAAATTCAGAAAGACCAAGCATTTATTTAAGGACTAATACTTTAAAAATAACTAGAGATGAACTTATAAAAAAATTAAAAGAGCAAGGATTAAAATGTGATAAGGTAAGTCTTATTCCAGAAGCTATAAAAGTAGAAAACCTTAAAAATATAGAAAATAATGATTTATTTAGAAAAGGTTATTTTACAATACAAGATGTAAGTTCAATGATTGTAGGACATGTTTTAAATCCAAAGGAAAATTCCCTAGTATTAGACGTATGTAGTGCTCCAGGAGGTAAAACTACCCACGTAGCAACACTTATGAATAATAGTGGGAAAATTGTATCTAGAGATATATTTTCTCATAAATTAAATCTTATAAGACAAACAGTAAATAGACTAGGCTTAACTAATATAGAAATACAAGAGTTTGACGCTCTCAAATTAGATGAGAAAAGTATGAGTAAATTTGATTATGTAGTTGCTGATGTTCCTTGTTCAGGTCTGGGCATAATAAGAAGAAAACCAGAGATAAAGTATAAAAATAAAGAGGAAATAATATCTTTACCTAATATACAAAATGTTATTTTGGAAAATGCATCTAAGTATGTGAAAGTAGGAGGAACTTTGGTTTATAGTACTTGTACTATAGAAGATAGGGAAAATATAGATATAGTAAAAGATTTTTTGAAAAATAACAATAATTTTGAATTAGAACCTATAGAAAATATAAAAATAGATTTAGACAATCAAGAAGACGGCTATATAAAAATATACCCTAATGTACATGGAATTGATGGATTCTTTATAGCTAAATTAAAAAGGACAAGGTAGTGATAACATGAATAAAATATGTTTGAAAAATTTTACCGAAGAACAAATGAAAGAATATATGAAAACTATAGATGAAAAGTCCTTTAGAGGAAGTCAGGTATTTGGCTGGCTATATAAAGGAGCTAAGTCATTTGAAGATATGAAAAATATATCTAATGACTTAAGAAAAAAGTTAGATGAATCATCTTTTATTGGTAATTTGAATATATATAAAAAGTTCGAGTCTAAAATAGATGGAACTATAAAATATTTATTTCTACTTAATGATAACAACATAGTTGAAAGTGTAATGATGAAATATGAACATGGTATAAGTGTATGTATATCTACTCAAGTTGGATGTAGAATGGGATGTAATTTTTGTGCATCGACAATAGATGGCCTTGTTAGAAACTTAGAACCATGGGAAATACTAGATCAAATAATAAAAATACAGGAAGATGTTAATGAAAGAGTTTCAAATGTAGTTTTAATGGGAAGTGGTGAACCACTTGACAATTTTGAAAATGTATCACAGTTCTTAAGGTTGGTAAATGAAAAAAATGGGCTGAATATAGGATATAGACATATAACATTATCTACTTGTGGTGTAGTTCCTAAAATGCATGAACTGGCAGATATGGGTTTACCTATAAATCTAGCATTGTCTCTACACTCACCTTATGATGAAAATAGAAAAGAGATAATGCCTATAGCAAAGGCTTATTCTATAAAAGAAGTTATAGATGCTTGTAAATATTATATAGAAAAAACAAATAGAAGAGTTACTTTTGAATATTCGCTTATTAAGGATGTAAATGATTCAATGGAAGATGCTCAGGCATTGGTGAAGCTTTTAAGAGGTATTTTGTGCCATGTGAATCTAATACCTATAAACAAAATAGAAGAAAGAGAATATGAAAAGCCAGATAAAAATTATATTTATAAGTTTAGAGATATGTTAGTAAAAAATAAAATAGCAGCTACAGTTAGGAGAGAAATGGGCTCAGATATAAGTGGGGCTTGTGGTCAATTAAGAAGAAAACACACAGGAACAGAAGAAAAATAATTGGTAATGGGGGGAGTATTATGAAATACAGCATGGCCTCCGATGTAGGGAAAGTTAGAAAAAACAATGAGGACTACTGTAAGGGAGAGATAATAGAAACTAAAGATGGCGAAATTGGAATATTTGCCATAGCCGATGGAATGGGCGGTCATAAAAAGGGAGAAGTAGCTAGTGAGTTAGCAGTAGAAAATATAATAGACTTCTTAAAAAACAACCTTGTTCAAAATGACAATGTTAAGATATCATATATAACTGATATCTTAAAACAAGCCTATAACGATGTAAATACAATAATATATAGTAGATCTCATACAGATAGTGAATGTAGCGGAATGGGAACTACATTAACTACTGCTGTTGTATATAAAAATAAAATATATATAGGAAATGTAGGAGATAGTAGATGCTATATATTAGAAGATAATGTCATTAAACAAATTACTAAGGATCATTCTTTAGTAGAAGAATTAATGGAAAAAAATATGATAACTGAAGAAGAAGCTAGAAAACATCCACAGAGAAATGTAATAACGAGAGCACTGGGAACTGATAAGATAGTTATAGTTGACATATATGAAAATAATATAGAAAATAAAAGTAAGGTTATTTTAACTACTGATGGATTGACTAACTACGTTACACAAGACCAGATAAAAGAAATATTAAATAACAATGAAAATATAGAAAAAAATTGTGAAAAATTAGTCAAATTAGCAAACGATAAATCAGGAAGAGATAATATATCAGTAATATATATAACAATATAGTTAGGATGGTGATACAGTGGGAGATGCAGTTTTAGGAAATAGATATGAAATATTAGAAAAAATAGGCGATGGTGGAATGGCTTTTGTATATAGGGCTAAGGATAAATCTCTAAATAGAGAAGTTGCTGTAAAAGTCTTAAGACCTGAATTCGTAGATGATGAAGAGTTTTTAATAAAGTTTACAAGAGAAGCGGAAGCTGTTGCAAGTCTTTCACATCCAAATATAGTTAATGTTTACGATGTTGGAGAAGATGGAAAAGTACATTATATAGTTATGGAGTATGTAGATGGACGTAATTTAAAGGATATAGTAAAAAATGAGGGGAAGCTAGATTTATATACTTCTCTTGATATAACAAAGCAAATAGCTTTAGGTCTTGGTTCAGCACACAGAAAAAGAATCATACACAGAGATATAAAGCCTCACAATATACTTATATCTAGAGATGGATTAGTTAAAGTTGCTGACTTTGGAATAGCTAAGGCTGCTAGTAATTCAACTATTACTAATATAGGAAGTATAATAGGTTCTGTTCATTATTTTTCACCAGAACAAGCAAAAGGCAAATATGTAAATAACACTACCGATTTATATTCATTAGGAATAGTTTTATATGAAATGCTACTTGGAAAGATCCCCTTTAAAGGAGATAGCCCAGTATCAATAGCTCTTCAACATATAAATGAAGTAATTGAGTTTTCTCAAGAGGAAAAATTAGAGATACCTCAAAGTGTTAGAAGTATAATAAGAAAATTAACTGCAAAATCATCAGCAGATAGATATCAAAGTGCAGATGAGCTTATTGAAGACATAGAGTACATAGAAAAGAATATAGATTTAGATTTTATAAAGGAATATGACAACTATGCAACTCAAAAATTAGATACAGATGTTATAAATGAAATAAATTCAAAATCTAAAAATTATAAACCTATAGCAGAAAATGTTTCAAAAGAAAATATCAAAGAAGCAATTAAAGACAGTATATATGGAGATCCAGATGAATTAATAGAGGAAGGCATGATGAAAGAAAATAAAAGAAGCAGAAGACATGATAAAAAGAAGAAAAATGAAAAAGAAGATCCTAAGAAGAAAAAATTACTTATAACAGCAGCAGTTATTTTAAGCTTAATATTACTTTTTGAAGTTTTTGCAATGGGTAAATTTTTACTTGGAGGAAATACTGGAGATGTACCACTAACTGCTCCAGACTTTACTAATATGAGTTTAGAAGATGCTGAAAAGCAAGCTGATGAACTTGGAATAAAAGTGGAAATTAGAAGGGATGAATACAATCCAGATATTCCAAAGGATCATATAATATCTCAAACGCCAATACCAGGAACGGAAATTAAAAAAGGTGAAGTTATAAAGGTAGTTATAAGTCGTGGTGGAAAACAAATAGATGTACCTAATGTAGAAGGTATGACTTTAGATGAGGCTGAGAAACAAATAAAAGATAGTGGATTAAATTTAGGAACTATAAAATATCAAGAAAGTGAAAGATATATAGCAAATGTAGTTATATCTCAAACACCATCTTTAGGTACTGTTGATCAAGGAAGTAAGGTTGATTTAATAGTAAGTAAAGGTTCAAAAGTGGAAGAAGAGCCGGAAGAAGAGCCGGAAGAAGAAGAGGAAGAAGTACCAACGCCAACACCGACACCGACACCAACACCGACACCAACACCAACACCGACACCGACACCGACACCGACACCGACACCGACACCGACACCAACACCAACACCGACACCGACACCAACACCAACACCAACACCATAATATATATGAATAATAAGTTAAGTATTAACAATAATAAGAATGTCAAAAAAGTCCAATATTGCTTTTAAGCTTTATCTGGACTTTTATCTTATATTATATAAAGGAGGATATTATGCTCGATGGAAGGATACTAAAAGGCATAGGTGGATTTTATTATATAGATACTAATAATGCAATATATGAGTGTAAGGCTAGAGGTATATTTAGAAAAGATAAAGTAACGCCTTTAGTTGGAGATAAAGTTAAAATAAGTATAATAGATGAAGAAAATAAAAAAGGTGTTATAGAAGAAATAGAAGAAAGACAAACAGAACTGGGAAGACCTCCTATAGCAAATATAAATAAAGCATTAATAGTTTTTGCGATAAAAAATCCAGATCCACATCTTTCCTTATTAGACAGATTTATAATCTTAGCACAAAAATCAGGATTAGAAATAGTAATAGTTATAACGAAGATAGATCTAGATAATGACAATAAATTAGAAGAGTTAAAAGATATATACAAACATGCAGGATATAAGATTATACCAGTAAGTATCAAAAAAAATATAAATATGGATGAAATAAAAAAAGAGCTAAAAGATAATACTATTGTATTTGCAGGGCCTTCAGGGGTAGGTAAATCTAGTTTGTTAAACTCTATAGATTCTAATTTAAAGCTTGAAACAGGAGAAGTTAGTGATAAAATAAAAAGAGGAAAACATACTACAAGACATTCAGAACTTTTAAAACTTGAATTTGGAGGAATGGTTGCAGATACTCCAGGATTTAGTTCATTGACTTTAGAAGATATAGAAGAATATGAGTTAAAGGAATATTTTGTTGAATTTGAAGAGTATGAAGACTATTGTAAGTTTGGAGGAAATTGTCTCCACGAAAATGAACCTAAATGTAAGGTGAAAGAAGCTGTAAAAAATGGTAAAATATCAAATGTTAGACATGAAAGTTATTTACAGCTATTAAATGAAATTAGAGAAATTAACAACAGGAGGTATTAACAGATGATTAAATTAGCACCATCTATATTATCAGCAGACTTTGCAAGACTTTTGGAAGATGTAAAAAAGGTAGA
This sequence comes from Sporacetigenium sp. TC11, assembly GCF_058146105.1. Classification (NCBI taxonomy): domain Bacteria; kingdom Bacillati; phylum Bacillota; class Clostridia; order Peptostreptococcales; family Tepidibacteraceae; genus Sporacetigenium; species Sporacetigenium sp. TC11. The sequence goes on along the minus strand of NZ_JBYVNY010000001.1, from coordinate 388,540 downwards.
AAATGCAGGATGTGAATATCTACACATAGATGTTATGGACGGACACTTTGTTCCTAATATAACATTAGGGCCAGGATTGGTTAAATCTTTAAGAAAAGATGTAAATATGGTGTTTGATGCACATTTAATGATAGAAAACCCAGATGCATATATAAAGGACTTTGTAGATGCAGGAGCAGATTTAATAACTGTACATCAAGAGGCTTGTATACATTTACATAGAACAATACAAAATATAAAATCTTATAATATAAAAGCAGGGGTTGCAATAAATCCAGCTACTTCTATAGAATCTATCAAGCATGTATTGCCTTTAGTAGATATGGTACTTATAATGACTGTAAATCCAGGATTTGGAGGACAGTCATTTATAGAAAGTATGACAGATAAGATAAAAGAACTAAAGGGTATAATAGATAGACAAAATTTAAACATAGATATTCAAGTTGATGGTGGAGTAAAGCCTGATAATATAAAAAAGGTAGTTGAAGTTGGTGCAAATATAATAGTTGCAGGTTCTGCTATATTTAACAGCGATGATATAGATTCTACGGTGAAGTTACTTAGAGAAAATGCCAAATAGAAGGTGAAATTATTGAAAATAGCTATAATAGTAAATGGTATTATATGCGATTATGATTATCATAAAAGTATAATAGAAAATTGTGATTTAGTTATATGTGGTGATGGAGGAGCTAATCACGCATATAAAATGGATATAATACCAAATTATATATTAGGAGATTTAGATTCTATAGATAATAAAATAAAAGATTATTATGAAAATAAAAATGTAGAGTTTATAAAATTTCCATCTAAAAAAGATAAAACAGATACTGAAATATGTATAGACTATGCACATCATCTTAAAGCAACTGAAGTAATTTTATTAGGAGCTTTAGGCGGTAGAATGGACCATGCTATGGCAAATGTAAATCTACTTTATTATATGTTAAAAAAGGACATAAAAGGAAGTATAGTAAATGAAACAGATTCAATATTTATATGTGATAATGAATTAACGATAAAAGGCAATAAAGGGGAAAATATATCTTTAATACCTTTATATGGAGATGTAATTGGAGTTACTTTAGAAAATTTAGAATATCCATTAAATGATTTTACTATTAAAAAAGGAAGTTCTATAGGCATATCTAATGTTATGATAGATAATAACTGTAGAATAAGTCTAAAAAGTGGTTATCTATTAATATGTAAATCAAAAGATAATAAGGGCCTTTAGGTCCTTTTTTTGTATCAAATATAATAAACATGAATATTATGTATATATGAAGATATATTGGGGGGAGTATTATGAAAAGATGCAACAGAAATGTTATAGGTCTTATATGTATAGCTACAGGTATAACTATTATTTTAGCCCTAATATTACCACATTGGATATGGATGGTATGTTTGGCCCTTATACTTATAGGCACAGGGATAACATTTTTTAGATAGACGGTTTACATCTATTAAGTATAAATAATTTATATTAGTAATATTTATATATAAAGGGGGAATATATATGAGAATCATAACGATTAAGCTTCCAAAATTTTTATCGAGAATAGTATCTGTATTTATAAGAAAGAAGAAATAGGCAGAAATCATATATATCATAAATCTAAATAGAAAAACTAAAAAGCCTACTAATTAGTAGGCTTTTGTATTAAAATTAATATATTAAGCTCTTGTAACCTTACCAGAACGTAAGCATCTTGTACAAACTTTTACTCTTTTTGCAGTTCCATCAACTATTGCTCTTACGTTTCTTAAGTTAGCAGACCAAGTTCTTCTGCTATGTCTGTTTGAGTGGCTGACTTGGTTTCCTGAAACCTTACCTTTACCACATACGTCACATACTCTTGCCATTACATGTACACCTCCTTAAAAGATAACTATTGCGCTAAAAACATATTTATATTAACATAGAAAATAAAGTTTTGCAATAGTAATATTTGTTTACAGATATTGAACAATTTTTCATTATACTATAAAATTATATATATAATTTGCGATAAAGTAAATACTAAAAGCAAATAAAATTAGGGGGGATTATTATGAGTATTCAATTAACAAATCAATTTGGAACAATAACTTACGATAAACAAGTACTTGCTCAAGTAGCATATCAAGCTACTATGGAATGTTATGGACTAGTTGGAATCGGGTATAAATCTAAGGTAAACGGAATTGTTGAACTTTTAAAAGGTGAAAATGTAACTAAAGGTGTTAAAACTGAAGAAATGGAAGATGGAAAAATTTACATAGAACTGTATGTTATCATGCAATACGGAACTAATATATCAACTGTTGCAAATAATGTGATAGATAGGGTAAAATATACAGTTGAAAAAATAACATCTTTAAACGTTGGAAAAATAGATATAAATGTGCAAGGAATTAGAGTTAAATAGTGGGAGGAAGAAGATGATACAGTATATAGATGGTAAGTTGCTCAGGGATATGTTTATATCTGGAGCAAATAATCTCCAAAACAATAAAAATTTAGTCGATAAGCTAAATGTATTTCCTGTGCCAGATGGTGATACTGGAACTAATATGTCTTTAACTATATCTTATGCAATAAAGGAATTATCTAAAGTTAATAACCATAGTATAACTGATATAGGAAAATCTATGTCTAAAGGGTCTTTAATGGGTGCTAGAGGTAACTCTGGAGTTATATTATCTCAGATAATAAGAGGTTTTGCTAAGTCTGTAGAAGGAAAAGATAAACTTACCTCAATGGATTTAGCAATAGCTTTTAAAGAAGGATCTGATACTGCATATAAAGCTGTTATAAAGCCTATAGAAGGAACTATTCTTACAGTTGTTAGAGAAAGTTCTGAACATGGGGTCAAAATTGCTAAAAAAGAAAAAGACATACAAAAATTCCTAGAAGCTTTTATAAAAGAAGCTAATGCTTCATTGAAAAGAACACCAGACCTTTTAATAAATTTAAAAGAAGCAGGAGTTGTTGACTCTGGTGGTAAAGGATTAGTATGTGTATACGAAGGTATGTACTCTGCATTATTAGGTAATATTATTGAACTTAAAGAAATTGATAATACTACAACTACACAACAAGATTTTAAATTAGATTCACATGAAAATATAAATTTTGCTTATTGTACAGAATTTATATTAGAAAGTGATAAAATTGATTATGAAGGTATGAGAGAAATAGTTCAAAATTACGGCGATAGTTTGGTTGTAGTTGGAGATGAAGGCGTAATAAAGGTTCATATACATACTAATGATCCAGGATTAGTTTTACAAGAAGGATTAAAATATGGACAATTAGCTACTATTAAAATAGAAAATATGAAAATACAACATCAAAACATAATATCTGAAGAAACTAAACCAACTAAGAAGTATGGAATTATAGCTACATCTATGGGTGAAGGCCTTGCTAAAATATTTATGGATTTCGGTGTTGACCAGATAATAGAAGGTGGTCAAACGATGAATCCAAGTACAGAAGATTTTATGAAAGCTATAAGCGAAGTAAATGCTGAGAATATATTTATATTGCCAAATAATAGCAATATAATAATGGCTGCAAATCAAGCAAAAGCTTTAAGCGATAAAAATATAATAGTTATACCTACAAAAACTACTCCTCAAGGATTTGCAGCATTATTGGGATTCAATTTAGACTCAAGTGTAGAAGAAAATGAAGAAACTATGATAGAATGTTTACAAAATGTAAAGTCAGGTCAAGTTACTTATGCTGTAAGAGATACTGTAATGAATGATATTGATATAAAAGAAGGCGATATAATAGGCATAGGCGAAAGCAAGATGTTAACTTCTGGAAAAGAAAAGTGCGATGTTACAATTTCACTTATAGAAAAGCTAGTAGATGAAGATAGCGCTATAATAACTTTACTATATGGTGAAGGAATAAGTGAAGAAGATGCAAATGAGTTAAAAGATATGGTAGAAGAAAAATACCCTGATTTAGAAGTTGAACTTTATTATGGAGGTCAACCAGTATACTATTATTTAGTATCAGTTGAATAATATTTGTAAATTCCTATATAATTTTGCTATTATATAATATAGCTAAGTTATATAGGAATTTTTTATTTAAGCAAATTTTTTAAAAATAGGTGATATTATGAATTTAAATCAAGATATACAATTTATAAAAGGAATTGGGCCAAAGAGAAGTAGTAAATTAAACAAATTAGGTATATATACATTAAAGGATTTGCTATATTACTTCCCAAGGAATTACGAGGATAGAAGTAGCTTTAAAAAGATATTTAACCTAATGGATAGTGATAGAGTATCTGTAAAAGGTATTATATACGACACTGATATTAAAAAGCCTAAAAAAGGTATGAGTATAACAAAAATCATTATAAGAGATGAAACTGGTTTTTTGAACCTTATATTTTTTAATCAAGAATACTTATTAAACACGTATAAAAAAGGGGATACTATAATAGCATTTGGCAAAATTAAAAAAGAATTTCAAAAATTAGAAATGCACAATTGTGAAATAGAAGTATATACAAATAATCCGAAATCTATAGGAAGCATAGTTCCTGTATATCCACTTACCTATGGAATTACTAATAAAGAATTGTCTACAATTATAAAAAATGTAATTAAAAATAATGATTTAACTATAGATGAATATCTGCCTATAGAAACTATAAAAAGAAATAAATTATGTGATATAAATTACTCCATAAAAAATATACACAATCCAAAAGACAAAGAAAGCTTAAAAATAGCTTTGTATAGATTGGTGTTTGAAGAATTTTTAATGTTGCAATTAGGACTTTTCTTTTTTAAAAGTGGAATAAGTGAAAAGGTCGGGATAAAATTTGGCATAAATGAGAAATTTGATGATGTAGTTAAATCGTTGCCTTTTAAATTGACAAAAGCTCAGCAAAGATCTCTAAATGAAATATTAGATGATATGAATAGTACCAAAGTTATGAATAGACTTGTTCAAGGAGACGTAGGAAGTGGTAAAACAGTTGTAGCTCTTTTAAGTATTGCCAACGCCGTATTTAATGGATATCAAGGAGCACTTATGGCACCAACAGAAATACTGGCAGAGCAACATTATCATTCATTAACAGAAATATTATCTAAGTTTGATATAAAGATAGAGTTATTAGTTGGAAGTTTGAGAAAAAAGAAAAAAGAAAATATATTACAAAAAATAAAAAATGGAGAAATAGATATATTAATAGGTACCCATGCACTTATAGAAGATAATGTTGAATTTAAAAATTTAGGAGTTGTAATAACAGATGAACAACATAGATTTGGAGTTAGACAAAGAAATAAGCTTTCTGAAAAAGGAACAAATCCTGATATAGTTGTTATGACTGCAACACCTATACCAAGAACATTAGCTTTAATATTATACGGCGATTTAGATATATCTATAATAGACGAGTTGCCTCCTGGAAGACAGCCTATAGAGACAATGGCTATACAAAAGGATAAAAGGGATAGGGCATATAAAAATTTAGTGAGAAAAGAAGTTGAAAAGGGAAGACAAGTATATGTAGTATGCCCTTTAGTTGAAGAATCAGAGGCTATAGAAGCTAAATCAGCCACAGAACTTTTGGAAGAATTACAATATGAATATTTTAGTGACTTGAGATTAGGTCTTTTACATGGTAAGATGAAACCTAGTGAAAAAGAAGATATAATGAGAAAATTTAAAAATAAAGAAATAGATATATTGGTTTCTACAACTGTTATAGAAGTTGGAGTAAATGTACCTAATGCAACTCTTATGATAATAGAAAATGCAGAAAGATTTGGACTTGCCCAGCTTCACCAATTAAGAGGAAGAGTTGGAAGAGGAAGCCATAAGTCATATTGTATACTTATATATTCATCAGAAAATGAGGTATGTAAGGAAAGAATGAGCATTATGGAAGAAACAAATGATGGATTTAAAATTTCTGAAAAAGATTTAGAAATAAGAGGTCCAGGAGAATTCTTTGGAACTAGACAACACGGCTTGCCAGAACTTAAAATAGCAAATATATTTAAACATATGAAAATATTAAAAGTTGCTCAACAAGAGGCTAGGTATATTATAGGAGAAGATGAAAAATTAAATTTTTCTAAAAATAAATATTTAAAAGATGAAATTGCTAAGAAATTTGAGAAGAAGTTAGAAGAAATTTCTCTAAATTAGTATGAATTTGTGATAAAATATAAAAAGGAGGCACTATACACATGAGAGTTATTTCTGGAAGTGCTAGAGGGTTAAAGCTAAAAACTCCTACAAATGAAGATATAAGACCAACTACAGATAGAGTTAAAGAATCTTTATTCAATATAATAAATAATTACATAATAGATAGTAATGTTTTGGATTTGTTTTCAGGTACGGGATCTCTTGGCATAGAGGCTTTATCTAGAGGAGCTATGAAATGCGTTTTTGTAGACCTTAGTAAAGATAGTATGTCAATAATAAAAGATAATATAGAAAAGGCAAGAGTAAAGGATAAAAGTGAAACTATGCTTACGGATTATGTAGGTGCTATAAATCAATTGTCATTTAAAAATGAAAAGTTTGATGTTATATTTATGGATCCTCCTTATTATAAAAATATCTTTATACCAGCACTTGAAAAAATAAGTTCTGCAAAACTTTTAAGAGAAGATGGAATAATAATAGTAGAACATGATTCTAAAGATACACTACCTGACAATGTAGAAAACTTAGTAAAGGATAGAGAAAAAAGATATGGAAAAACTACTTTGTCTTTTTACACTTTGGAGGACTTATAATGGAAAAATCATTTTTAAGAAAAGCAGTATACCCAGGAAGTTTTGATCCTTTAACTAATGGTCATTTAGATTTAATAATAAGAGGATCTAAGTTGTTTGATGAATTACAAGTCGCTGTTTTAAACAATCCTAATAAAAAGTCCTTATTTACTTTTGATGAGAGAGTTAATATTATAAAAGAATGTACAAAAAATTTATATAATGTTAATGTAGTAAGCTTTGATGGTCTGCTTGCAAACTACTGTCATGAAAATAATATAAATGCTATAGTTAGAGGACTTAGAGCTACATCTGATTTTGAGTATGAGTTTCAAATGGCTCATATGAATAGAGAGTTAGCACCTGATGTAGAGACTGTTATGCTAACAACTACAACCGAATATTCTTATATAAGTTCATCACTAGTTAAAGAAGTATTTAAATTTAATGGAGATATATCAAGACTTGTTCCGGAATTTGTTTTAGAAGAATTGATGAGAAAATCACATGGGGGGAAATAATCTATGGAGAGTATAAGACTACTAGAGGAGTTAGAAGGCATAATAAATAGTGGTTCTTCTATACCTTTTAGTCAAAAATGTGGTATAGATAAAAATAAAGCATTAGAAATTATAAAAGAGATAATGTTTAATTTGCCTGATGAAGTAAAGCAAGCTGAATGGATAAATAGAGAAAGACAAAAGATATTAGCTGATGCTAAACACGATTCAGAAAAAATAAAAGTACAAGCACTAGAAGAAGCAGAAAAAATAAAATTACAGGCATATGAAGATGTTGAAGATATGAAAAGAAATTCAGAAGATATGCTTAGAGATTATATAGATTCAAGTGATCTTGTTGTCAAAGCCCAAGAACAAGCCAAAGATATAATATTTAAGGCTGAATATACAGCAAAAGAAATAAAAGTAGGGGCTAGAGAATATGCTGATGATATATTGCAAAGTATACATTATAATTTAAAAGGTTTAATGGATGAAGTTGACCAAAACAGAAGGGAACTAAACCCAAACAAAAAAAGCCGTTAGTTAATCTACGGCTTTTTCTTTATTAACTATATATAATGTACTAACTATATATATTATGAAAAGTATAGGTAAAATTACTTTATAGTGGTATATATATGTAAGCCACAAATCACTTCTATATATAGTTTCATATATAGAAAATGTAGGCATAGAGAAATTATGTTTAAATAAAGGATATAAAATTAAACAATAAATAAAACCAAATACTCCATGCAGAAACTTACTAAATGTATAGATATGAACATTTATATCTGTTTTAGCTAAAAAGTTGTTACATTGGGCAAGTATAGATAAACCGCTAAATGATATAACAAACACAGATAGTGCTAGCTTTATAACTAAAGGAGAATCAGTTACAGCTGCAATGTTATTGCATCCAATAGTAATTTCAAATAAACCGCTTATAAATGCATAAGTTAAATCCTTAGAAACTCCAAACAATGATAACGGCAGATAAATAATATTAGCTAATGTAGATATTATTCCCAGTAAGCTGAATATTTTAAATACAACGGAAAATATTATAACAAAACCGCCAACCATTAATATTGTATTTAATCCACTATAAACAGCTTCTCCGAATATAGTATAAAATCCGTCTTTGTCATTAATTTTTGATCTTATTATTCTTTTAAGTTCATTACTTATATTTAGTTTTTGTGATAATGATTTTTCATTCCCATAGTTTCTAAACAATATACCTACAGTTATAGATCCAAGGTAGTGACATAGTGCTATAAAGTATCCTATATTGCTATTGTTAAACATACCAATAGCAACAGCACCTATCATAAATAAAGGACCTGATGTAGAACAAAATGATACTAGTCTTTGAGCTTCATATTTTGTTAACTCGCCCTTTTCTCTAAGTTCAGATGCGAGTTTTGTACCTACAGGATACCCTGAAAATGTAGACATAGCAAATACTAAAGATCCTTTACCTGAAACGTTAAATATCTTCTGAGTTATAGGATTTATAAATAATCCAATAATATCTACAACTTTTAAATTTACAAGTAGACTAGCTCCGATAATAAATGGTAGTAGTGATGGTATAAGAACATTAACCCATATAGACAACCCATCTTGAGCAGCAGATATAGAATCTTGCGGATATAATATAAGGCCTATTATTAGAGAAAGAACTATTATTGATGGAAATAAAAATTTTAAAATTATATTTTTTTTCATTGCGAATCCCCCTACTGCTACATAAGTAATTTCTAAATATTATATTATTTAAATATTAGGTGTATGAAAAAAACTCAATCTAAATTCATATATAATAATTATATGACATTAAAGGAGGAAAAAATGTTTAATAGCGTTACAAATAAAAAAGTATATGAACATGTAATAGAGCAAATTCAAAATATGATACTGAGTGGAGGCCTTCAAAATGGAGATAAACTACCATCGGAAAGAGACTTATCAGAGAAAATGGAAGTAAGTAGAACTTCTATAAGAGAGGCAATAAGAGTATTAGAAACTATGGGCGTTATTGAAAGTAGACAAGGAGAAGGGAATTTTGTATGTTCTAATATAAATGCATCATTTATAGAACCTCTATCTATGATATTTATGTTGAGCAATGGTGAGCCAAGTGATATTTTGGAATTGAGAAAAGCAATAGAATTAGTAACGGCAAGATTTGCAGCACAAAGGGGTAGTGAACAAGATTTTGAAGAATTAAAAGATATGATAGATAAACTTAAAACATCAGATAGTGAAAGTGAAAGAGTATTAATAGATACAAAGATACATCAAAAAATAGCATCTATGAGTGGAAATTATCTTATAGAAAGTGTATTTATTACTGCAGCAACCTTATTTGAAAGGTTTGTAAAAAATGCCAGAGAAAGCATTTTATATTCTAATGATAGAGTTGATACTTTAATGAAACAACATGAAGATATAGTTAATGCAATAGTAGAAAGAAATGGAGATAAATCTTATCATGCTATGAAAGAACATCTTGACTTTATAGATGATTATATAAACACAATGGAATTAAAATAGATTTCGTTATTAAAATAACGAAATCTATTTTAATTTTCATAAAGTAAAATTTTTATAGCACATGTGTATATGAAGCATTCTTATTATTTCAATATTCTGTATAAAAAATTAATTTGCAAAAATTGTTAATAAAAAAACTAATGTATTAATTTTCAGAACATTATAATATTATTTAATTACAGGTGGTACTACCATTTTATTACAACTAAATACAACTGGTAATACCATAATACCATAACACCAATATTCAAGGGGGATTTCTATGAATACCTATCTATTGTTTTTCATAGCCATAGTACCTATAGTATGGCTAATAGTATCTTTAGGGATACTCAAACTGCCAGCTCATAAAACATGTTTTATTACAATGGTAGCAACGTTTGTTTTAGCAATAGTATTTTGGAAAATGAGATTTATTGATGCTTTTAGTGCAACTGCAGAAGGGGTAGCAATAGGTTTATGGCCAATAATGATAGTTATAATAGCTGCATTGTTTACATATAACCTAGCAGTTGAAACAAAGACAATGGATACTATCAAAAGGATGTTATCTAGTATAACTAAAGACGATAGAATTCAAGTGCTTATATTGGCATGGGGATTTGGAGGATTTTTAGAGGCTGTAGCAGGATATGGTACTGCAGTTGCAATACCAGCTAGTATATTAGCATCCCTTGGATTTAACCCAGTATTTGCAGCTATAATATGTCTTATAGCTAATACAGTACCAACTGCATTTGGAGCTGTAGGTATACCTGTATCAACTTTAGCTACAGTCACAGGACTTGATGTATTACAACTTAGCTATAATATAGGAATCCAGTTAGTAGGATTTATAGTTATAATACCGTTTATTCTTGTTATGATGACAAGAAAAAGTATAAAAGGTATAAAAGGAGTATTTTTTATAACTTTAGTATCAGGCCTTGCTTTTGCTATACCTCAATTAGTAATAGCAAAATACTTAGGAGCAGAGCTTCCAGCATTAATAGGAAGTTTATGTAGTATGGGGGCGACTATACTAGTTGCGAAACTTATGTATAAAGAAGAAACATCAGAAGGTGAATCAGACAACTCATCTCAGGATGGTTCATCAGAGCAAAGTGTTGTATATGAGGAAAAGGTTTCTCTGAAAGAAGGGGTATTAGCCTGGATGCCTTATATACTGTTATGCGTATTAATAGTTTTAACTAGCCCATTATTCCCTGGAATAAACAAATCCTTAGTTTATTTTTCAAGCAAAATAATAATATACACAGGAGAACATGCAAAGGCAGCTAATTTTTCTTGGATAAATACACCAGGTATGATAATAATTATATCTACATTTATAGCAGGCAAAATGCAAGGTATAAGTGTATCACAAATAGTAAGAGTATTTGGAAAAACTGTTAACCAACTTACAAAGTCAATAATAACAGTTTTATCAATAGTCGCTATATCGAAGATAATGGGGTATAGCGGAATGATAAATGATATAGCCGTTGTACTAGTTCAAGTTACTGGAAGTTATTATCCTTTAATATCTCCTGCACTTGGAGCACTTGGAACATTTGTTACAGGAAGTGACACATCTGCAAATATATTATTTGGTTCATTGCAAGGTGAAGTTGCAAAATCAATAGGAGCTGATCCTTATTGGTTAGCAGCTGCTAATACTTCAGGAGCGACAGCTGGGAAAATGATTTCCCCACAAAGTATAGCAATAGCTACTTCTGCAACAGGGCTTATAGGCCAAGAAGGAAAAATATTTGGGTCTACACTTAAGTTTTGTTTAATGTATGTAGCTATATTAGGAGTTTTAGTATATTTAGGAACAATAATTTAGGAGGGAGACTATGGCTATTATAAAAGTACCTTATAGTAAAAATGGTTTGGAAATAAATATTCCTGATGAAAATTTAGTTAAGGTTTTAGAATCAAAGGCTCATGAATATAGAACAGACTTTACAGAATATGAAATAGTTGAAAAAGCTTTAGATAATACTATTGGATCTAAATGTCTAGAAGAAGTTGTCAAAGGCAAAAAGAATATGGTTATTATAACTAGTGACCATACAAGACCTGTTCCAAGTAAAGTAACTTTGCCTATAATGCTTAGAAGAATAAGAAATTCAAATCCGGATATAGATATAAAAATAATTATATCAACTGGTTTTCATAGACCTAGTACAAGAGAAGAATTAATTTATAAAATGGGCGAAGAAATAGTAGATAACGAAAATATTATAATGCATATATCAACAGATGATTCATCTATGGTTAAGGCTGGTGTTTTGCCATCTGGTGGTGATTTCTATGTAAACAAAGAAATACTAGAAACGGAATTATTAATTGCAGAAGGATTTATAGAGCCACATTTTTTTGCTGGATTTTCTGGAGGAAGAAAAAGTGTACTTCCTGGAGTATCATCAGCTAAGACAATAATGTATAATCACTGTTCTGATTTTATAGATAGTCCTTATGCGAGAACTGGTATACTTGAAAATAATCCATTACATGAAGATATGATATATGCTGCTAAAGCTGTAAATTTACAATTTATATTAAATGTTGTTATAGATAAAGATAAGAAAGTTATTGCTGCCTTCGCTGGTGATTGTGAAAAAGCTCATTATGAAGGTTGCAACTTCGTAAAAGATTTATCTCAAATAGAATCTGTAGATGCAGATATAGTTATAAGTACTAATGGAGGATATCCTCTAGACCAAAATATATATCAGGCTGTAAAAGGTATGACTGCTGCAGAGGCTACCTGTAATGAAGGTGGAGTAATTATAATGGTTTCAGCTTGTAATGATGGTCACGGAGGTCAATCTTTTTATGATAATGTGGCTAATGCATCATGCCCAAGTGAAATATTAGAAAAGGTAAGAAAAATTCCAAGGGATAAAACTATTCCAGATCAATGGGAATTTCAAATACTAGCAAGGATACTAGAAAAATATACTGTAATATTAGTTACTGATATGTGTGATCCACAGATGATTGAAAATATGCATATGAAACATGCAAGTAGTTTTGATGAAGCCTTGAACATGGCTTTTGATATAAAAGGAAGAGACTCAAAAATTGCACTTATTCCAGATGGAGTATCTGTAATTGTAAAACAAAAGGGGGTTTAAATATGGAAATATTAGTTTGTGTTAAACAAGTTCCAGGAACTTCAGAAGTTGAAGTTGACGAAAAAACAGGGGTTCTAAAAAGAGATGGAGTAGATTCTAAGATGAATCCATATGATCTTTATGCTCTTGAAACAGCTCTAAAAATAAAACAAGAAACAGGAGCTACAATTTCTGTATTGAGCATGGGTCCACCACAAGCAAAGGAAATAATAGAAGAAGCTTATATGATGGGGGCAGATAAAGGAGCTTTATTATCTGATAGAAGATTTGCTGGAGCAGATGTTTTAGCAACATCTTATACATTATCTCAAGGTGTTAGAAAATTAGGGAATCCAGATTTAATAATATGTGGTAAACAAACTACAGATGGAGATACAGCTCAAGTAGGCCCAGAAATGGCCGAATTTTTAAGCATGCCGCATGTTGCAAATGTAAAGAAAATAGTTGATATAAAAGAAAAATCTATAGTTGTTGAAATGGATATGCCAAATACATTAGAAGTATGCGAAATTAAGTATCCTTGTTTAATAACTGTAGAAAAAGATATATTCCAACCAAGATTGCCATCTTTTAAATTAAAGTTATCTAGTAAAGATAAAGAAGTACCATTTTATAGTTTAGATGATTTTGAAGATAAAGATGAAAAGAGATATGGACTTAATGGTTCTCCAACACAGGTTCTTCGTATATTTCCACCAAGCTCTAATAACGATAAGGAATTATGGAAAGGTGATGCTGAAGAAGTAAGTAATAAATTAACTCAAAAACTAAGAGAACTAAAGGTATTTTAGGGGGGATAAATAATGGCAAAGATAGTTATAAACCAAGATAGATCTTTTGATCTAGATAATGTTTTAGGATTATGTCCATTTAATGCTATAGAGTATAACGATGAAAAGTTAGAAATAAATTCAGGATGTAAAATGTGTAAAATATGTGTAAAAAAAGGACCAGAAGGTTTATTTGAGTTTGTGGAAGAAAAAATACATTCTGTAAACAAAGATGATTGGAAAGGTATAGCAGTTTATGTAGACCATGTAGATGGAGATATACATCCAGTTACATTTGAACTTATAGGTAAAGCTAAAGAAATGGCAGCAAAAATTAATCACCCAGTTTATTGTGTATTTATGGGAAGTAACATAAAAGATAAAACAGAAGAATTGTTAAGTTATGGAGTAGATGAGGTATTTTTATATGATAATGAAGATTTAAAACACTTTAGAATAGAACCTTATACTGCAGTAGTAGAAGACTTTATTAATAGTGTAAAGCCTACAATTGTATTGGTTGGGGGAACAACTGTTGGAAGATCATTAGCGCCAAGGCTTGCAGCTAGATTTAGAACAGGGCTTACTGCTGATTGTACAATACTTGATGTTTCAGAAAATACTGATTTAGATCAAATAAGACCTGCATTTGGTGGTAATATAATGGCTCATATACATACTCCAAATCATAGACCACAATTTGCAACAGTTAGATATAAAATATTTAATGCTCCAGAAAAAATAGAAAATCCTAAAGGCAAAGTTACACTATGTAATATTTGTGACGAAAAATTAAGTTCTAATATAGATGTATTAGAAGTTAAACATAAAGCTGTTGAAGTAGGACTTGAAGAAGCTGAAGTTATAATAGTTGCTGGTAGAGCTATAAAAAAACAAGAAGATATGGAAATGATAAATAAGCTAGCTGATTTATTGGGAGCTAGAATAGCAGGTACTAGACCCTTAGTAGAAGCTGGTTGGATAGATGCAAAAAAACAAATCGGCTTAAGTGGTAGGACGGTCAAACCAAGGCTTATAATAACTTGTGGTGTTTCAGGTGCTATACAATTTGTAGCTGGAATGAATGGATCAGATTGTATAGTTGCTATAAATCAAGATGAAAATGCTTCTATATTTAACGTTGCCCATTATGCAATAGTTGGTGACGTTTATGATGTAGTTCCTAAGTTAATTGAAAAAATAGAAAATGAAAAATGCCAATTAGCAACAACTATAGAATAGGGGTGAAGAATATGTATAAATCTATAGATAATAATGATATAAAATTTTTAATAGATGTTTGTGGTAATGACAATATATTTGTTGGTGAAGATATAAATGAAGATTTTTCCCATGATGAGTTGGGTGGAATTGAAAAGTATCCAGAAGTATTGGTAAATGCACACAATACTGAAGAAGTATCTAAAATAATGAAATATGCTTATGAAAATAATATACCTGTAACTCCAAGAGGCCAAGGGACAGGACTTGTTGGAGCTGCTGTTGCTATAAATGGTGGTATAATGCTTAATTTAAGCCAGATGAACAAGATATTAGAACTAGATGAGGAAAATTTAACACTAACATTAGAACCTGGAGTATTGTTAATGGAAATAGGTAAATATGTTCAAGATAGAGATTTATTTTATCCACCAGATCCAGGTGAAAAGAGTGCTACAATAGGTGGAAATATAAATACTAATGCAGGTGGGATGAGAGCAGTTAAATATGGGGTTACAAGGGATTATGTAAGAGGTCTTGAAGTAGTACTTCCAAATGGTGAAGTTATAGAAGTTGGAGGAAAGGTAGTAAAAAATAGTTCAGGATACAGTATAAAGGACTTAATAGTAGGTTCTGAAGGAACACTGGGTATAATAACTAAGGCTACATTAAAACTTCTTCCATTGCCTAAAAAAGCAATAAGTTTACTTATACCATTCCCTGAACTAGGTATTGCAATAGAAACTGTTCCAAAAATAATAAAATCAAAGTCTATACCAACTGCTATAGAATTTATGGAAAGAGATGTAATTCTTGCATCTGAAGAGTTTTTAGGTAAAAAATTCCCAGATAATACTTCTGATGCATATCTTTTACTTACTTTTGATGGTAATACAAAAGAAGATATAGAAAAAGAATATGAAAAAGTAGCTCATATATGTTTAGAAAATGGAGCATACGATGTATTCATATCTGATACTCAAGAAAGAAATGATTCCATATGGTCAGCAAGAGGGGCTTTCCTAGAAGCTATAAAAGCTAGCACAACTGAAATGGATGAATGTGACGTTGTTGTTCCAAGAAATAGAGTTGCTGAGTTTGTAAGATATACAAATGAACTACAAGAAAAATTAAATGTAAGAATAAAGAGTTTTGGTCATGCTGGTGATGGAAACTTACACATATATGTATTAAAAGATGATATGGATGAACATGCTTGGCATAAAAAATTAAATGAGACATTTGATTATATGTATTCTAGAGCAAAAGAACTTGGAGGTCAAGTATCAGGAGAACATGGAATAGGATATGCAAAAAGAGGATATTTACATGAGTCTAAAGATGAAGAATATATGAATTTATTAAAAAATATTAAATTAGCTTTTGACTCAAAAAATATATTAAACCCAGGAAAGGTATTTTAATAACCCCCTTATATAATAAAGCTCTACGATTAGATGCGTAGAGCTTTGTTAATTTAATCTTGTATGTATGTAGGAGATGTGTAATAATCCATAGGGCCTTTTAAAAGATTTTTATTGTTTTTATAATATATTAAATTGTATAAGTTGGTAGCTTTTATATCATAACTTAAAATTAATTTCATTATTTCATCTTTAGGATATACCTTTGCCAATTTATTTATTATATCTATATCAGAGTTAGTTTTTATTTTTTTTAATATTTCTCTTCCTTTAGTATTAAAGGCCAGTACTCTTATATAAGGAACTTTATTTATAGACTTTACACTGGACATTTCATCTTTTTTTATTCCAAGCATTATATTATTTAATGTCCTTTTTATTTTTGTTAAAGTATATCTTTTTGATTTTATATTCATTTGAAGATCATATAAAGATGTAGATCTAAATAAACTTTCTAATATTTTATTTTCAATTCCTTCGTTTACTTCAAAATAACTGTTTAATATATTTTCATCTCTAAATATAATACCAGACAATATATTGTAAAAGTCTTCGTCATATACAGGATAAAAACCTTGGTTTATCTTATCATTGATAGCTTTATATGTATGATATGGAATAACATTTTCTATATTATATATATTTGAATTAACTTTAAGGCTTTCTCTTATAGCAGTTGCTGAACATATATCGCTGTTTATTTCTTTAGAATTATAATCAGCTTTAACTCGTGTTATGGTATATGGCTTTATATTGCTATTTAATGTTAATATGCTTTTAATATATTCAATACCTAATATATTATTAGGTGAGTTAAGTATATTGAGTATTTCATCTTCAGATATTTTTAGAACATTATATTTATTGATGTATTGAAATAAGGCCTTAGACCTAGCTTTAGGAAATAACATACCTTCATTTAAGTAATTTTTAAAATTTGTTTTAAATTCAAGTGGTTCATTTACTAATAGTTCTCCTATTTTATGTAAAATATCTATATTTCCAACTTCACTACCAAAACAAATACAGTCTATTGAATTTGTTGAATTTAGTGTAGATATTGCACCAAAACTAAATATTTCTGCACTTTGAGATGAAAATAGGGTAGGAAGTTCTATAACTAAATCTACGCCACTATTTATAGCCATTTGTGCTCTAGTGTATTTATCGAATAATGAAGGCTCACCCCTTTGTAAAAAATGACCGCTCATTATAGCTACAGTATGTGTAGCATTAGTTATTTCCTTTGATTTATTTAAGTGATACAAATGCCCATTGTGAAATGGATTGTATTCAACTATTAATCCTAATATTTTCATAATATCCTCCACTGTAGTTTTATATATAAAATTATACAGTAAAATAGAAAATTTATACAAATTTTGCTATAATTTAGAAAGGAATATTGGTAATACCTATAGAATTATAAAAAGTGAGTATTTTTTTATTATAAAAGTTTATGTATGTGTATATAATAATATAGTGTTTTTGAATTATAATTAATTTTAAAATATAAGATTTCTCAAGTATATACTTTTTGAGAAAAAAATGTTATATTATTTAATGGTAAAATTGTGTAATGTATACACAGTGCATAAAATGATTTTTATTAATTTACATATAGGAGGTATACTCAAGATGAGAGTATTAGTAATGAACTGTGGAAGTTCGTCATTAAAGTATCAATTAATAGACATGTCAAATGAATCTGTATTAGCTATAGGTTTAGTAGAAAGAATTGGTATAGAAGGTTCTATATTAAAGCACGAAAAAGAAGGAAGAGATGATAAGTATGTTGTAGAACAACCTATGAAAGATCATCAAGATGCTATAAAATTAGTATTAGATGCTATAGTTCATCCAGAATTCGGTGCAATAAAAGATATGAGCGAAATAGATGCAGTAGGACACAGAGTTGTTCATGCTGGTGAAAAATTTGCAAGTTCAGTGATTATAACTGAAGATGTTATGAATGCATTAAATGAATGTATAGAATTAGCACCTCTTCACAACCCAGCTAACATAATGGGTATAGAAGCTTGTAAGGCTATATTACCAAATGTACCAATGGTAGGAGTATTTGATACTGCATTCCATCAAACAATGCCTAAATCTTCATATTTATATGGAATACCATATGAAATGTATGAAAAACATGGAGTAAGAAGATACGGGTTCCACGGAACTTCTCACTTCTATGTATCTAGAAAAGCAGCTGAAATGTTAGGTAAAAATATAGAGGATCTAAAAATAGTAACTTGCCACTTAGGAAATGGTGCTTCTATAACAGCTGTAGATGGTGGAAAATGTGTAGATACTTCTATGGGGTTCACTCCACTTGAAGGTTTAATAATGGGTACAAGATGTGGTGATATGGACCCAGCTATAGTTCCATTCTTAATGGAAAAAGAAAACTTAGATATAAATGGAATAAATAATTTAATGAACAAGCAATCTGGTGTATATGGTATGACTGGAATATCAAGTGACTTTAGAGATATAGAAGGTGCTGCAGAAAAAGGTGATGAAAAAGCTCAAATAGCTCTAGATTCATACGTAAAAAGAGTTAAAAAATATATAGGTTCTTATGCAGCTGAAATGAACGGATTAGATGCTGTAGTTTTCACTGCAGGTGTTGGTGAAAATGGTATAGACATAAGAGCAAGTATATGTGAAGATATGTGCTTCTTAGGAATGAAGTTAGATAAAGAAGCTAATAAGGTAAGAGGAAAAGAAAGAGTAATATCTACAGAAGATTCAAAGACTAAGATATTATTAATACCAACTAATGAAGAATTAACAATAGCTAGAGATACAGTTACATTAGTAGGAAAATAATAATTGGGTAAAATAACAAGGTAGGTTAAAACCTACCTTGAATTTTGTCCATTATTAAGCCAAGTTTATTCTATCAAGTAAAAATACTTGACAAAGTAAAATATGATTTGTATAATAAACTAGGCAATGTATTGAGGTGATAGACATGAAAATAAATTTAGAGAAGTTATTAAACAGAGAAACAGATAATTTAGACTTGAATTTTTGCGAAAAAATTGATAGTATTAATTATTGTGATAATAGTTATAAGTTGACTACTCCTATGTGTATAGAAGGTAAAATAAGAAATACTAGTGATGGTATATTCTTAGACTGTGAAGTACAATATTCAATAGCAGATAATTGTGGAAGATGCTTAGATGAAGTAGAAGTAGACTTACAATATCCTGTACAAGGATTCATAGTAAAAGAAGAATTAGACGAAGACAAGATAGAAGAATATGATGTATATGTATATACTGAAGAAACAATAAATCTTCTACCTATGATAGAAGATTCTTTATCATTTAATATGCCACAAAGAATATTATGTGATGAGGAATGTGAAGGGCTTTGTCAAAACTGTGGAGCAAACCTAAATAAAAGGGAATGTTCTTGTGATACAGACGCCAATGACGAGGAGTCAATAGATCCCCGTTTAGCTAAATTACAAAACTTTTTTAAAAAAGACTAAGGAGGTGGCATAAATGGCAGTACCAAAGCGTAAAACATCTAAATCAAAAACAAAAATGAGAAGAGCAGCTAACTCAAAAATGGTAGCAACTGGATTTGTAAGTTGCCCACAATGTCATGAGCCAAAATTACCACATAGAGTATGTCCAGATTGTGGATATTATAAAGGTAAAGAAGTTGTATCTAAATAGTTTCCAAAAAGGCATGTAGAGCAATCTACATGTTTTTTTATTTATAGAAAGTAATTAACAAATCCAGTATTTTAGGTATAAGTAGTTTCTTGCGTGTATACAAATAAAATGAATTAGCATATTGATAAATCTTAGTACATATTATATACTAGTATTAGTAGTTGGTACTAATTCCGACTATAAGAACGGAGGTATTATGAAAAAGGTATCAAAAGCGGAGAGACAATCTCGACTTATAGAAATGCTAAATGATGATCCATTTTACACAGATGAAGAGTTGTCGTCTATTTTTGAAGTCAGCATACAGACTATAAGATTAGATAGACTAAAACTAGGAATCCCTGAGTTAAGAGAAAGAATAAAAGAAATGGCAGAAAGCCAAACATCGAAGATAAAAACTCTAGGGGTAAAAGAAATAACTGGTGAAATAATAGATTTATCAGTAGGCAAAATAGGTATATCCATGCTTGAAACTACTAATGATATGACATATTCTAAGACAAATATAGTTAAAGATACATACATATTTGGGTTAACCGAATCTTTAGCAATGGCTGTTATAGATGCTCCTAAAGTAATTATGAGATTTGCTAATGTAAAAAACCTAAAACCTGTACAGGAAAACGACAGGTTAATAGCGAAAGCAGAAATATATAAAGTAAAAGATAAAAAACATTACGTAAAAGCTATAGTAAGCAGTAAAACTCATAATCAGATTTTTAGAGGTAAGTTTATATTTGAAGAGATAGACTAGGAGGAAGACATATGAAAATAGTAGTTGATGGTATGGGTGGAGACAACGCACCTTTTTCAACAGTCCAAGGTATTGTAAATGCTATTAATGAATATAAAGTAGACATAATAGTAACTGGGGATAAAGATATATTAGAAAAAGAATTTAATAAATATGACTTTGATAAAAGCAAATTAGAGATAGTAAATACTACTCAGATTATAGAAAATGAAGATAAACCAGTAAAAGCTATAAGATCAAAAAAAGACTCATCCATGGTAGTTGCACTTAATATGGTAAAAGATAAAAAAGCTGATGCAGTACTATCTGCTGGGAATTCAGGTGCATTACTTGCTGGAGGGTTATTCATATTAGGAAGAATAGAAGGTATAGACAGACCTGCATTATGTCCTGCAATTCCAAATATTAAAGGATCTATGACTCTTATAGTTGATGCAGGAGCAAATACAGAATGTAAACCTAGAAATTTAGTTGAATTCGGTGTTATGGGTTCTATATATTCTAACAAGGTTTTAGACATGAAAAATCCTAAGGTAGCCCTTGCTAATGTAGGCATAGAAGAAGGTAAGGGAAATGATTTAGTTAAAAAGTCTTATGAAGAACTAAAGAAGGTAGATTTAAACTTTATAGGGAATGTTGAAGCTAGGGATGTTATAAATGGATATACAGACGTTATAGTTTGTGACGGATTTACAGGTAATATATTACTAAAGTCTGTAGAGGGAGTAGCTATTTCTGTTCTTGGGTTACTTAAGGAAACTTTCTTGAGTAATATGAAAACTAAGATAGGAGCTATGTTACTTAAAGATGATTTAAAAAAGATGAAAAATAAATTAGATTATACAGAATACGGAGGGGCTCCTCTTCTTGGAGTTAATGGTGGAGTTATAAAAGCCCATGGTAGTTCTGATGGTAATGCTATAAAAAATGCTATAAATCAAGCTATAAAATTTGTAGACGGAAATGTAGTAAAAGACATAAAAGATAAAATAAAAGAAATTAATGTAAGCGAATAAAATAAAAATCTGATTATAACAAAATAAAAATTAGATTATTTGGAGGTCGATTGGGCTCATGAAAAGTGTAGGGATATTAGGAACTGGTAGCTTTGTTCCAGATAAAAAACTAACTAATTTTGACTTAGAAAAGATTATGGATACATCAGATGAATGGATAAAGACAAGAACTGGAGTAAGTGAAAGAAGAATTACTGACGAAGCTACAGCTACTTCAGATCTAGCAACACAAGCAGCTTTAAATGCTATAAAAAGTGCAAATTTAACCCCTGAAGATATAGACTTAATAATAGTTGCGACTGTAACTCCTGACATGTCATTTCCATCTACAGCTTGCATAGTTCAAGCTAATATAGGTGCTAAAAATGCAGCTGCATTTGATTTAGAAGCGGCATGTACTGGTTTTATATACGGACTTACTATAGGAAGATCGTTAATACAAAGTAATATGTATAAACATATATTAGTAATAGGAGCTGAAACTCTAAGTAAGGTAATAGATTATACTGATAGAGGAACAGCTATATTATTTGGAGATGGAGCTGGTGCTGCAGTTTTGGGAGAAGTTGAAGATGGCGGTATATTATCGACTTACTTAGGTGCAGATGGAGTTAGTGGAGGTTACTTAACTTTACCTGCAGGTGGATCTAGAAAGCCAGCTAGTATTGAAACTGTAAATGATAGACTTCATTATGTGAAAATGGCAGGAAGTGACGTATTTAAGTTTGCTGTTAGGGTAATGGGGGACTCATCTACGAAAGCAGTAGATATAGCAGGACTTAAATTAGAAGATGTAGATTATCTTATACCTCATCAAGCCAATATAAGAATAATAGAAGCTTCTGCTAAGAGGCTAAAATTACCAATGGATAAAGTTTATGTGAATATAGATAAGTACGGAAATATGTCTGCGGCATCTATACCAGTTGCTCTTGATGAAGCTTATAGAAGTAATAAAATTAAAAAAGGTGATAACATAGTTATAGTAGGATTTGGTGGAGGATTAACTTGGGGTTCTTCGCTTATCAAATGGAGCATATAGGAGGGCAATTTGATGAATAGATTATGCCAGTTAATAGGTATAAAATACCCTATAATACAAGGGGGAATGGCATGGGTTGCTACAGCTGAATTAGCTGCTGCAGTATCTAATGCTGGAGGACTTGGACTAATAGCCGCTGGGAGCGCGCCAAAAGATGTTATAAAAGAACAGATCAAAAAATGTAGAGAATTAACAGATAAACCATTTGGTTTAAATATAATGCTAATGTCTCCACATGCTGATGACATAATGGATTTAGTAGCGGAAGAGAGAATTCCTGTTATAACTACAGGTGCAGGTAATCCTGGAAAGTATATGCAAAAACTAAAGTCAGTTAAGACAAAAATTATTCCTGTAGTACCGACTATAGCATTAGCGCAAAGAATGGAAAGTTTAGGAGCAGATGCTGTAATAGTAGAAGGAACAGAAGCTGGTGGCCACATAGGTGAATTAACAACTATGGTATTAACTCCACAAGTGGCAGATGCTGTATCTATACCTGTTATAGCGGCAGGAGGTATAGCAGATGGAAGAGGTATGGCTGCTGTATTTGCATTAGGAGCTGAAGGTGTTCAAATAGGCACTAGATTTATATGTAGTGATGAATGTATAGTACATAATAACTACAAACAAATGGTTTTAAAAGCTAGGGATAGAGATGCTATAGTAACAGGTAGAATTACAGGCCATCCTGTAAGAACATTAAAAAATAGATTGGCAAAAGACTTATTAAGTATGGAAAAAAACTGTATAGATCCATCAGAAATAGATAAAAAAGGTGTAGGTTCTTTAAGAATAGCAGTTTTAGAAGGAGACCTTGAACAAGGATCTTTTATGGCAGGTCAAACTGCTTCTATGGTTAAAGAAATCAAATCTTGTAGCGAAATAATAGAAGAGATAGTTTTAAAAGCTAAAGAAGTTATGCCTAATATAAATATAGGTTAGTAGGAGGGGTAAATATGGGAAAAGTAGCATTGGTGTTTCCCGGGCAAGGCTCACAATATGTAGGAATGGGTAAGGAATTATATGAAAATAATGAAGTAGCTAAAAAGGTTATGGATAAAGCTAATGATGCTCTACATATTGATTTACTAAATATAATGTTCAATGGCCCAGATAGTGAGTTAACAAAAACTGAAAATACTCAACCATCTATAGTTACTTTAAGTATAGCTTTACTTGAAGCACTAAAATCAGAAATTGATTTTGAATATCATGGATGTGCTGGATTGTCATTAGGAGAATATGCAGCACTAGTTGCAGCAGATTCGATGGAATTTGAAGATGCTGTAAAATTAGTTAAAAAAAGAGGGAAATACATGCAAGAAGCTGTACCAGTAGGAACTGGTGGTATGGCTGCTGTACTTGGTTTTGATAGAGAGTCTTTAAATGAAGTAGTTAAAGAAGCATCTACTCAAAGTGAAGTAGTGGAAGTTGCAAATTTTAACTCTCCTGGTCAAATAGTTATATCCGGTGAATTAAATGCAGTAAAAAGAGCCGTAGATCTTTGTAAGGAAAAAGGAGCAAAAAAGTCCATTATGTTAAATGTAAGTGCCCCTTTCCACTCATCTATGTTAAAACCTGCTGGAATTAAATTAGGAAATGAACTTGAAGGTGTAAGATTTAGTTCGTTAAAGGTTCCTGTAATTGCAAATGCAAATGCAAATTATTATGAAGAAAATTTAAAAGATTTATTAATAAAACAAGTAAGTTCTTCGGTATTATGGGAAGATTCTATAGAAAAACTTATGGAAGATGGATACGATACCTTTGTTGAAATAGGTCCAGGAAAAACATTAAAAGGTTTTATAAAGAAAATAGCATCTACTAAAAAGGTTGATGTTAAGATATACAATATAGAAGATAGTGAATCACTTAATGAGTTTGTAAAATTAGTGAAAGAGGGTGAAATATAGCATGGATTTTTCAAATAAAGTTGCTATAGTTACTGGAGGTTCTAGAGGAATAGGAAAGGCTATAGCTAAAAAACTTGCAAGTTTTAAAGCTAACATAGTTATAAACTATACTTCAAGTGAAACTGAAGCTTTAAAAGTAAAAGAAGAAATAGAATCTTTAGGTGTAGAATGTATGACTGTAAAATGTGACGTATCTAAATCAGAAGATGTAAATAGCATGGTAAGTGAAGTTATGGATAGATTTGGTAAAGTAGACATACTTATAAATAATGCAGGTATAACTAAAGATGCATTAATTATGAAAATGAAAGAAGAAGATTTCGATAAGGTTATAGATGTAAATTTAAAAGGTGTATTTAATTGTACAAAAGCTGTTACTAAACCTATGATGAAACAAAGAAATGGTAAAATAGTAAATATGGCTTCTGTAGTAGGTGTTATGGGTAATCCTGGTCAAGCAAATTATTGTGCATCTAAAGCAGGTGTTATTGGATTTACGAAAGCTACAGCTAAGGAATTAGCTTCAAGAAATATCAATATAAATGCGGTAGCTCCAGGTTTTATAGAAACAGCTATGACAGATGTTTTAAAAGATGACGTAAAGGAAAGTATGTTATCAGCAATACCTATGAAAAAGTTTGGAACTCCTGAAGATATTGCAAATTTAGTAATATTCTTATGTAGCGACATGAGTACTTATATTACAGGTCAAGTTGTACATGTTGATGGTGGAATGGTTATGTAATTTTATGTAATTATGAATTACTATAAAATATTTAATAAATAATTTAAATTTATATGGAGGTTATTAATATGATATTCGAAAAAGTTAAAGCAATAGTGGTAGATCAATTAGGTGTAGGAGAAGAGACTACTGTAGCTATGGAAACGTCTTTAATGAAAGATTTAGAAGCAGATTCGCTAGATGCAGTTGAAATAATGATGGCTTTAGAAGATGAATTTGGAATAGAAATACCTGATACAGAAGCCGAAAAGTTTGCTAACATAGGTGACATAGTAAAATATATAGAAGCTAACAAATAAGTTAGTTTGTGGAGGTAAAACTCATGAAAAATAGAGTAGTAATAACAGGGCTAGGATGCGTAACTCCTATAGGAATAGGAAAAGAAGAGTTTTGGAATTCTTTGAAAAATGGAGTTGTTGGAATAGATACAATAACAAAATTTGATGCATCTGAATACCCAACTCAAATAGCTGCTGAAGTTAAAAACTTCAACCCAGAAGAATATATGAATAAAAAAGATGCAAAGAGAATGGACGAATTTACTCAATATGCTGTTGCATCTTCTAAAATGGCAATGGATGATTCTGGTTTAGATGTAGATAAAATAAACAAACATAGATTTGGAGTTATAATAGGTTCTGGTATAGGTGGAGTAGGTACATTAGAAGCACAACATAAAATATTATTGGAAAAAGGACCTAAAAGAATTAGTCCGTTCTTTATTCCTATGATGATAGGTAATATGGCGTCAGGGCAAGTTTCTATAATGTTTAATGCTCAAGGACCAAATACTACTGTTGTAACAGCTTGTGCGTCAGGTACTCACTCTATAGGAGATGCTTTTAAATTAATACAAAGAGGCGATGCTGATGTAATGATAACTGGAGGTAGTGAGCACGGTATAACTCCATTATCAATGGCTGGATTCTGCAATATGAAGGCTATGTCAACTAGAAATGACGATCCTAAAACTGCATCTCGTCCATTTGACAAGGACAGAGATGGATTTGTAATGGGAGAAGGAGCAGGTATAGTAATACTTGAAGAATTAGAACATGCATTAAATAGAGGTGCACATATATATGCTGAAGTTGTAGGTTATGGATTAACTGCTGATGCATATCATATGACTACTCCTGCTGAAGGCGGAGAAGGAGCAGCTAGATCTATGGCAATGGCTCTAAAAGATGGAAATGTACCTTTAAATGAAGTAGATTATATAAATGCACATGGTACTTCTACTCCATATAATGATAGATTAGAAACACAAGCTATAAAAAGCGTATTTGGAGACGATGCATACAACCTATGTGTATCTTCAACTAAGTCTATGACAGGTCACTTACTTGGGGCAGCTGGAGCTGTAGAAGCTATAGCTTGTGCTATGGCAATTGAAGAAGAGTTTATACCACCAACTGTAAATGTTCAAGAACAAGATCCTGATCTTGATTTAGATTATGTATTACACAAAGGAAAAGAAAGAGAAGTAAGATATGCACTTTCAAACTCATTAGGGTTTGGAGGACATAATGCTACATTAGCATTTAAAAAATTTGAGAAATAATAAAAGGGCTATGATAAATAGCCCTTTTTTAATTTTTTGAGCAAAGGGAATTTTTTATTGCACATATTTAATTCTTATTTTCATATTATTTTTTAATTCCTTAGGACAAGTATCGAAGCTTAAAAAATAGTATCCGTTATAGTTTTTAGAATACTCTATTTTGCCAGGCTCCCATTCATCAATATCTTCATTATACAATTCAACTAATTGTCCACTAAATATATTCTTATTTTCTTTTTTCAATTTAAAATTATTTCTTGATTTGTTATAAACTAAAATATCTTCCTTGGATGGAGAAGAATATGACTTTAAATCATACAATATTGAATCTATATCCGATAAAAACTTTTCTAGCCTATCGTGCATAGCAGACTCTTCATAATAACTTTCAGTATTATCATCTGTTAACTCTGGATAATCATCTATAATACCGTTTAAAAAGGTCTTAATATTATACAACTCGTGTTGAACTACTTTGTTTATAATTACAGCTCTGTTGTTCATAATTTCTTCTCCTTTCTATTTTAAACATATATCATACATATAGTATTCGATTTTTATTACATATATATAAGTGAAAAAATTTAGAAGTTTGTACAATAAAATATGCATATTTTTTTATTAAATATAATATTATTATACAAATAGGAAGGAGGACAAGATAATGAATAAACTTCCAGAAGAAATTATAAACTCGCTATCACCAAATTTAAGAGAAAAAATATTAAGTATTGACTTGTCTATGTTAAACATAGAAGAAATAAGACTCAGAGCAAATAAGCCACTTATGATTTGTGCAAATAATAAGGATTATTTTTATGATACAAGAAATAGAAAGTTAGATATAAATGCAAATAATTTATACATAGTAAGTAAGGAAGATATAGAACAAACATTTCAACTCATATGTAAATACTCTATACATTCTTTTATTGATGATATAAAAAAAGGATTTATAACATTAAGAGGTGGTCATAGAGTCGGGCTAGTGGGAAAAGCAATAATAGAAGATGGAGAAATAAAAAATATAAAGCATATATCTTCTCTTAATATAAGAATTTCCAGACAGGTATTAGGATGTTCTAATAAGGTTCTAAGACATATATTTAAAGGTTCAAGTCAAATTTACAATACATTAATAATATCGCCGCCTCAATGTGGTAAGACAACTTTGCTTAGGGATATAGTAAAAAATATAAGTGATGGAAATGAAAGGTTAGGTTTTAAGGGGTTAAAGGTTGCAGTAATAGATGAAAGAAATGAAATATCAGGTTCTTATTTAGGGGTAGCACAAATGGATATAGGAATAAGGACAGATATAATAGAAACCTGTCCAAAGGACATAGGAATAATTATGTTACTTAGATCAATGTCACCCAATGTCATAGTAACAGACGAAATAGGAAGCAGTAAAGAAATAAAAGCACTATATACAGCTCTTCATGGAGGAGTCAATTTGATAACAACTGTACATGGCGATGGCATAGAGGATATTCAAAGCAGAAAAGAACTAAATCAACTTCTAGATAAAGAACTATTTAAAAAAGTAATTATATTGTCATCTAAAAATGGTCCAGGTACAGTAGAAAAGATATACGATCTAGAAGAAAAGAGGTGGTACCTTGGAGATTAAAATAATATTAATATTTATGTTAGTAGGGTGTAGTTTTTTATTAGGAGAATATATATACAATACATATAATAAAAGACATAAAGAACTCTGTGATCTCATAAGAATATTAGAGATACTACATATGGAGTTATCATTTGGACTATATACATTAGAAGAAGTTTTTCGTAAGTTAGGAGACAAAAAAGAATATTCATTTAGTGAGTTTTTTAGCAAGATGAGTGAAGATTTATCAAAAAATCAAAGTAGTACATTGGAAGAAATATTGAGAGAAAATATAAAAATACTTCAAAATGAAACTTATCTAGCAAAACGAGAGGAGGATGAACTAAAAAGTCTTATATTAAGTCTTGGTAAAAGTGATATATATTCACAAGAAAGAATAATAAATTTGACGGTTGAAAATCTCAAAAAACTTACAGATAAAACCCAAGATGACATAAATACTAAGGGGTTGGTTTATAGAAAGGTTACAACTATAGTTGGTTTAGTAGTAGGAATTATATTAGTGTAAGGGGGATAAATATGAATATAGCTTTAATATTAAAAATAGCGGGGATAGGATTATTAATATCTATATTAAATATGTTACTTGAGAAAACAGATAGAAAAGATTGGACTACAATGACTACTTTAGCGGGGATAATAGTAGTTTTAGGTATGGTATTAAATGAGATGAATGACTTATTTAATACAGTGAGAACTATGTTTCAACTTTACTAAAGAGGAGGAATTATATTGGAAGTTATGAAGTTAGTAGCGCTGGCTATAATGTCCACTGTTCTTTGCCTTCTACTAAAAAAAGAAAGACCAGAAATGGCAATGTTTATAGCTTTAGCAACAGGAGTTATTATTTTCTTAGGAGCTACTTATAAATTAAACTACATAATAGAAAGCATTCAAGAATTAGCCAATAAAGCTAATATACCAACTATGTACATATCACTTATTATTAAGCTAATAGGCATAGCTTATTTGATGGAATTTGCTATACAAATATGTAAAGACTGTGGCGAAGGAAATATTGCTTCTAAACTTGAATTTGGGGGGAAAATAATAGTTATGGCAATGTCTTTTCCAATATTATTTTCCATTGTAGAAGTAATTATAAATATAATCCCATAGGGGTGGGGGATACTTATGAAAAGAATATTAGTTAGTACTATACTTATGTTAACTGTGATTTTAGGGTTAAGCAGTATATCTTTTGCAAATGAAAATGATAATACAGGTATAAATGTAGATAGATATATAGAAGAACAGTTAGGCAAAATGAAAGTAGATGACATACAAAAATATATAGACGAAGAAGATATGATTAAAAAGGTAGATCTTAAAACATATATGAAAGAAGTAATGACAGGAAAAAAAAATGTACTGGATCTATTTGATAAAGAAGGAATAAAAATGTTTTTATTCAAAGAGTTAAAGTCTAGTTTGAAGATATTTGCTATTATATTAGTTTTAGCATTATTATCATCTATATTAAAGAGCCTAGACAATTCTTTCTCATCTGGAGCAATAACACAAATAACCACCTACGTAGTATTCATTAGCATGGTGTCTCTAACCTTAGTAGGATTTAAAGATGTTTTGAGTATATGTTATACCACAATTGATACAATGATAAATTTAATGCAAGTAGTTATGCCTATTTTAATAGCATTCTTAGTTGTTATGGGTTTTCCTATAACGTCAACTGCATTAAATCCAATATTTTTAGGGGGAATAACCTTTATAAATATAATATTTAAAAATTTCTTATTTGCATCAATAGCTGTGGCATTTTCAGTTTTAGTTATAAATAATTTATCTAAAAATATAAAACTTAAAAAATTATCTTCTTTTATTAAACAAATAAACATAGTTACAATAGGTGCAATGTTTACTATATACTTAGCTCTTGTATCTATTCAAGGACTTTATGTAACTACATTTGATAAGTTTGCTGTAAAAACTGCAAAGTTTGCAGTTGGAAATTTTATACCTATAGTAGGTGGATTTGTATCAGATTCAGTTGAATTATTATTATCATCTTCACAACTTATAAAAAGTGTATTTGGAGTGGTAGGGCTAATAGTTTTAATAGGTATATGTGCTATACCAATTATAAAAATAATATCAATAATTTTAGTATATAAAATGTCTGCAATAGCAATAGAGCCAATAGGAGAAGACGGTATTTGTAATTTTTTAAATGAAATAGGTAATCTAATGACTATAATGTTGGCTTCTATGATAGCTATAACAATAATGTTTTTTGTAACTATAGCTATACTCACATCAATAGGTACAGTATCAGGTATATAAGGAGGGGGGAAGTTATGTTAGTTGCTATAAAAGAATGGTTAGTAAGCGTATTAATAGCGGCATTTATTATAAATATAGTAGATTTAATTCTCCCTTCAGGAAAAATAAAGCCCTATATAAATTTAGTTATGAACTTTATATTCGTATTCATAATAGTTACTCCAATAATAAATATGTTTCAAGGAGAGCTTACACTAGAAGATAGGATACTTAAATCATACAATGAATCAAATCAAAACTATGAGCAAAGTATGAATGACCTATCAAGTAAAACTGGAGCACAAAGCCTAGCATCAAATTATGAGGATTATGTGAAGGAATCTATAAACATGAAACTAGCAGAAAACGGATATGAACTTGAAGATATTGAGTTTAACGGATCTACCATAGAAAATATAAAAATTAAAGAAAAAAATAAAAATAATAGTGATAATTTGGACAAAGAGGTCATAGAATTTAATAAAGATGATTCAAAGCAAGTTTTTAAAGACAAGCAGTCAATAAACACAAAGGATCTAAAAGAAGACTTAAACAATGTATTAGACATATCGATTAAAAAAATAGAAATAAATTAAATAGGGGTTGAGGGTATGTTTAAAAATTTAAATGAAAAAGACAAAAAGAAGATTTACAGCTTACTGTCTATAATAACAGGGTGTGTAGTGTTAATTATAGCATTGTCAAGTATGCCTGGTTCAAGCAAATCTAGCTCCAAAGATGATAAAAAAGAAGTTGCAAGTCAAGAAAGTAAAGATATGTTAAGTGAAGAACAAAGGCTAGAAGCTAGATTAGAAAGTACATTAACTAATATTTCAGGAGTTGGGAAAGTAGATGTTTTGATAACGTTTGAAACTAGTGAACAAATAGAACCAGCATTTAACTCAAATTCAACAACTGAAAAAACCGAAGAAAAAGATTCTCAAGGGGGGGAGAGAGCAGTAACTACAGAAAGTGTAAACAAAACTATGGTAACATCAAACAGTGAAAATCCAATAGTTATAAAAACAACAGATCCTAAAATAAAAGGTGTTTTAGTAGTAGCTGAAGGGGCTAGTGACCCTACAATTAAAGAAAGTTTATATAAGGCAGTTCAAACTTCGCTTCAAATTTCAGGGCACCAAGTTGAAGTATACTCAAAATAAATTAATTTTAAAAATATGAATATTTTAAAAAGCTAGTACGTATAAATGTAACATACATAAAAGTTCAAGGGAAAAATATAAATTATAAATTTGGGGGGTATTAAAATATGAAATTTAATGGAAAGTTCTTAAAAAGCAGAGGATTTATAGTAATGTCTTTAACTTTGATGTTAGTGTTAGTTGGAACAATAAACTACAACTTAAGTAAACAATCTTTACTTGAAACATCTCAAGAGTTACAACAATATGAAGAAGCTTTAAACATAGGTGATGATGAAAAAGCAACTGAAAAAGAAGAAGCAAAGAAAGAAGATACTAAAGTTGTAGATAGCAAAGTAACTAAGGTTGATGAAAAAGTTAAAGAAACTAGTGCAGCAATAGAAAAACAGATAACTTCTAAGAAAAATTTAGCAAAAGCTTCTTATATAGTAGATATGAAAATGAATAGAGAAAAGCAAAGAGCTGAATTAGTTGGATCATTAAATGAAATAGTAAACAATCCTTCTACGAATGAGAATACTAGAGAACAAGCTTCAACTATGAAATTACAATTGGTAAAAGATCAAGAACTTGAATTAAAAATAGAAGATTTATTAAGTGCAAAAGGATTTAATGAGCCACTTGTATATATAAGCAATGGAACAGCTAATGTAGTTGTTAATGAAGAAAAACTAGAAAAAGCAGATGCTGCTAAAGTATTCGACTTAGTAGCTGCAGAAGCCAAAATGGAATACGACAATATAAAATTAATGAACAACAACGCTAAATAATAAAAATAAACCTCAAGTAAATAGCTTGAGGTTTTATTTTTCTTGCAAACTATAGTACTATTTGGTAAAATTGTTTTATTAAGAAATATATACAATTTCTTGTATGGGGGGATTTTATATGATGGAAAATCATAATTTTGGCGAAGTTAAGATATCAGCTGATGTTATAGCCACAATAGCAGGACTTGCTGCTGTAGAAATAGAGGGAGTTGTAACTACAACTTCATTAACAGATAAATTATTAAAAAATAATGGAGTAAAAGTTGTTTTAGAAGAAGATGAAGTAACTTTAGATATTATGATGATAGTAGATTATGGAGTATCTATACCAGATGTAGCTTTTAAAGTTCAAGAAAATATAAAAAACACTGTAGAGACAATGACTGGGTTGAAAGTTTCTCAAGTTAATATACACGTTCAAGGAATCAGCATCAAAAAAGAAAAAGCTGATAAAGTGAACAACCAATAAAGTTAATATAAACCCTCTGAAAAATCAGAGGGTTTTTTTATGCTAGATAGTAAATAATAAAGACTATAAAGGAGGATGCAGCGGATGGATAAGATAAAAAGAATGGTAAGTAGAGAATACATAATGAAACTATTTTACCAATTAGACATGACAAATGAAATAAAAGAAGGTGTATTAACAGAAGACTTATTAATTGAATTTATAGTAAATCATGAGGAAGAAATGATTGCTAGATACGATGAAATAAAACTACAAAATTCAGATGATCCAGAAATTGAAATATTAGGAGAAGAAACCACTTTTGAAAGTGTTACTGATAAAGAGTATATGAAAAACTTATTAAGTAAGTTTTTTGAAAATCAAGAAGTTGTAGATGGTCTAATAAATAAATATGCTAAAAACTGGACAGTAGATAGACTTGCAAAGGTGGACTTAAGTATAATTAGAGTATCTATAACAGAACTTTTATATGTTGAGGACATCCCTAAAAAGGTTTCTATAAACGAAGCGATAGAATTAGCTAAGAGATATTGTGATGAAAAATCTCCAAGTTTTATAAATGGTATATTAGGAAGTGTTGTAAGTGGATGCAAAGAACAAGAATAATATAATATTAGGAATAGATACTAGCTGCTATACTACATCTATAGCAGCTATATCTTTAGACAAAAGTATAATATTAAATGAAAAAATTTTACTTAAAGTCAAAAAAAATACAAAAGGAATAAGGCAAAGTGAAGGTGTGTTTCAGCATATAAATAATTTAGGGTATAATTTTGAAAAAATAAAAGATATACTTTCAAATTACAATATAGTTGCTGTATGTGTATCTACAAAGCCAAGACCTGTGAAAGATTCATATATGCCTGTATTTTTAGCTGGATATAACTATGCAAAAACTATAGCTTCAGTTTTGAATATACCTTTATATGAAACAACACATCAGGAAAATCATATAGAAGCTTCACTTTATAATTCTTATATATCTAAAAAAGAATTTATATCTGTTCATATGTCCGGTGGAACTACAGAAATTTTAAAAGTAAGTAAAAATGGCCATAAATACAATATAGATATAATAGGTGGAAGTAAAGATATAAGCTTCGGCCAGCTTATAGATAGAATAGGCGTTAGTTTAGGCTATGATTTTCCCTGTGGGAAGTATGTAGATGAAAAGGCGCTTAGTTGCATACAAATCATAGAAGAAGGTCTTAAAACATCTGTAAAGGATGGTTATATGAATATATCTGGACTTGAAAATCAGATATATAAAATAATGAATGACTTTGATGATTATTATATATGTAAATTAACATTAGACTCTATAGTTAGAATAATGTATAAATCGCTTATTTATTTGTGTGATAAGTACAATATGTGTGATGTTGTATTTGCAGGTGGTGTATCAGCTAGTAAATATATAAAAAACAATTTAACCTATAAACTAAAAAAACATAAGATAAATTGTTATTTTACAAAGCCTGATTATGCAACGGATAATGCCTTAGGTTGTTCACTAACAGGTCTACAAATGTATTTGGGAGATGAGTAACTATGAAGTTAAGAGCAATTAGCATAAGTGAAGCCAACTCATATATAAAACGAATATTGACAAATGATCCCATACTATATAATTTAAAAGTTAAGGGAGAAATATCAAATTTCAAGGTACATAGCAGTAAAAATGTTTATTTTTCACTTAAAGATGAACATTCTAAGATAAATTGTGTAATGTTTAAAAATAACTATAATCCAAGTATTAAATTGGAAGATGGAGTAAAAGTAATAGCTAACGGATATATTTCTGTTTATGAAAGAGATGGTTCTTATCAATTATATGTAAACTCTATAGAAGTAGACGGAATTGGTAATTTGTATATAGAGTTTAATAAACTAAAAGATAAATTAGAAAAAGAAGGATTGTTTGATAAGAAATATAAAAAACCTATACCATATATGCCACAAAGCATAGGGGTAATAACATCTCCAACTGGAGCTGTTATTAAAGATATTATAAATGTTATAACTAGAAGATATCCAAAAGTAAATATAAAACTGTATCCAGTAGTAGTCCAAGGTCCTAAATCAGCTTCAAGCATATGTGAAGGTATAAACTTCTTCAATACTAATAATAACGTAGATGTTATTATTTTGGGAAGAGGTGGGGGATCTATAGAAGAACTATGGTCTTTTAATGAGGAAATAGTTGCAAGAACTATATTTGAATCTAATATACCATTAATATCAGCAGTAGGCCATGAAACTGATTTTACTATAGCAGATTTTGTATCTGATATGAGGGCTCCAACGCCATCGGCAGGTGCTGAAATAGCTACTCCATCGCTTAAAGATATTTTGTATAAATTAGAAAATATAAAAACTCGTATAAATAAATCTACAAAGAATACTATAGATAAAGACAGATATAAGTTGGATAATATAAAAAATAATATAGTAACTAAATTTTCGAATTATGTTGTAAAAGATAAAATTATACAACTTGATAAGATATATGATAAAATAACTAGTAGTATGGATAGTAAACTAAAGATTAAAAGAGAAAAATTAAATAATATAGGAAGTTTGCTACATAACTTAAGCCCATTAGCTACTATGACTAGGGGATATTGTATAACCCAAAGAGACGGAATAGTTATAAAAAATGCAAATGATTTAAATAAAGATGATAGTGTAGATGTTGTCTTTAACGATGGCCAAATAATTTGTAATGTAGAAAAAATAATTACTAATGAGGGATAATGTTATGAATATTAAATACGAAGAAGCTTATACAAGATTAGAAGATATACTAAGTAAGCTAGAAGACGGAACTACTACTTTAGATGAGTCTTTAAAGTTGTACGAAGAGGGAATAAAACTGTATAGACATTGCAACAATCTTTTAGAAAGTGCACAGTTAAAGATAACTAAGTTTGATGAAAATGGTATAGAAGGAGAATTTAACATAGGGGAGGATTAAAAGTGGATTTTAAAGCAGAAATTAAAAATAGAGCATCATTATTTGAAAATATATTAAAAAAATATATGCCAAGAGAAGAAGGGTACCAAAAGACTGTATTTGAAGCTATGAATTACAGCTTAAGTGCAGGAGGAAAAAGATTAAGACCTTTAATTACATTAGAAGCATGTAAAATTGTAGGTGGAAATGAAGAAGATGCAATGCCTTTTGCTGTAGCTATTGAAATGATTCATACATATTCTTTGATACACGATGATTTGCCAGCCCTTGATAATGATGATTTAAGAAGAGGCAGACCTACTAATCATAAGGTTTATGGCGAATCTATGGCTATACTTGCAGGTGATGCTCTTTTAAATTATGCATTTGAAACTATGTTATCTAACTCTATAAATAAAAAAGACTCTAGTAAGTATTTAAAAGCTATAAATGAAATAGCTAAATCCTCTGGCACTTATGGAATGATAGGCGGTCAAGTAGTTGATATAGAAAGTGAAAATAAAATAATAGACAAAGATAAATTAGATTTTATACATATGAATAAAACTGCAGCTATAATAATTGGATGTATGAGAGCTGGAGCTATAATAGGTGGGGCAAAAGACGATGAACTGGAAAATATAACTAAATATGCTAGAAACATTGGATTAGGATTTCAAATAGTAGATGATATATTAGATATAATTGGAGATGAGTCAAAGTTAGGAAAAAATATCGGAAGTGATATAGAAAATAATAAATCTACTTATCCATCTTTATTTGGACTACAAAAATCAAAGGAACTAGCTAAGGAATTAATAGAAGAGGCAAAGAATTGTGTATCTATATTTGATGATAGAGATAAATTTCTTAAAGGCCTTGCAGATTATATAGTTGATAGAGATTATTAGGAGGAAATATGAGCTTTTTTGAGGGAGTTTTGAGTAATGAAGCTTTAGGTATAAGCCTATTTGCATGTTTTTTAGCCCAATTTTTTAAGATATTTAGTAGAAGTGATAAAAGGGTTGATTTTACAAGAATAGTAAGTTCGGGTGGAATGCCTAGTTCTCACAGTTCATTTGTAACAAGTTTGGCAACTGTAGTAGGAGTTAAAAATGGATTTGAATCTATAGAATTTGCTATGATTACAGTTTTTGCCTTGATAGTAATGTATGATGCTTCAGGAGTTAGAAGAGCAGTTGGAAAGCAAGCAGCCATACTAAACAATATTTTAGACGATTGGCATCATAAAAAACCAATAGAGCAAAAAAGACTAAAAGAATTAGTAGGTCATACTCCAAAGGAAGTATTAGTAGGTGCTTTACTTGGTATAGTCGTTGCTATTGTTTTAGTATAATATAAAAATTAAAGTTTTTGGGATATATGAATTTATGATATAATAACTATGTTTTATAATTTGTTATAAAATGAATATGTCTTAGTCAATACTAAGATATATTCATTTTTTTAATTACTGGAATATATATACTTATGAAAAAAGGTGATACATATATGTACAATTATTTAGATAATATAAATTCTCCAGAAGATATAAAAAAACTAAACTACAAACAATTAGATATTCTATCAAATGATATAAGAAAATTTTTAGTAAGAGCTGTGTCTAATACAGGAGGCCATTTGGCTTCGAATTTAGGGGTAGTAGAACTTACTTTGGCTCTACATTATGTATTTGATAGTCCTAAAGACAAAATTGTATGGGATGTTGGTCATCAATCTTATGTACATAAAATATTAACTGGTAGAAAGGATAAATTCCCTACATTAAGACAACATAATGGGCTAAGTGGATTTCCTAAAAAAAATGAAAGCGAGCATGATGTATTCGATACAGGTCACAGTAGTACATCTATATCAGTGGGAGTAGGCCTTGCATGCTCTAGAGATATAAAAAATGAAAATCATTCTGTTATCTCAGTAATAGGAGATGGGGCCCTTACTGGTGGTATGGCTATGGAAGCTCTAAACCATCTAGGAGATATAAAAACAGATATGATAGTTATATTAAACGATAACGAAATGTCAATTGATAAAAATGTAGGCGGTATGTCTAAGTATTTTTCAAAACTTAGAACAAACAATGCCATAAATAAAGTAAAAGATGAATTTGAAAAAATACTAAGTTATGCTCCAGGTGGGAACCTAATATCTAAAACGGCAAGTAAGGTTAAAGATGGAATACTATATTCATTTATAGCTGAAGACGGGGCATTTTTTGAAGAAATAGGTATAAAATACTTTGGGCCTATAAACGGACACGATATACAAGAGTTAACAGAAGCATTAAAAATGGTTAAGGATCAAAAAGGTCCTGTATTAGTTCATGTTATAACTAAAAAAGGTAAAGGGTATAAATTTGCAGAAGAACATCCTGATAAATATCATGGAGTAAGTCCATTTGATATGAGATGTGGAGTAACTTCAAGTGAAAAACAAAGTATATCATCATTAGTTGGAGAAAAACTTGTAAATATGGCAAATAAAGATCCTAGGGTAATAGCTATAACTGCTGCCATGCCTTCTGGTACAGGCCTAGATAAATTTAGAGATGTCCATCCAAGTAGGTATTTTGATGTAGGCATAGCAGAACAACATGCAATAACCTTTGCAAGTGGACTATCTGCAAATGGGATGAAACCTTATTTTGCTGTATATTCTTCATTCTTACAAAGAGGGTATGATCAAATAATACACGATTTATCTATAACAAAAAAGTCAGTAACATTACTTATAGATAGAGCTGGCCTTGTTGGAAATGATGGAGAAACGCACCATGGTATGTTTGATCTTAGTTTTTTAAGCAGTGTTCCAAATATTACAGTTATGGCACCAAAAGATAGTGAAGAACTTAAGAATATGCTAGATGCTACATTAGATATAGATGGGCCTATAGCTATAAGATATCCAAGAGGTAATAGTTATTTCTTAAATGAAGGAAATTATGAAAAAATACAGCTAGGAAAATGGGAAATTATAAATGAGGGTGTTGACATAGCTATAATTGCAATTGGAAACATGGTAAAGCATGCTATAGAAGCAAAGGATTTATTAAATAAAAAAGGTTTAAGTCCAGCAGTTATAAATGCTAGATTTTTAAAGCCTATTGATAAAGACATGTTGTATAAAGTATCAAAAAAATATAAGTATATAGTAACTATAGAGGATAATGTTATAAGTGGTGGATTTGGAAGCGTGGTAAATAACAATATAATGAACTTTAGAAATAATAATATTGTTACAAATATAGCTCTTCCTGAGAAATTTATACCACATGGAGATATAAATATTTTATATGAAGAATATGGACTATCTCCTAAAAAAATTGAAGAGAAAATATTAAGTATTAAAGAGTAGGAAGGTAGTTTTTTATGAAAAAAAGAATTGATTTATTGTTAGTTGAAAAAGGATATTTTGAGAGTAGAGAAAGAGCAAAAAAGGCTATAATGGCAGGCCTTGTATTTGTTGACAATCAAAGATGTGATAAAGCAGGAACTGATATAGATGAGAATTCAAAGATCGAAGTAAAGGGAAATCCAATACCTTATGTAAGTAGGGGAGGACTTAAGCTTGAAAAAGCTGTTAAAAAATTTGGAGTACAACTTAAAGATAAAGTTTGTATGGATATAGGGTCATCAACTGGAGGATTTACAGACTGTATGCTTCAAAATGGAGCTACAAAAGTTTATTCTATAGATGTTGGATATGGGCAACTTGCTTGGAAGTTAAGACAAGATGAAAGAGTTGTTTCTATGGAGCGAACTAATATAAGACATGTTACAGTTGAAGACTTAGGTGGGCAAGCTGATTTTGCATCTATAGATGTATCATTTATATCACTTAGACTTGTTCTACCTAAAGCTAAAGAGTTAGTTAAGGAAAATGGACATATAATTGCTCTTATAAAACCTCAATTTGAGGCAGGACGAGAAAAGGTAGGTAAAAAAGGGGTAGTTAGAGAAAAATCAACACATATAGAAGTTATAGAAACTATAACTAATTTTGTTTTGGATAATGGTTTTGATATACTAGCTCTAGACTATTCACCTATAAAAGGGCCTGAAGGAAATATAGAATATCTTATATACCTTAAAAATGGTAATGAAAATAAAGAATTCAATAGAGAATTGTTTCAAAATACTATTATTAATGTTGTAAATGATTCACATAATTTAATGTAGCAAAGAGGGGGATTAAAATGATCCTTGAATTGTATATGAAAAACTGTGCTCTTATAGATGAATTAAGATTAAGTTTAGAAGAAGGACTTAATATATTAACGGGAGAAACAGGCTCAGGTAAGTCTATAATAATAGATTCTCTAAACTTGTGTTTAGGGGATAAATACGATAGGACATTTTTAAGAAGAGGTACGAAGAAAGGTATAGTAGAAGCTGTATTTTGTATAGAAAACAATTCTTTGAAAGAAAAACTAAATGAATACGGTGTAGATATAGAAGAAGACAATCAAATAATAATATCAAGAGAAATATTTGCAGATGGAAAAAGTATATCTAGGATAAATGGTAGAAATGTAAGATTATCATTACTTAAAGAAATAAGTTCTTATCTTATAGATATACATGGACAACATCAAAATCAAGTTTTATTTCGCAAAGAAACACATATTGAATTTCTAGATTTGTTTGGCGAAAAAAACTTAAAAGAAGTTAAAGAAGATTATATAAATGTTTATAAAGAATACAACGATTTAAAAAAAGAATTAAATAAGCTAAATGAAAATAAAGATGATATGCAAATTCAAAGAGAAATAGATTTAATCAAATTTCAAATCAATGAAATAGAAAGTGCAAATTTAAACTCCAGCGAATATGAAGAACTTTTAAAACAAAGAGAGATATATAGAAATGGAGAAAAAATATACAATAATTTAAATGATTGCTACTCAAATCTCTATGATGGAGGCATGAATGCAGTCGATTTCATATCAAAAGCTACTAAAGAACTAGGTTCTATAAGCCAATACGATGATAAGTTAAAAGAGTACCATGAAGTTATAGAACGTATAATGTATGAAATTCAAGATATATCTAGGGATTTAAGAAACTATAAGGAAAATATAGATTTTTCTCCCCATCAATTAGAACAAATAGAACAAAGAGTAGATACTATAAATGGTCTAAGAAGAAAATATGGAGAAACAATAGAAGAAATACTAAAATATAAAGAAAAAATAAATTCTAGGTTAGAAGAAATACTAAATAGAGATGAAAAGGTTGAAAAGCTTAAATTTGAGATAGATAAAATAAAAAATTTATTGTCAAATAAGTCATATAATTTAACTAGTATCAGAAAGAAAGTAGCAGATTTGTTAGAAGTTAAAATCTTAAAAGAACTAAAATCTCTAAATATGAAAAATGTATCATTTAAAGTTTGCTTTAAAGATTTAAATGATTTTACTATTTCTGGGAAAGATGATATAGAATTTATGATTTCATTTAACTTAGGTGAAAGCTTAAAGCCTATATATAAGGTAGCATCTGGAGGAGAGATGTCTAGATTTATGCTTGCCTTTAAGACTATACTTTCAGATATAGATAAAATAAACACACTTGTGTTTGACGAAATAGACACTGGTATAAGTGGCATAGCTGCTCAAATAGTAGGTGAAAAACTAAAAGACATATCATATAAAAAGCAAATAATATGCATAACACATTTACCACAAATAGCAGCAAATGCAGATATCCATTTTTCTATAGAAAAAATAACATCAAAAGATAGAACTTATACTACAATACAAAAACTAGGATATGATAATAGAATAAATGAAATAGCGAGACTTATAGCTGGAAGTAATATAACTGAAAAAACTATAGAACATGCAAAAGAGATAATACAATTATCTGTTAAAGGCGCTTAAATAGCGCCTTTTTTTTCATGAAAAACATGAATTTTGAGCAACGGACCTGTTTCTTAAGGTCGTTGGCGACATGAGCATAGCGAATTTTTGTAAAATATTGTATTGGATATAATATTACCTTTCAAGGAAAATTATTATTAATATAAAACTTTAGTCAAAATAAGGATGTGATTTATATGACTAAATTAAATAAAAAGATAATTTTATTTTCCGTACTATCTTTATTTATATTAGTTGTTTCATTTTTTAGCTTCAATATATATATAAAAGAAGC
Organism: Sporacetigenium sp. TC11; assembly: GCF_058146105.1. Classification (NCBI taxonomy): domain Bacteria; kingdom Bacillati; phylum Bacillota; class Clostridia; order Peptostreptococcales; family Tepidibacteraceae; genus Sporacetigenium; species Sporacetigenium sp. TC11. The sequence continues at coordinate 345,973 of NZ_JBYVNY010000001.1, read as the reverse complement.
TTATTCCCAACCTAAAACAGAAAAAACATACTTAGTTCCTTTAGGAGGTATAAGTGGTATAACAGCTAATACTGAAGGTGTTTTAGTAATAGGAATAGAAGAAGAAGCTAAATCAAATTTAGGGGTTATAAATGTAGGGGATGTAATAACTTCGATAGAAGGTATAAAAGTAACTAATGAATCTGACATATCAAAAATATTAAAAGATACGAAAAAAAATGTACTAAGCATTACAATAAAAAGAAATGAAAAGTATATAGATATAAATTTTGAACTATTTAAAGATAAGAAAGACTATAAAATGGGGCTATGGGTTAGAGATAAAATATCTGGTATTGGGACTTTAACATATTACAATCCAAATACGAAGGAATTTGCAGCTCTTGGACATGGAATAACTGATATTGACAGTAAAACATTAATAGAAGTAAATGAAGGCGATTTGTATTTACCGACAAAAATAAATATAATCAAAGGAAATATTAAAAAAACTGGAGAAGTTATTGGAGAATTTGATACACAACATTCTATAGGTAAATTTAAATATAATGATGTATTTGGAATAAGAGGAATATTAAATGATGTATCGAATTTTAACTTACCTGAAGCATTAGAAGTAGGTCATTATTATGAAGTAAAAACAGGGCCTGCTAAAATTCTATTCCAAGATAAATACTACGATATAAAAATAGACAAGTTATACAATCACAATACTCCACAAGATAAAAGCATGATAATAGAAATTATAGATAAAGAGTTAATAAACTACACAGGGGGAATAGTTCAGGGAATGAGTGGATCACCAATTATACAAAATAATAAAATAATAGGTGCAGTCACCCATGTATTTATTGATAACCCAAAAAAAGGATATGGTATTTTCATAGACTGGATGATAAAATAAAAATATGGTAAAATACTATGATATTATGTTTTACTATATATTAAAAAATTAAAATTAATAGAAGGAAACGTATTCATAATGTCGAATTTAATTTAATATGATAATAAATAAAAATGTTTTGTTAATTGGGGGGAATTTTAAGTGAAAGAAAAGATCAAAATAGTGTTAGCTGACGATAATAGAGACTTTTGTCAAGTTTTAAAAGAATATTTATCAAATGAGGACGATATAGAAATACTAGGTGTTGCTAAAGATGGATTAGAAGCGTTAGAGTTAGTACAAGAAAAGCAACCTGATTTACTTGTATTAGATATTATAATGCCACATCTAGATGGTTTAGGAGTTATAGAAAAGTTAAATTCTATGAATATAGAGAAAATGCCTAAAATAATAATCTTATCTGCTGTTGGTCAAGATAAAATAACTCAAAGAGCAATAGGGTTAGGTGCGGATTACTATATAGTTAAGCCATTTGATTTCGTTATATTTATTAATAGAATAAGAGAATTAGTTCAAAATAGATCTGTAGCTTTTCAAGAAAGAAGCAAACCTATGATTGAAGTTAGATCTCAAAAAACTGATTTTGTTAAAAATACAGGAAATATAGAAACTGAAATAACTAATATTATACATGAAATAGGAGTTCCAGCTCATATAAAAGGGTACTTATATTTAAGAGAAGCTATAAAAATGGTTATAGAAAATGTAGAATTATTAAGTGCGGTAACTAAGGAATTATATCCGAATATATCTAAAAAATTTAATACTACTCCAAGTAGAGTTGAAAGAGCTATAAGACATGCTATAGAAGTTGCATGGAGTAGAGGAAAAGTAGATACTATAAACCAACTATTTGGATATACTGTTCACAACACTAAAGGGAAACCTACAAACTCAGAATTTATAGCTATGATAGCAGATAAATGAAGATTAGAACATAGAATGGTTAAATAAGAACAAAATACCTCTTTAATAGAGGTATTTTTGTTTTTTTGTATTTTATATGATAAAAAATGGAAAAATAAGTTACAATATTTTTTAGAGGTGTTTTTATGAAATTATATATTCCAGCAAATGTACAAAAAATAATAGATATATTTTATAGTAATGGTTATGAGGCGTTTATAGTAGGTGGATGTGTTAGAGATAGTATATTGGATAAAGACCCTAATGATTACGATATAACCACAAATGCAACACCGCAAGAAGTATTAAATATATTCAGTGAATATAAAACTATACCTACGGGAATAAAACATGGAACTATAACTCTAATAATTGATAATGAGAGTTATGAAATAACTACATATAGAATAGAAGGTAAGTATTCTGATAATAGAAGACCAGATAATGTAGAATATACAAGATCTCTTTTAGAAGATTTAAAAAGACGTGATTTCACAGTAAATTCTATGGCCTATAACCATAAGGTAGGATTAATTGATGAATTTAGAGGAATTGACGATATAAACAATAAAATAATAAGATGTGTTGGGGATCCCTCTACCAGATTTCAAGAAGATGCTCTTAGAATGATACGTGCTATTAGATTTAGCGCCAGACTTAAGTTTGATATAGAAGATAATACTATTAAATCAATATATGAAAATTCTAATCTAATTATAAATATAAGTAAGGAAAGAATAAAAGATGAAATAAATAAAATAATATTATCTGATAACCCCAAAAAATTATACTTACTTTATAATACAAAACTATTTGAGTATATGGGACTTAATATGCCATTAATAAAAGAAGATGATATAAATATATTAAGTAAATGCGAAAAAAATATGTCATTAAGGTTGACGCTTTATTTAAATTATATTAATAATGTAGAAAAATCTATAGATATTTTAAAAATATTAAAATACGATAATAAAACTATAAACAAATGCAAAATTCTTTTAGATAGTATGAATGAAAGTATATTGGATAACAAGCAAAATATAAAAATATATTTAAATAAAATTGGAAAAGATAATTTATATGATTTAATTTATCTTAAAAAAATATACTATAATTATTTTGGGTTAAAAGAAATGTACAATAATATTGATTATGTAGAAAATATATTAAATGAAGTTATAAATACAAAGGAATGTTATGAAATAAAGTCATTAAAAATAGATGGTAACGACTTAAAAAATTTAGGATATAAAGGGCCTATAGTGGGAGAAATTCTAAATAAACTACTTCATACTGTAATAGAAGATCCTTTTATGAATGAAAAACAAAAGTTATTAAGCTTCTTAGAAAAAATTAACTTATAAGCAGGGGAGCCTGCTTATTTTTCTATACGAACAATCTTAATATTTAAATCATGTGTATTTAGTGATATAATGAAATGAGTTTTGAAAAATATGTAAAATGCGGAGGTTTTTAGTAATGAGGATAGAGGCTCCTATCAGAATAGACAGAAAAACCAAAAGGTTAGCAACGAGACTTACTGGAGGAGAAATAGCTGTAATAAATCATATAGACATAGATGAAGTAGCTGCAAATTCTTTGGTAGAAGGCAAAATAAAGGCAGTAATAAATGTAGCACAGTCTATAAGTGGTAGATATCCAAATAAAGGACCTGGAATACTTGCGGAAAAAAATATACCTATAATAGATAATGTAGGCCAAGACGTATTTGATAACTTACAAGAAGGTCAAATAATACAAATAATAGATGGAAAAGTGTATAAGGACGGAGAAGTAATAGGACAAGGAGAAGTTTTAGATAGGGAAAAAGTACAAGAAAAAATAAGGTTGGCTTATGAAAATTTATCTGTAGAACTAGATAGATTTATAGATAATACAATAGAGTATGCAAAAAAAGAAAAGGGATTTATACTTGGAGAAGTAGAAATACCAAACGTTAAAACGGATTATAAAAACAAACACGTTTTAGTAGTCGTTAGAGGTCAAGATTATAAACAAGATTTAAGTACAATAATATCCTATATAGAAGAAGTTCACCCTATACTTGTCGGCGTAGATGGTGGAGCTGATGCACTTTTAGAATTTGGATATACTCCAGATGTAATAGTAGGGGATATGGATAGTGTAAGTGATGAAGCACTAAGAAAGGCAAGAGAAATAGTAGTACATGCTTACCCAGATGGTAGAGCTCCTGGTTTAAAAAGAGTTGAAGAACTAGGACTTGAAGCTATAGTATTCCCGGCACCTGGAACTAGTGAAGATATAGCTATGCTTACAGCATATGAATATGGTGCAGAATTAATAGTTGCACTTGGAACTCATTCTAATATGATAGACTTCCTGGAAAAGGGAAGAAAGGGAATGTCTAGTACTTTCCTAGTAAGACTTAAAATAGGATCGAAACTTATAGATGCAAAGGGAGTTAATTTATTATATAGAAGTAAATTAAAAGTGAAATATATATGGGCTTTAATTATAGCTGCACTTTTTCCTGTATTAATTATCGCTTCATTATCCCCACGTGTTCAACAATTTGTACAGTTATTACAACTTAAATTTAGATTATTATTACAATAGGGAGGACAAAATTCATGCATATAAACATGAAGTACTATATAGTATCTATAGGTGCTATATTTATAGCTTTAGGTATAGGTATATTAGTTGGATTTAACTTAAACTATGATGAAGCTTTAAGTAAGCAACAATCAGATATAATAAAAAATTTGGATAAAGAATTTGAAAATTTAAATTCAAAAAATAATTTCTTACAAGAATCTCTAGATACTACTCAAGAGAAGTACAATGATTTAGTTACTTATATAGATAATAATTATGTATATTTAATACAAAATCAGCTTGAGGGGAAAAATATAGGGGTTATAAGTACTACACAAGATTATGATTATAAAATAGATGTTAGTGATATTATAACTCATTCTGGAGGAAATATTACATTTGATATAACAATAAAAAATGATGTATTAGATCAAAACAAACTAGAACAAGTATCAAAAGAGTTTGATACAGAAGTTAAAAGTACTGTTCAACTTGCAAATTATATAGGAGAACTTTTAAGAGACAATAAAAATAAAACTGCATTATTAAAGTTAGAAGAACTTGGCATAATAAAAATAAACAGTTTTGACGATAGTTATAAAACTTTAGATTCTTTAGTATTAGCTGGGGGAAGTCAGGATTCAAAGGATAATACAAAACTTAAAGGTGTAGATATACCTTTAATAAAATACTTCAAACAAAATAAAGTATATGTACTTGGAGTTGAACAATTAGAAGTTGAGAATTCTTATATAAGTTCATATATAAAAAATAAGATACCAACTATAGATAATATAAATCAAGGAACAGGAAAGATTTCTTTAATTTTAAGTTTACAAAAAAATTTAATAGGAAATTATGGAGTAACTGAAAATGCTCAAAGTTTAATTCCTATTAAATAATAAGGAGTGATAAAATGCCTCACTATATAAGCATTATAATACCAGCTTACAATGAAGAAGATAAGATAAAAGATACATTAATGGGAGTGCTAAGTATACCAGAAATAGATGAAATAATAGTAGTTGATGACGGATCAAGTGATTCTACTTATAATATGGCTTTATCAATGAATAACACTAAAATAAAGTCATATAAATTAGAACAAAATAAAGGAAAGGGACATGCCTTAAATTATGGTCTTAAAGTAGCAATGAAAAAGGCAGATATAATAGGATTTGTAGATGCTGATTTAGGATCTACATCTTCTGATGTAGGAAAACTTTTGAATCCTATATTAAATGATCAAGCAGATGTTACTATAGCTAAATTTCCACCTGCTAAGAAAAAAGGTGGGTTAGGTTTTGTGAAAAGATTGGCAAAAGAATCAGTAAAGGAAATGACAGGAGTAGAACTGGATTCGACATTGTCAGGTCAGAGGATATTTAAGAAAAATGTATTAGAACATTTTAGTGAAATTCCATTTGGATATGGAGTTGAAGTAGGTATGACAATAGATATACTAAAAAAAGGATTTAGAGTACAAGAAGTATTAGTAAATATGACTCATAATGAAACTGGAAGAAATTTAAAAGGATTTATACATAGAGGTAAACAATATTACCATATTAAGAAGGTTTTAAAAGAAAAGAAAAGAGAATGGAGGTAGAACTCCTTGGAATTAATATTGAAAGCATCATTGTTTTTAACTGGAATTGTAGGAACTTATATAATGATTCCTTACTTCAGAAATTTATTAATAGACAGTAATGTTGTAAGGCCAAATTATAAAAAAGATATGATACCTGTAAGTATGGGTATTCTATTTTTGCCTATGTTAGTAATCAATGGAATTATACTCGGGTATTTTACAACATCTAGTTCTAATTTAGTTTATTTATACTTATATTTATTTGGAAGTATATCTATGTCATTTGCAGGAATACTAGATGATTTAATAGGTAACAGGGATGTTTCTGGGCTTAAAGGTCACTTTAAAAGTTTGTTCAAAGGAAAACTTACAACTGGAGGATTCAAAGCTTTATTTGGAGGATTTGTAGGTCTATGTATATCAGTTGGAATATCAAAGGATATAAGTGATATAGTTATAAATACTTTAATAATAGCATTATCTACAAACTTAATGAATCTTTTAGATCTAAGGCCTGGTAGAGCTATAAAAGGATATTTATTTATAACAATAATATTATTTTTTACTGCTGGAACATATCCTAAGTTATTAATATTATTATTGATACCAAGTGTTTTAGCTTATTTTAACTACGACCTAAAAGCAAAATCAATGATGGGCGACGCTGGGTCAAATGTACTTGGGATATCCATAGGAATAATAATTGTTTTGAGCTATTCATTTAATATTAGAATTTCGTGGCTTGCATTCATAGTGCTTATACACGTATTGACAGAAAAATATTCATTAACTAAGATAATAGAAAAAAATAAATTCTTAAATTATATAGATAAATTAGGAAGGTAATATTATGATAAGCAAAAAAATAGGAGTTGTTCATTCGATTATTAGTAAGAATGAACATTTAGAAGAAATAAGAGTAACAATAAATGATAATATAGAAAAAGCTTATAATTATTCAGATATAAATGGAACTGTGAATATAGGAGATAGTGTTGTTTTAAATACCACTGCTGTAGAGCTAAGTCTTGGAACTGGTGGATATCACTTTGTTATAGCAAATTTAGATAACTTGGAATCTAATTTAACTGGTGAAGGCCATATAATGAAGCTTAGATATACTCCACTTCAAATAAAGTGTATGACAGTAGAAGAACAAGATAGCCAGTACCATGATAAAGTAGATAATTTTAAATCTCTTAATAACCTACCTGTAGTAGTAGGAACACTACATAGTATGTTAACTCCATTTGTTGCAGCTTATAAGAAAAACAATTCACATAAAAAAATTGTGTATATAATGACTGATGGAGCATCTCTACCTATTTATTTAAGTAAAAATGTAGAGACATTAAAAGATAAAAATCTTATAGAAAGTACTATTACTATAGGAAATGCCTTTGGCGGAGATTATGAGTGTGTAAATATATATACAGCTCTTATAGCTGCAAAGGAAGTATTAAATGCAGATGTAGTATTTGTAAGTATGGGTCCAGGAATAGTTGGAACAGGAACCAAGTATGGGTTTACTGGAATAGAACAAGGCTATATATTAGATGCCGTATGCAAGTTAGGTGGACGTGCTATAGCTATTCCTAGAATAAGCTTTGGAGATAAAAGAGATAGGCATAAAGGAATAAGCCATCACAGTATAACAGTACTTAAAGAAATAGTTAATAATAAAGTAGAAATAGTTATAAATGTATGTGATGATAAAAATAAAGATATAATAATAAATCAAATAGAGGAAAATAATTTAGATAAATTACACAATATAATATATATAAATAATAAAAATACAGAAGAAGATCTAAAGTACTTCGAACTAAAAGTTAAGAGTATGGGAAGAAATTACGAACAAGATAGGGAATTCTTTGATAGCGCAAGTGGTGCAGCATATTATTTAACGGAGGAATGATATGATAGTAGAAGAGAAAACTATAAGTAGTGATAGAATATACACAGGTAAGATAGTAAGTTTAAGGGTAGATACAGTAGAACTTCCTGATCACAAATATCAAAAAAGAGAAATAGTTGAACATGGAGGAGCTGTAGGTATAGTTGCAGTAAATGATAAAAATGAAATATTACTGGTTAAACAATTTAGAAAACCTATAGAAAATGTATTATGGGAAATACCAGCTGGAAGATTAGAAAAAGGAGAAAATCCTAAGGATTGTGCAATAAGAGAATTAAAAGAAGAAACAGGGTATAGTGCTCAAAACATAAAACTTATACATCAATTTTATACATCTGCTGGATTTTCAAATGAAAAATTATATATATATTTAGCAACTAATCTATCTAAAGGAGATATGAAACTAGATGAAGGCGAATATCTAGATGTCCATACAGTGACATTAGATGAAGCTTTAAATATGGTTTTATCAAATGAGATAAAAGATGCTAAGACAAGTATAGGAGTTTTAATGTGTAGAGAATTACTATAAGTTGTCATAACCCCCTTATTTTTAACATAAGATTATGTAAAGTTAAAAACAAGGGGGTTGTACATTTGAGAAGAATATATAAAAAAACACAGTTTGAAAAATCAACTAAACTAATAATGTTATTCATGCTTATGTTGACTATATCGATTACTTTTGGCGTATATTTAAACAAGCTATTCCCACAAGCACAACAATCTATGGCAGAAAATATAAATTCTACAGTAGATTTTTATAATACGAATATAGATTTAAGTCAGGTTTTATTTTCTAATTTTAAAAGTGATTTAATATTTACATCATCTATCTATTTATCTACTGTATTTTTAGTTACATTTCCTATAGCTTTTTTATCTTTGATGTTAAAAGGAGTATCAATAGGATATACTATTAATACATTTATATTGGCATTTCAATTAGATGCAAGTAAAATAGTTTCATTGACTGTATTTAAAAATATAATATTAATCCCTGGAAGTTTTATATTGCTTTTATTCTCATTAAATTATTTTAAGGAAGCTTTACAAATATATAAAAGTAATAACAAGGACAAGATGAAATTTATAACTAAGAAATATACATTAAGTAGCATAATGTTGATAGCAGCAATAATTATAGTACAAGCTCTAGTAAATGCAATATCAATAGGAGCTATGCAAATACTACTTTAATAGGGGAGCTTACTATGCAGACAATAAATATGTATGTGGAATACATAAAAGGACAAAGAAATTTATCACAAAATACTATAACATCGTATTATCTTGATTTAAAAAAATATAAAGAATATATAGAAAAAAATAATATTATAATAGAAGATTTAAATGAAGGAGATATAATAAATTATTTAATATACTTAGAAAAACAAAATATATCTACATCTAGTATATCAAGGACTATATCGTCAATAAAATCTTTTCACGATTTTTTGTTTTCTAGTAGAATTACGGAGAATAATCCTGCTAAAAATATTAAAAAACCTAAAATAGAAAAGAGCACTATAAACATACTTACAGAAGATGAGATAGAAACTTTATTAAATTCTCCAAATTTAGATAGTTCAATAGGAATAAGAGATAAGGCAATATTTGAGACCCTATATGGTACAGGAATTAAGGTTTCAGAACTAGTAAAAATGGATTTACAAGATGTAAATATAGATATGGAGTATATAGACTGTAGATACAGTAAATGCGGAAGAATAATACCATTATCTAATACAAATAAAAAGTATTTAACTATGTATTTAAATAAATCAAGAGATAACCTTATAAAAGGCAATGGTGAAGAAGCCTTGTTTGTAAATTCTAATGGACATAGATTTACAAGACAGGGACTGTGGAAAGTAATAAAAAAACATGCTCATAAGTGTAGTATAGATAAAAGCATAAACCCTACTATGTTAAGACATTCATTTGCTATACATTTACTAAATGGGGGAGCAAATATAAGTGTTGTAAGCAAAATACTAGGAAACTCTAATTTGGCTAGTTTACAATGCTATTTAAATCATATAAATCAAAATGTAAGAAAAGAAATTAAAGAAAAGCACCCTAGAAAGTAAGTTTATATAAGGAGTTGATAATATGAACAAGAGAGTAATATGGATTATAATAGATAGCGTAGGTATAGGTGCTCTTCCTGACTCTGAAAAATTTGGAGATATAGGAGTAGATACTTTAGGGAATATAATAAAAGCAAGTAATGGAATAAATATACCTAATATGATGAAATTAGGAATAGGGAATATAGATGGTATAAATGGGTTAAAAGGTATAGAAAATCCTATAGGAGTATATGGAAGAGCAGCAGAAGTTTCTCAAGGCAAAGATACTACAACAGGCCACTGGGAAATGTCTGGATTATTTGTGAAAGAACCATTTAAAACTTATGAAAATGGATTTTCAAGAGAAATACTTGATGAATTTGAAAAAAGAACAGGAAGAAAAGTTATAGGAAATAAGCCTGCTTCAGGTACAGCTATACTTGATGAATTAGGAGAAGAACATATGAAAACTGGAGCTGTCATAGTATATACTTCAGCAGACAGTGTATTTCAAATAGCAGCACATGAAGAAATAGTGACTCTAGATGAATTATACAATATGTGTAAAATAGCTAGAGAAATAATGATGGGAGAAAATGCAGTTGCAAGGGTAATTGCAAGACCTTTTGTAGGTACTCCTGGCAACTTTGAAAGAACTTCAAATAGACGAGACTATTCACTAGATCCATTTGAAAATACTGTACTTGATAATATAAAAAATGCAAAACTTGATGTTATAGGTGTTGGAAAAATAGAAGATATATTTAATGGTAAAGGTATAACAGAAGCTATACATACCAAAGACAATATGAATGGTGTTGATGAGACTATAAATTATATGAAGAAAGATAATAAAGGACTTATATTTACCAATTTAGTTGATTTCGATTCAAAATACGGTCATAGAAGAGATGTAGTAGGATATAAAAATGCTATAGAACAGTTTGATGAAAGAATACCTGAAATAATAGAGAATATGAAAGATGAAGATATTCTTATAATAAATTCAGATCATGGAAATGACCCAACATATAAGGGAACAGACCATACAAGAGAATATATACCAATATTAATATATGGTAAAAATATAAAAAAAGGGCATAATCTAGGAACTAGGACTACATTTGCAGATATAGGAGCTACAGTTTCAGATATATTGAATGTTGAATCTCCGAAATACGGAAAAAGCTTTAAAAACGAAATGATGAAATAATAGGAGGACTAATATGAATAACTTATATGAAAAAATACAAGAAAGTGCAAAATATATAGGGTCTAAAATAAATATTAAACCACAAATAGGGCTAATATTAGGATCTGGACTTGGAGTACTTGGAGATGAAGTAGAAAATCCTACTATAATAAAATACAATGAAGTACCTAATTTTCCAGTATCAACAGTTGAAGGTCATGCAGGACAACTTGTTATAGGGAAATTAGAAGGAAAAGATGTAGTAGTAATGCAAGGAAGATTTCATTACTACGAGGGATATCCTATGCAAGATGTAACATTTCCAGTAAGAGTTATGAAGGCATTAGGAGTAGAAACTATAATAGTCACTAATGCTGCAGGAGGTTCAAATGAATCATTTACTCCTGGAGATTTGATGATAATAACCGATCATATAAATTTTGGAGGAAACAATCCACTTATAGGACCAAATGACAATAGATTAGGTGTTAGATTCCCTGATATGTCTAAAGCATATACACCAGAATTAATAGATCTTGCAAGAAATACAGCAAATGAATTAGGAATAAATGTTAAGGAAGGCGTTTATATGTTTTTAACTGGACCAACATATGAAACTCCAGCTGAAATAAAAATGGCTCAAATGCTAGGGGCTGATGCAGTAGGTATGTCTACAGTACCTGAGGTCATAGTTGCATCTCATTCACAGCTTAAAGTACTTGGTATATCTTGTATAACAAATATGGCAGCAGGAATACTTGATCAACCTTTAAATCATGAAGAAGTTATAGAAACTACTCAAAAGGTTCAAAAGGAATTCTTAAGTTTAGTTAAAACTACAATTAAAAATATGTAAATTAATTAAATACTATAGGCCTGATTATATCAGGCCTATATGAGTTGATTAGTAAAAGGTATTGTAAAGGAGATGTAGCTATGAGAATGTACGATATAATAAAGAAAAAAAGAGATAAAAATCCTTTAAGCAAAGAAGAAATAAACTTTTTTATAAGAAAATATTCTAATGGTGAGATACCAGATTATCAAGCATCAGCATTATTAATGGCTATATTTTTAAATGAAATGAACAAAGAAGAAACTGTTTATTTAACAGAAGCTATGATGAATTCAGGAGAAGTAATGAATCTTGAAGATATAAATGGTATAAAGGTTGATAAGCACAGCACAGGTGGTGTTGGAGATAAAACTACAATAGCACTAGCTCCCCTTGTCGCAGCATGTGGTGCACCACTTGCAAAAATGTCTGGCAGAGGCCTTGGTCATACTGGTGGAACATTAGATAAACTAGAATCTATACCTGGATTTTCTATAGAAATGAGTCCAAAGAAATTTGTAGATTCAGTTAATAAGCATAAAATAGCAGTATGTGGTCAAACAGCAACAGTTGCAGTGGCAGATAAGAAAATGTATGCATTAAGAGATGTCACAGCTACAGTTGATAATATATCATTAATAGCGAGCAGTATAATGTGTAAAAAGCTTGCTTCAGGTGCAGATGCCATAGTTTTAGATGTAAAAACTGGTGATGGAGCATTTATGAAAACTTTAGATGATTCATTTGAATTAGCTAAAGAAATGGTAGATATAGGCTGTGGTATGAATAGAGATACAATAGCATTGGTTACTGATATGGATGAACCTTTGGGATTTGCTGTAGGCAATTCACTTGAGGTTATAGAGGCTATAGAAACATTAAAGGGAAGAGGGCCTAAAGATTTTATTGAATTATGTACGTCATTAGGATCTTATATGTTAGTTCTTGCAAAGGAAGCACACTCATATGAAGATGGAGTAAATAAAATAAAAGATGCTATAAGCTCAGGAAGTGCCCTTGATAAATTAAGAGAATTTATAGAAAATCAAGGTGGAAATAAAGATATAGTAGATAACTATGATCTACTTCCAAAGGCATCTAATATTATAGAGATAAAATCTGGTAAGTCTGGGTATGTAGTTAAAATAGAAGCTGAAGAAGTAGGTATATCTGCAATGATGTTAGGAGCAGGTAGAGAAACTAAGGAAGATGAACTTGACTTAGCTGCTGGAATAGTTTTAAATAAAAAGGTTGGAGATTATGTAGATGAGCAAGATACAATAGCTTATATGCATGTAAATGAAATGAAGAAATTTGAAGAAGCAAAGAAAAAACTTATAGATGCATATACTATATCTGAAGAAAAAATACCTAATAAAAAGCTTATATACGGTGTTGTAACTAAAGATAAAATACAAAGATTTTAATATATTATGATTATAAAAGGCCTAACGTGTTAAAAATAACGTTAGGCTTTTTTATGTATAATATGTTTATTTCGACAATTTTATTGAAATTTTTTAATCTTAGTTTTATAATAAAGAATAGATTATTTTTACAAGGAGTAGGTACACAGATGAAGAAAAAAACCAAAAGAGTGGTTTTGTTAAGCTCCATAGCAGTAGTTTTTATTATCTTAATAGCATCTATTTATGTATTAAATGAAATCGGTCCTTATGATGAAAAAAACAATAAGGAAATAATTGTAGAAATACCTAAAGGATCTACTTTAAATAAAACATCTGATATATTATATAAAAATAAAGTTATAAAAAATAAGACTTTATTTAAAGTATTAGGTAGAATTACTGAAGAAGGTTCTAAAATCAAGGCAGGTACCTATACAATTAATCAAAACTATTCAAATAAAGAAATTCTAGACTTATTGTCATCTAATAAAGGCCAAAATATAGGAATAAAAGTAACTATACCTGAAGGATATACAACAAAAGAAATAGTAACTTTGCTAGTATCTAAAAAATTAGGAACTAAAGAAGTTTATGAAGAATTAATAAAAAATCCATCGGCATTTAGTGATAAATTTACTTTTTTAAAAAATCTAAAATCAATTGAAGGATATTTATATCCTGAAACTTATTATTTCGAAAAAGATTTAAGTGAAAAAGAAATATTAAGTGAAATGATTAAAAGCTTTGATAAAATATATACAGAAAAGTTTGAAGAAAGACAAAAAGAACTTGGATTAGATCTAAATTATATAATAACATTGGCGTCTATAGTTGAAAAGGAAGCGGTTTTAGATAAAGATAGATCGGTTATAGCAAGTGTATTTTATAATAGACTTAAAATTGATATGGCTCTACAATCAGATGCGACAATACAATACGTATTTCCAGAAAGAAAAGAAAGAGTAATGTATAAAGATCTAGAGAAAAAATCCCCATACAATACTTATTTAAATAAAGGTCTTCCACCTACTCCTATAGCATGTCCAGGAGTTAAGTCAATAGAATCTACCCTATATCCTGATAACACTAATTATCTTTATTTTGTAGCCAACGTAGATAAAAGTAATGACTATAGTGTTACCTATAAAGAACATCTAAAACATGTTGAAGAAAACAAAAAAGAAAGAGAAAGTATGAAGAATAACTAATAATATTATAAAAGTTTTCCTAAGGGAAGACTTTTTTAGCTTTGCCACCTTAAAGGAGTGAAATAATGAGTAATATAGTAGATAACTTAGTGGAACAATACATTAGAAAAACTTTAATTAAAAGTACAGGACTTTTAGAAGAACTAGAAAATTATGCGAATGAAAATAATGTTCCTATAGTTCATAAAGAAGTAGCAGAGCTACTTAAAGTTATGTTAAAAATACAAAAACCAAAGAGAATATTGGAAGTTGGATGTGCTATAGGATATTCTTCTATACTGTTTGCAAATGCCCTTGAAGGAAACTGTGAAATAACTACAGTTGAGAGAAATGAAGATATGATAAAAGTTGCAAAAGAAAATATAAAAAAAGCAGGATTTGAAAATGTAATAACAATATTAGAAGGAGATGCTGTGGAAAAATTAAATGAAGTAGAAGGACCTTTTGATATGATATTTTTAGATGCAGCAAAAGGGCAATACAAATTATTCTACGATATGGTTATTGATAAATTAAAAATAGATGGTGTTCTTATATCTGATAACATACTTTACAAAGGAATGGTAGCCTCTGATGAGTATGTTATAAGAAGGAAAAAAACTATTGTTAAAAGAATGAGAAACTATTTAGATTATATATGTAGTTGTAATTACTTAGATACATCTCTTCTTCCTATGGGAGATGGAGTAGCAATAAGTTACAAAAAAAATAATGAGGTGAAAGTGAATGAATAAAATTGAATTATTAGCTCCTGCAGGGGACTTAGAAAGATTAAAAATAGCAATAACATATGGTGCAGATGCAGTTTATATAGGTGGAGAGTTTTTGGGAATGAGAGCTGCAGCAAAAAACTTCTCTAAAGAAGATATGGCAGAAGGTGTAAAGTTCGCACATGAAAGAGGAAAAAAGGTTTTTGTTACAGTTAATGTTATACCTCATAACGAGGATTTTGAAGGCATAGAAGAATATTTATTAGGATTAGAAGAAGTAGGAGTAGATGCAGTTATAGTTTCTGATCCAGGAGTACTTAGTGTTGTAAAAGAAGTAATACCTAATATGGAAATACATTTAAGTACTCAAGCTAATAATACAAATTACTTAAGTGCTAAGTTTTGGTACAAGCAAGGGGTAAAAAGAGTAGTAATGGCAAGGGAACTTTCTTTTGAGGAGATAAAAGAAATAAGAAAAAACACACCGGAAGATATGGATATAGAAGCTTTTGTACATGGTGCTATGTGTATGTCTTATTCAGGTAGATGTTTAATAAGTAATTATATGACTGGAAGAGATGCAAATAGAGGAGCATGTGCTCAGCCTTGTAGATGGAAATATAATTTAGTTGAAGAAACTAGACCAGGAGAATATTTCCCTGTTTATGAAGATGAACAAGGTACATTCTTCTTTAACTCTAAGGATTTATGTATGATAGAATATATACCTGAACTAGTAGAATGCGGTATAAGCAGTTTTAAAATAGAAGGTAGAATGAAGACTGCTTATTATGTTGCAACTGTAATAAGAGCTTATAGAGCTGCAATAGATGCTTATTACAAAGATCCAGAAAATTGGAAGTTTGATCCTACTTGGTTGGAAGAACTTAAAAAAGGAAGTCATAGACACTATACAACAGGATTTTATGAAAAAAAACCTGATACTGAAGATCAAAATTACGCTTCAAGTTCATATATAAGAAATTATGATTTTGTAGGGATAGTTAGAAGTTATGATGAAACTACTGGACTTGCTACTGTAGAGCAAAGAAATAAAATGGTTGTAGGAGACGACATAGAAGTAATAGGCCCATATATTGAAACAATGAATGCTAAAATAGAAAAAATATACAATGAAGATGGTGAAGAAATAGAATCAGCACCTCATCCAAGACAAATAGTAAGGCTGAAATTAGATATTAAAGTTGAAGAGAATTATATGTTGAGGAGGGAAATAGAGAGTGGAAACTAAAAAGCCTCTTATAATAGGTATAACTGGAGGTACTGGGTCAGGTAAAAGTACAGTTTGTAAAGCTATAATTGGAAGTACACCTAAAGAAAATATAGCAGTACTAGAACAAGATGCATACTACAAAGATCAAAGTCACTTATTATTTGAAGAAAGACTTAAAACAAACTATGACCATCCTCTAGCTTTCGATAATGATTTATTAAAAAAACATATAAAAGGATTGTGTAATAGAAAAGTTATTCAAAAGCCAATTTATGATTATGAGTTGCATACTAGGAAAAAAGATGAAACTGTAGCTATAATGCCAAAAGATATAATAGTAGTTGAAGGAATAATGATATTAGAAGATGAAGGATTAAGAGATTTATTGGATATAAAAATATATGTAGATACTGAAGATGATTTAAGAATATTAAGAAGAATACAAAGGGATATAAATGAAAGAGGTAGAACTGTAGATTCAGTCATAGAACAATATTTAACAACAGTAAAGCCAGCACATGACCAATTTATAGAACCTTATAAAAAATATGCTGACATAATAATACCTGAAGGTGGTAAAAATGAAGTTGCTATAGATATAGTTATAGCAAAAATAAGATCAGAATTACAAGAAAGACAATTATAATTTATGCATAAGCCCCTTAATATTTGTCAAGAATGACAAGTAGTAAGGGGTGATTTATTATGCGAAACAAAAAAAATGTTATAACCGCAAGAATAAAAAGAAGAGCAGCGTGGATGTTTACAATTATGCTAACAATTTTATTAGGATTAATAGGTAGATTAACTTATATACAATTTATTGAAGATGAGTTTTATCGTAAAAAAGCATATGAACAAAGTCAAGTGAAGGTACAATTAAGCAGTGGTAGAGGTATTATATATGATATAAATAACAAGCCTTTGACGGATACAAAAAAACAAAAAATAATAATAATAAGAAATCCAGATTTTGAACTTAATAATGATGTAATAAAAATGTTAGTGGACATAACTAAAATGAAAGACGAAGAAATATTAGCAGCTTTTGCAGAAAGTAAACTTTTAATAGAATTGCCTGTAAATTATATGAATAGCGAATATGAAAACATATTAAAAGAAAAAGAAGTATTAATAAAAGAAAAGACCTATAGATATTCTGATGAAAATATACTTACCCATATTATAGGATATATAAATGAAGATGAAAATAAAGGTGTAAGCGGTATAGAAAAGTCAAAAGATGATTTTTTTAAAAATAAAAATATAGAGTATGTTGAAGCTTTTATAGCTAGATCTAAAGGTTTAGTTCAAGGAAGTATAAAAACTGAGAAAAGCAACGATGATAAAAATTTAAGATTAACAATAGATTATAATATTCAAAAAATAGTAGAAAAAGCACTAGATTCTCAAAGTAACCCTTCAGCAGTAGTAGTATCAGATGTAGATACTGGTGAATTATTATCTATTTCATCACGTCCTAATTTTGACCCAGATGAGATAGAAAAGTATGTAAATAGCAAAGATGGAGAACTTGTAAATAGAGCACTACAATCTACATATCCTCCTGGATCTATATTTAAAATAGTAGTAGCATATGCTGCGTTAGAAAATAAGGTTATAAAAGATGGAGAATTATTTAATTGCACAGGAGAAATAGATGCAGGAGGACATATAATAAGATGTCCTAAAGAAGGAGGTCATGGAATTCAGACATTTGAGCAAGCATTTGCCAACTCTTGTAATACAACATTTGTCAAAGTTGGACAAAGATTAGGAACACAAAAAATATTAGAAGCAGCAAAAAAACTTCATTTAGAAGGAGCAGTAGGTGTAGGTTTAGATGATGAGGTATCAAAGAAATTACCTCAAAAAACAGATATAGGTAATTTATCTATAGGACAAGGAGAATTAGAATTTACTCCATTACAAATAAACCAACTTACTCAAATTATAGCAAACAATGGTTTATATAGGCCACTTTATTTATACGATGGCATTTTAGATAAGAATATGAATGTTATAAAAAGTTTAAAATCAAGTAAAGAAAAGGATATAATATCACCTTATACTATAGGGAACATAAAAGATATGATGAAATTAGTTAATACTATAGGAACGGCAGATGATTTAAAGGACCTACAAGGAGAATCTGGAGGAAAAACTGGATCTGCTCAAAGTTACGGAGATGGTAAACAACTGACTCATGGATGGTTTACTGGATTTTATCCAGCGAATCGCCCTAAATATGCTATAACTGTATTTGTTTATGATGGGAAGTCTGGTTCGGGATCTGCTGTCCCTATATTTAAGCAAATATGTGAAGATATAAACAAAATTTAATAAGTACAAGTTAATTAAACTCTGTACAGGCAATTTTATAAGGCCACCCTCATATAATTTACAATGATACATCAAATGGGGGTGGCTAATTTGACGACTTCAAAATCTTTTGATAAACCCTTAACCCCTGAAGAAGAAGTAAAATATCTTACAATGTTTAAAAAACAAGGAGATACATTAGCGAAGTCAGTATTAATTGAAAGAAACATGAGACTGGTAGCACATATAGCAAAGAAGTACAATGGGGCAACTGAAGAACAAGATGATTTAATATCTATAGGAACAATAGGATTAATAAAAGCTATAGATACTTATGATGTTGACAAAGGTACTCGCTTAGCTACTTATGCTTCAAAATGTATTGAAAATGAAATACTAATGAATATAAGAACTAATAAAAAAACTAAGTCACAAGTTTCACTTCAAGATCCCATAGGAACGGATAAGGAAGGAAACGAAATATCTCTAATAGATATACTAGGAACAGAAGTCGATTATATACTAGATCAAGTAGAACTGAAAATTCAGATAAGTAAACTGTATGAAAAACTAGAGAGAACATTAAGTCAGAGAGAAAAAGAAATAGTGCAATTAAGATATGGGTTGACTCCTTGCGGCTATAAAACCCAAAGAGAAATTGCGCAAAAATTGAGGATATCTAGATCATATGTATCTAGAATCGAAAAAAGAGCATTAAAAAAATTAAAAAAAGAACTTAAACATGAAAAGAGCCTTACATAAGGGCTCTTTTTCAATTTTTATATTTTTTTTAGTAGGTTACAATAAATGACAAAAAAAATAATAAACCTATGTTAATATATAAATTATATTAACATATTTTGAAATTCGATATTCTAAAATATTTGAGAGGTATATATATGGTGAATAATGTTGCAATTTCTCAGAAAACTAGTGTATTAAAAATTTTAGCATATACGTTTTGTTTATTTTGTTTATCAATAATTGGATATTATAATTATAATGTTTATCATTCTTTGACAATTTTAATAAAAACAGCTGTAAGTTTTCTAATGGCTATAATAGCATTAAATGAATACTATGAAGAGCAAGATAATTACTTTATATTCTTAGGATTAGGATGTATGTTTTCAAATGTATTCGATATAGTCCATGGTTATAGTCTAATACATGACTATAAATTATTTATTGAATCACATATAATATCAGTACTTATACAAAATATATCTTTTTATTTAGTTTTTAAATTTATAGATAAGGAAAGAGTTAATTATAGAAAGATATTTTCCATATATGCTATTTCAACTATTATTTTAATCTTTGTATTATTTAAATTTGCAAATTTAATAGATATGGTTGAATATGAAAAGCCTACTATATCGTATTTAATAATTACTACTATGAATATATTAATAGCAATTAAGGGGTTTATAATATTAAAAAATAAAAAATATTTTATAGAACCAGAAACTTTTAACTATATAAATATAGCATTTTTACTTAACATTGCATATATGGTATTAGCTGTATTTATTACAACATATTATTCATATAATATAACATTAAAGATAATAGCTCATAATATGTTAATTATATATATTTACTATATATATAAATCGATAGTTAAAGAAAATTTAATATCACCTTATACTAATATTGTAAATTTAAACCAAGAGTTAAAGAGCAAATCAGATTTATTAGAAAATACTAATGTTCATCTTGAAAAAATAAATTTTATGAGAAGAAAAATGAAAGAAAATCTTATAAAGAGAGAAGCTTTATTAAATTCAATATTAAATACAACTACTAATGGATGGATAATATTTGATAATGAAAATGAAATAGAATATATGAATAAAGCCTCTAAAGAGTATTTTGGAGATAAGAATTTTTTAAAAGAAAATATAAAATATATATTTAAAAATTATAATAAATTTATAAAAAATATAAACACGGTTTATAAAACTGGAGAATCTATAGAACAAGAACTATATTGTAATAATGGTAAAATATTTAAATGTGTATATTCTCTATTAACATATAGCAACCATACTAGTGAATGTTTATGTATATTTATTGATATAACTGAAGAAAAAAATATTGAAAAAATGTTAATAAAAACTAATAAATCATATAAAAACTTTATAAAGAATATAGACTCTCCAGTTGTTGTAGTTGATGATAAATATATTTTAGAAACAAATGATGCATTTAAAAATATGTTTAAATACAATAAAGATGAAGTTGTAGGAAGAGAATATTTAAAATTTGCAAGAAAATTTATAGCAAAAGAAGATTTGGATTATGTTAATTATATCCTTAATTCAAATTTAAAAACTAATAATAATAATAATAATGAATTGTGCCCAGATGGAATATTTAAATTTAGAGCTATAACTAAAGATGGAAAAATATTATTTATTGAATCACATACTACAATTTACTATGAGAAAGGAAAAAAGTATTATTTAATAACTCATAGAGATATAACAGAATTTGAAAAGGCACAGGAAAAACTTAAAAAGTCAGAAGAAATATACATAAATTTATTAGAAAGTATGCCTGAGGGTATATTTCTAGAAAGTCTAGAAAATGGAAAACTTCTGTATATGAATAAAAAATTGAGGAATATATTGAAAATAGACGCTTTAGATGAAAGCTATACAAATAAAGGTATAGAATATTACCTGAATTTAGATGCACAATATAAAAATGTTGTAAAAACTAGTAATTTAAATTTAAATGATGGTGAAGTTGTTCCATTTACACAAATAAAAATTATGGATAGATTTAGCAATACATTAGATGTAGAAATAGCCAGTACTCTATTGAACTTAGATAATAAAATGTGGAAATTAACTATAATAAGAGATTTAGAAGATATAAAAAAAGCAAGTTTTACAAAAAAACAACTATTACATAGAATACAATACGATAAAATGAAAACAGAATTTTTTGCTAATATTTCTCATGAACTTAAGACTCCACTTAACCTTATATTTAGTTCAAACCAGTTAATAGATATGCTTTATAAAAGTGAAAAAATAAAAGATGATATTGATATATTAGATAGGCACACCAAACTTCTAAGGCAAAATGGGTATAGGCTTTTAAAACTTATAAATAATGTAATAGATGTGACTAAAATGGATTCTGGATTTTATAAGGTATGTTTAGAAAATTGCAATATAGTAGATATAGTAGAAAATATATCATTATCCGTAATTCAATATGCAAATAATAAGGGAATAGATTTAATATTTGATACAGATAGTGAAGAAGTAGTAATGGCAATAGATCCAAATATAATCGAAAGAATAATACTAAATTTATTATCTAATTCAATTAAGTTTACAAATCCAGGAGGAAAAATATATATAAACTTATATAATAGAGAAGGTGGAGTAGAGATAGAAATATGTGACAGTGGAATAGGTATACCTCAAGATAAATTAGATATAATATTTGAGAGGTTTGGACAAGTAGACAAGACATTATATAGAAATATAGAAGGTAGTGGTATAGGATTATCACTTGTAAAGTCATTAGTAGATCTTTTAAATGGGAGTATAAGTGTAGAAAGCGAATACAATATAGGTACAAAATTTAAAGTAAAAGTACCTGTAAAATTAATAGAAACAGATAAACAAATTCAACCCACTTCTAAGCATAATTATAACGTTGAAAGAATACATGTTGAATTTTCTGACATATATTTTTAAGTATAGGGGGGATGTTTTTTGGAAACCCAAGCTATATCAAAATATGAACAAAATAAATACATAAAATATATAACGTATATTATTATAGGACTTTTAATTTCTAAGTTGGCTTTTAGTAATGATAAATATCTTTCAAATGCTTCTATATCAATAATAAATACTGCTATTTTTGTAAGTATATCTATATTATCTTTTGATATATATAAGCTTACGAAAAATAAAAATTTATATTATTTATTTATAATATACTTTTATATATCTTCACTAAGTACAATAGGTGTTTACTTTATATATGCAGATTTACAAAACAATTATAATCTCTTTATTTATGTAAATCTCATAACTTCTCTACTTCAATTGTTTGGAGTAATTATAATGTATACAAATATAAAAGAAAGTAAGATTATCTATTCTCTATATTTAATACCTTTATTGATACTTGCAATTTTATTCACTAAATTATTTATAAATAATAATTTTAATTATTTATATTATATATTAGTTTTTATATGTATTAGCAGTAATATAATGTGTTTGATAAGATTACATAAAGTAAGTAAAAACTTAAATAAAAATACATACTACAAATTGATGTGTTTTTTAGTATTTAATGTGTTATCAATTTTAACATCAAATCTTAATAATAGTATATATTTATGTCTAAGCCTTTTATCTACAATATGTATATATAAATCTAGTGTAGGCCAGGATATAAAAAGTTTTTATGGGTCATTAAATCTTAATCAAAAAAAATTAAACTCAAAATTAAAAAATATAGAAAAAAATAACTATAATATAACTAAAGAAATATTACTTCAAGAAAAAATAAGAGAAGAAATAAGTTTGTTAAATAATGATATAGAAAAATCTATAAAGGAAGTATCAACACCTATATTTTTAATAAATAATGAAAATAAAATAACATACATAAATGAAGCTTTTTATAGGGTATTTGGACAAGAATATAAAATAGATAATGATATAAATATAAGTGATTTTATAAAAAATGTATTTTATAATGTAGATTTATTTATAGAGTCTATAAGTAATATAAAAATAAATGATGAGCACAATTATCATAATTTATATTCTAAAGATGGTAAAATATTTAAATGTACATACTTATTAGATAAAAATGAGGATAATTTAAACTACATAGTTTGTATATTAAACGATATAACTCAAAGTATAACTCTCGAAAGAAAGCTAAAAGAAAGCGAAGCACAATACAAAAATCTTATGGACACTTTAAATGATGCTGTTTTCATACATGATTTTGAAAAAAGCCATTATATAAATAAGGTGGCTAAAAATATATTTAATACTGACGGTAATATTAAATTGAAAGATATAATAGATAAATTTATTCCTGATTATAGAGAAAGTTTATTACAAAATATGAAAGATGTATATTTAAAAAATAAAGATAAATCAAAATTAATAATAAAAACAAATAGTGATAAATATATGGAAATAGTAACTACTTCTTTAAATATAAACAATCAGGAATTGTTTCTTACAATAATTACTGATATTACAAAACGAGAAAAGGCAAAATTAGAAATAGAAGAAAACGAAAAAACTTATAGATATTTAATAGAAGCTTTTCCAGAAGGTGTTTTTATATTAGAAAGAAATACTTTAAAATGCACGTATATAAATAAAGCTATGGCTGAAATGTTAAGTTTAGATAATTTAGAAGATATTTATATAGAAGAAAATCAGGAACAAATAAAAAAAATCTCTAGAGAATATCTAGATTCTAATACTTATGGTAATTTCATAAAGTGCAAGTTAAATATATTAAGTAAAGAAATAGATATATCTATAGCCTTAATAAAATTTGATGATGATGATGGAAGTAACTTAGTTGGAATAGTTAGAAACTTAGAGGAAGAGAATAAAACAAGAGAAATAAAATTAAAATTTAATAAGATTTTAGAACATGATAAAATAAAGACGGAATTCCTAGCAAATGTATCTCAAGAATTAAAAAGACCTCTAAATATAGTTTTTGCTGTTAACCAGTTGTTAGAATCAAAAAATAATTTAATATATAACTCTAATAATATTGAGAATTATAATAGGTTAGTAAAACAAAATTGTTATAGATTAATAAGACTTATAAATAATATAAACGATATAACCCAAATGGAAAATGGATTCTATGAGATAAACCTTAGAAATCACAATATAGTTAGTTTAGTAGAAGATATTGTTTTTTCTGTAAACGATTATATAAGAAATAAGGGGTTAGAAGTAATATTTGATACAGAAGTAGAGGATAAAATAATAGCTATAGATCCTGAAAAAATAGAACGTATAATATTAAACTTATTATCGAATGCAATAAAGTTTACTAATTTAGGCGGGAAAATATATGTAAATATATATATGAAAAATAAAGAAGTATATATATCTATAAAAGATACAGGGGTAGGAATACCTAAAGACAAGTTGAATTTAATATTTGAAAGATTTGGTCAAGTAGATAAAACATTGTCTAGGAATGCTGAAGGTAGTGGAATAGGACTATCTCTAGTGAAATATTTAGTTGAACTTCATTTAGGAAAAATAGAAGTTTGTAGTGAAGAGGGAAAAGGAAGCGAGTTTATTGTAGTATTACCTGATACAATTGTAGACGAAGTAAAATTTGACGAAGAAGATAATAACTATATATCAAACAATGTAGAAAAGATGCATATAGAATTTGCTGATATTTATTTCAATACTAAAGTATAGCTAGTTTCTTAGGGGGCGAAACAACATGTTTTATATAGGATTAGAAATAGCAAGTATATCTATTTGTATAATAATGGGTTTAATATGTATAAACAAATCTAAAGCAACAGCATTAGTAGGGATTTCTTATTTTATAATAGCTATACTAAGCTTAATAAGTGTTATATACATAAAAGATAATACAATATTTAATAGCCTTATATATATACCTTATAGTTTGTTTAGTTTACCTCTATTTATAATTAGTGATACTTACAAAAAACAAAGTAATAGGACTGTATATTTTATGCTGTCATATTATATATTTATGATTATTTACTTTATAGGTATATGCTTTATAAGTAATATATCTAATTATTACATTCTGGTTAATAAGACTAGTATACTAATAAGCTTATATTTTACATATAAATCATATGAAATCCTTAAAACTTCATTAAAGTATAAGCAAATAAAAAAAATATATATATTTTATGCAATTTCACAGTTATCATTGTTATTTATACAAGATGCTAACTCTATACTGTTTATATTCGCTGAAATTCTTAGATTATCATGTTATTATTTTATATACAACATAATGGTTAAATATAATTTAATTAATTCTTATTTTGATTTGAAGGATATAGATTTTGAGCTAAACTATAAGTCTGAAGAGTTAAAAGAAAATTCTCAGCTTTTAGATAGAGAAAAAACTAAAACCAATAAACTTGAAAATGTAATAAGCAATAAGCAATTGATATTAGAAACTATATTAAATGAAAGTCCTATGTGTGTTTTATTAGTTGACAAAAATGGATATATAACTAATGATGACAAAGGATTTATAAAAATATGGGAAGGATATAAAGATGTTAAGTATAGAATAAGAATGCGCGATTTTCTTCATAATCATATACAAAATTTTAATGATTCACTTTTGGATGTACAAAAGGTGTACGCAACAGGAAGAGAAGTATATGGAGAACTTGTAGGAAACGATGGAAGATATTTTGAATGTGTGTATGCTCCATTTATTATAAGGACGGAAATATTAGGAGTTGTATGTGCTATTACTGATATAACTAAAAAAAGAAAATCTGAAATGAAGATATTAGAAAATAATGCTAAATATAAAAAAATAGTAGAAACTATACCTTATGCAATATTAGTATGTAACAACGAAAATGTGATTTATGCAAATAAGGCCTGCGAAAGTGTTTTTGAAATAGAAGATTATAATGCAATGTTAAATAAAGGATTATCATATAAAGCTAAAAAAATGTTGAATAATGATATTAAGTTTGATGAATATGAGTATATATACGAATCTAATAAAAATAATAAAAAATATTTATTTATAAATAAAATAGGTTACTTTGAAAATAATAAAAAATTAACTTTGTTTATAGTTAATGATATAAGTGATTATAAAGATCTTGTAAACAAAGTTAAAAAAAGCCAAAGAAAATATAAAACACTTATAAATACTATACCAGAGGTAATATATATAACTGATGCCAATGAAGGTAAATGTACATATGCAAATGATGCAACATTAAATCTTTTGGGCCTAAATAATATTAATGAGGTTATAGGAAAAAGAGTAAGACATTTTTTAAATTTAAGTCCAAGTGATATAAAATCATGTGAAGATAGAACAGAAGAACTTAAAATTAAAAAGAATACGCCATTTAAAAGATATGAAGCTATTAGATATAATGGAGAAAAAATGTATATAGAATCAGCAGGTACTTCCATAGATATAAATAAACGAAAAAAAATTATAGGTATAATTAGAGATGTAACAGAACAAGTTATGTCAGAGCAACTAGAAGAAGAGATAGAACAAAGAGTATTACAAGACAAGCTTAAAACAGAATTTTTTGTTAATATGTCTCATGAACTAAAGACACCATTAAACGTTATATTTGCAGCAAATCAATTGTTAGAATCTATACATAAAGATGAAATACTAAAAAATCCAAATGGGGATATAGCAAATACGGTTAAATTAGTTAAAAGATATAGTTATATATTGCTTAGACTTGTAAATAATATAATGACTTTAACTAGATTAGATTCAAATTTTTACAAACCTAAGATGGATTTTTATAATATAGTAAATATAATAGAAGATACTGTTATAGAATTTAGTAAATATGTTGAAAATAAGGAAATACAAATAATATTTGATACAGATATAGAAGAAAAAGTTATGAGAGTAGATCCGGAAGATATAGAAAAAATTATATTAAACTTACTATCTAACTCTATAAAATTTGTTAGTGAACATGGTCATATATATGTTAATATATATGATAAAGGAAATCATATCCAAATTAATGTAGCTGATAATGGATGTGGTATTGAAAAAGAAAAATTAGAATTAATATTTGAGACATACAGTAATGTTTTTCAAGGAGGTATGTCAGGTGCTAATATGGGACTACCTTTAGTTAAATCACTAGTAGAACTATACAAAGGAACTGTATATATAAATACATATAAAGACAAAGGGACAGAGTTAATAATAAATCTTCCTGTGAATAAGGATTATTTAGATGTAGAACAAAAAGATAGAAATATAAATGTTGAAAATGTATATGCAGAATATGCTAGTGCTGTATGTGAATAAGGAGGTTTATTAATGAATTATAATTTAGACTTTATTTACAATAGAGTTAGTGTTAGAAAATTTAAAGATATAGAAGTACCTGAAGAAGATATAAAAGAAATCATAAAGGCTGCAACATATGCGCCATCAGGAAAAAATCTTCAAAATTGGCACTTCGTAGTGCTTAGAAATAAAGATATTATAAACAAAATGGGTGATATAGTAGAAAAAAGACATATAGAAATAGCAAATATGGCTGAAGAAGAAAAAACAAGAGAAAAATTTATGAAGTTTTTAAAATACCATACTGCATTTAAAAATGCTCCTGTAGTTATATTAGTTTACTGTACACCATACCCATATTTAGAATATAATATATTAAAAGAAAGTGGTGCCAATGAGGATACTTTAAAGATGTTAAGTGAACCTGCTCCACATATTCAAAATGTAAGTGCAGCTATGGAAAATTTATTATTAGCAGCTTCGACTATGGGATATGGAGGCTGTTGGATGACTGGGCCTAATTATTCAATACCTGAAATAGGTGAACTTCTAGGATTTGAAAAAGAAGGATATAATTTAATGGCTATGACTCCTATTGGAGTACCTGAGGAAAATAAATTTCCGCAACCACCTAGAAAATCGGTTGAAGAAGTAACAACTTTTATAGATTAATTTTAAAATGCCCCTTTGGGCATTTTTTTGTATATATATATTAAATTATGACAATAAAATATATTAGGTATTAATATGAAAATGAAGGGAGTAAATAAAAAGTTTATTTGAAAGGTGATAAATTGAAAAGAAATGGATTTATGCTTTTGGAAAGCATAATAAGTATGGCTATAATAGGTATAATATCTTTTACTATGTTATCTATTATGATAAATAGTTATAGATATACAAAATTAAGTGAAGATGAGATAAATATGACAAGTATAGCTGAAGAATATATAGAAAAAATTAAAAGTAGCAGTTTAGAAAATATTATTAATTACAAAGAAAAAAACTTTTATAATAAGGGATACAATATAGACACTGATGTTATAAATATAGATAATTTAAAAAACTGTATCAAAATAAGTGTAAAGGTTGAAAAAAACAATAAAGAAATACTAATTGAAAGTTATAAGGTGATAAATTGAGAAAAAAAGGTTCATCTCTTTTGATGACTATAATGAGTTTTGGAATGTGCAGTTTAATAATAACTACTGCTATTGCTTTAAGCACTACTAATTACACCATACAAAATTTAGATTATTTATCTACTAAATCTTTTTATATGGCAGAAGGTGGAATTGACATAGCATATGGACAAGTTATTTATGAGGTTGAAAATGCTATAAAGTCTTGTAATGAATCTAATGAAGAATATTATAGTTATTTCCTTGGAAATAACAAACAAAACTTTATAAACTCAATAGAAAATATAAATAGTGACAGCATTAGATTGGATATTATACAAAATAATATTTATCTAGAAGATAATAATATAAAGTTTAAAGTCTCTTCTTCTTATAAACAAGGCAAAATAGAAAAAGATATTTCGGTAAGCTTTAATATTTCTACACCCGAGGGAATAGATTCAAATTCTAAAGATCTAATAAAAATAAATGATTACATGGAGTTGAAATAAAACATGAAAAGAGAAGGAATGTGACTTTAATAGAGGTTATAATAACCCTAGGAATAATTACTATGATATCTTCTATAGTATTATCTAATTTTTACATAGATAGATATAAAATAAATTCATTTACAAAACAATTATGTTCAGATATAAGATACGTAAGAGCTAGAAATATGAGCTCTGATTTCTCTGCATATATATATTATAAAAATGAAGATAATGTAATATCTTATGTTTTGCGAGAAGACGGCAATGATATAAAACAAGTGTCTCTGCCTAAAAATACTAAATTATCTTATGCTATAAGTAAAATTATATTTAAACAGGATGGGACTATAAATGGTATAGGAGAAACTATAACTGTAACATATGAAGGTAAAAAAACAGAAATAACTATAGTTCCATTTAGTGGAAGAGTATTGTTAAAAGAAGGTATATATGAGTAAAAAAAGAGGTTTTTTATTATTAGAAAGTATACTTTACTTAGCTATACTTAGCTTAATAATAAGTATGGTATATAACTTAGTGTTCTTCAATTTAAATTCATTAAATATAGTTCAAAACAATATAGAAATTCAACAGCAAAGTTATACTATTAAAAATCATATAAAGTCTAGATTAATAGTAGCCTCTAATATACAAAGTGTAAAAACTATAAATAATAAAGTGAGTTATATAAGATACAATGTAGATAAAAGAATAGACGAACTTTACTTAAATCCATATACTAAAAAAATATTTTATAGACAAAACTGCTTAGCACCTGGATATGAAATAGGAAATTATATAGATAATATAAAAATAGAAAATTTAGATAATGGTAAGCTTATAAAAATAATATTGTATTTATCTAAAAATAATAATAATATAGAAACTGAGTTCGTAGTTAACTTAAAAAACTATGGGGGTTGATATAGTGAAAAATATAGTAATAATAGGATTTATGGCTGCTGGAAAAACTACAATAGGTAGAGAATTATCTAAAAAGTTAGATTTTAGTTTTATAGATACTGATATAGAAATAGAAAAAAATGAAAAAATGAAAATAAGCGATATATTTGAGGAAAAGGGAGAAGATCACTTTCGAAACTTAGAAACAAATATATTAAAGGATTCCATAAACAAAAAAAATATAATATTATCTACAGGTGGTGGGATAATAGTAAAAAAAGAAAATGTAACTATGTTAAAAAATATAGGTACAGTAGTATGGCTAAATGGAGATAAAAAAACTATAATAAAACACCTAAAATCTAGTAATATAGATAGACCATTACTTAGAGATCCAAGTACTATAGAAGAAAAAATAGATGAACTTTTAAGTAAAAGATATGACATATATAAGCAAAGTTGTGATTTAGAAATAAACATAAATGATAAAAATATACAAGAAGTAACAAGTGAAATACTATTCAATTTAAGTTAATTATGGTATTATATTAATAAAATGGTAAAAAATGAAATTAATGTAAAATATATGAAACCATTTAAGGGGGTCAAACTCATGAACAAAAGAATAGATAAACTTATTCAAGAAATGGAAACGATGAACTTAGATGCTGTATTAATAGAAAATCCTCAAAATAGAAGGTACATATCTGGATTTACAGGAACAGCTGGTATAGTTTTAATAACAAAAGAAAAGAATATATTCTTTACTGATTTTAGATATATCCAACAAGTAAAAGAACAATGTAAGGGATTTGAAATATTAGAAATATCTAGAACAAATCCTGTAACTAATTATTTGAAAAATATGAATATAAGAAACATGGGATTTGAAGATGATCATATGAGTTTTGCATCTTATTCAGCTTACAACTTAGCTTTAGAAAATATAAAATTCATACCTTTAAAAGGTCTTATAACTAATATAAGAGCAGTTAAAGATTCTGAGGAAATAGAAAAAATAGCACAAGCTTCTCAAATAGCAGATGAGGCTTTTGAACATATATTAGGATTTATAAAGCCTGGTATTAAAGAAAAAGATGTAGCATTAGAGATTGAGTTTTTTATGAGAAAAAAGGGTGCGACTGGAGCTTCATTTGATTTTATAGTTGCATCAGGACATAGATCTTCTATGCCTCATGGGGTTGCTTCTGATAAAGTTATAGAAGAAGGTGACTTTATAACTCTAGATTATGGTTGTATATACAATGGATATTGTTCAGATATGACAAGAACAATAGTTGTTGGAAAAGCGTCTGAAGAACAAAAGAAAATATATAACATAGTATTAGAAGCACAAAAGAAAGTCATAGAAGTGGCTAAAGCCGGTATGACAGGTAGCGAACTTGACAAAGTAGCTAGAGATATTATAACTGAAGCTGGTTATGGAGATAAGTTTGGACATGGATTGGGTCACGGTATAGGACTTGAAGTACATGAAATGCCTAATGTAAACTCACTAGGAACTAATAAACTTCAACCAGGAATGGTAACAAGTGACGAGCCAGGTATATATATAGAAGGTTTTGGAGGAGTAAGAATAGAAGATTTAATAGTTATAACAGAAGATGGATGTAGAGTTTTAAATAAATCTCCAAAAGAACTAATAGAATTAGAAGTTAAATAGTTAAAACATAAAAATTAAATAAGAATAGAATAATGGAGGGAACAAGATGGTATCAGCAAGTGATTTTAGAAAAGGTGTTACTTTTGAAAAGGATGGATATCCATGTTTAATAGTTGATTTTCAACATGTTAAACCTGGTAAAGGTGCCGCTTTCGTAAGAACTAAATATAGAAACTTAAAAACAGGAGCTATAAGAGAAGAAGCATTTAACCCAAGTGATAGATTTCCAAAAGCTAATATAGAAACTAAACAAATGCAGTTTTTATATAACGATGGGGACTTATATTACTTCATGGACAATGAAACTTATGACCAAGTACCTTTAAATTATGAACAAGTTGAAGATGCTATAAAATTCTTAAAAGAAAATGACTCTGCTACTATTAGATTTTATCAAGGTCAAGCTTTCCAAGTTGAAGCTCCAAACTTTGTAGAACTAGAAGTAACAGAAACTGAACCAGGAATAAAAGGAGATACTGCTAGTAATGTTACTAAATCTGCTACAGTTGAAACAGGAGCTATAATCCATGTTCCTTTATTTATAAACGTTGGAGACAAAGTTAAAATAGACACAAGAACTGGAGATTACTTGTCAAGAGTTTAATATTTAATGTATAGAAAAGCTTATATGTCTCAATAATAGATATATAAGCTTTTTATTATAATCTACATAAAGAAGGTCTTTATATAATAAAGATTTTTTAAAAAAACCAAGGGAGGTAGTATTATGCAACATTTATATGAAAAAGTAGCTTACCTAAGAGGATTAGCTGAGGGGTTAGATATAAGCAATGAAAGCAAAGAAGGTAAAATGATCAATAGAATAGTAGAAGTTTTAGATGATTTTGCTGATGCTATAGTTGAATTAGATGAAGAACAAGCTGAATTAATGGAGTATGCTGAATCAATAGATGAAGACTTAGCAGATGTTGAAGAAGATTTATATGAAGATGAAGACGAAGATTATGACGATGAGGAATTTGAATATTTAGAAATGGAATGTCCTAATTGTGGAGAAACTGTAGAAATAGATGAAGATTTATTATACGATGACGATGTAGATGTAGTTTGTCCAAGCTGCAAAGGAATAATATTAACTTCAGATGAAATTGATGAAGCAGATTTAGATGTATAATAAAACCGTAATTATTAGTAAGAGTTTATCAATAAAATAATATTAAAAATGGCTGCTATATGCAGCCATTTTTAAATTGAAAAATTTCATAAAACTTTGCAATAATACTTGAAAAATAGTAAACTATAACATAGGAATTGTTTCTTCGGAGGTAAATGATATGAGAAATTATGAAGATATAATAAGAAATGTATCGGAGTTTGAAAACATAATAAAATATGAGTTTTATAATAAAGAATATATAATAGAAGCATTAACACATAGTTCATATTCTAATGAACATAAAAATTTTTCTTTTAATGAAAGATTAGAATTTTTAGGAGATTCTGTACTTGGGATAATAATAAGTGATTATTTATTTAACAATGAAAAAGATCTTCCTGAAGGTGAGTTGACTAAGTTACGAGCTAATATAGTATGTGAAGAATCGCTTAATGAGGCTGCGAAAAATATAAATTTAGGAATTCACATGTTATTTGGAAAAGGGGAAGAAGCAACTGGCGGAAGAGAACGTGTATCGATACTTGCAGATGCATTTGAAGCTATTATAGCAGCCATATATTTAGATGGAGGTATTGAAAGAGCTAAAGAATTTGTTCTTAATTTCATGAAAAGTATAATAGATGACTCTATAAGAGGAAAAATATTTAGAGATTATAAGACTCACTTACAAGAAGTATTACAAAGTAGAGGACAAGTTAATATATCTTATGAAATTGTAGATGAAAAAGGACCAGATCACAATAAAACATTTGTTATGCAGGTAATATCAAATGAAAATATATTAGGTGTTGGTGAAGGTAAAAGTAAAAAAGAGGCAGAACAAGCTGCAGCAAAGCAAGCTATAAGAAGGATGATATAATATGAAAAGAAGGATAATACCTATATTTGTGCCACATAAAGGATGTCCACATGACTGTATATTTTGTAATCAGAAAAAGATAACAGGTGTATCTACGGATGTAACTGGCACTGATGTAGAAAATACTATTAGGGAATATCTAAAAACCATAAATGAAGATACTCATATAGAAGTAGCTTTCTTCGGTGGCAGTTTTACAGCTATAGATATAAATATTCAAAAAGAATTGTTAAGTGTTGCAAAAGGTTATTTAGAAAATGGAGTCATAAAAGATATAAGATTATCTACTAGACCAGACTGTATAAATGATGAAATATTAACTATGCTAAAGGAATACAGAGTTACAATAATAGAACTAGGTGTTCAGTCTTTAGATGAGATAGTTTTAATAGATAGTGTAAGAGGACATAGTGATACTGACGTTGAATTTAGTGCTAATCTAATTCAAAAATATGGATTTAAATTAGGTCTTCAGATGATGATAGGATTGCCTTCAGATACTGAGGAGAAAAGTATTGATACTGCTAAAAAATTTATAAGCTTAGGTCCTGATTTTGTTAGAATATATCCAACGTTGGTAGTTAGGGATACTGGGCTTGAAATACTTCTTAAAAACAATAAATATAAACCTTTAAATATAGAACAAACTATAAATTTAGTAAAAAAGTTACTAGTTTTATTTTATATAAATAAGATAAATGTTATAAGAGTAGGGCTTCAGCCTACAGAAGATATAAGGCTTGGAAAAGAAGTAATAGAAGGACCTTATCATCCAGCCCTTAGAGAACTTATTGAAAGTAGAATGTATAGAGATTATTTAGAATATATAATAAGTCAATATAATGTATCTAAAAATATAGTAGTTAAGGTTAATAAAAAAAATATATCCAAAATTCTTGGAAATAAAAAATCAAATAACGTCTATTTTAAGGGTGAATACGATATTATGTTAAGAACTTTAGAAAGTAATTTCCCTTTAGATAAATTAGAAATTATATTAGACGACAGTAAGAGTATTTTATTAACTGTAGATTGCATATATAAAGAATTATTTAATATGTATAATCTATAGTTTTGACATGAAGGGAGTGCGTATGTTTGTATTTAAAAAAACTAGAACTCAAAGGATTTAAATCTTTTCCAAATAAAACTGATATATTGTTTGAAAATGGTATAACATCTATAGTTGGACCTAATGGAAGTGGAAAAAGTAATATATCAGATGCAGTAAGATGGGTACTAGGAGAACAAAGTATAAAAAGCTTAAGGGGAGATAAGCTAGAAGACGTTATATTTGCAGGATCTGAAAATAAAAAACACATGAACTACTGTGAAGTAGAGCTTACAATAGATAACAAGGATAATATACTAAATATAGATTTTAGCGAAGTAACAATAAAAAGGAAAGCTTATAAAAGTGGAGAAAGTGAGTTTTTTTTAAACAATAAACAATGCAGGCTAAAAGACATAAGAGAGTTACTACTAGATACTGGTATAGGAAAAGATGGATACTCTATAATAGAGCAAGGTAAGGTAGATGAGATACTAAGCAATAATCCATATAATAGAAGAAAGATATTTGATGAAGCTTGTGGAATATCAAAATATAGATATAAAAAACAAGAAGCAGAAAAGAATTTAAAAAATACCAAAGAGAATCTAGATAGGATAAATGATATATATTTAGAAATAGAAAATCAACTAAAACCTGTAGAATATCAAAGGAATAAGGCCTTAAAATATATAGATTTAAAAGAAGATTTAAAGCTACAACAAGTAAATAGTTATATAAAAGAAATTGAGGCTATAAACAGACAATCACAAGAAGTAAACAGCCATAATGAGGTATTACAAGAACAATTAAATTCTCTACAACAAGACAAAAACATTAGAGAAAAAGCAATAAATAATATACAAGAAAATATAAATAAAATAGAAGAAAGTATAAATAATTCTAGTGAGTATATAAATGAAATAAAATCTTCTATAGATAAAAAAGATGCAGATATGGTTTTATTAAATGAAAAAGTAAATAATATAGAAAATGATAAATCGAGAAAAGAAAGTGATATAAAAAATATAAATAAAACTATAGAAGAAAATAAACAAAGTTTAGAAAATATTAAAAATACTAAAGTAGAATTAAGTAAAACTATAAATGAACTTACAAATGAAAGGGATATTATAGCCATATCTAATAATAATTATAAGATTAATTTAAATGACATAAATATAAAAATAGAAAACTTAAAAGATGAAGTAATAGAACTGTTAAATAATAAACATCAATTAAGCAATAAGTTATCAGGATTTAATGCAAATTTAGATAATATAAATAATAGAGAAAAGAATATACAGGAAGAATTACAATATATACAAAGCAAAATAGAAAATAAAGAATTAGAATTAAAAAACTATATTAATTTAAAAATAGAAAATAACAGTGAAATTAAAAAATTAAACTATAACCAAAATAATCAAATACAAAATTCTAACAATATAAAAAATAATATAAAAAATATTGAAAATAATATTAATGATACTAAATTAAAAATAAACGAATACAATTCAAAGTTAAATATATATGTTGAAATGGAAAATCAATATGAAGGTTTTAATAAAGGTGTAAAAGAAGTTCTTAAAAACACGAAACTAGAAGGTATACATGGTGCACTTGGTCAGGTAATAAAAGTTTCAAAAGAATATGAAAAAGCTATAGAGGTTGCACTTGGAGGTTCTGTTCAAAATATTATAACTGAAAATGAAAATGTTGCAAAATCTGCAATTGAGTATCTAAAGAAAAACAACTTAGGAAGAGTAACTTTTTTACCTATTAATATAATAAAAGAAAATAAAATAGATCAAAAAAATGTAAAAGATATAAATGGATATATAAGTTTAGCTTGCGAAATTGTACAGGTAGATAATAAGTATAAAAATATAATTGAAAATATTTTAGGAAGAACTATAGTTGTAAAAGACGTAGATGTGGCTATAAAATTAGGTAAAGCTACACATTATAAATATAAAATAGTGACATTAGATGGAGAAATATTCAACACTGGAGGATCTCTTACTGGAGGTAGTATAAAAACTACAAGTAATATACTGTCTAGAAAACGACTAATAGAAGAATATGAAGTTAATATAGAAAGTGAACAGATTAAATTAGTTCATTTAGAAAAACAAAAATTAGAATTAGAAAAAGAACTAGGTAATAACTTGAATGCTATAAATGAAATACAACATAAATTAAATAAATGCGAAAAAAATAATGTAGCATTTGAGGCAAACATATTTAATAACGAAGAAGAAATAAAATTATTAATAGAGAGTAATTCTAAATTTGAAAAAGAAAACAAAGGATTAAGTGAAAACTTAGTCTATACAGTAGAAGGTATTGAAAAGCTACAAATAGAAATATCTAATTTAGAAAAACAATATGAACAAAAACAAAATGAAATTAAAAATTTAACAGCACAAAGCGAAAACTATAAGGTCATATATGAAGAAGATAAGGAAAAGTTAAATTTATTAAATTTAGAATTAGCTAGAAATAACCAAATTTATGAAAATCAAGTAAAAGAAATAAATAGAATACTAAAGGAATTAGAGTTACAAAATTATAATTTGGAAAATTATAAAAATCAAATAAAATATGATTTGAATAACAAAGATGCTTTAGGTGAAGAGTTAATTTTAACAAAAGTAGAAAAAGAAAACCTAATACAACAAATAAAAGATATACAAGAAAAATTTGAAGATATGAAACTTCAAAGAAATAGTTTAAGAAATGATTTAAATTCTATTCAGTTAGAATTAAGGCATATAGATAGGCAATATATAGAATTAAAAGAAAGTATATTCAAAATACAAAATAGGATGGAAAGAATTAAATCAAATAAAGAAAGCTATCATAATAAGTTATGGGATGATTATGAAGTAAGTTTTGATGAAGCTTTAAAAATAAAAGATGATAATGTAATTATAGATAAAAAGAAAATAGAAAATCTAAAAAACAGTATAAAAAAGCTAGGAAATGTAGATATAGATTCAATAGAAAAATATAAAGAAATAAAAGAAAGATATGATTTTTATAATGAACAAAAAATAGATTTAGAACAATCTATAAATATTATAGAAAAATTAATACAAGACCTAGAAGAAAATATGAAGGCAGAATTTGCCGTAAATTTTGATATAATAAACAACAATTTTAAAGTAGTATATTCAAAGCTATTTGGGGGTGGTTACGGAGAATTAAGAATGAGTAATCCACATAATATACTAGAAAGTGATATAGAGATAACAGCACAACCTCCAGGTAAGAAAATGAAAAATATAAACTTACTATCAGGAGGAGAAAAGGCATTAACTGCCATAAGTATACTATTTGCAATTATTATAGCTAAGCCTACTCCATTTTGTATATTAGATGAAATAGAAGCACCTTTAGATGATGCAAACATACATAGATTTGGAGAATTTCTAAGAGAATTATCTAGTGATACGCAATTTATAATAGTAACTCATAGGAGAGGAACAATGGAAGTTTCAGACTATATATATGGAGTTACTATGGAGGAAAAGGCAATATCTAAAGTTGTTAGTTTAAAACTCGAACAAGCAAGAGAATTAACAGAAGATGCTGTATAGGAGGAATTTAATTGTTTAAAAAAATATTTGGATTTGGAAAGAAAAAAGAAGAATTTACAAATAATGAAGAACTAATAGAAGAAGTAGAAAGTAATTTAGAAGCGGTTATAGAGGAAAATGAGGAAGATATAAAAGAAATAGAAAAAGAAGAAATTATAGATAGTGAAGAAATAAAAGAAGAAGTAGAAAGTAATTTAGAAGCAATTATAGAAGAAAATGAGGAAGACATAAAAGAAATAGAAGAAGAAAATACAGATAGTGAAGAGGTAATAGAAGAGATAGAAACTAACTTAGAAGAAAATAATGAAGAAGAGTCTATAAAAACAAGTTGGTTTAATAGGTTAAAAGAAGGATTATCTAAAACTAAGCAGGGAATTACAGGTAGAATAGATGATGTATTAAAGTCTTACACTAAAGTAGATGAAGAATTACTTGAAGAATTAGAAGAAGTTTTAATAACTGCTGATGTAGGTGTTGATACTACTATGAAAATAATAGAGCAGTTAAGAGATGTAATAAAAACTAAAAAAATAAGTGATGTAGCAGATGTAAGAGGTGAATTAAAAGCAATAGTATCTAATATATTAGAAGATGAAGATAGTAAATTAAATATAGAGCCTAAACCTGCCATAATACTTATGGTAGGAGTAAATGGAGTTGGAAAAACAACTACAATAGGAAAACTTGCTAGTAGATTCAAAAAAGAAGGTAAGAGTGTTTTAGTAGCAGCAGGTGATACATTTAGAGCTGCTGCTATAGAACAGCTAGAAGTGTGGGCAGATAGAAGTGGTGTAGATATAATAAAGCATCAAGAGGGAGCTGATCCAGGAGCTGTTATATTTGATGCTGTAAAGGCAGCTAAAGCTAGAAATATAGATATATTATTATGTGATACAGCGGGAAGACTTCATAATAAGACAAATCTAATGAATGAGCTTGGAAAAGTATTTAAAATAGTAGATAGAGAATATCCGCAAGCTACAAAAGAAATATTATTAGTTGTAGATGCTACTACAGGTCAAAATGCTGTACAACAAGCAAAAACATTTAAAGAAGTTGCAAATATTAGTGGGATAGTACTTACTAAACTAGATGGTACAGCTAAAGGTGGAGTAGTACTTGCTGTTAAATCTGAAGTTGATGTTCCTGTAAAATTAATAGGTGTTGGAGAAAAAGTAGAAGATCTACAGGATTTTAATTCTAAAGCTTTTGCAGATGCACTATTTGGAGAATAATTAGCATTTTATAAATATATGTTGACAAGTTATTATATATAATATAAAATACAATAGTGTAAAGGAAATGACCTTTACAGTATAGTTAAATAGGAAGTGTTAAGATGGATTTAAATAAGGTTGTAGAAATTGGAATACTGTTTGAAAATTATAAAGAGCTATTAACACAAAAACAAAGAGAAATAGTTAGCTTATACTATGATGAAGATTATTCTTTAGGTGAAATAAGCGAAAATTTAGGAGTATCTAGACAAGGAATATACGACACTCTTAAACGATCTGAAAAAATACTTAAAGATTATGAAAGTAAATTAGGATTAGTAGCTAAACTAAATGAAAAAGATAAATTCATCGAAGAAATATATGATAAAATTGTTGACATTAAACAATACTTATTGCAAAATAAAGATTGTGCTAATTTGATCCCTAATATAGAAAATATAGAAGAAATATGTAGGGAGATGTTGAAATGATATTTGAAGGATTAGCAGATAAGCTTCAAGGAGCACTTGGAAAGCTTAAATCAAAAGGAAAACTTAGTGAAAAAGATGTAAAAGATGCTATGAGAGAAGTTAAGTTGGCTCTTTTAGAAGCTGATGTTAACTTCAAAGTAGTTAAAGATTTTATAAAAAAAGTGCAAGATAGAGCTGTTGGGCAAGAAGTAATGCAAAGTTTAACTCCTGCACAACATGTTATAAAAATAGTAAATGAAGAACTGACAAGTTTAATGGGAGATGTTCAGAGTAAAATTATGATATCTTCTAAGCCTCCAACGGTTATTATGATGGTAGGACTTCAAGGGGCAGGTAAAACTACTGCATCTGGTAAACTTGGAAGATACTTCAAAAAACAAGGTAAAAAGCCATTACTTGTGGCTTGCGATATATATAGACCTGCAGCTATAAAGCAATTGCAAGTTGTAGGTGAAAAAATAGAAGTTCCTGTATTTAGTATGGGAGATAAAGAAAGTCCAGTAAATATTGCTAAAGCTGCACTATCACATGCACAAAAAAATAACAATGACTTAGTTATAATAGATACAGCTGGTAGACTTCATATAGATGAAGCTTTAATGGGTGAACTTAAAGATGTTAAATCTGAAGTTAAGCCACATGAAATATTATTAGTTGTAGATGCAATGACTGGTCAAGATGCAGTAAATGTAGCACAAAGTTTCAATGATGCACTTGGCATAGATGGTGTTATTTTAACTAAGCTAGATGGAGATACTAGAGGTGGAGCAGCGTTATCTATAAGATCTGTAACCCAAAAGCCTATAAAATTTGCAGGTATGGGAGAAAAGCTAGATGACTTAGAACCTTTCCATCCTGATAGAATGGCATCTAGAATATTAGGCATGGGTGATGTGTTAAGCTTAATAGAAAAGGCTCAAGAGTCAATAGACTTAGATAAAGCAAAAGAGCTTGAACAGAAATTTAAAAAACAAGAGTTTGACTTTGAAGATTTCTTAGATCAAATGGAACAGTTAAAAAAACTTGGACCACTTAACAAAATACTTGAAATGATACCAGGTATGGGTGGTATGAAGGAAACTCAAGATTTAGACTTTAATAACAAAGAAATAGTCAGGGTAAAAGCTATAATTCAATCTATGACTAAGGAAGAAAGAAGAAATCCTGGAGTATTAAATGCATCTAGAAAGAAAAGAATTGCAAGAGGTAGTGCAACTACTGTACAAGATGTAAATAGACTTGTAAAGCAATTTGAAGAAATGAAAAAGATGATGAAAAAGTTCTCAGGAATGGAAAAAAGTATGAAGAAGAGGGGAAGTTCTGGTGGTTTCCCTTTCTTTAAATAATAGATATCAAAAATTCAGGAGGTATATGACAATGGCAGTAAAAATAAGATTAAAAAGAATGGGATCTAATAAAAAACCTTTCTATAGAATAGTAGTTGCAGACTCTCGTTCTCCAAGAGATGGTAAATTCATAGAGGAAATAGGATTCTACAATCCAGTTTCTCAACCAAAGCAAATAAAAATAAACGATGAAAAGGCTGTTAAATGGTTATCAGTAGGAGCTCAACCAACTGACACTGTTAAGTCTTTATTCTCTAAAAATGGTATAATAGAGAAATTCGAAGCTTCTAAGAAAGCTGAGTAGTTCTCGTTAGGAGTTGAATATTATGAAAGAGCTAGTTTTAAATATAGCTAGAGCTTTAGTAGATAACCCGGATGCTGTTTCTGTTGAAGAAATAGAAAACAATAATGAGATAATTCTTAAATTAAGAGTTGA
Source organism: Sporacetigenium sp. TC11 (assembly GCF_058146105.1). Lineage (NCBI taxonomy): Bacteria > Bacillati > Bacillota > Clostridia > Peptostreptococcales > Tepidibacteraceae > Sporacetigenium > Sporacetigenium sp. TC11. The sequence continues at coordinate 303,678 of NZ_JBYVNY010000001.1, read as the reverse complement.
TCAAGAAGATATGGGTAAAGTAATAGGAAAACAAGGCAGAATAGCAAAAGCTATAAGAACTGTAGTTAAATCTGCTGCTAACAGAGAACAAAAACGAGTTACTGTTGAAATAGTATAAGGATTAGGTATATACCTAATCCTTTTTGCCGTATAATAATATTATGTATTGTGGACAAAATATTAAATAAAAAAATATAAGTGGGTGATAATATGACAGAAAAAATAGAATACTTTAAAGTAGGGCAAATAGTAAGTACACAAGGATTAAAAGGAGATATGAGGGTATATACATTAACTGATTATCCTGAAAGATTTGAAGAATTGGATTGGGTTTATATGGAAGGTGATTTTCATACTAAGCATGAAATAGAAAAGGTAAGATACAAGGGTCAACTAGCAATAGTAAAGTTAAATGGCATAGACAATGCAGATGACGTAGAAAAGCTAAGATCTAAATACTTATATGTTCCTCGCGAAAATGCTAGAGAATTAGATGAGGATGAATTTTTTATATCAGATATGTTAGGAATGGATGTATATACAGTTGAAAATGAGCATATTGGAGTTCTTAAAGATGTATTACAATATAGTGCAAACGATGTATATGTTGTAAAAAATAAAGAAGGAAAAGAATATTTAATACCTGCTGTTATGGAATTTGTTCCAACTATAGATATAGAAAATAAGAAAATGATTATAAATCCTATAAAGGGCATGTTAGATTAGCATAATGAAAAGGATGGTTTAAATGAGATTTCATATAATGACGTTATTTCCAGATATATTTAAATCCTATATAAATGAAAGTATAATGAAAAGAGCTGTAGAAAAAAAACTAATAGAGGTTAATATATATAATATAAGGGATTTTTCTGAAAATAAGCATAAAAAAGCAGATGACTATCCTTTTGGTGGAGGAGCTGGAATGGTAATGACTCCACAGCCTATATATGATACATATAAGCATATAGTTGATAAGTTTAATATAAAAGATCCTAAGGTTATATATTTAACTCCAAAAGGAAAAGTACACAATCAATCTATAGCAAGTGAAATGAGTGAATATGAAGATATTATACTTCTATGCGGACATTACGAAGGAATAGATCAAAGGATAATAGATTTAATAGTTACAGATGAAATATCTATAGGCGATTATGTTTTAACAGGAGGAGAATTACCTGCACTTATCCTAATAGATTCAATATCAAGACTTATAACAGGAGTTTTGAATAAAGATGAATCTTTTGAAGAAGAGTCATTTAAAGATAATTTATTAGAATATCCTCACTATACTAGACCTAGAGAATTTATGAATATGGAAGTTCCTGAAGTATTACTATCTGGAAACCATAAAAAAATAGATGAATGGAAACGTATTGAATCAATACATATAACTGCAAAAAGAAGGCCTGATTTAATTAAAGGTGCCAATTTAACAGAAAAAGAAAAAAAATATATCAAAAACATTGTAAGTAAGTAATATTTGTAGTATAATTATGCTTGTTGGAAAAACGGACGTTCCTCTTCTTACACTGGTCGAGTAATTAAGAACGTCTATGACATAGGAGGAAAAAAAATGAACGAAATAGTAAGATCATTAGAGCAAGCTCAATTAAAAAGCGATGTTCCTAACTTTGGACCTGGGGACACTGTAAAAGTACACGTAAGAATAGTTGAAGGTAAAAGAGAAAGAATACAAATATTCGAAGGTACTGTATTAAAGAGACAAGGTGGCGGGGCTAGAGAAACTTTCACAGTTAGAAAAATGTCTTTTAACGTGGGTGTTGAAAGAACGTTCCCTGTACACTCTCCAAAATTAGAGAAAATAGAAGTAACTAGAAAAGGTAAGGTAAGAAGAGCTAAACTTAACTACTTAAGAGATAGAGTAGGTAAAGCAGCTAAAATTAAACAAGCTAAATAATTTACTTTGCTATAAAAAGGGGACTGGTAAAATCAGTCCTCTTTTATTTATAAAAGGATATAATGTTGGATAATATATATATAAAACATATGAAAGAAGTGATAAATATGGATGAAAATTACTTAATGGACGATAAGATGATTATAAATTGGTATCCTGGTCATATGAAAAAGACTAAAGAACTAGTAAGGGATAATTTAAAGCTAGTAGATGTAGTTGTTGAACTTTTAGATGCAAGAATACCTTTTAGCAGCAGAAATCCTGATATAGATACGTTGACAGCTGGAAAACCAAGAGTTGTAGTTTTGAATAAATCTGATATGGCAGATAAAGAAAAACTTAAAATGTGGGTAGACTATTATAAAGAATTAAATATAAAAGCTATTCCAGTAGACACCATAAAAGGATTAGGAGTAAATAAAATAATAGATGAATGTAAAAATGTAACAAAGGAAAAGATGCAGTTATTAATGGATAAAGGAAGAAGAGAAAGACCTATAAGGTTAATGATAGTTGGGGTACCTAATGTAGGTAAATCTTCGTTAATTAATAAGTTAACTGGTAGAAAGAGTACACAAACAGGTGATAAACCTGGTGTTACTAAAGGTAAGCAATGGGTCAAGCTTAAAGGAAATTTGGAACTTCTTGACACTCCAGGTATATTATGGCCTAAGTTTGAAGATGAAAATGTAGCTCTAAATTTAGCTTTTAGTAGAGCTATAAAGGATGAAGTATTAGATGTAGAAACGTTAGCGCTTAAACTTATAGAGAAACTTATGGTAATAGAACCTGAAAAGCTAAGAATAAGATATAAGTTAGAAAACTTAGGAGAAACACCTATTGAAACTATGGATATGATAGGTCAAAAAAGAGGTTTTTATCTAGGTGGACGTGAACTAGACTATACAAGAATAGCTACAACTGTTTTAAATGAATTTAGAGAAGGAAAAATAGGAAATATGACATTAGAAATCCCACAAGATATAAAAGAACAATTAAATAACCAAGATAATAAATAAAAGCTGCTGATAATAGCAGTTTTTTTATTTAACATACATTTAACATAAAATTTACATATCTAATATGAAATTTACGTAATTTTATAATTCATGCAGCATAGATTATATAAATATAAAATTTAAGGGGGTTTTTGTTATGCTAGATAGATTTTTTGACCTTTTAGTTGCAAAGTTGGACCTTGTAATGACTTTTGTAGGTGTATCTATATTTTATCAATTTGCAGGAACAGATTTATTTTCTGCATTTTTATACCCAACAGTTTTAATAATGAGTGCATATGCAATATCTAGCGTAGATGAATTAAAGCAGGAATTATCTAAATCTTAAATGTATTAGTATAAAATTAGTATGTAAATGAAAGACTGAATTCTAGTATGAGTTTGGTCTTTTTTCTATATATAAATAATTTTAAGAAAATAGAAACTATTTGGCATTTTTTTATATATATTGACAAATTTCGCAAAAACTTTAAAATAGTAATATAAAGACAAATATTTAGAAAATTGTCATTTTAAAGAAAGAGGTGTACTTATGAATAAAAAAACTATGGATGTTATCACCGTAGGATTTGCATTATTTGCAATGTTCTTTGGAGCAGGTAACTTAATATTCCCTCCATTCCTTGGTCTTACAGCAGGAGATCAATGGGTAACAGGATTTACAGGATTTGTAATTGCAGACGTGGGACTAGCACTAATAACTGTATTTGCAGCGGCTAAAGCCGGAGGATCTATGAGTGCAATATTAGATCTTGGAGGAAAGCGTCTAGGAGCATTCTTTGGAGCAGCTATAATGATATGTATAGGGCCGCTTTTAGCAATACCTAGAACAGGAGCAACAACATTCGAAATGGGTATAGCACCTGTAATGCCAGGATTTAGCCCAATATTATTCTCAGTAATATTCTTTGGATTAACATTAGTATTAACAATAAAGCCATCAAAAGTTATAGATATAATAGGACAATTTTTAACACCAGCACTTTTAATAGCATTAGCAGTTCTTATAATAAAAGGTATAATAACACCAATTGGTGAAATAAGTCCAGAACCAATGATAGATAATATATTCTCAAATGGTATAGCACAAGGATATCAAACAATGGATGCATTAGCAGCAGCAGCTTTTGCAGCAGTTATAATAACATCACTTGTTCAAAAAGGCTATACAGAAGAAAAAGAAAAATTGAAATTAACTTTAGCTTCATCAGCGGTTGCTGCAGTAGGATTAGTACTTGTATACGGTGGTTTAGCATACTTAGGAGCGACAGTATCTACTATGTATGGAACTGATGTATCACAAGCAGCTTTAGTTGTTACAATAACAGAACATATATTAGGTGGACCAGGTAAAATAATACTTGGAATTATAGTTGCACTAGCATGTTTAACAACTGCTATAGGACTAACAGCTGCAGTTTCAGATTACTTTACAACTGTATCTAATGGCAAACTTAAATATGAACATTTAGTTATAGGGATATGTGTATTTAGTGCTGTAGTATCTAACTTTGGAGTTGATGTTATAATACAATTTGCAGCTCCGATATTAACTATAGTTTACCCAGTAACAATGGTTCTTGTAGTAATGAGTATATTCTCAAATGTAATAAGAAACAGTGCTATTGTTAAAGGTGCAACTTATATAACATTGTTTGTATCTATATTAACTACTGCACAAGGATTTGGAGTAAGTGTTCCATTTATAAATAGCTTACCACTAGCTTCACTTGGATTTAACTGGATAGTTCCAGCAATAGTAGGTGGTATTGTAGGATCTTTCTTCGGTAAAAATAAACAATCTATATAATAATAAAGGAGTCCCAATTGGGGCTCTTTTTTTGTTTACATAAAATAAATACTTATCATGTAAAAATATTTATATGTTTTTTAAAATTTTATATTGACTGAATTAACTAAAAGATTTAAAATATCAATAAGAGGCATAATATTTAGAAAATTGTTGAATTTTGAAAGGGGAGTGTATTTATGAACAAAAGAACTATGGATGTTATCACCGTAGGATTTGCATTATTTGCAATGTTCTTCGGAGCAGGAAACTTAATATTCCCACCATACCTTGGACTTACATCGGGGACTCAATGGGGAATAGGATTTATAGGATTTATAATTGCAGACGTTGGACTAGCATTAATAACAGTTTTAGCAGCAGCTAAAGCAGGTGGATCTATGAGTGCCATAATGAATATGGGAGGAAAACGTTTAGGTGCTATTTTCGGAGCAGCTATAATGATATGTATAGGGCCACTATTAGCAATACCTAGAACAGGAGCAACAACATTTGAAATGGGTATATTACCTTCATTGCCAGGATTTAGCCCAATACTATTCTCAGTAATATTCTTTGGATTAACATTAGTATTAACTATAAAACCATCAAAAGTTATTGATATAGTTGGACAAATTTTAACGCCAGCACTTTTAATAGCATTAGCAGTACTTATAATAAAAGGTGTAATGACACCAATAGGCGATATAAGCCCAGAGCCAATGATAGCTAATGTATTCTCAAATGGTATATCACAAGGATATCAAACGCTTGATGCACTAGGAGCAGCAGCTTTTGCAGCTGTTATAATAACATCGCTTGTTAATAAAGGATATACAGAAGAAAAAGAAAAGATAAAATTAACTTTAATGTCATCAGGAGTAGCAGCAATAGGACTAATTCTTGTATACGGAGGATTAACATATTTAGGTGCAACAGTATCTACTATGTATGGTGCTGATGTATCACAAGCAACTTTAGTTGTTGCAATAACAGAACATATATTAGGTGGACCAGGTAAGATAATACTTGGTGTTATAGTAGCATTAGCATGTTTAACAACTTCTATAGGATTAACAGCTGCAGTTTCAGATTACTTTGCAACTGCAACAAATGGAAAACTTAAATATGAACATTTAGTTATAGGAATATGCGTATTTAGTGCTGTAGTAGCTAACTTTGGAGTTAATGCAATAATAAAAGTTTCAGCTCCAATACTTGTAGTACTTTATCCTGTAATGATAGTTCTTGTAATAATGAATATATTCTCAAATGTAATTAATAATGAAGCTGTTTACAAAGGATCAGTATACGTAACTTTAGTTGTAAGTGTATTAACTGTAGCACAAGGATTTGGATTAAACGTTCCATTTATAAATAGTTTACCACTAGCATCACTTGGATTTAACTGGATAGTTCCAGCAATAGTAGGTGGTATATTAGGATCATTCTTCGGTAAGAAAAAACAATCTGCATAATAAACTATATAACAAAAGAGTCTCAATTTGAGGCTCTTTTTTATTTTTAAATTATATATTTAAAAACGAAGATAATTGGGTATACAAATAAGTATAGGCTTTTGTTAAGGAGGATGTGTATGAAATATATTACTAAAAGAGACGGGAGTTTAGAAAAATTTAATCACATAAAAATATATGATGCTGTATATAAATCTACTTTATCTAGCGAAAAAGGACCTAATGAAGAACTTGCTACATATATTTCTGAATACGTAAAAGACATAGTAGTAAATAATAATAGGACATACAGTGTAGAGGAAATACAAGATTTAGTAGAAGTTGCACTTATGGAATCTAATAGAAAAGATGTTGCCAAAGACTATATATTGTATAGAGAAAAAAGATCGGCTGTAAGAAATAAGCCCTGGGATATGAATGATCTTCAGAAATCTATATGGAGTAATAAGTATAGATATAATAACGAAAGTTTTGATGAATGGATAAATCGTGTTTCAGGAGTAAATACCCGTATAGAAAAATTAATAAGACAAAAAAAGTTTTTATTTGCAGGTAGAATAATTGCAAATAGAGGCCTTTATAAAGACGATATAAAGATAACATATTCTAATTGTTACGTATTAAGTCAACCAGAGGACAATATAGAGAGTATATTTGATACTGCTAAAAAATTGGCTAGGACATATAGTTATGGTGGTGGAGTTGGATTTGATATATCAAAGCTAAGACCTAAAGGTGCTAAGGTAAACAATGCAGCCAGAACTACTACTGGGTCAGTATCCTTTATGGATTTATATAGCATGGTTACAGGACTTATAGGGCAAAAAGGGCGTAGAGGTGCTCTAATGTTGAGTATGGATGTAAGTCATCCGGATATAGGGGAATTTATAGATATAAAAACAGATTTAAATAAAGTAACAAAGGCAAATATATCTGTAAAAGTAACTGATGAATTTATGAAATGTGTTAAGAATAAAGAAGAATACAATTGTACATTTATAGTACAATCGACAGGAGAAAAAATAATTAAAAAAATTGATGCGTATAACTTATTTATTAAGCTTACTAAAAATAATTGGAATTTTGCAGAACCTGGTATATTATTTTGGGACAAAATAGAGAATTGGCATTTAATGAGTGAAGATAAGGAGTTTTATTATGCAGGCGTAAACCCATGTGCTGAAGAGCCTCTGCCATCTGGAGGGAGCTGTTTATTAGGGTCTATAAATTTATCACAATTTATAATACAACCATTTACACAAAATGCAAGTTTCGATTTTAATAAATTTAAATCTTGCGTAAAAGAATGTGTAATAGGATTGAATGAAGTTTTGGATGAAGGATTATCTCTACATCCATTAGAAGAACAAAGGATAAGTGTAGCAAAATATAGACAAATAGGCCTTGGGGTCATGGGAATAGCGGACATGCTTATAAAACTAAACATAAGATATGGATGTGATGAATCTATAAAGCTTTGCGAAGATATAGCAAACACTATGTTAAATTGTGCACTTAAGCAATCTGCATTGCTTGCAAAGGATTTTGGACCTTTTGAAAAATATAATGAAGAAGCTATATTTAACTCTCCATTTTTTATTCAAAATATAGAGCCAAAGGTAAAAGCTTTAGTTAAAAGATATGGAATTAGAAATTCACAACTACTTACAATACCACCAACAGGGTCTATATCTACTATGCTAGGTATAAGTGGAGGAATAGAACCAATTTATAACTTATCTTATGTAAGAAAAACTGAAAGTCTACATGATGAGGATGTTTATTATAAGGTATATACTCCTGTGGTTAAAGAGTATATGGATTTACATGGAATAAGTGATGAAGATAAATTGCCTAATATATTTGTGACATCAATGAACCTAGATTATAAAGATAGAATAAGAATGCAAAAAGCATGGCAAAAATATATAGATGCATCTATATCATCTACAATAAATATTCCTTATGAATTCCCTGTTCAAGGTGTATATGATATCTATATGAATGCATGGGAAAGTGGATTAAAAGGAGTTACTATATATAGAGATGGTTGTCAAAGAAGTGGTGTTCTTATAAATGAAAAATCTAAAAAAGAAGTAACTGTAGAAACATTAGATAAAAATAAAGAAATAACTATAACAGTAGACTATAACGAAAAGATACCATTTAAATGCCCAGAATGTGGATTTGAAGGTATAACTGCTACAGGTGGTTGTACATTATGCCCAGAATGTGGTTATAGTGGATGTAATTAGTATTAAATTACATTAACATACTAGCAAATAATAATTATTTATATGGTGATAATAATTTATGAATAATACAAAAGGAGGAATTATAAATGAAAGATAAGAGCCATATAGATAAAAGTAAATTAGATAAAGTTCCAGCAGGTCATCCATTTGAGTATAGGGACATTGTAAGTGAGGATCTTCCAATGAGTGAACATACTATAGATGGTCGTAGATTCAAAAATGAAGTGCAAAATGGAGAATATAAAAACGTTGAAATTGATGATGAAAATCCAGGTAATAGGATATTGTATAGAAAATTAAAATAAAATTTTTAAAAACCTTGTTAATAAAGTTAGCAGGGTTTTTTTATTGTAACATATATTAATTAATTTTCATATCTTATACTAGCTTATCCAAGAAGGGGGTGACTCTATATGAGATATCACAATCACTATTATGAAGGTATGACAACATTGGATGATGGTCATATTCATTATTATCAAGGAATGACTTCATCAGCACCAAGCGGAATACCCCATGTTCACTATATAGAGGGCGTAACAACTTATAATGATGGACATACTCATTGTTATAAAGTAACAACTGGACCAGATATTCCTACTCCTGATGGAGGTCATACTCATTATATCTACGGTCCAACAGAAGTTAAAGAAAAGCATATACATTATATTATAAACTATACGAGTATTAACTAAAATATAAAAATATAGAGGATAATATAAAACTCTAGCAAAATATTGCTAGAGTTTTTTGTTTTAAATAAAAAATAAATGTCGTAAAAAATTTTCAAATAAATGTATAACATTATGCCATAAAATCATATAATAACTTAAACCAAAAAGCAATAAAATAAAAAAATTTAAAAGGAGTGGTTACTATGGCACCATTTGTAAACAGTATAGCAAAATCAGAAACTAGAGGTTCAAAATGTTCTGTATGTGGTAATGAAGTTAAGGAAAATGAATTTTCAGTAACTTATGACAAGGAAAATTCAAGTTTAGTATGTATATGTAAAGAATGTGAAGAGGTATAAAAATGGAAATCGACATTAGCGACATTAAAAGATTAGATAATACTTAAAAGAGCCCTCTGAATATATAAGAGAAGGCTCTTTTTAAATTTTCAACTTATAAATTTGAGCAAGGTCCCTGTTTTTCAAGGTCGTTGGCGACATGAGTGAAGCGAATTTTATATTAATCCATTAATAAGGTCTTCTATTTTGGCACCAGCCATATAGTCACTAACATCTACCTTTGACAATACCTCATTTATTTCTTTTTCATTATGTCTTATTCCTATTAGTAAATTTTCAATGTCAGAAAGATCAGATTTTCCAAAAAAATCTCCACATATTTTTAAATCAGTTATTACTCCCTTTTCAACATTTAAATAAAATTCTACATTTCCGCCTACATACTTTAACTCGTTAACCAAAGTATATTTAGGTGAGCTTCCAAAATTCCATTCCCAAGTGTTGTACTTCTCGTCATATAATTTTTTTATATTGTTCAAATCTTCTTCTGAGAATTTATAAATCTTATAATCAGTGTTTGTTTGAGAAATGTGTTTCATAATCATATCTTTAAATTCTAATATAGTTAAAGGATTTTTTAGATGTTCGCTAATATTTGTCACCCTACTTGCTACTGATTTTACACCTTTACCTTCAAATTTAGAAGGTTTTACTTTTAGAGCAGAAGAAATATCTGTTATTACTGAAGTAAATAATAAAGTACCATGATGCATAACTTTATTTTTATAATTGCATTGAGCATTTCCAGAGAACTTTCTTCCATCTATTGTTAAATCATTTCGTCCAGAAAACTCTGCGTCTACAGATAATTCTTTTAGTATATCTATTATAGGTTGAGTAAACTTTCTGAAATTATTAAAACTTTTAGCATCATCTGTTGATATGAAGGTAAAGTTTAAATTTCCTAAGTCGTGAAATACAGCCCCTCCACCTGTTAGCCTTCGAACTACTGGTATAGACTTTTCCTTAACATAATCATAATTTATTTCTGATAATGTGTTTTGATTTTTACCTACTATAATTGAAGGTTCATTTCTCCAAAGCATAAAAACATCTTCACTAAAGTTTTTTAGTATGTATTCCTCAGCTGCTAAATTAAAATTAGGGTTTGTGAGATTATTATCAATGAATAGCATGTTTATCCCCCTTGATTATTTATTTTATTAATTCTAAGAAAATACTATCAGATATATTATTAGAATTCAACAGTATATTGTGAACACTTATAAGATTTCAGCATATATAATAATTAGGATTACACTTGTTAAGATATTAATTAGAGTATAATAGTATGAAAATTATAGTATAATTGAATTGTAAAAGGAAAATTTTAGGAACTTAATATTATCAGGTGACATTAACGGGAGATATCCATTTGGATAGCCGAAGAAGCAATAAATTAATGCCGATTAATTTAGAATCTTTCAGGCAAAAGGACCGTTAATTGATGATACTCTGGAAAGTCCCATTAGGGCGCCGAAGAAGAAAAGTAGACTTTTTAAGTTTTACTAAAGCTTTCAGGTAAATATACAGAGATATGAAGGCATATATTATTTATGCTTTCATATCTCTTTTTATTTTATAAAGGGGGTGTATATATGGATAATGGAAAAAAAACTAAACTATATGATGCTCATAAGAGACATGGGGGAAAGGTTATAGAATTTGCTGGATGGCTAATGCCAGTACAGTATGAGGGTATTATTGAAGAGCATGAAGCTGTAAGAAACAATGCTGGATTATTTGATGTATCACATATGGGAGAGGTAGAGGTAAAGGGCAAAGATGCATTTAGATATGTTCAAAACTTAGTTACAAATGATGTAAGCATACTTTTGGATAATCAGGTTATATATACATTTATGTGTTATGAAGACGGGGGAATAGTCGACGACCTTTTAGTTTATAAATTCGACGAAGAACATTACTATTTAGTTATTAACGCTGGCAATATAGAAAAAGATTTTGATTGGATGATAGAAAATAAAGGATGTTATGAAGTTGAGATTTTAAATATATCTAGTGAAGTTTCTGAAGTTGCAATACAGGGGCCAAAAGCTCAGGAAATACTTCAAAATTTAACAGATTTGAATTTAGATGAAATAGAATTTTTTTACTGTAAAAGAGGTGTATTAATAAACGGGATTAAATGTCTTGTTTCAAGAACAGGTTATACAGGAGAAGATGGTTTTGAAATTTATACTGAAAATCAGCACATTGAAAAAATCTGGGATAGTATATTACAAGCAGGGAAATCTTGTGGTATTAAGCCAGCTGGATTAGGCTGTAGGGATACATTGAGATTTGAAGCAGCTCTACCTTTATACGGAAATGAAATTTCTAAGGATATAACACCGTTAGAAGCAGGATTGGGGTATTTTGTAAAACTAGATAAAGATAGTTTTGTAGGTAGAGAAGCTCTTCTAAAACAAAAGGCAGAGGGTTTAAAAAGAAAGCTTGTTGGTTTTGAATTAAAGGGAAGAGGCATTCCAAGACATGGTTATGCAGTCGAAGTTAATGGTGATAATATTGGATTTGTAACAACTGGTTATTTTTCACCAACTCTTAAAAAGAATATAGGCTTAGCTATTATAGATTCTAAATATACTGGTTTTGGAACAGAAATAAATATTTTAATTAGAAATAAACCTGTAAAAGCAGAAGTTATTAATAAAAAGTTTTATAACAAAAACTATAAAAAATAAACTATGGGGGTATTTATTATGAAAGTTTTAAAGGGGTTACTTTATAGTAAGGATCATGAATGGGTAAAGGTAGATGGGGATAAAGCTTATATTGGAATTACTGATTTTGCTCAACATGCCTTAGGAAGTATTGTTTATGTTGAATTACCTGAAGTAGACACAGAGTTAAGTGCTGAAGACATATTTGGTGCTGTAGAGTCAGTTAAGGCAGCGTCTGATTTATTTATTCCACTTGATGGCAAGGTAGTTGAAGTAAACGAAGTCATAGTTGACAATCCAGAGTTATTAAATGAAGATGCTTTTGAAAATTGGATGATTGTTCTTGAAATATATGATAAATCTCAGCTGGAGGATTTATTGTCAGCTGAACAATATGAAGAGTTCTGCGTTAAGGAGGCATAATATGTTTCCTTATATACCTAATACTGATTTAGAGCAAAAAAAGATGCTTGAAATTATCGGAATAAGCACTGTTGAAGAATTGTTTAAGGATATACCTGATAACTTACAGTTGAATAGAAGACTTAATCTTAATGAACCTATGTCAGAACTTGAGGTAAGTAAGGAATTAAAAAATATTTCAGAGAAAAATCTAAGCAATGAAGATTTAGTTTGCTTTCTTGGAGCAGGTGCGTATGACCATTATATTCCTTCGGTTATAAGTCATATTACATCTAGATCAGAATTTTATACTGCATATACTCCTTATCAGCCAGAAATAAGTCAAGGAACTCTTCAAGTAATTTTTGAGTATCAAACAATGATTGCAGAGCTTACAGGCATGGAGGTCTCGAATGCTTCTATGTATGACGGTGCTACAGCTTGCGCTGAGGCTGCTATGATTTCTATGGGAAGCACTAAGAGAAAAAACATAGTGGTTTCTAAAACTGTAAATCCTGACACTAGAAAGGTATTAGAAGCCTACATGAAATTTCATGGAGGGGTAATCAAAGAGGTAGATTTCAAGGATGGAGAAACAGATATAGAAAATTTGAATAAATTAGTAGATAAAAATACTGCTGCAGTTATAGTTCAAAATCCAAACTTTTTTGGAGTAGTAGAAGATTTAAGTGAAGTTGAAAAAATAACTCACTCAAATAAGGCATTGTTAATAATGAGTGTAGATCCAATATCTTTAGGTGTTTTAAAAACCCCTGGAGAAATCGGAGCAGATATTGCTGTAGGTGAAGGGCAATCCCTAGGAAATGCTATGAATTTTGGAGGACCATATTTAGGATTTATGGCATCTACTTCAAAACTTATGAGAAAAATGCCAGGAAGGATTATAGGGCAGACAGAGGATATCGATGGAAAGCGAGCTTTTGCTCTAACTCTTCAAGCAAGAGAACAACATATAAGAAGAGAAAAGGCAACGTCAAATATATGCTCAAATCAGTCATTAAATGCTCTTGCAGCTGCTGTTTATATGTCTGTTATGGGTAAAGAAGGTATTAAAGAAGTAGCTCAGCAATGTATGAAAAAATCTCACTATGCTTACAATGAATTAATAAAATCTGGAAAATGTAAGCCTGTTTTCAATAAACCATTTTTCAAGGAATTTGCAGTAGAATCTATAGTAGATCCAAATATAGTTAATGATGAGCTTTTAAAGGAAGGTATTTTAGGTGGATATTCCTTAGAAAAAGACTATCCTCAATTAAAGAATTCTATTTTATTCTGTGTAACAGAAAAGAGAAATAAAGAAGAAATAGATAACTTAGTTAAGTTGATGGAGGGGATAGTATGAAGGAATATAATAAATTAATATTTGAAGTATCAAAAGAAGGAAGAAAAGCTTATTCACTTCCAAGCTGTGATGTACCTGAATGTAATTTCGAAGAATTAATTCCAGATGAGCTACTTAGAAAAAAGGATTTAGAATTGCCAGAGGTTAGTGAGGTAGATGTTATAAGACATTATACTTTATTATCAAATAAAAACTATGGTTTAGATTCTGGTTTTTATCCACTAGGTTCTTGTACTATGAAATATAACCCTAAGATTAACGAAGATATGGCTTCAAATCCAAATTTTACAGGAGTTCATCCATATCAGCCAGAAAAGACTACTCAAGGCTGCCTTGAACTTATGTATAATTTAGAAAGAAAGCTTGGAGAAATAGTAGGAATGGATGGATTTACATTACAGCCAGCAGCAGGAGCACATGGAGAGCTAACAGGGCTTATGGTTATGAAAGCTTATCATGAAAGCAGAGGAGACTATAATAGAAAAAAAATAATAGTTCCGGATTCTGCACATGGTACTAATCCTGCTAGTGCTGCCGTTGCAGGCTTTAATATTGTAGAAATAAAATCTGATGAAAATGGAGCCGTAGATTTAGAAAACCTAAAGGCTGTTTTAGATGAAGATACAGCAGGGCTTATGCTTACTAATCCAAGCACTCTTGGCTTATTTGAAACTAATATAAGTGAAATAGCAAGTCTTGTTCATGAGGCGGGGGGATTATTATATTATGATGGTGCTAATACTAATGCTATCATGGGTATAACAAGACCAGGCGATATGGGCTTTGATGTTGTTCATCTAAACCTTCACAAGACATTTACTACTCCTCATGGTGGCGGAGGTCCAGGAAGTGGCCCTGTAGGAGTTAAAAAAGAGTTAATACCATATCTTCCAGTACCTATTATCGAAAATGTTGACGATGAGTATATATTGAACTATAATAAGCCTCAATCAATAGGCAAAATAAAAAGCTTCTATGGGAACTTTGGAATATTAGTAAGAGCTTATACCTACATTCTTACTATGGGTGCAGAAGGGCTTAAAAAAGCAAGTGAAACAGCAGTTTTAAATGCTAATTATATGAAGGAAAAACTTAAGGATTATTATGTAGCGTCAGACACCGTATGTAAGCACGAGTTTATTTTAGGGGGATTAAAGGACCGTGGTGATAACGTCACAACATTAGATGTGGCAAAGAGAATTATAGACTATGGATATCATCCGCCTACTATATACTTCCCATTAATAGTAGATAGTGCAATCATGATAGAGCCTACTGAAACTGAGAATATTGAAACTCTTGATGCTTTTGTAGAGGCTATGATAAATATTGCAAAAGAAGCTTTAGAAAGTCCAGAACTACTTAAAAATGCACCACATAATACTTTAGTAAGAAGAGTAGATGATGTGAAAGCTGCGAGAAATCCAGTACTAAAATGGAATAAGTAGTTTTGTATATTAAACATCCTAAAAATCAAATTGAACAGGTTTGATTTTTAGGGTGTTTTTTTATTGTTTTTTAGTCCTATTACTCCAAACGGACCAAGTAAAAAGAGCTTTGTTAAGATTAATGCCATATCCTTTGGGGATTTTTTCATACCGCTTTCAATCCACTGTTGTACTACTCCTAAATGTGCTGAAAGTACGTAAGAAATAAAATATTCTTCTGGGACCAACATATTATCTTTATTAAATGTTTTTATTAGCGTTTTTTCAAATAAATTAGTCTCTATAAATTTTTTGATTTTATTATGAAATATAGGGTCTCCTTTTGGGCCTAAGATAGCCTTCATAAAATTAGAGTTTTCTTTAAAGTATTCAAAAAGCTTTATCATAAAGGGGAGAGGTTCATTTAGGGCATCTATATTTAACAGATTTATTGAATCAATATCTTTTGTCTGTTCTTGAATTTCTTGTATTACTTCATTTTCAACCTTTTCTAATAAATCATACTTATCTGTGTAGTGAAGATAAAATGTTCCCCTGTTTATATCAGCTCTTTTAGTTAAGTCAGTAATGGATATATCGTTAAATCCCTTTTCTTCAATTAACTCTGATAAGGCATTTCTTATCATCTTTTTAGTTCTTATTGTTCTTCTGTCATTAAGTACTTTTGCCATTTTAATTTCCCCATTTTCTATTTATATTTATAAAATTTAATAGACAGTTTCTTTAATAATGTTCAATAATAAACGTTTTAAGTTGTAATGTTTATTGCGTGAAATCATATATTTATTATAATATACATATAAATAATTAATCAACAAAGTGTTTATAAAGTAATTTTTATTTTATATATAATTTTAAAAAATAAATTAAAAACTAGGGAGGAGAGCACAGCATATTTGCTGTGGAATTTATGAACAATTTATTTCACGTTGGCATTGATATTGGGTCTACAACAGTTAAGGTAGTTGTTTTAGACAGTGAAAAAGAGATAATATATAGTAAATATGAAAGGCATTATTCTGACATTAAGAAAAAACTTCAGCAAATACTACAAGATGCATATAAAATTCTAAAGGATGCACGTTTAACTATAATGGTTACTGGTTCTGGTGGAATGAACATTGCAAATAGTATTGGAGCTTCTTTTACACAAGAAGTTGTTGCATCTACAAAAGCAATAAAAACATATTATCCTAAAACTGATGTAGCAATTGAACTTGGAGGAGAAGATGCAAAGATTACTTACTTTAATGATGGAGTAGAGCAAAGGATGAATGGTACTTGTGCAGGGGGTACAGGATCATTTATAGATCAGATGGCATCTTTGCTAAAGGTAGATGCTATTGGGTTAAACGAATTAGCTAAAAATTATAGTGAGATTTATCCTATAGCAGCAAGATGCGGTGTTTTTGCAAAAACCGATGTTCAGCCTCTTTTAAATGAGGGTGTTGCAAAAGAAGATATTGCCGTATCTGTACTTCAGGCTATTGTAATTCAAACTGTTAGTGGATTAGCTTGTGGAAGACCTATTAAGGGAAATGTAGCATTTCTAGGAGGACCATTGTTTTTCCTTTCTGAGCTAAGAAAAAGATTTATTGATATGTTAAAATTGGAAGAACATCAAATTATTTTTCCAGAAAATTCACAGCTTTATGTAGCAATTGGAGCTGCCTTATCTTCTGTAGATGAAAAGTCATTATTATTTAATTCATTAGTAAGTAAAGTTGAAGAGTTTGGAAATACATCTGAGACTGAATCAAATAGATTAGAACCACTTTTTTATAATAATAAAGAATATGAAGAATTTAAATCAAGACATAATAGAAATCTGGTAAAGAAAAGAAAGTTATCAACCTTTGATGGAGAATGCTTTTTAGGGATAGATGCAGGTTCTACTACTACAAAAGCTGCTCTCATTGATAGTGAAGGTTCACTTCTTTATACATATTACGGAAGTAACGAAGGAAGTCCTATTAATTCTACTATTAAGATACTTAAAGAATTATATAATATATTACCATCAAAAGCAAAAATAGTAAACTCAACTGTTACAGGTTATGGAGAAGGATTATTAAAGTCAGCATTAAATGTAGACATTGGTGAAATAGAAACAGTGGCTCACTACAAAGCAGCAGATTTCTTCTGTCCAGGAGTGGATTTTATATTGGACATTGGTGGGCAAGACATGAAATGTCTAAAGATAAAAGATGGAGTTATAGAGAGCATACTTTTAAATGAAGCTTGTTCTGCTGGGTGTGGCTCGTTTTTAGATACTTTTGCAAGTTCACTTAGTATGAGTATAGAAGACTTTGCTTCAAAAGCTCTAGTTTCAGAAAAACCAGTTGATCTTGGTTCAAGATGTACTGTGTTTATGAATTCAAGGGTTAAACAGTCACAAAAGGAAGGAGCAACAGTAGGGGATATTTCTGCAGGATTATCATATTCAGTAATAAAAAATGCACTTTTTAAAGTAATTAAAGTAAAAAATCCTAAAGAATTAGGAGAAAAAATTGTTGTTCAAGGTGGCACATTCTATAATGATGCAGTTCTTAGAAGTTTTGAAATATTATCTGAAAGAGAAGCCATAAGACCAGATATTGCTGGAATAATGGGAGCCTTTGGAGCAGCTTTAATATCAAGAGAAAGATATGAAGAAGGTTATGAAACAAAGTTATTAAATAAAAGTGAGTTAAATGAATTTGATATAAAAACTAATGTTTCAAGGTGTAGATTGTGCTCTAATAACTGCTTACTAACCATAAACAAGTTTGGAAATGGGGAAAGATTTATATCGGGTAATAGATGTGAAAGAGGATCTGGCAAACAAAGGGGACAGCAATCTTTACCAAATCTATTTGAATATAAATATGAAAGAATTTTTAAATACAACCCTTTATCAAGGTTAGAAGCAAAAAGAGGTACAGTAGGTATACCTAGAGTTTTAAATATTTATGAAAATTATCCTTTTTGGTTTACCTTATTTACCGAGTTAGGGTTTAGGGTAGAACTATCTGACAGATCTTCAAGTAGTTTGTATGAAAAGGGAATTGAAACAATACCTTCAGAGTCTGTATGTTACCCTGGAAAACTTGTCCATGGTCATGTTATGGATCTTGTAGACAAAGGAGCAAAATTTATTTTTTATCCTTGTATTTCTCATGAGCAGAAGGAACAAAAAGATGCAGATAATCATTTTAATTGTCCTATAGTTGTTTCATATCCTGAGGTTATAAAAAATAATATGGATGTTTTAAGAGAAAAAAATATTATATATATAAAACCATTTTTGCCTTTTGACAATGAAAAAAAGATGATAAAGAGATTGTATGAAGAGTTAAAGATGTTTAATATTGATGAAAATGAAATTAAACAAAGTGTAGATAAAGCATATAAAGAACAAGAAACTTTTAAGAAAGATATTCAAAAATCTGGAGAGGATACACTTAAGTTTATTAGAGAAAATGGTCTTAAAGGAATAGTCCTCGCTGGAAGACCATATCATATAGATCCACAAATAAACCACGGCATACCAGAGATGATAAATTCACTAGGAATGGTAGTACTAACAGAAGATTCTATATCTCACTTAGGAGAAATTGAAAGACCAATTAGGGTAGTAGATCAATGGGCATACCATTCAAGGCTCTATTCTGCAGCTAGTTTTGTATCAAAGGAAAATGATTTAGAACTAGTGCAATTAAATTCTTTTGGATGTGGTCTAGATGCTGTTACAGCAGATCAAGTACAGGAAATACTAAATGGAAATTCAAAGGTTTATACAACTCTTAAAATAGATGAAGGAAATAATTTAGGGGCAGCAAGAATAAGACTTCGCTCTTTAAAGGCTACAATTTTGGAAAGAGAAAAAAATGGATTTAAACTTAAGAAGGTAGATAATAAATATAAAAAAATACAATTTACGAAAGAAATGAAAAAAAACAATACTATTTTAGCACCAGAAATGTCTCCAATACATTTTCAATTTGTAGAAGAATCATTTAGACAATCCGGATATAATCTAGTAATTCTGCCATCGGTAGATAATAAAGCTACAGATGTAGGGTTGAAATATGTAAATAACGATGCTTGTTATCCTGCAGTAATTGTTATAGGGCAGATTATAGAAGCTCTACAATGTGGCAAATATGATTTGAATAATACATCGGTTATGATAACTCAAACTGGTGGAGGCTGTAGAGCTACAAATTATATAGGATTTTTAAGAAAAGCATTAAAGGATGCTGGGTTTGAAAATGTACCTGTAATATCACTAAATGCCAATGGAATGGAGAAAAACCCAGGTTTTAAGTTTTCTCTGAATTTTTTAAATAGGGTTATGATGGCCTTGATTTATGGTGATTTGCTTATGAATGTATTGTATAGAGTTAGACCATATGAAAAAATTAAAGGGTCTACTAATGCACTATATGAAAAATGGGCTAAAATAGGCAAAGACTCTTTAAAACGTGCTAATAAAAAGGATTTTAAGGAAAATATTAGTGCTATAGTAAAGGAGTTTGATGAGTTAGAAATAACTAATGTGATTAAACCAAAGGTGGGATTAGTAGGAGAAATACTTGTTAAATTTCATCCAACAGCAAACAATAATGTCGTTAATATAGTGGAGGCAGAAGGTGCAGAAGCAGTAATGCCTGGCCTTACAGATTTTTTATTATATTGTGCTTATAATACTGATTATAAATATAAATATTTATCAGGAAGTAAGCGTTCTCAAATTTTAGGGAAAGTTGCTATTAATATTATTGAGATGTATAGAGATACTTATAAAGAAGCATTAAGTAATAGCAATAGATTTCATCCTCCAAAGTCAATAAAAGATATAGCAAAAGGAGCATCTACAGTTGTTGACTTAGGTCATCAAACTGGAGAAGGTTGGTTTTTAACAGGTGAAATGGTTGAACTTATTGAAAGTGGAGCTAAAAATATTATTTGTATGCAGCCATTTGCATGTTTGCCAAATCATGTAACTGGAAAAGGAATGATAAAGGAATTAAAAAGAGTTTATCCTGGAACCAATATAGTAGCTATAGACTATGATCCAGGTGCGAGCGAAGTAAATCAGTTAAATAGAATAAAACTTATGATTTCTACAGCATTTGAAAATATTAAAAATATTGAAACTTGCGAAGAAGATGAGAAATATAATGTTAAATCATATAGTTTTTAAATAAAGTAAATAAAATAGTATGTTTCAAAAAAATTTGAAACATACTATTTTTAATTTAAAGATATTATTAAGGAACAAATTTATTGTTATTTAATAAGTATCCATGGAAGAAATATTCACCAATAGTTACCAAAATTCCAAGAACAACTAAATTAGTTACTGTAGTATCAAATGTAAAACTCATTAAGTCTAAAATGTATGCAAGAACTACAGCAAGAGCACTATCACCTATAGCTGCACCTATATTTCCTAAGCCAGGTAAAACTAAAAGGTCTCCAATTAAATAATTAGCTATTGTTCCTATTACAGCAAATGCTAAAATCCAGCTAAATGGGTTATTATCTAAAAATCCAAAAGCTACCCAACCTATTATTAAAGTCATTAAAAATTTAAATAATAATGACTTTGCCGTATCGCTCATATTACACCTTCCTTATAAATAAATCTATTCAAATATACCATATAGCAATTTTACTAACATATCTTATGTAATATATATATTTGTTATACATTTAAGCTATATATTAAAAGTACAAATGGGGAATATATATAATAATCTACTAATTAAAAAAGGATGAATTATATGAATAAAAATGAAAAATCAAATAGATTGATTAATGAAAAATCTCCATATCTTTTACAGCATGCATATAACCCTGTTGATTGGTATCCTTGGGGTGAAGAAGCATTTGAAAAGGCAAAAAACGAGGATAAGTCTATATTTTTAAGTATAGGATATAGCACATGTCATTGGTGTCACGTTATGGAGAGAGAATCATTTGAGGATGAAGAAGTTGCAGAAATACTTAATAAACACTTTGTATCCATAAAAGTGGATAGAGAAGAAAGACCTGATATAGACACTATTTATATGACATTTTGTACATTATATACTGGGTCTGGTGGTTGGCCTTTGACTATAATAATGACTCCTGATAAAAAACCATTTTTTGCAGGAACATACATACCTAAATACAATAAATATGGAAGGACAGGAATTATAAATCTTCTTAAAAATATAGAAGAGTCATGGGTAGATAAAAGGCAAGATTTATTAGAATTTAGTGAAAAATTTAAAACTAAAGTAACTAATTATATAGAATTTGATAAATCTAGTGAATTAAAAGATGAGATTATAGAAAAAGCAGTTGATGATTTGAAATATAGCTTTAATAGCAAGTACGGTGGATTTGGAGAAGTTCCTAAATTTCCAACACCTCATAATCTGAATTTTTTAACTAAATATGCATATATTAAAAACGATAATGAAGCTTTAAATATAGTAAATTACACACTTGAATCTATGTATAAAGGTGGAATATTTGACCATATAGGATATGGATTTTCTAGATACTCTACAGATGAAAAATGGCTAGCACCCCATTTTGAAAAAATGTTATATGACAATGCTCTTTTAGCACTTGCATATAGTGAAAATTATTCACTTACAAAAAATGAAATTTATAAAGAAGTAGTAGATAAAATATTTACTTATATATTAAGGGTTATGACATCTCCTGAAGGTGGATTTTATTCAGGGGAAGATGCTGACAGTGAAGGAGTAGAAGGGAAGTTTTATGTATGGACTCCTAATGAAATAAAAGAAGTTTTAGGAGAGAAAGAAGGAGAAGAATTTAATAAAAGATACGATATTACAGAAAGTGGGAATTTTGAAGGAAAGAATATACCAAATCTTATAAACAATAACCTAGATATATCTAGAGAAGAAAAATTAAAATGTAATAACTATATAGATAAATTATTTAAAGTTAGAGAAAGTAGAATTCATCCCCACAAAGATGATAAAATACTTACTTCTTGGAATGGCCTTATGATAGCTGCCTTTACTTATGGTGGAAGGGTTTTGAAAAATAAAGAATATATAAATTCAGCAAAAAAATCAGCAGACTTTATTATTAACACTATGATAGATAAAAGTGGAAGATTGTATAGTAGATATAGAGATGGTGATATAGCTAATAAAGGATTCTTAGAAGATTATACATTTTTTGTATATGGACTTATAGAAATATATCAATCTACATTTGATACAAAGTATTTATCAAAGGCATATGAACTTACAAAAGATATGATAAAATATTTTTATGATAAAGAAAATGGCGGATTTTATATATACGGAGAAGACAGCGAACAATTAATTATGAGACCAAAAGAAGTATATGATGGAGCAATGCCTAGTGGGAATTCTGTAGCCATATATAATTTATTAAGACTTGCACAACTAACTGATGATTTAACTTTTATAGACTATGCTGATAAATCATTTAAAACATTCGGCAACGAAATAGATAGATTTCCTAGAGGATATACTATGTTTCTAAGTTCTTACTTATACAATGTATCTTCTAAAGTAGATGTGAAAATAGTTGGAAGCTTGGAAGAAAGCAAAGAAATAATAGATATGTTAAATAAAAAATATCACCCATTTTTAAATATAATATTGGCTGATGATGGGGAAATAAGAAAATTAAATAAGAGTGTTAAGGATTTATCTAAGATAGAGAATAAACCAACAGCTTATATATGTAAAAATTTTAATTGTCTTCCTCCTATAACTGATATACAACAAATTATAAATACAATATATAGTTAGTTTGAATGATAAATAAATTGTTTAAGGTTAGAGGCCTAAGTCTCTGACCTTTTGTTTTTATTGAAATAATTACATAGTAGATGTTATTATTAATTGAAGGAGATGATGATATGTTTGAAAATAAAAGTGTCAAAGAAATAAATGAAATGATATTAAATATTGAAGAAGATGAGTATTTGAGATATATAGAAGTATTAAAAAACGACAATAGAAAGTCAGTTCAAAATATAGCTATGAAACTTGCAAAAAAATTAGATGCTATGAGAAAAGAAGAACAACGATTAGAATTAATTAGATATTTTGAAAAAGAAGGGCACGAGAAGGGTTATTTATATATAGGAGGTATAGATGAAGCTGGCAGAGGTCCACTTGCAGGACCAGTTGTTGCAGCCGTTGTTGTATTTGATAAATACACTAAAATAGAAGGCATAAATGATTCAAAAAAACTTAGTGAGAAAAAAAGAGATGAATTATTTGAGATAATAAAAGAAAAAGCTCTAGATTATGGAATAGGTATAGTGAATAATGAAGAAATAGATGAGTATAATATACTAAATGCAACTTATATGGCTATGAAAAAGGCTTTAAATTGTCTTAAAAAATCTCCTGATTATTTACTTATAGATGCAGCAACAATACCTAATGTACACATACCACAAAATCCTATAATAAAAGGTGATTCTAAATCAATTAGTATAGCAGCAGCAAGTATATTAGCAAAGGTTACAAGGGATAGTATAATGTATGAATATGATAAAATATATCCCGAATATGGATTTGCAAAGCATAAGGGATATGGAACAGCAGATCACTACAAAGCTATAGAGGAAAATGGTATAACTCCTATACATAGAAAAAGTTTCTTAAAAAATATTTTATAAAGCAAAAAAGGTAGCTACATATAGCTACCTTTTTTATGTATAAATATATATTTAAATAGGAATAATTCAAATTGTAAGATTTATTACAAAGGAGAATATATATGAATAATAGACAAATAGGGGCTATAGGTGAAGATATAGCTAGAAATTATTTAATTGAAAATGGATTTATTATACTAGAACAAAATTATAGAAATAAAATAGGAGAAATAGATTTAATAGCAAAAAAAGAAGATAAAATAGTATTTGTAGAAGTAAAATCTAGAAATAATTTAAATTATGGATATCCATCAGAAGCAGTAAATATGAAAAAACAATTTAAAATACTAAATACGTCTAAAGTATATATATTAGCTAATAAGTTAAATAACAGTAAATTAAGATATGATGTAATAGAGGTCTACTTAAGAGACAATAACATAAATCATATAGAAAATGCATTTTGGAGTAATTAAGGAGGAATAAATGCTAAGTATAATAAAAAGTAGTGGAATAGTAGGAATAGATGGATTTATTATAGATACAGAAGTTGATATATCAAATGGTATACCTACATTTAATATAGTAGGACTTCCTGATGCATCAATAAGAGAATCTAAAGAAAGAGTAAAATCTGCCATATTAAATAGTGGGTTTAATTTTCCAAACTCTAGAATAATAGTTAATTTATCTCCAGCTGATATAAAAAAGGAAGGATCTTATTTTGATTTAGCAATAGCAATAGGTATATTGAAAAATACTACATTAATAGATGATACATTTATAAATGAAAGTTTATTTATAGGAGAGCTATCATTAGATGGTAAATTAAAAAAGGTAAAAGGAGTACTTCCTATTATAATAAATGCTAAAAATAGTAGTATAAAAAGAGTATTTTTACCATCTGAAAATGCAAAAGAAGCTTCATATATAAAAGGAATAGAGATATATCCATTAAACAATCTAAAAGAGTGTATAGAACATCTAAGTGAAAATATAAGTATATCTTCATATATAAATGATAACAACAATATAATCATAGATAACTATAAAGACGATTTTTCAGATGTTAAAGGAAATTATTTTGTTAAAAGAGGGGCTGAAATATCTGCAGCTGGGAACCACAATATTATAATGATCGGTCCACCTGGTTCTGGAAAAACAATGATTGCAAAAAGAGTAGTATCTATACTTCCAGATCTAGAAGAAGATGAAATAATAGAGGTAAGTAAGATATACAGCGCATCAGGGCTTATAGATGGAAATATAGGCATAATGAAGCAAAGGCCATTTAGATCTCCTCATCATACTACAACAAAGACTTCTCTTATTGGTGGTGGAGCAGATGCTAAGCCGGGAGAAGTTGTACTAGCTCATAGAGGAGTTCTTTTTTTAGATGAGATTGCTGAATTTAATAGAAATATACTTGAAACGCTTCGCCAACCTATAGAGGATAGATATATAAATATATCAAGGCTTAGAATGAATTTAAGGTATCCTTGTAGCGTTTTATTTATAGCATCTATGAATCCGTGCCCCTGTGGCTTCTATTTGTCTGATAAAGAATGTAAATGTAGAACACATGAGATAAATAGATATCTAAATAAGATATCTGGACCTCTTTTAGATAGGTTTGACATATTTACAGAAGTAAATCCTGTAAGCTTTGATGAGTTTGAATCTAAGAATAATACTGAAGCTTCAGTTGATATAAAAAAAAGAGTAAAAAGTGCACGTGAGATACAAATGAAAAGATTTGAAAAAGATGATATATATACAAATAGTGAAATAAAAGCATCTCAAATAGAAAAATATTGTATAATGACTAATGAAGCTAAAGACTTTGTAAAAAGTGCATTTAATAAATATAACTTTAGCTCTAGAAGCTATTATAAACTTCTAAAAACATCTAGAACAATAGCAGATTTAGAAAATAGCGATTATATAGATATAAATCATATATCAGAGGCGTTGTCATTTAGAAAAGCATATTATAACTATTTTGGTAAATAATAAAAATTCGTTCTTTTTAATAAAAGAGCGAATTTTTTTTATTTATGTAAATAGGATATAATAAGGGGGGATGAAAATGGAAAAAGTTATAATGATAACTAATGACCTTGATGTTAGAAGTGGACCTGGAACTAATTACGATATAATAAAAACTATTTCAAAACACTCTAAATGGTATGTCAAAGATCATACGGATGGATGGATAAAGTTAGGATCAAGAGAATGGATATGTGCCGAAGATACAAAAATATCTGCTATATTAAAAACTGTTATAACTACAGCCAAACTTTTAAATGTTAGAAAAGAAGGCACTCATAAAGCTCATATAGGTAAAGTATTAAAACAAAATTCTATAGTAGATGTATTAGAAGTAGATAATGGGTGGTACAAAATAGGAAATAATGAATGGATATGTGGTTACTATACTAAAATTTTTACTTCACACTGTGCTGTAAGTACTACACCTTATTCTTGGTATTATATAGAGCAATATAATAATAAAGAACCGGAGATAAAAACACCAATAGACGTAGATAATTACAATTTATATTATGTTGGGAATACCTACGATAAAGTTACATACTTAACTTTTGATTTAACTAATGAAGAAGGATACACAGATGTAATATTAGATACTTTAAAGGCAAATGATGCTAAAGCTACTTTTTTTGCAACTGGATTATATATAAATGAAAACCCAGATATGATAAAGAAAATATTAAAAGAAGGACATATAATTGGAAGTTATTCAAAATCATATAAACCACTTACAGACATGATGAGTGACTTGCTAGAATTTTACGAAGAACTTACAGAAGTTGAGGAAGGTTTTCAAAAACTGACTAATAAAAAGCTAAGTAAAATAATAAGACCTCCTTATGGTATGTATAGTGAAAAAATGTTGTGTTTAATAAAACAAATGGGATATAAAATAATCTTTTGGAGCTTGGCATATAAACATGATAATGTAGATAAAATAAAATCTTCAATTCATAATGGAGCTATAATAAGATTAAATACAGTATGTAATAAAAATGTATTGCAGAATATTATAGATATTATAAAAGAAAAGGGATATAAACTGGATATTTTGGATATATAAAAAATAGAGGTTAAGGCCTCTATTTTTTTCTTGTTTTAAAAAAGGTTTTGAATATTCTCAATGGTAATGTATAATCTAACTTAAAACAGGTATATAATTAATTTGAAAACTAATTAAGGAGAAATAATAATGAAAAAAGACGATATATACTTGTTGTTATGGTCTATAAATGGAGTTGGAAGCAAAACAATAAATAAAATAGAAGAACATGTTGGAAATATAGAATATTTTTTAGATATTTCAGAGAAAGATATATATGAGATAAAAAATATAAATTTAAATACTAAGAAAAATATAGTAAAATATAAAAGTTGTCATTATTTAGAAGAAATAAAAGAAAAACTAAATAAAAGTAATATTAACTATATGACAATAGATAATGAAAGTTATCCAATTAAGTTAAAGAACATTCATAATCCTCCACATGTGTTGTTTTATAAAGGCAATATAGATATACTTAATGATATGTCTATAGCAGTGGTAGGATCTAGAAAACCAACTCCATATGGAGTATGGGCTTCTAAAAATTTAAGTGAGCAGTTATCTAATGCAAATATAAATGTAGTTAGTGGGCTTGCATTAGGAGTAGATTATTACTCTCATGTAGGTTGTATAAAAGGAAAAGCAAAGACGATAGCAGTACTTGGGTCTAGTGTTGATAAACCTTATCCAAAGCAAAATGAACATTTAGCTAAGTATATATTAGATGATGGTGGACTTATAATATCGGAATATAATTTAGATACTCAGGTGACACCTAGTAACTTTCCTATGAGAAATAGAATAATAAGTGGCATTAGCGATGGGGTATTAGTTATTGAAGCAGGAGAAAAAAGTGGATCGCTTATAACTGTAGATTTTGCTCTAGAACAAGGTAAAAATGTATTTGCTCTTCCTGGAAACATAAATTCTGCAATGAGCAAAGGCTGCCATAAAATAATAAAAGAAGGAGCAAAGTTAATAGATAATGTAGAAGATATAATTAATGAATACAATTTGTTTTACAATTCAAAACTAGCAAAGAAAAAAATCGAAAATATTGGTCTGTCATCAGAAGAAACAATTATATTCGATACATTAACTCAATATGGAAACGTTCACATAGATCAAATTTGTGATTATACAAACTTAAATATAAAAAATGTATGTGGAATTTTGAATATTCTAGAAATTAAAGGTATAGTTACAGAATTTAAAAATAAAATATATAGTATTAACTTGCAATAACAATTTGGATAAATTAGTGGGGGTGCAGTTTTAATGGCGAAAAATCTAGTCATCGTTGAGTCGCCTGCTAAAGCTAAGACAATAGAGAAATTTCTTGGAAAAAATCACTATACAGTAAAAGCTTCAGTAGGACATATAAGAGACTTACCTAAAAGTAAACTAGGTGTTGATATAGAAAATAATTTTGAACCTCAATATATAAATATAAGAGGCAAAGGTGATGTTATAAAAGAACTTAAAAAAGAAGCAAAAAAGGCTAAGAAAGTATATTTAGCAACTGACCCTGATAGAGAAGGAGAAGCTATATCTTGGCATTTAGCACATATATTAGCTTTAGACAAAACTCAAGAATGTAGAATAGAATTTAATGAGATAACAAAAGATGCTATAAAAAAGGCTATAAAAAGTCCAAGATCTATAGACCAAGACTTAGTAGATGCTCAACAAGCTAGAAGGGTTTTGGATAGACTATTAGGATATCAAATTAGCCCTATACTTTGGCAAAAGATAAGAAAAGGACTTAGTGCGGGAAGGGTACAATCAGTTACAACAAAGTTAATATGTGATAGAGAAAAAGAAATAAAAGAGTTTGTTCCACAAGAATATTGGACAATAAATCTTATAGCTAAAAACGAAAAAAATAAAAAAATAGAGTTTAAATTTTATGGAACAAATGATAAAAAAATGGAGTTAGAAAATGAAGAACAAGTAAGTGGAATAATAAACCATATAAAAGATAAAAATATAATTATAGATAATATAGAATCTAAGAACAGAAAAAAATCTCCTCCACAGCCCTTTAAGACTAGTATGTTACAACAAGAAGCTGCTAATAAATTAGGTTTCACAACAAAGAAAACTATGAAGATAGCACAAGAATTATATGAAGGTATAGATATAAAAGGAGAAGGCAGCGTCGGGGTTATATCTTATATAAGAACGGATTCACAAAGGATATCAGATGAGGCTACAGAAAAAGTAAGAGATTATATATTAACTGAAATCGGTGATAATTATTACAAAAAACAGGACGAAAAAAAATCTAAATCATCTAATAAAAAAATACAAGATGCTCATGAGGCAATAAGACCTACATCTGTAGATAGAACCCCTGATTCTATAAAGGATTCACTTACAAAAGATCAATATAAGTTATATAACCTTATATGGAGAAGATTTGTAGCTAGCCAAATGGAGGATGCTGTATTTGATGTATTAAATGTATCTTGCCTAATAGGGGATTATTTATTTAAGGCTACAGGGTCAAAACTTAAATTCGATGGATATATGAAAATATATAACATAACAGATAGAGAAGATAAAATACTTCCGAATATAGATAAAGAAAGTATTTTAACAATTGAAGATATTTTGCCAGACCAACATTTCACTCAACCTCCAGCTAGGTATACAGAAGCTAGTTTGGTTAAAACATTAGAAGAATTAGGAATAGGTAGACCTAGTACTTATGCTCCAACTATAGGTACAGTTCTCGCAAGAGAATATGTAATTAAAGAAGGAAGCAGTCTATCTCCAACTGAACTTGGGACAATAGTTACTGACATACTAGAAAATAACTTCCAAGAGCTTGTAGATGTAGATTTTACTGCTCAAATGGAAAACATGCTAGATGATGTAGAAGAAGGAAAAACTCAATGGAAAGAAGTTATATCAGAAGTTTATGAACCTGTAAAAGAGAAAATAGAAGTAGCTTTGAAAACAATAGAAAAAATAGATATAGAAGAAGAAACTGATGAAGTTTGTGAAAATTGTGGCTCTCCAATGGTTATAAAGTACGGAAGATTTGGAAAGTTTATGGCGTGTAAAAACTATCCAGAATGTAAAAATACAAAACCATTAGTAAATAAAACCGGTATAACATGTCCTAAATGTGAAACTGGAGAAATAATACTTAGAAAGTCAAAAAAAGGTAGAGTATTTTATGGATGTTCTAACTACCCTCAATGTGACTTCATATCTTGGGATAAACCAAGTGGAGATATATGTACTGAATGTAGTTCATATATGATAGAAAAGAAAAATAAAAGCGAAACTAAAATAGTTTGCTCAAACAAAGAATGTAAAAATGAAAAAAAAGTCGAAAAAAGCTAAAAATTGTTTAAATTTTATTGATTTACTATTGAATATTCTTCGAAATTGTGATAATATTTCAAATGTATTCAAATGTATAGACAAATATAAAAACTTTACTTGATTATGTAATGAAGATTTCATATAAATTTTATTAGGAGATGATTAACGGTGGCAAGCCAGATACTAGAGAGAACAAGAACGATAAATAAAGCACTACAGGCTATTGGAGGTACTAATGTATCTTTTGATCAGCTGTCAAATGTGTTAGGAGACGTATTAAATTCTAACATATATATATTAAGTTCTAAAGGTAAGGTATTAGGACTTTATTTATTCCATGAAAAAAGCAGTGCACTTGTAGCAGATCCAGAAACTCATGAAAAGAAGTTTCCATTAGAATACACAGCAAATGCCATGAAATTAAATGAAACTCTAGATAATTTAACAGGAGACGAATTATTAAAAGTTTTCCCAAATGATATATCAGGATATGATAAGTATACTACTGTAATACCTATATTAGGTAGTGGACAAAGATTAGGTACAGTGGTATTAGCTAGATTTGATGAAAAATTTAGTGATGAAGATTTAGTATTAGCAGAATACAGTGCTACAATTGTAGGTCTTGAAATATTAAGAGCTAAAGGTGAAGAATTAGAAGATGAAATGAGAAAGAAAGCTGTTGTACAAATGGCAATAGGTACATTATCTTATTCAGAACTTGAGGCTGTAGAGCATATATTTGAAGAGTTAAACGGAAAAGAAGGATTATTAGTTGCAAGTAAAATAGCAGATAGAGTAGGTATAACAAGATCAGTTATAGTGAATGCATTAAGAAAATTTGAAAGTGCAGGAGTTATAGAGTCAAGATCATTAGGAATGAAAGGAACTCACATAAGGGTATTAAATGATAAACTAATGGATGAGTTAAAAAAATTAAAAAATAACAGATAGTTAATTAAGAGGTATCTATATAAGAATTATAGATACCTCTTAAATTTTAGGAAATGATAATTTCCAACTGATAAACTTGAGCAAACGACCATCTTCTCAAGGTGGTTGGCGACATGAGCAAAGCGAATTTTTTGTTTGGAGGGGATTTTATGCCGTTGGCTGATAAAATAAGACCGAATAATATAGATGAAGTAATAGGCCAATCTCATATACTAGGACCTAATAAAATATTAACGAGAATTATAAAAGCAAATCATATAAGCAATATGATATTTTTTGGTCCTCCTGGAATAGGAAAAACAACAATAGCTACTATTATAGCAAAAATTAGTAATAAAAAATTTTATGAGATAAATGCTACAAATTCATCTTTAGAAGACATAAAAAAAATAATATCTAAACTTGATTCTATAGAAAATTTAAATGGAACACTTCTATATATAGATGAAATTCAAAGCTTTAATAAAAAACAGCAACAGTCAATATTGGAATTTATGGAAAATGGAAAGATAACATTAATAGCAAGTACAACTGAAAATCCTTACCACTATATATATAAAGCTATTTTAAGTAGATCTTTAGTTTTTGAATTTAAACCACTACAAAAAACAGATATAATTAAAGGATTAAGCCGTGCAGTTGATATAGTAAGAAAAGATAGTTATATAAATATTAAGTATAATGACAAAGCACTTGAAAATATTTCCGATTCTTGTGATGGTGATATGAGAAGGGCACTTAATATATTAGAACTAGCTATATATTCTACAAGGCCTGATATTAATAATATTGTACATATAAATGAAGAAGTTATAAAAGACTGTACACTAAATAAAACCTTAAATTATGATAAACAAGGAGAAAGCCATTATGACATACTAAGTGCTTTTCAAAAGTCAATAAGGGGTAGTGACCCAGATGCATCTATTCATTATTTAGCAAGACTTGTTAAAAGCGAAGACTTAGTAAGCATATGTAGAAGAATTTTGGTTATAGCATGTGAAGATATTGGGCTTGCATATCCAAATGCTATAACTATAGTAAAATCATGTGTAGATAGTGCTATGCAATTGGGTTTTCCAGAAGCTAGAATACCCCTTTCTCAAGCTACTATACTTTTGGCTACGTCTCCAAAGTCAAATTCAGCATGTTTAGCTATAACTAAAGCATTAGATGATTTAGAAAATAATTATATTTCAGATATACCTACACATCTTAAAGATAATCATTATTCTGGTGCTAATAACTTAAAAAGAGGAATTACATATAAATATCCTCATAATTATAAAAACAATTATATAAATCAACAATATATGCCTGACAGTATAAAAGATGAAATATACTATAACCCAGGGGATAATAAGATGGAACAAAATATAAAAAAATATATTGAATTTTTAAAAGAAACGTAAAAGGTCCTAGATTTAGGGCCTTTTTATATTTCTTTTAAAAAATTTATAGAATTTATGCTTAGGCTAGTACATAAAATTTATAAATATACTTTTAAGCACTCAAGGGGGATTTCTAATGATAATTAAATTAGATCAAAGCTATCATGAAAGATTAATGGAATATATAAAAAAAGAACCAGAAATAAATCTGTTTATAATAGGAGATATTGAAAATTATGGATACGATAATTATTTTCTTACTGTATGGGGTGAGGTCGATAGAAGAGGAAATATTATAGGTGTACTTTTAAAATATTTTAATCATATTATATTTTATTCAAGAGATAAATACGATTTAAAAGGTTTTTATAATATAATAAAAGAATTAGAATTTGATGAAATAAGCGGAGAAAAAAGTATAATTGAGCCGTTTAAAAATATGTTTAAATTTAAAAAAACTAGGGATGCATTTTTTTGTAAAATGGATAGTGATAAAAATTTAAAGGGTTTCGAAGAAAATAAAAATATAAAAAAAATAAAATTTAATAACCTAAATAAAATATCAAAACTATATAGTGATATTGATGAATTTGATAATATGAGTATTGAAGCAATAAAGACAGGTCTAAAAAGTGGAAGAGGATATTGCATAGAGCAGGATGGAAAAATAATTGCTATGGCTAAAAGTACAGCAGAAAATAGCTGTTCTGCAATGATAGTGGGAGTAGGGACTCATCCAGAATATAGAAATAAAGGGTATGCAACATCTTGTATGGCTGTTTTATGTAGAGAACTCCTAAATGAAAATAAAACACTTTGCCTATTTTATGATAATCCAAAAGCAGGAAGGATATATAAGAAGCTAGGATTTAAAGATATTGGAATATGGAGAATGTATAGTTTATAGGTCGCAAAAGCGACCTATTTTTATTGACAAAAATATACACATATGTGAAAATTTAAACATAAGATAAAACCAGTAAACTATAAGGGAGAGATATTATAGTGTATCGTATAGGAATAGACGTAGGTGGTACAGGAATAAAAGCTGGAATAGTGGATTATAACGGAAATATAATTGCAAAAGGTGAATACAAGACAAATATTGAAAGTGGATTTGATAATATAGTAAATGATATAGCAAATTTGGTAAAAAAAATAGTTGTAGAAAATGGACTTATTATGAAAGATATAAAATCTGTTGGTCTTGGAATACCAGGAACTATAAATAAAAAAGGAGAGGCAACTTGTGTAAATATTAATTGGAATAATGTTCCTCTTATAAATAAGTTAAAAGAACTTCTACCTAACATACAAGTATATGCGCAAAATGATGCAACAGTTGCTGCACTTGCTGAAACTAAGTATGGAAGCATGAAGGGTACTAATATAGGGATAATGCTAACATTGGGAACAGGAGTAGGTGGAGGAATAGTAATAAATGAAAAAGTATTTTCTGGAGCACACGGTATAGCCTCGGAGTTTGGACATATGATAATAGGAGAAAATTTCTATAATTGTAATTGTGGAAATAATGGTTGTTTTGAAACCTTTTGTTCTGCCACGGCTATAATAAAATATGCACAAAAACTTATAAATGAAGGAAGAAAAAGTATAATATTAGAAAAAGCTAATAATAATATAAACTGTATAGATGCGAAAATTGTATTTGATTCTTATAGAGAAAATGATGAAGTGGCAATTGAGATTATAAACAGATTTAAAAATTACTTAGCTATAGGTATATCAAATTTAGTTCATTCATTTGATCCAGAAGTTATATCCCTAGGAGGAGGAGTATCTAGGGCACATGATATAATATTAGATGGATTAGAAGAACTAGTAAAAAAACATATAATATTTGAAGATGTTGAAATATCAGACATAGTAATAGCTCAGTTTGGGAATGATGCAGGTATAATAGGGTCTTCAGTGTTAAGCTAAAAACAGAATAAAATATAATTTTTGAAGTTTGACAAAAAACGTTTTTAATTGTTAATTTTAATGTTGACAATTTTGGTAGGTTATACTATACTTTATTTTGTAAAGCATACTAAACCGGTCGAGATTTAACAAATTAAGTGAAGAAGGTGGTCAAATGAGGCTATCAACCAAAGGAAGATACGGCCTTAAAGCAATATTTGAACTAGCTCTAAATGAAAGTAGTGGACCAGTTCCGCTTAAACATATAGCACAAAAACGAAATATATCAGAGCAGTACTTAGAACAAATATTTGCATCTTTAAGAAAAGCAGGATTAGTAAAAAGTATAAGAGGTGCCCAAGGGGGTTATTTATTAGGAAGAACTCCTGATAAAATAACTGTTGGAGACATAATAGTTGTACTGGAAGGACCTGTTGCACCATCAGAATGTGTACTTGATTCTGAAAACTGTTCAAACTCAGAAGAATGTGTAACTAAAGTAGTATGGGAAAAAATAAAAACTAGTATTGAAGAAGTTATAAACTCTATAACTTTGCAAGATATGATAGATGATCACATGAAAAATCAAAATAAAGACAACTTCAATTATATGATATAAACAAATATAATAGACAAGGGGATGAATTTAATGGAACAAAAAAGATTATATATGGATTATTCTGCAACAACTCCTATGAAAAAAGAAGTATTAGATGTTATGATGCCCTATTTAACAGAAACTTTTGGAAACCCATCAAGTTTTCATTCATTTGGTAGAGATGCAAAAAATGCAATAGATAAAGGTAGAGAACAAGTAGCAAATCTTATAAATGCAGATCAATCAGAGATAATATTTACAGCTGGTGGTACAGAGTCGGATAACTGGGCTATAAAAGGTGTAGCTTTTGCTCATAAAGATAAAGGAAATCATATAATAACAACTACAATAGAACATCATGCTGTACTTCATACTTGTGATTACTTAGAAAAGTATCATGGATTTGAAATAACATATTTAGATGTTGATTCAAAAGGAATGATAGACCTAAAGCAATTAGAAGAAGCTATAACTGATAAAACTATATTAATAACTATAATGTTTGCTAATAATGAAATAGGTACTATACAACCTATAAAGGAAATAGGAGAAATAGCTAAAAAGCATAATATAATATTCCATACAGATGCTGTTCAAGCTGCAGGAAGTGTAAATATAGATGTTAAAGAATTAAATATAGATTTAATGAGTATGTCATCTCACAAGATATATGGTCCTAAAGGTATAGGTGCTATGTATATAAGAAAAGGAACAAAGCTTCAACAATTCGTACATGGTGGTTCTCAAGAAAGAAAGAGAAGAGCAGGAACAGAAAATGTAGCAGCTATAGTTGGATATGGAAAGGCTGCAGAAATAGCTAAAGAACATATGGACGAACATATAGAAAGATTAACTAAGCTTAGAACTAAGTTAATGAATGGAATACTTGAAAAAATACCTTATACAAGAATTAATGGTAGTTTAGAATCTAGATTACCTGGAAATGCAAATTTCGCATTTGAATTTATAGAAGGTGAAGGCATACTATTAATGCTAGATATGTTAGGTATTGCAGCATCAAGTGGATCTGCATGTACATCTGGATCATTAGACCCATCACACGTATTAATGGCAATAGGTTTACCTCATGAAATAGCTCATGGATCACTAAGACTTTCAATTGGTGATTTTACAACAGAAGAAGATATAGATTTTATAATAGAAAATCTTCCTCCTATAATAGAAAGATTAAGAAGTATGTCACCATTATATGAAAAAGCAACTAAAGAAAATAAATAGTAAGGGGTGCTAATTATGCAATACAGTCAAAAAGTTATGGACCATTTTATGAACCCTAGAAATGTAGGGGAAATAGAAAATGCAAGTGGTATAGGTGAAGTAGGAAATGCTAAATGCGGTGATATAATGAGAGTTTATTTACAAATAGAAGACAATATTATATCTGATGTTAAATTCAAAACATTCGGATGTGGTTCAGCTATAGCAACTTCAAGTATGGCAACTGAAATGATAAAAGGAAAGACTATAGAAGAAGCTTTAAGATTAACTAATAAAGCTGTTGCTGATGCACTTGATGGTCTTCCACCAGTTAAAATGCACTGTTCAGTTCTTGCAGAACAAGCTGTTAAAGCTGCATTAATAGATTATGCTAAAAATCACAATGTAAATATAGAAGGATTAGAAGATGTAGTTATAGATGATGATCACGATCATCACCATGATCTTGAAGAAGAAGAATAGATTTATTACCCGGGGGAAATCCCGGGTTTTGTTTTTGGAGGTGTGAGTTATGAAAAAAAGAGTTATGATAGGAATGAGCGGTGGAGTTGATAGTTCTGTAGCAGCTTATTTATTAAAAGAACAAGGATATGACGTTATTGGTGTAACTATGAAACTGTGGGAAGACGATGACGACGACCTTATAGAAAACGAAGGTGGATGTTGTTCCCTTGCAGCTGCAGAAGATGCAAGAAGAGTTGCAGAAAAAATAGGCATACCATTTTACGTTTTGAATTTTAGAGAGCAATTCAAAGATAAGGTAATAAGCAATTTTATAGATGAATATTTAAAAGGAAGAACTCCAAATCCATGTATAGCATGTAATAAATATATAAAGTTTGATGAGTTTTTCAAAAAGGCACGTCAAATAGGATGCGATTATGTTGCTACAGGACATTATGCAAAAGTAGAATATGATGAAAGTATAGATAGATATTCACTTAAAAAATCTGTAACTATAGCTAAAGATCAAACTTATGCTTTATATAATTTAAATCAAGAGCAGTTAAAACATACAATACTTCCACTTGGATATTATAATAAGGATCAGACAAGGGAAATAGCTAGAAAAATAGGAATAATAGTTGCTGATAAGCCTGACAGTCAAGAAATATGCTTTGTTAAAGATAACGATTATGCAAATTATGTTAGAAGAAATACAGATAAAAAAATAGAAGAAGGCTATTTTGTAGATACTAAAGGCAATATACTTGGAAAACACAAAGGTATAGTAAATTATACCATAGGTCAACGAAAAGGACTTGGAATAACATTTGGAAAGCCTATGTTTGTAGTAGATATAAACTCAGCAAAAAATACTGTTGTACTAGGTGACCATGAAGAAGTATTTAGTAGTGAACTTATAGCTAAAGATGTGAATTTTATACCTTTTGATGAAATAAATGAGCCTATAAAGGTTCAAGCTAAGGTAAGATATTCAGCAAAAGTATCAAATGCTACAGTTTATAAAGAAGATAAAGACAAAATAAGAGTTGTATTTGACGAACCTCAAAGAGCTATAACTCCAGGACAATCTGTAGTTATGTATCAAGATGATATTGTAGTAGGTGGAGGAATAATAGAAAAAAGTTTGTAAAATATGAAAATTTTATGCAGTATATATAAGTTAGTCCTACAGATAATAATATTAATATCTTGAGAGGAGGGCAACTTATGCGCAAAATGATTACAAGTGCAGTAATTGGCGCTGCTACATATGGTTTTTTAATGTCAGCAGCAAATACTAAAGTAAATAATAAGAAAAAAATGTTTTCAAGAGGATCAAAAAGAAGAAGACCTATTATATAAAAAGGAGTGGCAAATTGCCACTCCTTTTTATATAATAGGTTTGTTTTTCAAGGTTGTTGGCGACATTAGTAAAGCAAATTTTATACTGCTCTTGTACCTATTTGGTTTATACATACTTCTTTTATGCCAAAGCAATTTATAAATAATAACTTTTCCTTTTCAAATATTCTAGTTGATATCTTAAAAAATGGAAATAATGTAAAAACAGTAATATTATTGTTTTTAATTTTAAAGTTATTTTTAACTTTAGTTATTTCTTTGTATATACTAAAATCTATTAAAGTAGCTAAAAGTTCGTAAAAGATATAAATAAGAACCATATAAATATTATATTTTTTTGTAGCTATTATATCAGTCAACAAAAATATGTAGGTTGTACATAAAGTTAATAATGGAATTGTAATTTTCATTCTATTATTTTTACTATTAAAAGATATGAACCCATAAAAAAGTATTCTAGATAATGCACTACATAAAATAAGACTTATAAAAACACCCATTATGTCACCTCCAGTATTAAAATCTTTTATACCAATCTAATTATACACTTATTTTAAAAAAAATAAAATAAATCGAGTGATTTACAGGTATAGTATTGATTAATTGTGCAAAATCTAGTAATATAACTAATATAAAATTACAATTTTTGAGAAAAATGCTATGAAAAGGAATAGTAAATTATCTGATATCTTACAGAGAGAAGACTCATGGCTGAAAAGTCTTTAGAATAGGGTATTTGAAGCAGCCTTAGAGCAGCAACTTTGAAATTAGTAGAAGTTGCCGGTAGTTCCGTTATAACGAAGGTTTTGTACCAGAGATACTGCATTTTGCAGTAAGTAGGGTGGTACCGCGAGATACAAACTCGCCCCTATATTATATAGAGGTGAGTTTTTTTGTTTTTGTTAAAAAGATAATATAAATATTACATGAATGGGAGGAAATAAAATGCAAAAGATGAGTTTAAATGAAATAAGAAGTAAATTCTTAAATTTCTTTGAATCTAAAAATCATTTAGCTGTTGGAAGTTATCCACTAGTACCTCAAAATGATAAGAGCTTATTACTTGTGAATGCAGGAATGGCACCTCTTAAACCATATTTTATGGGCAAAGAAGAGCCACAAAATAAAAGAATGGCCACTTGTCAAAAGTGTATAAGAACTGGTGATATAGAAAATGTAGGTAAAACGGCAAGACATGGGACTTTTTTTGAAATGTTAGGAAACTTCTCATTTGGAGATTACTTTAAAAGAGAATCTATAGAGTGGGGTTGGGAATTTATAACTGAACATCTTAATATGCCACAAGATAAGATATGGGTTTCCGTGTATCAAGATGATGATGAGGCTTTTGATATATGGACTAAAGAAATAGGAGTACCAGTTGAACGTATGGTTAGACTTGGAAAAGAAGATAACTTCTGGGAAATAGGTGTTGGTCCTTGTGGTCCATGTTCAGAGTTATATTTTGATAGAGGAGAAAAATACGGATGTGGTAGTCCTGATTGTAAGCCAGGATGTGACTGTGATAGATTCTTAGAATTTTGGAATCACGTATTTACTCAATTTGATAAAGATGAAGAAGGTAACTATAATAGATTACCAAACCCTAATATAGATACTGGAATGGGCCTTGAGAGAATAGCTTGTATAATGCAGGATGTTGACTCTATATTTGAAATAGATACTATAAAACACGTATTAAACAGCATTGAAAAAGTATCAAGTAAAAAATATGGAGAAGATAAAAAGACAGATGTATCTATAAGAATAATAACTGACCATATAAGAGCTGTAAGCTTCTTAGTTGCAGATGGAGTATTACCATCTAACGAAGGAAGAGGATATGTTTTAAGAAGATTACTTAGAAGAGCATCAAGACATGGAAAGTTACTAGGAGTTAAAGAACCATTTTTATATGAATTAGTAGATGAAGTTATAAAAGTAAGTGGAGATGCTTATCCGGAGTTAGTAGAAAAGCAAGACTACGTTAAAAAGGTAATAAAAATAGAAGAAGAAAAGTTTAATGAAACTATAGACCAAGGAAGCGAAATACTAAACTCATATATAAGTGAATTAAGGGATAATAATATTAATGTTTTAAGTGGAGAAAATGCATTTAAATTATACGATACTTATGGTTTCCCTATAGATTTAACTAGAGAAATCTTAGAAGAAGAAAATCTTTCAATAGATGAAATTGGATTTAATGAGGAAATGCAAAAACAAAGAGAAAGAGCTAGAAGCGCTAGACAAAACAACGATATTGATGGATGGAAAGAAGATACACTTTCAAAACTAGATAAAAGTATAAAAACAGACTTTGAAGGATACAATAATTTCCAAACTTTGGGTACAATAAAAGCTATAGTTAAAGATAATGAAATAGTAGATAGTGCTAAGGTAGGAGATGAAGTTGTAATAATACTTGATAAAACTACTTTATATCCAGAAGGTGGAGGTCAAGTAGGAGATTGTGGACTTCTTGTTAATGAAAATGAAGATATAGTTGTACAAGTAAAAGAAACTAAAAAAGGACCTAATGGTATCATACAACACATAGGCATAGTTAGATCTGGAATTATAAATACACTAGAGACACTAAATACGAAAGTAGATGAAACTACTAGAATGGCTAGTGCTAGAAGTCACTCAGCAACACATATACTACACAAAGCACTTAAAGAAGTACTAGGAGATCATATACAACAAGCAGGGTCTCTTGTTACTCCAGAAAGACTTAGATTTGACTTTACCCATTTTGAGGCCATATCTAAAGAGGAATTACATCAAATAGAATCTAAAGTAAATGAAGTAGTTATGAAAGGTCTTGATATATCTTCAGATAACATGACTATAGAAGAGGCTAAGAAAAAAGGTGCTACTGCATTATTTGGTGAAAAATATGGTGATAATGTAAGAGTTGTAACTATGGGAGATTATTCTATGGAATTATGTGGAGGAACTCACTTAAAAAATACAGCTCAAGTTGGATTATTCAAAATACTATCTGAAAACGGTGTAGCAGCAGGAGTTAGAAGAATAGAAGCTATAACTGGGATGGGTGTATATAACTATATGAGTGAAAAAGAATCAACTATAAGTGAAATATGTTCTCTTCTTAAAACTAAAGAAGACAATATATTAAATAAGGCAAAATCTATAGTTGATGAAAATAAGGAATTAAATAAAGAATTAAATGAAATGAAGACTAAAATTAGTTTGCAATCAGCAGGAGATTTACTTGATAAAAAGATTGTAGTTAAAGGAGTAAACTTAATATCTACAAAGTTTGAAGGCATGGATATGGATACACTTAGAACTACAGCAGACAATATAAGAGATAAGATGAATTCAGGTGTTGTAGTAATTGCAAATATAGCAGATAATAAGGTTAACTTTGTAGTTACAGCAACTAAAGATGTGCTAGAAAAAGGAGTTCACTGTGGAAACATAGTTAGAGAAATTGCTCAAATAGCTGGTGGAAAGGGTGGAGGTAGACCTAATATGGCACAAGCTGGAGCACCGGGTGTATCTAATGTAGATGAAGCTCTAAGTCATGCAGCATTAGTACTTGAAAGTCAAGTTAAGTAATTTGGGGAGCGTTTATACGCTCCTTTTAATCATAATAAAATAAGGGGTGTTATTTATGGATAATAATATGGATTATACTATGAAATTTGAAGCTGTAAATCAAGAAAAAGTTACAGTTGAAGAAGTTATACAATTAGTTCACCAAGCACTAGTAGAAAAAGGATATAATCCTATAAATCAAATTATAGGATATATATTATCAGGAGATTCTAGTTATATAACAAGTCATAATAATGCTAGATCTATAATTAAAAAATTTGAAAGAGATGAGATCTTAGAGGTTATATTACAGGAATATCTAGATAAAAGGTAGGTTAAAAATTATGAAGAAGAAGCTTTTAGCAGTACTTATAGTATTATTTACATTATTAAATACAACAACGAATTTAGTATATGCTAAGCCTAAAGAAAAAGTTATAGTTATAAATATGAATAGAACTAGTCTTACACAATTTATGGAAATACCTTATTTAAATAATGAATTGTCAGAGCGTGGATATGTAGGGCTTATGAATATAAGAGGAGACCAAGGAACAAGTGATAAAAGAGCATATGCAACCATAGGAGCAGGTTCTCGTACCAACATGAATGATGAAGAAGTTATAGACTTTGAAACTGTTAATGATGATAATAAGGTGTTGTATGAAAGTAGTGTTGGACAAAAGGCAGGGTATATAAATAATATAAGTATAAACAACTATATAAAACAAAACGTTGAAGAAGGAGAATATGCTTCAACCTTAGGTTCACTTGGGCAAGCTTTAAAAGAAAATAATTTAAGTGCAGCAGTTATAGGAAATGCAGATATAGGAACTGAAAAAGAAGAATTAAATAGAGATATAGCCTTAATGGCAATGGATAATTTCGGTAGAGTTCAAAAAGGTAATGTAGACAATATAAATGTTGAAGATAACAGAATGCCATTTGGTATAAGAACTGATTATCAAAAATTAGTTTCAGAAACTAAAAACTACTATGATAATAGCGATGTTGTATTTGTTGAATTAGGAGATACTTATAGATTAGATTTATATAGAGATTATTTAAATGAAAAAACTTATGCTAAAACCAAAAAGGAAATATATAATAATATAAGTAATTATTTAAATGAATTATCTAATATTACAAATCCAAATGATAAGATTTATATAGTAA
Source organism: Sporacetigenium sp. TC11 (assembly GCF_058146105.1). Taxonomy (NCBI): domain Bacteria; kingdom Bacillati; phylum Bacillota; class Clostridia; order Peptostreptococcales; family Tepidibacteraceae; genus Sporacetigenium; species Sporacetigenium sp. TC11. Next base: position 260,522 of record NZ_JBYVNY010000001.1, on the reverse strand, counting down.
GTTCATTTCCTGGTGATTTAGACTATAAAAACAAAAGAAGATTATCACCAGTATTGTTATTTGATGGTCAAGAAAAGGGATTATTAAGTTCAGCTACTACAAGAAGAGATGGTGTAATTGGAAATGTAGATATAGGTGTAGATATATTAAATAACTTTGGCATAAAATCAGATAAGATGATTGGTAGAAGTTTTGAAAAGATAGATAACGATGACAACATAAATTTCTTAAATTCAGAGTATGAGAAAATTGTATCTGTAGCAGGTATAAGGATGTATATAATAAATACATTTATAGGTAGTGTTGCTATAATGTGGCTAGTTGCCATGGCTGCAATGTTTATTAGAAAGAAAATACCTAATAACAAAGTTGTGTTTAAACCATTGAGAGAGATAATTAAGTTTGGTTTAATAATGCCATTTGTATTTTTAATATCTCCTTTATATAACTTTAAAACTCCTCTAACTATAACCTTAGGTATAGTAATAACTGCAACCGTTGTATATTTAATAGGTATAAAATTATTAAAAAATGACATAAAACAAATGTGTTTATATTCATTTTTAGCAATAGCAGCTATATTAATAGACGCATCGACTGGTTCTTATTTAATGCAAAATGGTATAATGTCTTATGATGCAATAGTTGGAGCTAGATATTATGGTGTAGGAAATGAATATGAGGGAATAACTATAGGTGCTACTATATTTACATTAGCTGCTTTACTAAATTATAAAAAGATACCTAAATGGACAGTAATGGTATTTTCTCTTATAACTTTATTTATAAGTGGATATCCTGGCATGGGAGCAAATGTAGGAGGATCTATATCAAATACTGTTGCCTTTTTATTTTTTATACTTTTAATATACGATATAAAGTTAGATTTAAAGAAAATAATATTGTTAGGTATAATGGCAATGGGAGCAGTAGGAGTTTTTGCTGTAATAGATATAGTTGCAGGAACTCAGTCTCATTTATCAGTATTTATAAATCAAATATTAGTTCAAGGGCCAAGTGCTATAGTTCAGACTTTTGCTAGAAAAATAGCTATGAATGTTCAAATAGCCCAGACTAGTTCATGGAGTAATATATTGTTACTTGCTATAATTATAATAGTAGTGATGATGTTTAAACCACCTACTCATCTCAAAAATTTAGCTAATAAATATCCATATATATTTAAAGGATGGATAGCATCACTAGTCGGATGTATAGTGACGTTATTAGTAAATGATTCAGGAATAGTAGCAGCTGCGACAGCCATAATATATGTACTAATTCCGTTATTAGTTATTACAATAGACATATCTGTTTTAAACAAAAATGATTAGTCAGGAAATTTCCTGACTAATTTTTATGGAGGAAGCTGTTATGGATTATAAAATATTAGGAAAAACTAATTTTAAAGTATCAAAAATGTGTTTTGGTGCCCTTACAATAGGGCCATTACAAAAAAATATGAGTTACAAAGATGGAGCTAAAATAATATTAGAAGCTTTAAATAATGGAGTTAATATTATGGATACGGCAGAGTTATATGGAACATATGGCCATATAAACGAGGCATTAAAAGATTTTGATAGAAGTAAAGTTCATATAATAACTAAATCATATGCATACGATATAAAAACTGCAGAAGAAAGCTTATTTAAGGCTTTAAAAGAAATGAATACGGATTATGTAGATGGATTTTTGCTTCATGAGCAAGAAAGTGAACACACTTTAAGAGGCCACTATGAAGCATTTGAGTATTTTATGAAAATGAAAGATAAGGGATATATAAGATCAATTGGTATATCAACTCATAATGTTGCTGCAGTAAAAGCAGCATCTAAAATACCAGAAGTAGATATAATTCATCCAATAGTAAATAAAGCAGGTATAGGAATACACGATGGAAACATAGATGATATGTTAGATGCTATAAAAGTTGCTAAATCCAATAATATAGGTATATATGCTATGAAACCCTTAGGTGGAGGTAACCTTATAAAGTCATATGATGAAGCATTAAATTTTGTTCTGAATTTAGATTGTATAGATTCTATAGCTGTAGGTATGCAGTCTATAGAAGAAGTACATGCAAATATATTAAAATTTGACAATAAAGAAATACCTGATAATATAAAAGTAAAGCTAAATAATCAAACTAGAGAATTGCAAATACAAGATTGGTGTTTAGTTTGTGGAAAGTGTGTTAAAAATTGTAGTCATAAAGCTCTTACAATAGTAGATAATAAAGTAGTAGTAGATAAAGAAAAATGCGTACTATGTGGATATTGTTCTAAATATTGTAAGGATTTTTGCATAAAAGTTATTTAAGGAGAAAAATTATGATAGGACGTATAATGGGTCTTGATGTAGGAGATAAAACTATAGGTGTTGCAGTTAGTGATTTATTGGGATATACTGCGCAAGGTATAAAAACTGTAAGAAGAGAAAGTATAAAAAAGGATATGGAAGAACTAAAGAACATTATAAAGGAAAAAGAAGTTATAAAAATTGTTTCAGGAATGCCAAAGAATATGAATGGAACTTTGGGGCCTCAAGGAGAAAAGGTAATAAAGTTTTGTGAAAAACTAAGAGAAGAAACAAATTTAGAAGTAGAATTTTGGGATGAGAGACTTACAACAGTTGCAGCGCAACGTTCTTTAATTGAAGCTGACGTAAGTAGACAAAAAAGAAAAAAGGTTATTGATATGCTTGCTGCAGTGTTAATATTACAAGGTTATCTAGATAGGCAAAGCAATTATTAAAAATATATTTGAATATGTATTTATTAAATTTCACATAATAAATATAAACATTTTTCTAAAAACTATATAAAATTTTAATGCAATGGTATATAATGTATTTAAATATTTAGATATGAGGTGAATATAATGGACGAGAACACAGTAAAATTAATAGATGAAGAAGGAAAAGAGCATGAATTTGAAGTTATAATGACTTTAGAAGCAGAAGATAAAGAATATGCTATATTGATGCCTTTAAATGAAGATGAATCAGAAGGTGCTTTAATATTTAGAATAGAAAGCGACGAAGAAGGAGATCTTCTAGTTCCAATAGAAAGTGATGAAGAATACGATACTGTTATAGCAGTGTATGAAACATTAATGGAAGAAGAAGGATTAAACTTTGACGAAGATGAACACGAACATTAATAATTATATATTTTGTGTACATAAAAGACTAACTTTAAGTTAGTCTTTTTTTAATTATAACCTTTGTTATAAATTTCTAAAATTAGGTTAGAATAACTACTATAAAAATTGACAAAAAGGTAGTGATATAATTGAGTAAATTTAAACGTATATGTATAATCATGAGTATAGTAGTTATTATAATCCCTCTTATTACATATGCTTATACCTTTAGCAAAATAAAATCATTTAATACAGAGAATATAAAGCAAACATATTTAAATAAAGAATTAGAAAAAAAGGATGATAGTAAGGTTGTAAATATAATTACAAATCAAAAAGAAGTTATAAATACAAAAGAAGAGGAAAATCTTAAAACCTATAAAGATGTAAATGGTATAACTAATATATTACTTATAGGTATAGATGCGAGAAATAAAAATGAAAAAAGTAGATCAGACACAATGATGATTTTAACAATAGATAATTTGCATAAAACATTGAAGTTAACATCACTAGCTAGAGATACATTAGTTAATATACCTGGGCATGGCTACGAAAAATTAACTCATGCACATGTATATGGAGGGGAAAAACTATTACTTGAGACTATAAATAAAAACTTTAAATTAAATATAAAAAGTTATGCAGTTGTAAATTTTCAATCATTTATAGATATAATAGATACGCTAGGTGGAGTAGAAGTGGATGTTGAAAATACAGAAATAGAGCATCTAAATAAAGTAATATCAGTTTGTTACGACTTTAGTGGAAAAGGAACAGAAGAAGAGCCTATAGAATATATATCTAGCATTGGAATTCAAAATTTAAATGGATATCAAGCTTTAGCCTATGCAAGAATAAGATATAATGACAGTGCATTTAAAAGAGATGAAAGACAAAGAGAAGTTTTACAAAGCTTAACTAAAAAAATATCACAAACTTCTATGACAAAATATCCACAACTTATAAAAGACGTATTAAACCATGTTAAAGTTAATATATCACCTGGTGAAATAATGAAATTAGCTCTAATAGCACATAAGATGGGAAGCTATGATATGAAGCAGCTTCAATTCCCTCTTTCAGAGTATAGAAGTGATGCTAAAGTAAGATTCAAAGAAAATGATATCTTAGTAATAAAGTGGGATAAAGTTAAAAATATAAACAAACTTCATAATTTTATATACAAAGAAGGCCAGGACTTTGAATAAAAGATGCGTATTATGCGCATCTTTTTGTTTATTATATATTGACATTATTGTAAAAATTTATTAAAATACAATTAATAAAGATTATCAATTGAAAATGTAGGTGAAAATTATGAGCGCTATGGATATATTAAAAGAAAGACTTCAAAAGACTGGATTTAAAATAACTCCTCAAAGAAGAGCTGTAGTTGAGATTTTACTTCAAAATAAAGATAATCACCTTAGCAGTGAGGAAATATATGACTTAGTTAGAAAAGATTGTCCAGAGATAGGACTTGCTACTGTATATAGAACTATGCAATTATTAGATGAGATAGGGGTAATTTCAAAACTTAATTTAGATGACGGTTGTATAAGATACGAACTAAGTTTAGATAAAGAAGATAATCACAATCACCATCATTTAATATGTAGAGGATGTTCTAAAATAATGGAAGTAAAAGACGATTTGTTAGAGTCTATAGAAAGCAAAATTGAAGAGACGTATGGGTTTAATATAATAGATCATGACGTAAAATTTTATGGATTATGTCCAAGTTGTAAAGATAAAAAATAAAGCTCTCTTTTCTAAGAGAGCTTTTTTTATTACAAGAATATTATAATTTACCTGGTCTTTGGATAAATTATAATATTCAACTTGAGAAAGGCCCCATATTTCCAAGGTCGTTGGCGACATGAGTAAAGCGAATTTTACACATATATTTTAAATGTATAAAAAACTATTAATAATAAAATTAATACATAAAATACTTCAAGTATGTTGCTAAAAAAATTTCCTACTTTTAAAAAACCTAGAGATATTTTTTTATTAGATAATGGATAGAATATAGGTATACCCATTTTGGTAAATATATCACCTAAAAATAGGTGTGACATATATCCAATACATCCGAAAAAAGCAAGATCTTCTATGTAAGTTATTATTTCTATTTGTTTTAGTATTATGTATGTCAAAACAACAGCAACAATACTGTGAGAGATTCCCCTATGTTTTAGCCAAGGGAATAAAGCTAATAAAGCAGACAATAAAATAAAGGCAATAGGTAGCTTTATAATATATAACACATATCCCATTGTTAAACAAAGTGATGATAATAATATCTTTCTTAAAAAATCATGCTTTAACTTTAAATCTACAATTACTATTGCTATAAACGTTACAATTGAACTAAAAAATAAATTTTTATTTATAGACATAGCTATAAAAAAAATAAGTAAATTTATAGCATATAAAAAACAACGATATATAAATTTAGATGTTTTATGATTTAGTATAGTATTAGAGATAGTTGAATTAGCGCTATCCATATCAGGTATTAATGAACATACAACAGCAACAGCAAAGGTTAAAAAATTAAGAGGTCTTTGAGAAAGTACAGATGCTTCAATTGTAGTTAATATACCTATAGTTAGATGAGTTGTACCACGCATGATATCCTCCTTATTTAGTATAACTTGAGAATATCAAAATTAAAAATATTTGTCAAAATATATAATTTGTCAAATTGACTCTATTTATGTAACTTGAATTGATATTAAAATATTTTGCTATTTATGATACAATTGTAATTAAATGGTAAAATGTGCGTGATGTATATATTTTATTAATTTAGTCGGAATGTATTTGAATAAAAACTCAATGTAAAAAGGAGATGATGATATTGTTTAAAAAGTATGCCAATAAAATCAAAGTTATGGCTTTAGGTGGTTTAAATGAGATTGGTAAAAACATGACTGTAATCGAGTATAAAGACGAAATAATAGTTATTGACTGTGGACTAAGCTTTCCAGAAGATGAGATGCTAGGCATAGATATAGTTATACCTGATGTAAATTATCTAATAAAAAATAGAGATAAGATAAAAGGTATATTTATAACTCACGGACATGAAGACCATATAGGAGCTCTTCCTTATGTACTAAAAAAATTAGATGTTCCTGTATATGGAGCAAAACTTACTTTAGGGTTAATAGAAGTTAAATTAAAAGAGCATAGGCTGAATAATGTAAATTTAAATGTAGTTAGCCCTAGGGATAAAGTGAGCTTCCAAAATCTACAAGTTGAATTTTTAAGAGCTACTCATAGCATACCTGATGCTTTTTCTTTAGCTATACACACAGATCAAGGTATAATATTCCATACTGGTGATTTCAAGGTAGATTTAACGCCAATAGGTGGAGAAATTATGGATTTTCATAGAATATGTGAATTGAGTAAAGAGGGTATATTACTTTTATTAGCTGACAGTACAAATGTTGAAAGACCAGGGTCAACTAAATCAGAAAGAACAGTAGGAGCAACATTAGATGAGGTATTTAGAAAAGCTAGTTCAAGTAGAATAATAGTAGCTACATTTGCATCAAATGTACACAGAGTACAACAAGTGGTAAATTCTGCTCATAAGTTTAATAGAAAAGTAGCAGTATCAGGAAGATCTATGGTAAACGTTGTAAATGTTGGTATAGAACTAGGATACCTAAATATGCCTGAAGAAATGTTAATAGACTTAAATGATATAAATAAATATGACGATAATGAATTAGTTATAATAACTACAGGATCTCAAGGAGAACCTATGGCAGCACTTTCTAGAATGGCTGCAGGCGAACATAAAAAACTAGAAATAAAACATGGAGATTTGATAATTCTATCATCAAGTCCAATACCAGGAAATGAAAAATCAGTATCGAAAGTTATAAACTCTTTGTTTGAAAAAGGTGCTGAGGTTGTATACGATGACATGGCAGATATCCACGTTTCAGGTCATGCTTGTCAAGAAGAATTAAAGCTAATTCATAGATTAACTAATCCTAAGTTCTTTGTTCCAGTCCACGGTGAATATAGACACTTAAAAAGACACGTTGAACTTGCTGAAGAATTAGGAATGCCAAGTCAAAATATATTTATATTAAATAATGGAGATGTATTTGAACTTGATAGAAATTCAGCCAAAATATCAGGCCATATACCGACAGGAAATATATTAGTAGATGGACTTGGAGTTGGAGATGTTGGGAATATAGTTTTAAGAGATAGAAAACATTTATCTGAAGATGGACTTATGATAGTTGTAGTTACTATATCTAGAGAAGATGGTAGAGTACTTTCAGGACCAGATATTATATCAAGAGGGTTTGTATATGTTAGAGAATCTGAAGATCTAATGGATAATGCAAAAACAGTTGTAAAAAATGTTTTAATTGATTGTCAATCTAGGAATATAAAAGAGTGGGCATATCTTAAAAACAGTATAAAAGATAACTTAAGAGATTATTTATATCAAAAAACTAAGAGAAATCCAATGATATTGCCAATAATAATGGAAGTATAATAACATAGTTTATACAAGAGTGAATATAATATAATTGTATTCACTCTTTTTTATTAAATAAAATTATATATGTTTAAAATTTCGCTTGGAGGGATATTATGAATATATACGATAGTGCACATCAATTGGCAAGGACTATAAAGAATAGCAATGAATATAAGGAATTTAAAAAACATATGAGGGAAGTAAAAAAAGATAAAAGAGCATCAAAACTTTTAGAGGATTTAAGAAATAAGCAATTGGAATTACAAAGATCTCAAGTTTTAGGTGAACAAATAGACCAAAATAAAATAAATAAGTTAGAAGAACTATATAAAATAGCTTCTTCAAATCCAAAACTTTCCTATTATCTTCAATCTGAATTAAGATTTATGCAGACAATGGAAGATATAAATAAAATATTAGCAGAGGCAGTAGAGGTTGATTATAAATAATAAGCTAATTAAAAGGAGACTTTATATGGATAAACAAATGATAGATAGTAGATACATAACCAAAGCAGGAATAATAGCAGCATTATATATAGTTTTTACATTAATATTTGCACCTATTAGTTATGGCCCTGTTCAAATAAGATTTGCGCAAGGTTTAATATTACTTGCATTAATAGAGCCAGCAGCAATACCTGGAATATTCATAGGATGTATTTTTGCTAATCTTTCAAGTCCATTTGGTGTTGCAGATGTATTTCTAGGCTCATTTATATCATTAATAGCAGCTTATTTAACAAGTAATGCTCCTAATAGATGGTTAGGAGTTCTACCTCCGGTTATACTAAATGGATTTTTAGTTTCAGCATATTTAGTTGTATTAGCACCAAGTGTATTAGGAGAAAGATGGGCATATTGGCCTACGGTAGGGTCTATAATAATAGGAGAACTTATATCAGTAGGAATAGTTGGCAATGTAGTTTTAGAGGCTTATAAAAGAATAACAAAAGAATAATTTATAGTCTGGCATATATTGCTAGACTTTTTTTGTATAATTTATTTTGAAATGAAACATTACTAAGTATAAGTATATTTTTAAATAAGCTTATAGGAGGGTGACGTGAGAGTAATTATTTTAACTATAATACTATTTTTTTTGAATTATGACTTAGTATTATCAATAGATAAACCCATAAAAGAAGATAATGAAATTTTAATAGATATAAGTGCTGTAGGAGATATAATAATACACAGTAGTCAACTTGATGCACAATACGATAGAAATTCTAAAAAATACGACTTCCATAATAACTTTAAGTATGTAAGTAATTATATAAAAAAATCTGATTTATCAATAGCAAACTTAGAAACTACCTTAGCAGGAGAAGAAAATGGATATTCAGGATATCCAAAATTTAATTCTCCAGATTCATTGGCGGATGCACTTAAAAAGTCTGGATTTGATTTAATATCAATTGTAAATAATCATACATTAGACTATGGTATACAAGGTTTTGAAAGAACTATAGGTGTACTAGAAAAAAATAAATTAAATCCTTTAGGAATTAAAAGAAAAATAGATGATAAAAGATATGAAATAAAAGACATAAAAGGAATAAAAGTAGGGATTATTTCTTATACATATGAAACACCATCTCTAGATGGGTATAAAACTATAAATAACATAAAAATTCCACATGAAGTTAAAGATTTAATGAATACTTTTAATCCAAATAATCTAACTAATGAAATACCAAAGATTCAAAGTGAAATACAAAATATGAAAAAAGATGGAGCAGAACTTATTATATTTGTAATTCATTGGGGAAATGAATATAATTTAAAGCCAAATTATAGTCAAAAGATTTTAGCTAAGGCTCTTGCAAATAGTGATGTAGATATAATATTAGGTTCACATCCACATGTTATACAGCCTGTAGATGTGGTAAATTCTAATAATAGTAATCACAAGACGTTAGTTGCTTATTCAATGGGAAATTTTTTATCTAATCAAAGGTTTGAAATGACTGGAAGTACATATACAGAAAATGGAGTTATACTAAATATAGAAGTTAAAAAGAATTTAACTACAAAACAAGTTAGTATAGATAAAGTCAGTTATAAACCTACATGGGTATACAAATATTATAATAATGATGATGGTAAAATTGTATATGAAATATTACCTGTATTAGACTGCTTAAAAAGTTATGAAAAATTTAAGATATATGATTCAGAAACTCAAACTCGTATACAAAAATCTTTTAGAAATACAAATAGAGTAATAAACTCAAATTATTAAAATGTTCCAGTTCGTATAAAATTTGAACAAAAGTGTAAAAATATTCTTAAATACAAATAGCGAGAGGTGAAAAGCATGAAAAAAATAATGAGTATGATTGTGGCATTTGCAATTGTAATATCTTGCACTACTGTAACATTTGCAAAAGACCAGGCGACATTGAACTTAGCATCTCAATCAGCAGTGCTGATGGATGTAGGAAGTGGGCAAGTATTGTTTGAAAAAAACTCTCATGAAAAGCTTCCACCAGCTAGTGTTACTAAGGTAATGACATTATTATTAATATCAGAAGCTTTAGACAGTGAAAAAATAAAGTTAACTGATAAGGTTCAAATTAGTGAAAGAGCAGCAGAAATGGGTGGAAGTCAAATATTCCTAGAGCCTGGAGAGATACAAACTGTTGAAAATCTGATTAAAGGTATAGCAGTTGCCTCAGGGAATGATGCTTGCGTTGCAATGGCTGAATATGTAGGTGGAAGTGAAGAAAGCTTTGTTAAAATGATGAATGACAAGGCTAAAGAATTGGGAATGAAAAATACTAATTTTGTAAATACAAATGGACTTCCAGTAGAAAATCATTATACAACAGCTAACGATATAGCTTTAATGTCAAAGGAATTATTAAAACATGACTCTATGCATAAATACTTAACAACTTGGATGGATGAAGTAGTAGTAGGTAAAAAACAAGCTAAAATAGGTCTAGCAAATACTAATAAATTAATAAGACATTATCAAGGTGCTACAGGAGTAAAAACAGGATTTACTCAAGAGGCTAAATATTGTTTATCAGCTGCAGCTAAAAGAGGCGATACTCACTTAGTAGCTGCTACATTAGGAGCAGCTACATCTAAAGAAAGATTTAATGATGCTTCATCTTTACTAAACTACGGATTTGCAAATTATGAAAGCGTTAAACTTTGCTCTAAAGGAGATTTATTAGCTACATTAACAATGGATAAAGCAGAAAAAAATAAAGTTAAATTAACAGCTAAAAATGATTTAACAGCTTTAATAAAGAAAGGCGAAAAGAAAAATTTCACTAAGAAAGTAACTGTAAATGAAAATCCTAAGTTGCCTATACAAAAAGGTGAAAAGGTAGGAGAAGTTAAAATTTATAAAGATAAAAAGCTAGTAGGAAAAGTAGATTTAGTAACAAATAAAGAAGTTAAAAAAGCTGGATATATTAAAATGATAGAAAGATTATTTGATTCAATGATATAGCAAAAAAGGTCTAGTATTTATACTAGACCTTTTTATTTGAGCAACGGACCTAGTTCTCAAGGTCGTTAGCGACATGAGCGTAGCGAATTTTTTATTAGGTGGTTTAACGAATTTTATAGTTTTGCATAAACTATTTTGATATAATATAGTTTATACAAAAAATGTAATATTAGGAGAGATTTATATGGATATATTGATTAAATATTTAGTAATAATACCTGCTATATTAGTAGCTATATCGGTGCATGAATTTGGCCATGCAGCAGTTGCATATATGCTTGGAGATTCTACAGCAAAAGATTCTGGAAGAATGACCCTAGATCCACTAAAACATATAGATCCTATAGGTTTTTTAATGCTTATAATTGCTAGAATAGGATGGGCGAGACCTGTACCTGTAAATCCAAGGAATTTCAAACATGAAAGATTAGGAAATATATTAGTATCCCTTGCTGGATCTTTTTTTAATATATTAACAGCAATATTGTTTATATACATTATAAACTATCAAAATATAAATATATTTGCATTAAACCAAATGTTAGAAGCTATGGTAATGTATAATATAGGATTTGGTGCTTTTAACTTACTACCTATACCTCCTCTAGATGGATGGGGTGTAGTGTCATCATTATTGCCTAGAAGCGCTAGCGAATTTGCATATAAGTTTGAAGGTATAGGCTCTATAATTCTTATAGTATTAATATTTACAAATACATTTTCAATATTATTAAATCCTATATATGGAGTAATAAATACTATAATATCTTTTGTTGTGATATAGATTTAGATAGGTGGTAGCAAATTATGAAATACAACATACATTTACAGATTTATGAAGGTCCGCTAGATTTATTATATGATCTTATAACAAAGCAAAAGATAGATATAAAAGATATATCTATTTTTGAAATAACAAATCAATATATAAGTTATTTGGATACCATGGGAAAAATGGATTTAGAGATAACTAGTGATTTTATAACTATGGCATGTAAGCTTCTTGAAATAAAGTCTAAGTATTTACTTTATAAACAAAGACAAGATGAAGTAGAAGAAGATCCTAGAAAAGAGCTTATGGAAAAATTAGTTGAATATAGAAAATTTAAAGATGCTTCCCAATTTTTAAAGGATAGAGTAGATTACAGTGTAGATATATTTTATCGCAAAAAAGAAGAAGTATTAATTGATGATAAACCTGATTTATCTAATTTAACTTTAGATGATTTAATGAATATGTTTCCTAAAATTATAAAAGTAGAACAAAATCAAGAAATAAAAGATGAAAACTTAAAAAAAATATACAAAGCTCCTATTATATCAATAGAGAAAAAGATAAACTATATTAGATTTATTATGAATAAAGAAGATAAAGTTTTATTTAGGAATTTAATAAAGATAGAAAGTAAGGATGAAATAATAGCAACATTTCTATCAATGCTAGAACTTATAAAAACTAAAGAAATAGAAATACTACAAGAAAATTTCTTTGAAGATATAATATTAAAGAAAAAGAAAGAGTGATATTAATGAAAAGAGAAGATATAAAGTACATAATAGAAGCTATTATGTTTTCATATGCAGAGCCGATATCAGTAAAAGAACTAAGGGATATAATAAATCCAGAGTTTGATGTAAGAGAAATAGAGATTATGTTAAACAATCTTATAAATGAATATGTAGAAAATAATAGAGGTATGCAGATTATAAGGCTAGAAGATAAATACCAAATGTGTACTAATAAATTGTATTCAGATTACATAAAAAAAATTCTGGAGCCACAAAAGAAAAAAACAATAACTCAAGCGACATTGGAAGCTTTAACTATAATAGCTTATAAACAGCCGATAACTAAAGTAGAAGTAGATGAAATAAGAGGCGTTAAAAGTGATAAAGCTATATCAACTCTTAGTGAGTATGGCCTTATAAAAGAAGCTGGAAGGCTTAATAAAATAGGAAAACCTATATTATATAAAACTACTGATGAATTTTTAAGATTATTTAATATAGAAAAAATAGAAGAACTTCCAAATATAGAAGGCTTTGAAGCAGATATTAATAATAATTTAGATAATCAAAAGAGCTAGGATTAAATATCCTAGCTCTTTAAAATGATGGAGGTGTAGATACCCATATTATGGATGCTACTTTATCCGTATGATTAACTATATAATGGTCTTTATCGGGTTTAAAGTAAAAACTTTCTCCTTTTTTCACCTTATATTTCTTCTTATCTATTATTAAAGTAACGGCACCTTTTGTAACATATCCAAATTCCTCACCTTGATGAGGATAATCCTCTTGAGACATTCCACCTGGCTCTATTTCTATTAATATAGGCTCCATCATATTCTTTTGAGCAGTAGGTATAAGCCAGTGAATTGTGTGTTTTAATTCTTCGTTTATTGATTCATATATATCATCTTTCTTATAAACAACTTTTTCTTCTTCTTCTTCATTAAAAAAACTTCTTAAGTCCGTACCTAAAGCTTCTAATATATCCATTAAAGTAGCTATAGATGGAGATGTCAAATCTCTTTCTATTTTAGATATAAAACCTTTAGTTAAATCACATCTTTGAGCTAGCTCCTCTTGTGTTAATTGATTTAACGTCCTTAATCTGTAAATTTTCTCACCTATTTTCAATCCGATCAACTCCTATTTAGGAAAAAGAATTTATTAATAGTAAACTTTATGTTTACTCACTATTGATATAATAAGTCAAATGGCGGTTTGTGTCAATATACACATGAATATTTTTGATTTAATAATAAAATAATATAATCTTTTTTATTTCTATAAATGAATTTATAGAATATATTTCTAATTTTAGAAGATAATATATATATGGAAATCAATACAAGTATAAAAATAATTTTAATAGTTATAGGTATTATAATAGGACTAGTTTCAAGACAACACTATGTAATATTAATAAGAACAGAAAATAATAAACATAGTGTTAAACTAATTTTTAGAGGGTTATTTAATCTTTTAGAATTTCATATTCCAATATATCCAAGAAGGCGTAGAAAGGAGAAGCTTGATAAAACCTATAGATTAATATGGTGGATAGAACATAATATTGGAAAATTAGCCATAAGAACTCATCTAGATGATATAAGAGATTTAAAAAGATTAAAAAAGCCAATTAAAAAATTAGACATAAATGAATTTATATCAGATATATATTTTGCAAATGAAGAAATAGAATTGACAGTTGGAGTATTCTCAGCCATAAATGCTTTATATGCATTTTTATATGGAAAAGTAAAAAGTAAAAAGATCAAACTAACTGTAACTCCTGGATTTGATAGAAATGAAATAAAAGGACTAGTACAAATTGATTTATATTCAAGAACAATACATATACTAAGGTTAGCAATGGTTGCGGCTAAAGTTTTTAACTTTAGAATAGGACTAATTAAACTAAAAGAAATAGAAGGTGGTGTTGAAGGTGAACAACGCAACAAACTCGATAAAGAGCTTAATGGACACAACGCTTGATACTATTAAAGGGGTAATAGATGCAAATACTATTGTAGGAGATCCAATAAGAAACAATAATACAATAGTAGTTCCCATATCAAAGATAACAATAGGATTTGGTATAGGTGGTGGAGAATACTCCAAAGGATATGACAAAAAAGAAAATATTACTAATCAAGAACCAGGATTTGCAGGGGGTAGTGGAGCAGCTATATCTGTACAACCAGTAGCATTTGTAGTTGTAGAAAATGAGGAAACTAGACTTATGAGTTTAGACCATAATATAAATATGATAGATACAGTTTTAAATATAACTCCTAAGGTTATAGAAAAACTACAGAACATGAAAAAAGGAAAGCAAACTGAAGAAAATGTTCAATGTGATGTACAGACATCAGATGCAGAGGATATAAACCACGATATTAGATAGATATATAAATTATTTATAAATATTAATCGCCGAGGAATTGCCAACATTAGTTTTATCCGTTGGCAATTTTTGTTGTAGCTAGTGGTTTCATTGACAATTAAATCATTATATGATAAAATATTTTATTGAATAAAATGTTTTAATATGAAATGATTTAAGTTTTTTAACTATAGGAGTGAAAAATATGGCTACTAACACAGATATATCAAAGGAACTATTAGAAACTACTAGAAAGTTTCATTGTATGGCTAAAACTGTAATTAATGAATATAACAAAACTATGAATCCTTTTTTAACAGATAAACAATTTCATGCTTTAATATATATACAAAATTCAGGCAAAACAGAGCTTAAAAATTTAAGTAAATTAATGAATGTATCTACATCAAGTTTATGTATACTTTTAAATAAACTTGTAGATAGTGGGTATGTATATAGGGAAGAAGATAAAAAAGATAGAAGGAATACATTTTATGATATAACAGATGATGGATTAAAAATATTAGAAATTGAAAGAGTAAATAGATTTAAAATACTAAATGATAAAATAGATAAGTTATCAGAAGATAAAAAAATAAAGTTTCATGAAACTTTATTAAATTTAAAAGAGATAATGGATGAAATTTTTTAGAATACTTTGATAGTCTATAGCTTTGTTTAAGTATAAACTGTTTTAATATACTATTTATATTATTAGCTACTATACTAAATTAGTTATGCTTAAATTAAAAAATTGTCAATAAAGAGGTTATCCCTAGGGTAACCTCTTTATTATTAAAGTGATCGGAAAAATTTAGTAATATTATTCATAATAAAAGGATATAAAATTAATATATTGAAGTAATATATATGGGAAATTTTTATATAAGGGGGATAATAATGGAAATAAAGGTTTTAAACATAGGTGAATATAGTCAAAATAATAATACATTGGCTATGTTAGTTTTTGAAGGGGACAGCATATCTACAAACTTAGATGAAAATACTTCAAAACTAATAAGTTTATTAAAAGAAGAAGATAAATTTAATGGTAAATATAGGCAAGTTGAAACTATAAAAACAATAGTAAATGATAAAATAAAAAATATAATATTGTTAGGTCTTGGAAAAAAAGAAGAATTAGACAATGAAAAATTAAGAGTAGTATCAGGTATGACTATTAAATATTCAAAGAAATTAAAATCTAAGAAATTAGATTTAATAATGCCTAACCTTGAATACAATATAGAAAGATATTATTCAGCAATAACAGAAGGATTAGTTCTTGGAAATTATAAGTTTGATAAATACAAATCCGATAAAAAAGATGAATCTATAAATGATTTATCATTTATAACTCACGAAAATGTAGAATCTGTACAAAATGGATTAAAGGAAGGATATATACTTGGAAATTGTACTAAATTAGCTAGAAGTTTAGTTGATGAACCTGCTAATTTTATGTATCCAGAGATATTGGCAAAAGAAGTAGAAAAGATAGGAAAAGAACATGGATTTGAAGTAGAAGTATTTGATGAAGATAAAATAAAAGATCTAGGTATGAATGCTTTCTTAGAAGTTGCTAAGGGGTCAAAGCATTCTCCAAGATTTATAATTATGAGGTACTTTGGAAATAAGGAAAATGAAAAAGATATATTTGGTCTTGTAGGTAAGGGATTAACTTATGATTCAGGTGGATACTCTATAAAGCCAACTAGTTCAATGCTCGATATGAAAACTGATATGGCTGGAGCGGCATCTGTTATAGGCGCTATGTGCGCAGTTGCTGAAAATAAGTTAAATGTAAATGTAGTTGCTGTAGTTGCAACTTGTGAAAATATGATATCTCATAAGGCATATAAACCAGGAGATATAATAAATTCTATGGCTGGTAAGACTATAGAAATACTAAACACAGATGCTGAAGGAAGATTAACTTTGGCTGATGCTGTGCACTATATAATAGAAAAAGAAAATGCTACTAAGATTATAGACATTGCGACACTTACAGGGGCTGCTCTTGTAGCACTTGGAACAGTTACAACTGCTGTTTTATCAAACAATGATAAGTTCTATTTAGAACTTGAAAATGCATCTAAGATAACTGGAGAAAAAGTGTGGAGATTACCTATGCTTGATGAATATAAACAAGAAATAAAAGGAACTTTAGGTGATTTAAAAAATACAGGTGGAAGATATGCTGGAACTATAACAGCAGGACTTTTTATAGGGGAGTTTGTTCAAAATAAGCCTTGGATACATATGGATATAGCGGGAACAGCTACGTCAAGTAAAGATGAAGGATACTTAGCAAAAGGTGCAACAGGAGTGGGAGTTAGAACATTGTATTATATGGCTAAAAATATGAAATAAATTTATAAACTGCTGATTAACATTAGTCAGCAGTTTTTTGATTACAAGGATATTATAATTTATTCTGTCTGTGGATCAGTTACAATATGATATAATTATCCGTATAAATAAGAGTTTGGGGGATAAAAAGGTGGAAGTAAGTACTTTTGAAAATTTGAATGATGAAAATGAAAATATATACAATGATATGGTTACTTATATTAAGTTATGCAAATTAACTAAAAAAGACAAAAAAAGGTGTATTGATATTATATTAAATGAGTTTCTTGATATACAAAATAAAAATAAAACTATAGATGAGGCAATAGGTATAGACTATAAACAATATTGTGAATCTATTATAAACAAAGTTACCCAAAATACCTCTGAAATTGATTATTATCTAGATAAAATGAGGGAATTCGTAGTATCACTATCTTTAGGGGTTGGAGCTTATTATTTTGTACAAAGTTTTTTGTACATAAAACATAAACATGAAATACCTTTAAACTTACAAATAAGCTCGAGTATGTTATTACTTATATCATTAGTTGTAATCATGATGTATATAGCAATGTATTCTATAAATAAAGAAACCAAAAAAAGATGCTTTGATGTTAATAAAAATTTTATAAAAA
Source organism: Sporacetigenium sp. TC11 (assembly GCF_058146105.1). Lineage (NCBI taxonomy): Bacteria > Bacillati > Bacillota > Clostridia > Peptostreptococcales > Tepidibacteraceae > Sporacetigenium > Sporacetigenium sp. TC11. The sequence goes on along the minus strand of NZ_JBYVNY010000001.1, from coordinate 242,489 downwards.
ATCAAGGGGCTATAGTACTAACAGTATCAGCTTCTATCTTATTTATAATATTAAATGTAATAACGAAAATAATCCCTAATATTATTATAAATATACCCATATATATAATTATAGGACTACTTTTAATTATGTATTTAATACCACACATATTAATAAGTAAAAAATAAAGTTTTAGGGGGCTGATTTATGGGGAAAGTTTCTTATAAAGAACTAAATCTAAAAAACCAAGAAATGTACATAGCAATGGAAAGATATATAAGATGTAGCAATATACTAGATTTTTATAAAGAAGAATGTATAAAGAAAGTATCTGAAATTGTATTTAAGATTAATAAACAACATAAATATGTAGAAAATGTTATAGGAGATCCTAAAGCTTATTGTGATGAAGTTATAAACCCATACAAAGAAAAAACATCTAAATTTAGTATATTTATAGAGTATCTAAAAAAGTTTTCTCTAATTTTAAGCATATTTACTTTGATTATATCATTATTAGATCCTTTATCTAAGGTAAATTTATATGGTATAACAATTATAACTTTGACTATTTTATGTTCTATAAGTATAGATTATGTAAATAGAATAGAAGCAGAAATGATGCTATTTTTAACTTTGAAATCACAAAAGATAGAATTTAAAAATATAAAATATAAGATTTTAACTACTACAATGGTTATATTATTGTTTATGTCTGTATTTTTTACTAAAGATTCATTAGTAAATATAAAGACTATAATACCTGTTTGGAGTATATGCTTATTATCAATAGGGAGTTATATATATAGCAAGGTATACACAAATAGATTGACTAAAGAACTTAAACTTTAAAAATCATGAAAAGAGGGCACTAATTAGCACCCTCTTTTTCTATTTGGCATAAATTGTTTAGATATAAGTGTAGTAAGACATATAAATAAAGCTATGAAGCTTGCTGTGTATAAAGGTCCTGAAATATATATAAAATCTAAGGTAGACTTAATTAAGTATCCGTAGTTTGTTTTACATATTATATTTATAACTAATACTATACTGAAATACAATGTACATGCTATTAAGTTATCTTTTAATGCGTATTCATTTATTTTGAATTTTCTAACTTCTGCTAAATACAATAATGTATATATTATTAAACAATGATAAATTATTGAAGAAAAATTAATAAAGTGAGGAAAGTTAAATTGACCCATATCAGGAAACATAAAGCTGCCAATACATGAGATAATACCCCATGAAAATGCTATGTTAAACAAATGATATTGCTTAAATAACAGTATTATTATGAGCAAATATGTTACTATCCTACCTATGCCTATTGGTAAATGTAAATTAACATCATACCTTCCTATTCCTATGAAAAAAAGCTGATTTAATATAAGATCTCCAATAAATATAAAAGCAATAACCTTTTCAACCATATAGGCATGTGGTAATAAATTTTTAGTAAGGATAGGTACAAAATATAAAAATGCTGCTATAAATAATAGTATATATAGGTGTGCAGGAGAGAAGTAATTAAAATGGACACTTTCTATGTTACTTCTAAACAAATACTCCATAAAATCCCCCCAAGTTTTAAATTTAGTTATTTATATATAAATATATTCATTTAACAATAATTTGATATTATTAAATATAAATATATTAATAAAAAATAATATAAAGCATATAATAGATTTATTTTATGAAGGCTATAATAATATTAAAAAGGAGTATAGTTTATGAAAAATATTATTTATTTAATGACAATAGGCATTCTTTGTATAATACTTACAGGATGTTCTATAGAAAAGGATATTCAAGGTAATATAGGTAATAAAGAATTAAACTCCTATGTTGTTTCAGAAAAATACAAGTCTATACCGATATACGATAAAGATACTAATAAAATTGTAGGTCATGGTTATAAAGGATTTTCTTTAAATATAGATATGAAAAAGGATGATAAGGTATATTTTGAAATGCAAACAAGTGATGGTTTACAAAAATCCTACTATATTCCTATTAAATACCTTGAAAAAGGATATAAAGAGCCTTTTGTTGTTATAACGATAATATCTAGTGATGCAATTGTTATAAATAAAAATTCACCAATATACGATGATGATGGCAATATAATAGCAGAATTCAACGAAGATTTAGGACCAATGAGATATATTCAAAAAACAGATAAAGGATATCAATTTACTTTGGCAAACAATTTAGTTTATGTAAAAGAAAGTGATATTAAAGGTATAATAAAGGTTGATTAATAATATAAAAAGAGAAGTTAAAATTTAACTTCTCTTTTTATATTATTAAGTTCTGCTTATATAAGCCAAGCATTCTTAACTAATTTATAAATTTTGTTTTTATCCTCAATATTTTCATATATAAAACATAGTATATAATAACACCAGATAAATTTAGGACTAACTTAAAAGAATTAACAAGAATTATTAAAGTTATTCAATATGAATATTTGGGGTGATGTAGTGGCTATATATCAGAGAGAACAATTTGTAATCGTAGCTGTAGCTAATGGATTTATTGCAATTAATACTAAAAAGGAAAATTGGAAGGATTCACATACTCATCTACATTCATTTAATGCCGCTAAAACTGCTATTGATTTAGTTATAAAAAAGAAAATTCCAAAAGAAAAGAGTTTCTATTATCTTAGGAGCTTAATGAGACTATCTGATGATGAGAAGTATGTAGAGGAAATTAAAAATCTTATAGAAGTAAAAAAATCAAAGGGAAAAAAACTATCTTATAATAATAAACAATAAAAAAGAGTGCAAATTTAAATTTGCACTCTTTTGCCGGGCCTATCTTACTTATTACTTAAGTCCAAGTCTTTGTCTTTTGTCTATTATGTGCACTTACATAGCTTTTATAGATTCAAATAGATCATCTCTTTACCAGTTATTAATCTTCTTACTTAATATTTAATTTAAATAGTAACAAATTTAGCTAATAACAATAAATTAATAATATAAGGTAAACATTTTGACCCTAAATTTTATCTCAGAAGGAAGTGTATTAAATGGAAAAAATGAATAGACAGATATGTGTAGACGCAGGGAGTGACTATTGTCCATGTCATCTTGCTGCTACAGGAGACTGTGTGTTATGTCCAATGATGCAAGGTAAGGAGTTTTGTGACTGTTTATGGCAAGGGGTATGCATATACAACAACTTCATACACAACAACAACACTATTAATGAGGAAAGAACAGATATACTATGCGATATATTAGATAAAAAACAAATAGAAGAAAATCTATATCAACTGGATATAAAATTGCCTAAAAAACTATGCATGGATCTTATTAATCCAGGATCTTATGTACTTTTAAGAGCGGCAGATAAAAAAGATGGCAAATTTAACACCCCTATATCCGTAATGAATGTAGATACGTCTAAAGATATATTAACTGTAGTAGTTAAAACTGTGGGAGTTAAAACAAAGAATATAATAAATCATGACAAAATATGGATAAGAGGGCCTTTTAGAAATGGAGTATTTGGGATTAAATATCTTAAATTAACTAAGGATTGTAATACTGTAGTCGTAGCTAAAGGTCTATCACAAGTTACTATAGTAAAAACTATAAAACAATTATTAAAAAATAATAATCATGTAGAAGTGTTTATAGACAACTATAAGAATCCAATTGAAGATGTGGTTAAGTTAGTTCTGTCAATGGGTGTAAATATTCAGTTTATAGACTTTGAAAAAGATAGTTATATGATAGAAGACTATATTAAAAGAAATGACGTTAAGCTAGTATTTTCTGCAAGTTTCAATAATTTCAATAAAAAGATAATGCAAATTGTTGATAAAGTTGATGAAGAAATAAGGCTTGTTATAACTAATAATAACTTAATAAGTTGCGGAGAAGGTATATGCGGCGCATGTACAGTTAAGATAAATGGGCAAAGATTAAAGTCTTGTAAAGCACAAATAGAACCTAGGTATTTTCTAAGGGAGGTTGTAAATAATGGCTAAAATTATTGTTATAGGTGGGGGATGGGCTGGTTGTGCAGCTGCTATATCTGCGAAAAAGGCTGGAGCTGATGTTGTAATTCTTGAAAGAACGGATATGCTTTTAGGTCTTGGGAATGTTGGTGGTATAATGAGAAATAATGGAAGATATACTGCTGCTGAAGAAGTCATAGCATTAGGGGCTAGAGAGTTATTTAATATAACAGATAGTTATTATACTCACAAAGATATAGATTTCCCGGGGCATAAACATGCGACAATATATGATGTTACCAAAATAGAAACGCCAATTAGAAACATAATAAAGGATATGGGAATAGAAATAAGATTTTTTTCTAGAGCGGTTAATGTAAATATTGAAAATAAGAGAATAGTTTCTATAGTTTTAGAAGACGGAGATGTTATAAATGGTGATGCTTTTGTAGAAACTACAGGATCTACAGGACCAATGGGCAATTGTACAAAGTATGGAAATGGTTGCGCTATGTGTATATTAAGATGCCCATCATTTGGAGGAAGAGTAAGTATAAGTTCTAAATGTGGTATAGAGGATATGATAGGAAGAAGAAACACAGGAGAATATGGCGCATTTAGTGGCTCTATAAAGTTATTGAAAGAATCATTAAGTGAAGAGATTCAAAGAGAGTTAAATGAAAAAGGTTCTGCAGTTATACCACTACCTCCTGAACAAATAAACAATGCAAAATTAGATATGAAAGTGTGTCAACAGTATAATCTTCCTGAATTTGCTGAGAATATAGTTCTAATTGATACTGGCCATGCAAAGCTTATGGCACCGTTTTATCCTATAGAAAAATTAAGAAAAATACCTGGATTTGAAAAGGCATTAATAGTTGATCCCTATTCAGGGGGCAAAGGGAACTCTGTAAGATATTTCTCTACAGCTCCAAGAGATAATTATTTAAGAGTAAATGGAGTAGATAACTTGTTTGTAGGTGGAGAAAAAAGTGGCTTTTATGTAGGGCATACAGAAGCTATTGTAACTGGAACACTTGCAGGACATAACGCCGTAAGATCTGCCATAGGTATGTATTTACTACAACTTCCAACTAATACTTTGATAGGAGACTTTATAAGTTATTCTAATTCTGAGATGAATAAGGTAGATGGAGATAAATTGAAGTTTACTTTTGCAGGAAGTGTATATTTCAATAGAATGAAGGAACTAGGACTATATACTACTGATAGTGATGTAGTAAGAGACCGAGTTAAAAAGACAGGTCTTGAAAATATATTTGATAAAGTGCTTGTTAAATAAGCTAAAAGGCTGTTTCTATAACAGCCTTTATTTAAGTTAGGCTATGTTTTAAATCAATGTTGAAATTTAGAAATGTATAAATAGATTTAATTAATTTAGATATAATGATATAGCTAATATATGGTTTAATCGTTTATTAATACATAGTTGTATAAAATTACGAATGAAATAAAACCTCACACATGTTAAAATAATATATAGATTTTAGTAATTGGAGGAATAGAAGAAATGAAAATAGGTTTTTTTGATTCAGGTATCGGAGGTATTACTGTATTGTATGATACATTAAAAGTGTTACCTAATGAAGATTATATATATTATGCCGATACATTAAATGTTCCATATGGACCAAAATCCAAAGATGAAGTAAAAAAGTATATTTTTAATGCTATAGATTTTATTAGCAAACAGGGAGTTAAGGCTATAGTTATTGCTTGTAATACTGCTACAAGTATAGCAATCGAAGAGTTAAGGGCTAAATACAGTATTCCAATTGTTGGTATGGAGCCTGCTGTAAAACCTGCTGTTGAGAAAAATACAGATATACATAAACGAGTTCTGGTAACTGCTACAGAATTGACTTTAAAGGAAGAAAAGCTGAATAGTCTTATTGCCAAATTAGATAACAAACATGTTGTTGATTTATTACCTCTTCCAGGCTTAGTCCAATTTTCGGAAAAACTTGAATTTAACGAAGAAATAGTGTTACCTTACCTTAATGAGCAGTTACTTAAATATGATTTAAGTAACTATGAAACTGTTGTTTTAGGGTGTACTCATTTTTCTTACTTTAAGGATATGTTCAGAACATTATTTCCATCACATGTTAATATAATCGATGGAAACATTGGCACTGCAAAAAATCTAAAAAGAATTTTGAAAGAAATGAATTCCTTAAATGAAGGTAATGGTAATATTACTTTATATAATTCAGGTTGCAAGATCGAGGATAAAGCTGAGCTAGATAAATACAATAGACTATTCAAACGACTAGATACCATTAACGAATAAAATTAATTTTGAAAAATTAAAAGCCCTATATACAAGAGATGACTTAATTATTGTATGTATATAGGGCTTTTGTTGTATCAAGAAATTGATATATTTATCTACTACATCTTCTTAAGTCTGCGCCATAGGGTTGTATAACTCATTCCAAGTTCCTTTGCAGCCTTAGTTTTATTACCATTGTATTTTTTTAGTGCATCTTTTATCAATTGATTTTCTATTTTTATAAGCTCTGGAGTGCTATCACCTTGTTCTTCAGAGAATTGTTGAAGAAACTTTTTTTCTGAATTATTGGAGTTTAAATCTAAAACATGGGAAACCAAATACTCATCAATAATATTATTTTCACACATCACAATAAGTCTTTCTATAATATTTTGAAGATGTCTTATGTTTCCGTTATAAGGTAAACTACCGAGAATAAGAAGCGCTTCATCTGAGATTTTAATATTTGGAGCGTTGTTAGAAATAAACTGCTTAACTAGCAAAGGAATGTCTTCTCTTCTTTCATCTAATGAAGGAAGCTTTAAATCTAAAACACATAGACGGTAATACAAATCCTCTCTAAATTCATTTTCTTCAATTCTTTCTAATAGATTTTTATTTGTTGCACTAATTATTCTTACATCAACAGGTATAACCTTGTCATCACCAATTCTTATAATTTCCTTTTCTTGAATAACTCTTAGTAGCTTTACCTGTATGTCTTGTGAAGTTTCTCCAACCTCATCCAAAAAAACAGTGCCATTGTGTGCTAATTCGAATATGCCTGCTTTTCCTTCAGGTCTTGCCCCTGTAAATGCTCCCTTAACATAACCAAAGAGTTCACTTTCTAATATACTTTTTGGAAGAGCTGCGCAGTTTATGGCAACAAATGGTTCATTGCGTCTATTACTATAGTTATGAATACTCTGAGCAAAAATTTCTTTACCTGCTCCAGAAGGTCCCGTTATTAAAATAGTGCTATCGGATTTCGCAAACTTCTTTGCCTTTTTTATTGTGTTAGATAGTATTTCGCTTTTACCTATTATATCTCTGAAATTCTTTTTAGCTACATGTCCTTTTGTGTTTAATTTTTTACGTATTTCTTTTTCAGCACTCTGAACGTAAGCTGATTTTTGTATGCTTGCAACTGCTCCAAAAATTTTACTATCAATTTCTAATGGGCGACTGTTTAGTATCAATGAATTATTTCCTATTTCTAGTAATTCATTATAGGTAGTAGTGCCATTTATTATTGTATCCTTAACTACTGACAGATTAACTATATTATCTATTAAAAGATTGTTGTTTTCATCAGTTATTAACTTCTTAGCTTTATCATTTATATAGCTAATCTGGGAATTCTGATCTATACCAATAATACCTTCAGTTGTAGAATCTAAAATTTGTCTGATAGTTTCATAATTTTTTCTTCGTTCTAATTCAAAGTCGAGAAAAGATATTGCTTCATTTAAGGCTATTTCAAGAGATGTTTCATCAACTTCTATCATTACATTTTTAACTCCATATTTTTTAGCAGCACTTGCTACGGTAATACCTCCAATAAATACTTCAATGCCATCTTCTGAATATTTTTTGACAACTTCATCAACAGCAGATACAGACTCAGGTTTTATGAGTAAAAAATTTTCTTTTGAAATATTTTTAAATTTTGCTGCTACATCATAAGCCAAATCAAAGCCTATATAAGCTATTTTATTTGAGTATTGCTTTGCCTTTTCTAATGAAAAATACATATCTTCATAGGTATAACGGACATCCATTAAAATAGTATTTATATTCTGGCGCAAAAGACTTAGGTTTTTCCCTCGGGTAATAATTATTTTAGTACCTTCACTAACAAATTGTCTTGCTATTTCAACAGTCTTATCTCCAGTAGACTCTAAGATTGGATAACTTAGTTTCTTCTTTTTCAATAGCTTGCTAAATTTTTGGGTAAAATCTTCAGATGAAGATAAAATTAAAATATCCTTATTCATTTGGGTATCATCTCCAATATTATCTATTTAATCATACTAAACTGCAATTATTGTATTTCAAAATGAAATAAAATGAAATAATAACTATTTCACTTTGAAAGTATACATTATAAATTATTTAAAAACAAGCTTTATATTATGATGAAACTTTTATCATATTGAAAATAATTTTATTGACTATTAAGCAAAGGATTGCGGAGATTAGGCGGAATTTCAATATAAAAATAAATGTAATAAAAAATCAAACTTATTTTTTTAGTAATTTTAAAATACTTGGCACGCAACTTGCTCTATTAATAAATGTAAAGTTCATCGATGAAAACTTTAGGCGCCTAATTAAGGAAAACGATTTAATTATAGGAGTGATGTACAGAATAAGTAGTTAGTTTAAAACAAAGAAAAATTAGGAAAAACAAATAAATAAGGAGGAAAAGAAATGGATAAAAAGACTCTATTAAAATTATTGCCTGTTATCTTAATACCTCTAGTACTTTGGATAACACCAACGCCAGCAGGACTAGAGCAAGAAACATGGCATGTTGTTGCACTATATATAGCTTTACTATTAGGTTTGGTAGTTAAACCTTTCTCAGAACCTGTTATTACGTTGATTATTGTTGGGATTGTATCGATGCTTATGGGGCCTGAAATACCTTTAGCTGGTTACGGAACTGAAATGGTATGGTTCATTGTAATGGTAACTATTGTATGCGCAGCTTTTGTTAAAACAGGGCTTGGTAAGAGGATTGCATATAATTTACTTACTAGATTTGGAAAGACTTCATTAGGATTAGGCTATATTATGATGTTCGTAGATTTAATATTAAGTCCTGCTACAGGATCAAATATGTCACGTGCATCAATTGATTATCCAATATTTAGGAATATAGCAGAAAGTGTTGGGTCTACACCTGAAAAGGATCCACGTAAACTTGGTTCATATTTAACAATGCTAATGTATGTAGTATCTATGTCTACAGCTACGTTGTTCCTAACTGGAATGGCTACAAATGCTATTACTGTATCTCTAGCAAAAGAAATGTTAGGTGTGAACATAGATTGGATGACATGGTTTAAGGCAGCAGTTGTTCCTGCTGGATTAGTCTTAGGTCTTGGTCCAATTATAGTATATAAGCTTTATAAACCGGACTTAACAGATCTTGGGGATATTAAACCACAAATGAAAAAAGGTCTTGAAGAAATGGGCCCTATGAAGAGCGAAGAAAAAATATTGGCATTTTTATTTCTTTTAGCCGTTTTAGGTTGGATGTTTGGATCTAAAATTACATTCCTAGATTTAGGGATGCAGGTTGTAGCGTTTGTATTCTTAGCCCTTACGTTATTATTTAAAATTCTAGATTGGAATGATGTTATCTCGCAAAGAGGTGCATGGAATACTTTTGTATGGTATGGGGCGTTTTATGGAGTTGCAGCAACATTAGCAGATCAAGGGTTCTATACTTGGCTTGCGGATGTACTTGACAAAACTTTAAATCTAGGACAATTAAATGGATTGCTTGTAACGATTGTTCTACTTTTAATAAGTCTAGCTGTTAGATATTTCTTTGTATCAAACAGTGCCTTTGTTGCATCCTTCTATCCTGTCTTATTTGCATTAGCTTTAACTACACAAGCCAACATTATGGTAGTTGCATTGCTACTAGCATTTTTCGCAGGATATGGTGCACTATTGACACACTATGGAAACGGTGCAGGAATTTATACCTTTGCAACAGGATATTGTAGCCAAAAGGATTTCTGGAGAATAGGAACAATCATGGTAGGTGTAGCTCTAGTTATATTCTTAGTGATTGGTTTACCATATTGGAAGTTAATTGGAATTTGGTAAATATAAATTAACTATAAACTATAAAAGGAGAATGAAATGTTAGATTTATTAATCATAAATGGTCATGTCATTGATCCTAAAAATAATGTAGATGAAGTAAGGCCTGTAGCCATATATGGTGGAAAAATAACAAAATATGAGGAAGGCGAAGAAGCAAAACATATAATCGATGCAAAGGGGAAATATGTATTCCCTGGCTTGATAGATGCTCATGCACATATGTTTGAATATGGTACAGATATAGGGTTGTTCCCTGATGTTGCTTATATTCCAACAGGTGTTACTAGTGCTATTGATTTTTCTGCTGGGGTTTCCAATTATCAAACTTTCAGAAAAGTGGTTATTGAACAAAGTAAAGTTAGAATCAAGAGCTTCCTCCAGGTGTGTTCAGCTGGGCTTGCTACAACAAGCTATCATGAAAATATTAATCCAAAATATTTTAATCGTGAGAAGATGGCGAGAATCTTCAATGATCATAAGGATAATGTAATAGGACTAAAAATTAGAAATGGTGAAGAAATAGCTGATGGACTTGGAATTAAGCCATTAATTGCAACAGTAGAGGTGGCAGAGAAAATTGGATGTCCAGTGCAGGTTCATTGTACGAATCTTCCAGTTCCAACTTCAGAAGTTTTAGACATCCTTAGACCAGGTGATATTTTTCAGCATGTTTACCAGGGTGTACAAAACACAATTATAGATGAAAATGGGAAATTACGTGATTGTGTTCTAGAAGCTAGAAAACAAGGGATTATTTTTGATACTGCTGAAGGTAGAAAACATGCTGACTTTGAAGTAATGACAAAGGCTATGGAACAAGGTTTTATAGCTGATATGTGTAGTACTGACCTAGTTTTAGCCAGTATGTATAGAAGACCTATTTTTTCACTTCCAAACCTAATGTCTAGATACTTATGTATGGGTATTAGCTTAAATGAAGTAATTAAGATGACAACAGAAAGACCAGCAAAGCTTATGGGCATGGAAAATGAAATCGGTTGTCTATCAGAGGGTGCATATGCAGATGTTGCTATTTTCGATATTGTGGATAAAGACCAATTATATAGAGATTGGAAAGGTTCCACGTTCTTAGCTAATAAATTGCTTAAACCAGAAATGACTATTAAAGATGGTTATATTATGTACTGTGCACCAGATTATATTTATGAAAACTAAAATAATAAAAGACTAAATTTAAAAACAACAAGGAGGAGATTGAGATGGGATATAAAATTTTATTACCACAAGAAATCATGCAAGAAGGTAGAGATTACCTAGAAAGCAGAGGACATGAGCTTATTACAGGAAGTGGTATGGAAACGGAAGATATTATTAGAGATATTAAAGGTATAGATGCTATGGTAGTACGTCTTTCTAAGATTACTAGAGAAGTATTTGAAGCAGCTGATAAATTAAAAGTTATTGTAAGACATGGAGCTGGTTTTGATACTGTTGATTTACAAGCAGCTAAGGACCATAATGTACAAGTACTTTACTGCCCGACAGCAAATAGTATGTCTGTTGCAGAAGTAACAATGATGTATATGCTTTACTGCTCAAGAAATTTTACAGTGGTAAGAAGAGACTTTATTGATGATTATTATAAGGCTAAATTAAGAACACCTAAGTGTGAACTTGATGGAAAGACTGTTGGTATTATTGGATGCGGTAACATCGGTTCAATTGTAGCTAAAAAATGTATGCACGGCTTTAATATGAAAGTTCTTGCATATGACCCATATAAGAAGAGAGCTGATTTCCCAGAAGGTGTAGAAGTAGTAAGAGATATTGAAAGAATTTACAGAGAAAGTGATTTTGTTTCTCTTCATTGTCCAACTACTAAAATATCTAAAGAGTTTGCTGGAAAGAAACAATTTGAAATGATGAAGCCAACAGCATTCCTTATTAATGCTGCTAGAGGTGCTGTTGTAAATGAAGTTGAACTTTATGAAGCATGCAAAAACAAAGTGATTGCTGGTGCAGGGTTGGATGTTCTTCAACAAGAGCCAGTTGATCCTAAAAATCCAATTTTATACTTAGACAATGTTGTTATAGCACCACACATTGGTGCAGCTACAAAGGAAGCAACTGATAGAGCATCACTTCATTCTGCTATTGGTATTCATGAAGTGTACGAAGGCAAACAACCAACATGGCCTGTTAAAGTAATAGATTGGAATACAGCTGAAACTTTTGAAGACTAATTTAAAATTTATCATAAGAAAAAGGAGATAATCAATATGCCAGTAGGAAATAGAATATTTTTAAAGAGAGAACTTCCAGACCCAGAACTAGTAAAAGAATTTAGTGAACTACCAGCAGCAAATGTTGCAGATGCTATGGGACGTTTGTGTGCAATTCATTCAGATATAAAGTTAATGTCAAGTCCAACAAAGAAGATGTGTGGAGTAGCTTTAACTGTAAAATCTCGTCCTGGTGATAACCTTGCTTTACACAAAGCACTTAATATAGCAGAAGAAGGCGATGTAATTGTGGTTTCAAATGAAGGTGACAGAAGCCAATCAATAATGGGTGAGATTATGTACAAATATCTTTCTGATTATAAAAAGATTAAAGGTATTGTAATTGACGGACCTATAAGAGATATTGACGTAATATCAAAATGTGAAATGCCAATCTTTGCAACAGGAACAACTCCTGGTGGCCCTTATAAAGAAGGTCCTGGTGAAGTAAATGTGCCAATTGCTTGTGGACATATATCTGTTAATCCAGGAGATATAATTCTTGGAGATGCTGATGGAGTAATTGTAATTCCTAAAAATGATGCGGCACAAATACTAGATAAAGCGAAGGCTATTGCAGCAGGAGATGCAGCAAAGGTTGAAGCTTCAGCATCAGGAACAGTTAATAGACAATGGGTAGATGATTTACTTGAGAAAAAAGGTTTTGAAGTCATAGATGGCATGTATAGACCTTAATAGAATTATTTAGATAAGTTCATTTTATTCACTGTCCTCCAACTTATGGAGGGCATAGTGGATAAGTGAACTTATTTTTTATTAGAATATATAAATTTGTATGGATGATATTTTAAAGGTATTACTAAAATTTAATACTTAATCTTCGTATATTACGCAATAGTTATAATATAGCGAATACACCAGAGAAGAGAGCGTTATTTAAACTAATAGGAAAATTTAAAGTGAAATTTTAAGAAGTATTAAGTTTATCGCCTTTTAAAATTGACATATCAGATGGAAAAGCATTAAGTCTATTTACTATAACATATAAAAAGATCTCTTTATTTCACGGTTTAAAAATAAAGAAATCATTTTTTTGTATATTAATACTATAATAAATTATATTTAGATAAATTTTTTTCTAATTTATAATAAGTAATTATACTCATTATAGAACCACTTTCCCATAAACCATAACCTCTCTCAGAAATTCCTAATAATTTGGCTGCATCTCTTTTCGTAAAATTATTTTCTAGTCTCCAATTAAGGAGCTTGTCTTTAAAGCTAGATGACTCAAGTAAAAATTTTGAGTAACCTTCATTACATAAAAATTTAATATCTAAAACTTTTGATAATTTATTTATAGAATCTAATGTAGGATAAAAATTATCACACTCATAAGAGCCTATCATACCATGGTTTATATCAATCTTATTGGCAAGTTCAAATTGAGATAATCTCATAGATAATCTAAGTTTCTTTAACCTTTGTCCAAATGTATCTTCAGGTAAATCGCTATAGTCATAAAACTTATGACTAAACTTTGCATCTAGCGAGGCCACGCAGAAGCTATTGTAACAGGAACACTTGCAGGGCACAACGCAGTGAGATCTGCCATAGGTATGTATTTACTACAATTACCAACTAATACACTAATAGTAGATTTTATAAGTTATTCTAATTCTGAGATGAACAAGGTAGATGGGGATAAACTTAAGTTTACCTTTGCAGGAAGTGTATATTTTAATAGAATGAAAGAACTAGGATATTATACCACTGATAGCGATGTAGTAAGGGAAAGAGTTAAAAAGACTGGACTTGAAAATATATTTGATAAGGTGTTAGTTAAATAGGTATCTAGAGGCTGTTATTATAACGGCCTCTATTTTTATTGTTAATTATATGACAATGAAGTTCATTTACAATTACAAAAAATAATGATAAAATCTAAAATGACAAAATATAATAAAAAAACGTGAAAAAATACAAAATGCAAACAAATACGAAAATTTATAGTTTGTATAAGAAAACGTTAACCTTGTTTGAAAATAAAGGAGATATGATTTATGAAACATTTATACTTAGAAAAAGTTGTACCAATAGAGCCAGACAATCCTGCTATAAAAATAGATTATGATAAGTGTATAAAATGCGGTCTTTGTAAGCGAGTGTGTGAAAAAGAAATTGGCGTTGCAAATTACTTTGATTTAGAAGAAACTAAAGATGTCGCAGTTTGTGTATACTGTGGTCAATGTGCAGTAGCATGTCCTGTAAAAGCAATAACACAAGTAGAAGATATAGATAGGGTTAAAGAAGCCATAAACGATCCAGAAAAAATAGTTGTATTTTCAACAGCTCCAGCAGTACGCGTTGCATTAGGTGAAGAATTTTCAATGGAAGCAGGCTCATATGTTCAAGACAAAATGGTAGATGCACTTAGAAAACTTGGTGGGGATTACGTATTTGATGTTACATTTGGAGCAGATATGACAATAATGGAAGAATCAAGTGAGCTACTAAATCGTATAGATAAAAACGAAAATATACCTCAATTTACGAGTTGTTGCCCATCTTGGGTTAATTTTATAGAAACTTTCTATCCAGAATTGATACCAAATTTATCAACTACGAAAAGCCCAATAGCAATACTAGGAGTCACTATAAAAACTTATTTTGCTAAAAAACAAAATTTAGATCCTTCAAAAATAGTAACTGTTACTGTAACACCATGTACTTCCAAAAAGTATGAAATAGATAGACCTGAGATGAATGACTCAGCCAAGTTTAATAATATAGATGAATTAAGAGATAATGACATTATAATAACTACTCAAGAACTTGCATCTTGGATAAAAGAAGAAAAAATTAACTTTGAAAATCTAGAAGGAAGTGAGTTTGATAATTTATTAGGACAAGGAAGTGGAGCAAGTATTATATTTGGAAATAGTGGCGGTGTAATGGAAGCTTCAATTAGAACTGCATATTACATAGAAACTGGAGAAAAACCACCGAAAGAACTATTAGAATTTACTCCAGTAAGAGGTTTAGATGGGGTAAAAGAAGCAAGTGTCATAATTAATGATAAAAAGCTAAATCTAGCAGCAGTTCAAGGTACAGCTAATGCGAGAACATTAATAGAAAAGATGAAAAATAAAGAAGTTGAATATCATTTTATAGAAGTTATGACATGTAAAGGTGGATGCATAGGTGGAGCAGGTCAACCTAAAACAAAAATTAGAGTTACTGATGAAATAAGAAATAAAAGAATTGATAGTTTGTATAAAAAAGATGTTGAAATAAAAGTAAAATCGAGTTATGAAAATCAAGATGTTATAAAAGTGTATAAAGATTTTTACGAAAACCCTATGTCTCGTATATCATATGAACTTTTACATACACAGTATGATTCAAAAGCTCATATGCTAGGTGAAAAAGAGGACTTAGAGGATATAATATAATATGTATTAAAATAATAACGTATATATTAATAGTTGGAAGCTTAAGTAAAAAAAAGAAATAGTATGCAAGTGATTAATGTATACAATATGTGGTATATAAAAAGCTGTAAAATGTGCCCTATAGAGTAGGCAGTTAATTAAAAGTTCTACTCTATAGGTTACACTGAAAAGAGAAAGATTGTTTATTTCTACTTAGTAGCAAGTTCAAACTGAGATAATCCCATAGATAGGATAAAATACTTGTTAAGTAGATACTCAAAGGCTGTTATAATAACAGCCTTTTTTGTATGTAATTAGAACAAATTAATATGATATAATTAATTATATTTATTAGAACCTTGAGTGCTGTTTATAACAGTTTTTAATTTTATAAGATAAAGGAGTTTTACAAATGACAAATAATATTTCTTTTTCAAGAGCTGAAACATGTTTAATAATGGAGCCTGTACATAGTAACCTCTATGGTAATGTCCATGGGGGAGAACTTATGAAGGTTATGGATAATGTTGCAGGATTAGCAGCATTTAAACATGCAAAAGGTACCGTTGTAACTGCAAGAGTTGACGAAATTGTATTTCATAAACCAATACATATAGGCGATATTGTCACATGCATTGGGCAGGTAGCATATGTAGGTAAATCTTCAATGCAAATTATGGTAAGTATAATAGCCAGCAAGATAGATGATTATTCACAGCCTGAAGTGGCAATGACAGCATTAGATTGTTCACATCCTGAAGTAGCTATGACAGCATTTTTTACTATGGTTCATTTAGTGGATAATAAACCAGCTGAAGTTCCAAGATTAGTTATTAATACTAAGGAAGAAGAGGAACTTTATAAACTTGGCGAGAGAAAGTATTATGAAATAAAATCAAAATATAAAGGTTAACATTATTTAAAAACATGGAGTGAATAAATATGATATATCAACATGGATATAAACATAACAAAAAGCTATTTGAGAATCTAAGAATTGACTGCAAAGAATGTTTCGGACTTTGTTGTGTCGCACTGTATTTTTCTACTTCGGAAGGTTTCCCAATAGACAAAGAGGCAGGGAAGCCTTGCCTAAACTTACATTCAGACTTTAGCTGTTCTGTTCACAAAAACCTTAGGAAACAGGGACTCAAAGGTTGCACTGCTTATGACTGCTTTGGAGCAGGCCAAAAGGTAGCTCAAGTTACATACAAAGGAAATGACTGGCGACAAGCACCAGAATCGGAAAAGCAAATGTTTGAGGTTTTTCTTATTATGAGGCAACTTCATGAAATGCTATGGTATCTGACAGAAGCAATTACACTGGAACCAGCTTCTTTTATCAAAGATCAACTGAGCTCTATGATTAGTGAGACAGAGCGTCTTACTCATCTCAGTCCAGATTCTATTATAGGACTTGATGTAGCAGCACACAGAGCTGACGTTAATGCATTACTTATACAGACAAGCGAACTAGTACGAACTAAATTCCGTAAAGAGCAGAAGACTCCTTCAAAACGTCAGAAGAATATTGGTCGAGGATTAGATTTTATTGGCTCAGACCTTAAAAAAACTAATCTAAGAGGAGCAAATTTAAGAGGTGCATTTCTTATTGCAGCAGACCTTAGGGGAACTGACTTAAGTGGTGCAGACCTTATTGGCGCTGATTTGCGAGATGCTGACATCAGAGGAGCAAACCTAACAGATAGTATATTTCTTACCCAAGCCCAAATTAACACCGCTAAGGGCGATTCTAATACAAAGTTGCCGGTGGCACTAGTTCGTCCAACATATTGGGATAAATAACGGATACAAAAAAGGCCCTTAACTCACAATGGGTGAGGTAGGGGTCTTTATAATTATCTACAATTTTATTCTTCAACTAAAGCTACAGCTCGTATAGGAGAGCCAGAACCAGATCTAATTTTTAGTGGAAGACCAAAGTATAAAAATCTTTTATTAACAAGTTTGTCTAAATTACATAGATTTTCAGAATTAGTGATATCGTATTCACCACAAACTAAATGCCCTGAAAAGTCTAAATCATCAGTATGATCTATTGCTGGTGCATCAACCCCTATATTTACTACACCTTGTTGAGCTAACCATTTAGCTGCATTGTAACTTAGTCCAGTATACTCTTTTTGCCACTTATCAGTACCGAAATTTCTATCATAATGGCCAGTATACATAAGAACTATGTCACCCTTTAGTATTTCTTGTCCTGAATTTTTTACTGCCTTTTCCAAGTCTTTTGGCTCTATGTATCTTGATGAAGGAACATTAGACAAGTCTATGCATATAGCACTTCCCCAGAAGTACTCAAGTGGCATATTTTCTATAGTAGCCCCACCTGGTTTATATTCCGAAACTGCATCACAATGAGTACCACCATGTTCACTTATAAGTAAGTTTCTAGCTGAGAACCCTAAAGTTTTACTTCCCGTAGCTTTCATGTTTTCATCATGAGTCATATTAGTCATTATAAATGTATTTTGATGCATAGGAAAAACAGACATACCTTGAAATATTTCTTGTGATAAATCAATTAATTTTAACCCCATATTTTTTCCTCCTGAAAACTGTATAAAATTTTTCTTTTTATAGTTATATTCCTGAGCTTGTCAAAATATAATTTACAAATAGTTAAATTCACAAAAAATTTTCTAATTAGTACAAATATTATTTTTTATAGTTATATTCTCGAGCTTGTCAAAATATAATTTATAAATAGTCAAAATCATAAAGGTTTTCTGACTAATTATTTTACATATTTACATAAAAAAGTACAAAAAGATTAGGAGGTTATTAAAATGTCAAAAAAACAATACATATTAGCTGTACCAAACTTCAGTGAAGGAAGAAGAACTGAGATAATAGAGGAAATTGTAAATGAAGTGAGAGATTTTGAAGGTGTAAAGTTAGTAAGCTATGAACCAGAGCATGACTTTAACAGAACTGTTGTAACTTTAATAGGAGAGCCAAATCCTTTGAAGGAAGCTGTAGTGAATATGGCTGCTAAAGCTATAGAACTTATAGATATGAGAGAACAAAAGGGTACACATCCAAGAATAGGATCACAAGATACTATACCACTATTCCCATTTAAAGACATAACTGTAGAAGAATGTGTTAGTTTAGCTAAGGAAATAGGTGAGGAATTACATAAAAAAACACAAGTACCAGTATTCTTTGCAGCAGAAAATGCAAGAAATGAAGAAAGAAAGGCTTTAGCTTATATAAGAAAAGGTCAATACGAAGGATTAAGAGATTTATTAAAAGAAACTAAAGACGATCAATTAAGAAGTGAAGAATATTGTAGCAGAAAACCAGATTTAAGTGTAGATGGATTATTAAGTGAAACTGCTGGAGCTACTATAGTTAGTGCAGAAGCTGAAGGGTTAACAGCTTATAATATATTTTTAGGAACTGAAAACTTAGATATAGCTAAGAACATAGCTAAAGGTCTTAGAGGACCGAGTGGTGGATTTAGCACAGTTAGAGCGGTAGGAATACGATTCCCAGAAAGACAAGGAGTAGTAGTTTCAATGAACTTGCTGGATTGTTCAAAAACACCTATGTATAGAGCATTTGAATTTGTAAAAAGGGAAGCAGAAAGATACGGGGTACCTGTTACTGGAACAGAATTAGTAGGACCAATAAAGTTAGATTATATAATAGATTCATTTGAATACTTCTTTAGATTAGAAGGATTTAGAAAAAGCCAAATATTAGAAACTCATTTAATGGATATTTAATAAAGATAAGGGGTGTAAAAATATGTATGATGTAATAGTTAAAAATGCAAGGATACCTCAAGGTGATGACACAGTACTTACAAATATATTAGTTAAAGATGAAAAAATAGCAGGATTTTTAGATTGTATAGAAGGTGTTGAGGCAAAAAAAATAATAGACGCAGAGGCGAACTTAACACTTCCCGGCTGTATAGATTCTCATACTCACTTTATGTATCAAGGATTCCCACACAGAGAAAATTTCCTAACAGGAACAGCTGCAGCAGCAACTGGCGGGGTTACTACTATAATAGATATGCCATGTTGTTCAGTTCCTTCAGTAAGAAGTATCGAACAATTAGAAACTAAGCTTTCACTATGTGGACCACAAGCAGTAGTTGATTATGCTATGTGGGGTGGAGTTACTGGTGAAGATGTAAGAAATGGTTGGCTACATAACGTACAAGAACAAGCAGATTATGGAGTAGTAGCATTTAAAGCATATATGACTCCATCAGTTCCAACTTTCCCAAGAGTTACGGACCCTGAAATGTATGAAGCTTTTAAAGCTGTTTCAGAAACTGGACTTCCGGTAGGAATACATGCAGAAAACTTCGCAATGTGTGATTTCTACGTAAATAAGTTTAGAGAAGAAGGAAGACTTGATGGTCCAGCTTGGGCTGAAGCAAGAATGGAACTTGCTGAAAAGGTAGCAATAGAATTAGGTATAAGCTTTGCTGAAGCAAGTGGAGCTAGATTACATATAGTTCATATGAGTACTGGAATAGGGGCTAAATTAGTTGGAGACGCAAAGAAAAGAGGTTTAGATGTAACTAGTGAATCTTGCCCTCACTACTTAACATTAAATTATCAAGACGCTATGACTAAGCACGGAGCATGTGCAAAAATAGCACCACCCCTTAGAACTAAAAAAGATAATGAACTTCACTGGGAAGGAATAAACAACGGAAGCATAGACTTTGTAGCTACTGATCATGCTCCATATGAAATAGAAAGCGAAAAAGCTAAAGAAGGTATGAATATATGGACTGCATTCCCAGGTATACCTGGTGTTGAAACTATGGTACCAGTAGTTGTAAGTGAAGGATACAACAAAGGCAGAATATCTTTAAGCAAATTAGTAGATGTATTATCAACTAATGCTGCTAAGCACTACGGATTATATCCAAAGAAAGGTGCTTTAAACATAGGTTCAGATGCAGACTTTACAATAATAGATTTAGATAAAGAATGGACTATAAAAAGAGAAACTATGGTTTCTATGTGTGGATATACTCCACTTGAAGGAATGGAATTAAAAGGGAAAATAGCTAAAACTATAGTTCGTGGAAATTTAGTATACCAGGACGAAGAAACTGGAATACTTGGGAAATTAGACAATTATGACGTTGTATTTAATAATCCAGAAGACTTAGAAAGTAATGAATATAAGGTAAGCTATAGAAAACAACATCCAGAAGTAATACTTGATCATGTTAAAAATATAAAAGGAATAATGGTTAAGCCTGGATTTGGTAACTTTGTAAAAAGACAACAAATAATGAAATTAGATAAAACTATAAAATATTAAAAATACAAGGGGGAAATATAAAATGGCAAGACATGGAATCGTTGTTATAGATATGTTAAATGATTTTATAGGAGAAAAAGCTCAATTAAGATGTCCAGGAGGAGAAGAAATAATTCCAAACTTACAAAAGTTATTTAAGTGGGTAAGAGAAAGAAATGCACAAGGACTTGATGATATACAATTAATACACGTACAAGAGGCTCATAGAAAAAATGATGCTGACTTTAGAGTTAGACCAAGACATGCAGTTAAAGGTACTTGGGGATCTGACTTTATACAAGAACTTTATCCAGAAGGTGAAGAATATACAATTCCTAAGAGAAGACACAGTGCGTTTGCACATACTGATTTAGATTTATATTTAAGAGAAGAAAATCTAGATACGGTAGTAGTAACTGGTGTTTGGACTAATGTATGTGTAAGAAGTACTGCATCAGATGCGTTATACAATGCATATAAAGTTATAACTTTAAGTGATGGAGTTCATTCTAAAAATGATGAAATGCATGAATCTGGTTTAAGAGATTTAAGCATATTTACTAAAGTTATGACTATAGATGAATATATAGATGCATGGGAAAAAGGACTTGATCCATGGGTTGGCGGTGGAGACACTCAAAATAAGGTAGAGTAATACTTGACTTTATACAAAAGGAATATAATATAGAAGACTGCCTCCTCTGGGAGGCAGTTACTATAAAAGGGGAAGAGAACTATGAAGATTATAGTAGGCGTATCAGGTGGGAGTGGAGCTATTTATGCACTTGCTCTTTTAAAAGCTCTACAAGATATGAATATAGAAACACACCTAGTAGTATCGAATATGGGTGAGTATGTTGTAAACCATGAGTGCGGTGTAACTTTAGAAGAATTAAAAAAGATGGCTACATATTATCATGAAAATCATAATCTAGCTGCATCCATAGCTAGTGGTTCTTTTAAAACGGATGGGATGATTATAGTTCCTTGTTCTATGAAGACTTTAGCCTCAATATCAATGGGTCTATCAGATAGTTTACTTACAAGAGCGGCAGATGTGGTTATAAAGGAAAAAAGAAAATTAATATTATTACCAAGAGAAACACCACTTAATTCTATACACTTAGAGAATATGTTAAAACTTTCAAACTTAGGGGTAACTATAATGCCACCATCACCTGCTTTTTATCATCATCCTCAAGATTTATCTGATATAGTGACTTCTATAGTTGGAAGAGCACTAGATCAAATAGGTATAGAACACAATTTATTAAATAGATGGGGAGAGTAAGATTTATGGAAACTCAAATGCTAAGATCTACTCTAAAAAAATTAGATAAACTAAATTATTTGAAAACTTGCGATAAAAAGGTAGATATAAAATTTGAATTAGGTGCTATATTAAAACATTTTGATAATGAAGTGCCTATAAATTTTAAAAATATAAAAGGATATGATATGCCAGTTGTAGGCGGAATCTATGGCAATAGACAAATATTTTATGATTTGATGGGATTAAATAAAGATAATCGTATATTTGAATTTATGTATGCTATAGCCAATCCAAAACCAGTAAAGATTGTAGAGAATGGTCCTATAAAAGAAAATATAATAACTAGAAATATAGATATACAAAGAATGTTTCCAATTCCTACATCACATGAAAATGACTCATCAAGCTTTATAACAGCAGGTATGCTTATAGTGAAAGACCCTGAGACAGGGGATACTCATATGGCTGTTAGAAGATTTCAAATAAATGATAAAAACATTATAAGTGCATTAATATCCGGAGCATCTCCACATTTAAAAGAGGCATTTAGAAAGTGTGAAGAAAGAAATAAACCTCTAGAATGCGCAGTAGTTTTAGGTTATGATGCAGAGTATTTAATAGCTTCTCAAATAAGTTCATCTAAGTATGGACTTGATAAATACAAAGTATATAGTGCTCTAAAAGGTGAACCACTAGAGTTAGTAAAATGTCACAGTGTTGATATAGAAGTACCAGCATACTGTGAGATTGTATTAGAAGGTGAATTAATACCTAACAAAAGGGAAATAGAAGGACCTTTTGGTGAACTTATGGGATATTATGGAGAAATAGCTCCAAATCCTATAATGGAAGTAAAAACTATAATGCATAGAGATAATCCAATATTTCAACATGCATTTCCATGTAGAGAAGAACATTTGGCAAATGGACTTATAAGAGAAGTAGAAATATATAGCTCATTAACTGGGATAGTAGATGTAAAAGATGTTAATGTAACAGTTGGTGGAGGTTGTAGATTACATGCAATAGTATCAATAAACAAGAAAAATGAGGGCGATGGCAAGAGTGCTATAATATCTACTCTTGGAAGTAGCAAGGATGTAAAACATGTTGTCATAGTAGATGATGATGTAGACATATATAATTATAAGGATTTAGAATTTGCATTAGCATCTCGTGTTCAAGCATCACAAGATGTAGTTATAATACCTAATGCATTAGGATCTGGACTTGAAGCCTCACATGTATATAAGGGGCTAACTGATAAAATGGGGATAGATGCTACAAAACCAATAGGAGAAAAAAGTGAATTGTTCGAAAGGGCTATTGTTCCTGGATATGAGGATATCGATATAGAAAAATATTTTTAAGGTGGGAATAATTTATGAAACAAGCAATCGGCATGATAGAAGTTAAAAGTATGATAGCTGCTATACAAGCTGCGGACACCATGGTTAAATCAGCTGATGTAAAACTTGTTGATATAGAATTAGTTGGTTCAGGAATTGTAGCAGCTATAGTAACAGGTGATGTAGCAGCAGTACAGGCAGCAGTAGACAATGGGACCTGCGCTGCGGGAAAACTTGCTGAAATAATTTCAACAAATGTAATAGCAAGACCTCACGATGAAGTAAGTAAAATATTATAAGCTAAATGGTGGTGAAATAAATGGCTAATCCACTAGCTACGGTAATAATGAGTAATATATCAAAGAAAGTAGTTAAGGATAAAAGTTTTAAAGCTTATGAAAGTAACTTAATAAAAGTTGATAATATAAATAAAAATGAAGAAGAACTCTTAAAAGGTATATTAAATAAAAATATAAAACAAGGCATAAAGGCAATTGAATCAAAGAAGCCTTTGATGAACTCTTTA
The DNA here is from genome assembly GCF_058146105.1 of Sporacetigenium sp. TC11. NCBI lineage: Bacteria > Bacillati > Bacillota > Clostridia > Peptostreptococcales > Tepidibacteraceae > Sporacetigenium > Sporacetigenium sp. TC11. The sequence goes on along the minus strand of NZ_JBYVNY010000001.1, from coordinate 218,287 downwards.
GAAAATTTAATTACAAAAAATAATAATATAAGTAAAGAAATTCCAAAGAAAAATACAAATAAATCTAAAGCTATGGTTCGCTTAGAAGATTTAATTAAATAAGGGGGAATAACATGAGATCAGCCCTAGGTATTATAGAAGCTATAGGACTAACTACAGCAATAGCAGCACTAGATTCTGCAAGTAAAGCTGCAGATATTACTTTGGTAGGATATGACAAAGTAATAGGTGTTGAAAAGTCAGTTAGTGTAGCTATTCACATAGCAGGAGAAGTAGCAGCAGTAAATGCAGCAGTAGAAGCTGGTGTAGCTGCAGGAAATAGAGTTGGAAGAGTAGTAGCAAGTCGTGTTATACCAAGACCGCATGAAGAAATAGATTTTTTAATAAAGGAATTTGAAAAAAACTTAAAAGAAAATAAAGAAAGAAAAGAAGCAAAAAAACAACAAAAAGAAGATAAAGGGGAGGAATAATATTATGGGTCAAGCATTAGGAATGATAGAAACTAAGGGGTTAGTAGGAGCTGTTGAAGCAGCTGATGCAATGGTAAAGTCTGCCAACGTAACTTTACTAGGATATGACAAAATAGGGTTTGGATTAGTTACTGTTATGGTAAGTGGAGATGTAGGAGCGGTAAAGGCTGCAACAGATGCAGGAGCAGAAGCAGCAAGAGCAGTAGGAGAACTTCACTCAGTTCATGTAATACCAAGACCACACTCAGAAGTTGAAAGAGTAATGTTAAAAAGAGATTAATAAAGAAAGTAGATGTTAGATATGAACAAACACAATCTAACTAAAAACATATTAAACAATATATCTAATAAAATTCTAAGTAAAAATAATAACACAAATCATACAACTTCTATAAAACCAGTTAACATATCAAATAACCAGTCACTTATAGTAATTCCAGTTAATAATGATCAAATAAATGAAGTTTTAAAATATCTACAAGATAAAGGTGTAGTAGAAAATACAATTCAAAATAACAAAGTTCAAGATATAAATAATGAAGCTCCAGAGAACTTACCTAAAAAAGTTATAACTCAAAATGACTTATCAAAGTTAAATACAAAAGAACTTGTTATAGATAAAAATACAATTATTACTCCTTTGGCCAAAGATACAGCAAAAAAGTTAGGGATAAAAATAATTAAGTATTAGGGGCGATATTTTATGAATATAGGCAGAGTTATTGGTACGGTAGTAGCGACAAGAAAAGATGATACATTAGTAGGATGTAAACTTATGATTACACAGCCACTTACAATTAAGAAAGAAGCAAAAGGAGAACCACTTATTACTGTTGATACTGTTGGAGCAGGCATAGGAGAGTTGATAATTTATACTGAGGGAACTGCTGCAAGAAACGCAGCAAGAAAAAGAGAATCATCTATAGATGCAGCTATAGTAGGTATAGTTGATAATATAGATGTTTGGGAGGAATAAATTTGTTAAATGTAAAAAGCATAAAACAAGCTATGGAATATAGAGAACTTATAGATGTACTTATGAGTGGTAAGAATTTTGCAGATGTTGTACTTTACGGTGGAAATGTAATAAACGTAATAACTAAGGAAATATATACTGCAGATATTGCTATAAAAGGTAAATACATATTGTTAGTTGGTGATAGTGAATCTCTTATTGATGAGGATACTGTAGTTATAGATGTAAGAGGAAAATATTTATCTCCAGGGTTCATAGATTCACATATGCATTTTGAAAGTAGTATGCTTACAGTTACAGAATTTTCAAGACTATCTATACCATCGGGAACTACTACACTTATTGCAGATCCTCATGAAATAGGTAATGCATTAGGTCCTATTGGAATGAAGGCTATGGCTGATGAAGCAAATCATGTTCCAAATCATGTTAGATTTGTAGTTCCAGCTCTTACACCTGACTGCCCAAGCTTAGAAACAGCAGGAGTAGATGTAACATCAAAGGATATGGAAGACCTTTTAAATTACAAAAACATAATAGGTATAGGAGAACTTCAAGGGTTCAGTAATGCAAAGCATGTATATAGAAATACTCCAGAAGTTATAACTGATCTTTTAGCATCAACAATGTATGCAAAGAGTATAGGAAAAGTAGTTGATGGTAATGCACCGGAACTGTTTGGAAAAGAACTTGCAGCACATATAGTTTGTACTGGTGGAAAATGCTCTTGTCACGAAACAACTACAAAAGAAGAGTGTGTAGAAAAGTTAAGACAAGGGGTATATGTATTCATGAGAGAAGGTTCTACTCAAAAGAATATGGCTGAATGTATAAGAGCCGTGACAGAAGAGGGACTTGATTCAAGAAGATGTATACTAGCAACTGATGATATGGTTGCTGAGGACTTAGAAAAATTAGGTCATATGAATGAAATAGTAAAAAGAACTATAAAACAGGGTGTAAGTCCAGTTGAAGCTATCCAAATGGTTACAATAAATCCTGCAACTTATTTTGGCCTTGAAGATAGAGGGGTTTTATCTCCATCTAAAATGGCAGATATAGCTATAATAAATGATTTAGAGAATATGATTGTAGAAGGTGTATTTATAGAAGGGAAATTAGTTGCAGCTAAAGGCAAACTTTTAGTTGACCTTCCTAAATATACATATCCAAATAGTGTTAAGAATTCAGTAAAAAGAAATTTATTAAAAGAATCAGATCTAGAAATAAGAAGCGATAAATCTAGAGTAAGAGTAAGATGTATAGAAGCTATACCAGATCAAAACTTAACTGGATGTATAGAAGAAGATGCTAAGGTAAGTAGAGGAATAGTAGAAGCAGATACTCAAAAGGATTTATTATATATAGCTTGTATTGAAAGATATGGAAGAAACAACAATATAGGGAAGGCTTTTGTAAAAGGTTTTGGACTCAAAAAAGGAGCATTTGCAGAAAGTGTAGCCCATGACACACATAATATAATTGTTGTGGGAACCAACATTAAAGATATGGTTATTGCAGTAAATAGAGTTATAGAAATGGGTGGAGGACTTTGTGTAGTAAATAATGGTAGAGTACTAGATGAAATGGCCCTTCCTGTAGGTGGACTTATAACAGATGAACTTACAGGTCAAGAAGTAAGTGAGAAAATAGCTTCTTTGGAAAAAATAACAAGAGCTGACTTAGGATGTACTATACATGCACCATTTATGCATTTATCATTCTTAGCATTATCTACAAGTCCAAAGTGGAAAATAACAGATATGGGATTGATAGATGTTAATAATTTTACAATATTAGAACCTGTAATAGATTAAGTAAGTTTGTATATCCTATTGCTAAACTTGAGCAAGGTCCCATCTAATCGTTGGGGACATGAGCGTAGCGAGTTTTATTTTAATAATTTAGGGGGTAGTAGTATGAATAAAGAGTACATGAGAATGTGTATCGAGGAAGCTATAGCTGGTGTTAAAGCTGGAGATGGAGGGCCATTTGGGGCACTTATAGTTAAAGATGGGGAAATAATATCATTGGTTCATAATACTGTATTAAGAGACAATGATCCAACTGCACATGGTGAAGTAAACGCAATAAGAGCAGCTACTAAAAAATTAGGAAGATTTGACTTAAGTGATTGTGAATTATATACTTCAGCAGAACCATGCCCTATGTGTTTATCAGCTATAATGTGGGCTGGAATAAAAAAGGTTTATTATGGATGTACAGCACAAGATACTGAAAATATAGGCTTTGCAGATAAGTTTATATATGATTATATAAAAGGTGAAACAGAAACTAATCCAATAGAGTTAGAAGAATTATTAAGAGCAGAATGTTTAGACGCCTTCAAAGAGTGGTCAGTAAAAGACGACAAAATACCATACTAAAATATAAAAATAAAGGCTGTTATTATTACAGCCTTTATTTTTATATTTTATTTCTAATATTGTAATTTAATTATCAATAAACCTAATGTTTTGAGAAATTAAATTGTTATTGCAGGGTAAACAACTGCGTGATAAAATCAAAATATGTCGAAGAAAAGGTTTTTTAGTAAGAATATAGAGAAATATAATGTTATATTGTAATTAAAAGTTAAAATAATAACATCCATACAAAAGTGTGTATTTTCAGACAATTGGGCGAATTAATTAATATCAAAAATAAGTGTTGTTTTAAATAAAAACACTATTGCAGATTATATAATAACATGATAAAATCAAAATATGTCGAAAGACAACGTTTCCTAGGATAATATGTATAAAGATATACATCTTATACGTGCAATCATAATTAAAATAATCACAAGAGGAGGACTTGACATGAGCACAAAAACAAGCACACAAGGCTTACAAAAGACATTAGGTTTTGCCGCTGCTTTATCTACAGTTGTAGGTATGGTTATAGGTTCTGGAGTATTCTTTAAGCCTTACGCTATGTACAATGCTACAGGCGGAGCACCAGGATTAGGAATGATAGCTTGGGTAATAGGTGGAATTATAACAATAGCTGGAGGTCTTACTGCAGCTGAAGTATCAGCAGCAATACCAAAAACTGGCGGTATGATGACTTATTTAAAAGAAATATACGGAGAAAAATGGGGATTCTTAACTGGCTGGATGCAAACAGCTTTATTCTTCCCTGGAACAACTGCGGCACTAGCAGTTATATTTGCAACTCAAGTAGTTACATTATTAGGATTAGATACAAATAATATGAGTTTAAAAATAGGAGTAGCTATAATAACTATACTTCTAATAGCATTCTTAAATACATTAGGTTCAAAGATGGGTGGTACTATACAAACAGTAGCTACTGCAGGTAAATTAATACCGCTTGCTTTAATAATAATATTTGGATTTGTTAAAGGTAATGGTAACCCTATAATGTCTCCAATAATTGGAGAAAGCGTAAGTATGGGTTCAGCATTAGGACAAGCATTAATAGCTACGTTATTTGCTTATGATGGATGGATGAATGTTGGTGCTATAGCTGGTGAAATGAAAAACCCAGGTAAAGATTTACCAAAAGCTATAATAGGTGGTTTATCATTAGTTATGGCAGTATATATACTTATAAACTTAGCTTATTTATGGGTTATGCCAGCAGATCAATTAATGTTGACAGAAACTCCAGCTGCGGCTGTTGCAACAGCTATATTTGGACCAGTTGGTGGTAAGATAATAGCTGTAGGTATATTAGTATCAGTATTTGGTGCATTAAATGGATATTTATTAACAGGACCAAGATCTCCTTACACTTTAGCTACTGAGAAAATGTTACCAGGAAGCAACTGGTTATCTAAAGTAAATGAAGGTGGATCTCCAGCAAATGCTACTTGGTTCATAGCTATATTATCTTCAGTATATGCTTTAACAGGAAAGTTTGATTTATTAACAGATTTAACAGTATTCATAATATGGATATTCTATATAATGACTTTCGTTGGTGTTATGAAATTAAGAAAAGATCAACCAAACTTAGTAAGACCATATAAAATACCTCTATATCCAATAACTCCAGCAATAGCTATAATAGGTGGAACTTATGTAGTTGTAAATACATTAATGTCTCAACCTACAAATGCTATAGCAGGATTAGTTATAACATTCTTAGGATTACCTGTTTACTCATATATGAAAAAGAAAAATGCTTAATATTTAAATTAAGAGCCTTGGTGTATACCAAGGCTCTTTTTGTATAAAATTTCTATGCAAATTTTGACTCAGCAGTACTGAGTCTATTTGTATATTCTCGATAGTTTGGTATTTATTTAACATAAACATTCAATATTCGGTAAATAACAAATATTGTGAAAATTAATATTGCAGATTAAATATTATCGTGATAAAATCAAAATACATATATGGATAACGTTTTCTAACAGGGGGAGGTATAAGAAAACATAACTGTATATTCGTAATTATACTTATATAATTAACAGGGGGACTACTAAATGAGCACGAGAACAAATACTTTAGGATTAAAAGAGCAATTAAGTGCAAAAACAGGTACTCAAGAATTAAAAAAGACATTGGGTTTTGCGACTGCTATATCTACTGTTGTAGGGATGGTTATAGGTTCAGGGGTATTCTTTAAACCTTATGCTATTTACAATGCTACAGCTGGAGCACCAGGAGTAGGGATATTAGCTTGGATAGTTGGTGGAATCATAACAATAGCTGCTGGACTTACTGCAGCTGAAGTATCTGCAGCAATACCAAAAACTGGCGGGATGATGGTATATTTAAAAGAAATATACGGAGAAAAGTGGGGATTCTTAACTGGTTGGATGCAGACTGTTTTATATTTCCCAGGAATGGTTGCTGCACTAGCAGTTATATTCGGCACTCAAGTATCTGGATTATTGGGGTTAGGTGTAGATAATATGACTGCAAAAGTAGGAATAGCTATAGCAGCTATAGTCCTATTATCATTCTTAAATACATTAGGTTCGAAAACGGGTGGTTCTATACAAACATTAGCTACTGCAGGTAAATTAATACCTCTTGTTTTAATAATAATATTTGGATTCATAAAAGGTGAAGGCAACCCTGTAATGTCTCCGATGGTGGGAGAAGGCGTAACTATAGGAACGGCCTTAGGGCAAGCCTTAATCGCTGTATTATTTGCATTTGAAGGTTGGATGAACGTTGGTGCTATAGCTGGAGAAATGAAAAACCCAGGCAAAGATTTGCCAAAAGCTATAGTTGGTGGTTTATCGTTGGTTATGGCAATATATTTAGTTATAAACATAGCTTATTTATGGGTTATGCCTGCTAATGAATTAATGATGACACAAACTCCAGCTGCTGCTGTTGCTACTGCTATATTTGGAGAAATTGGTGGGAAATTAATAGCTGTAGGTATATTAATTTCAGTATTTGGAGCGTTAAATGGATTCATATTAACAGGAGCAAGAATGCCATATACTTTAGCTAGTGAAAAAATGTTACCAGGAAGTAATTGGTTCTCTAAATTAAATAATAATTTAGTTCCTGCTAATGCTACTTGGTTTATGGCTATATTAGCTTCAGTATATGCTTTATCAGGAAAGTTTGACTTTTTAACAGATTTAACAGTATTCGTAATATGGTTATTCTTTATAATGACTTTCTTTGGTGTTATGAAGTTAAGAAAAGATCAACCAAACTTAGTAAGACCATACAAAATACCATTATACCCAATGGTTCCAATAGTAGCTATAATAGGTGGGTTGTATGTAGTTGTAAATACATTAATAACTCAACCTAAAAATGCTATATTAGGATTACTTATAACATTCTTAGGATTACCGATTTACTCATATATGAAAAAGAAAAATGCTTAATACATAAACTAAGAGCATTGGTATATACCAACGCTCTTTTGTAAGTGTGCTAAGTGACTAATATTATATAAAATGATATAATAAAAGAAGAAGCTTTGTACTAATAAGCTTCTTCTTTTATTTTGTATTTTATATATATTAATAGAAAGTTTTAACTAGTTTATATATTTATTTATATAATAATATAACAACATTTATTGCAGAATTTGCAAGGGGGAAGAAATATGACATCGAAGTTAAAAAGTTTATTGTTTTTATTAATTGTAATATTGGGATTAAATATAACTGCTTGTTCAAGTGATGATAATTACACATATGATGAACAAAAAACAGTTATTAGCAACATTACTGATGATGAAAACACATTAGAAAGTGAAGAAATAGAAGACATCACAACAGAAGATACAACTAAAGTAGAGGATGAAACTAAAAGTAATACAATTTATAGTATACCTAAAAATGCTAGAAAAGGTATAGTTATAGACTCAATAGATGGTGACACTATAAAAGTTAAATTTGAAAATGAGGATGTAGAATCAATAAGAATACTTCTTATAAATACACCTGAAAAAAATGAAAAGTTTGGGACTGAAGCATCAAATTTTGCTTATCAAAAACTAAATAACAAAACAGTTTATATAGAGCCAGATGTAGAAAATAGAGATAAGTATAATAGATTACTAGGGTACGTTTGGTATGAGGAAAATGGACAACTCAAGTTGTACAATAGGGAAATTATATTAGCATCCTTATCCAAAGTTGCATATATATACGATAGTAAAAAATACTTAGATATTTTAAATAAAGCTGAAGAAAGTGTTAAATATAATAAACTAAACATATGGGAAAAAGAAGGTTATGCTACTAACAAAGGTGATAAATACGATATGAGTGTATATGAAAGTAATTCTTCTAGCGGTAGTTCTAGTGACTCAAAAAATTTAGTATATACAACAAGAACCGGTAGTAAATATCACTTAGATAAAAACTGTAGAGGACTAGCTAAGGCAAATGAAATATTTGAAGATTCAAAACAAGAAGCTATAAATTCAGGGTTGAGTTTATGTGGATATGAAGATTAATAAAAACAAGAGAGCTAATTCAAAGCTCTCTTGTTTTATAAAAAAATTCAATATTTTATTAGCCTAAAAAATAAACTACTTATACTTGTTGCGAAAAAATATTTTTGTGAACTAATTGATATAGATAAGGCTATATGGAGAAGAATAATAGAAATATATAAAAATATTTAGTTAAAATTAAAGGAAAGAAATTAAACTATAGAATTTTGGGTAAAAATTATGATATAGTTATACTTTTTTAGTAATAAGGGAGTGTGAAATATGGGTATAGATAAAAAAATTATAAACTTACTAAGTCAGATACATATACTGTCTTTTGAAGATGTAATCGCAGCCAAAGAATTTTTAGAATCTGAGGACTATGAATCAGCATTAAAACATTTATGTTCTAGAATACATGAGGAAAAATTATTTATCTCTAGGGAAACTTATGATTTAATAAAAAGAATAGCGGAAGAGTTAGATATAGAACCGTGGATATGGGATGATCTAGAGTTTTTAATTATGTAAAATATAGGTTGTTTTAATAAATTATAATAAAGATTCTTTATATAATAAACTATGTATATTTTTTGCACTTTGGCAATATAATTTAATATAAAAGAGTACAAGCTGAAGGGGTGGAAATTATGTATACTGTTAAAGTATCAGATATAAAGGAACCAATAATATTTAAAGGAAAATTTTCAGAACTAAAAAAATATCTTAAAGAATTAGAAGAAAAGTATAAAAATAAAAGACAGTAACCTTGCTTATATAAGATAGCAAGGTTATTTTTATTAAATAATACATTGACAAAACACGAATGTTTTGATAAATTAATATACAAGATTCAAATTAAAAACTAAATATGCTCATATATCCTCGGTAATATGGACCGAAAGTTTCTACCAGTACACCGCAAATGTACTGACTATGAGCAAATTATTATAGGAAAATGTCTATTTTGCAGATTTTCAGGTTTGTTTTTAGTCTGAAAATGTATAAATAGTTAAAAAAGACCTATATAATAATTTTGCTTATAGAAAATTATTATATAGGTCTTTTTTAATGTGAATATTATTGTAATAAAAGTTATAATTTAGAAAAAAACAGTGTTTATACGAACTATTTTAAAAAAATAAATAATAAAATACATAATAAAACGATACAAACAATATAATTTGATAAAAATATTCTGTTATTTATAAAAAATATGTTATAATGTATTTAATTTAATAATACACGAACAATAAACCACAATATACGTTTAATGTTAACGAAAATAAATTATTGGAGGAATTAAAATGAATAAAAAATCTCAAAACTCAGTATATGAGTTAGATGGTATACCACCATTAAAGACAGCAATACCTCTTGGAATTCAACATGTTCTTGCCATGTTTGTAGGAAATGTAGCACCACTAATAATAATATCCAGTGCACTTGGCTTACCAGTTTCGGAAAAAACTTTCTTAATTCAGTGTGCAATGTTTGTTGCCGGAGTTGCAACATTAATTCAATGTTATCCTATAGGGCCAATAGGAGCTAGACTTCCTATAGTTATGGGAACAAGTTTTGCCTTTGTTCCAACTAGTTTAATTATAGGAGCTAAATATGGTATGGAAGGAATACTAGGAGCGTCGTTAGTTGCTGCAATTGTACAAATAGCAGTTGGAGTAAGCCTAAAACACCTAAAAAAATTCTTACCACCATTAGTTACAGGTACGGTAGTTTTATCTATAGGTTTATCACTTTTACCAGTAGGAATTAATTACTTTGCTGGAGGGGTAGGCTCTTCTGATTTTGGATCATCATCAAATTTATTATTAGGAACTATAGTTTTAGTTACTATAATATTTTTCAAGCAATTTACAAAGGGATTAACTAGTATATCTTCAATACTTATAGGATTAGTTATAGGTTATATTGTGGCAATACCAATGGGTAAAATAGATTTTTCGGAAGTAATGATGGCCTCTTGGATATCTATTCCTACGCCTTTTAAATATGGATTTGAATTTCATTTAGATGCAATACTTCCTATGGCATTTTTATATATAGTTTCAGCACTTGAAAGTATAGGTAATATATCGGCAATAACCAAGGGTGGAGCAGATCGTGAACCTAGTGCAAAAGAGATTTCAGGCGGAATAATAGCAGATGCAGTAGATAGTATAATAGGAGCAGTATTTAATGTACCACCAAATACGTGTTTTGGTCAAAATGCGGGTATTATTGCTATGACAAAGGTTATAAATAGATTTGTAGTTGCAATAGGTGGAGTATTCTTAATTTTAGCTGGGATATTTCCTAAACTTGGAACTATAGTTGCATTAATGCCTCCAAGTGTGCTTGGTGGAGCTGCGGTAATGATGTTTGGAATGATATCTATAAGCGGGATAAATCTTATAATGAGTGAACCATTAGGTGAAAGAAATAGTGTTATAGTTGCCTTGGCCTTAGGAGTAGGTGTAGGACTTAGCCAAGTACCTGGTGCGTTAGAAAAGATGCCCCATATAATACAATTAATATTTGGTGAAGCTGGAATAGTTCTAGTAGCTTTAATAGCTATAGTTCTTAACATTGTGTTGCCAAAAGATAAAGAAGAAGAGCTTAAGGATGTAGCAAATTTTTGATAAAAGACATACCAAGGGGGAATAAGAATGTTTACAGTATTAGATATAGTCCAACCTCAAAGTATACAAGAAGCTTATGATATGCTGATGAAAAGAAAGAGTAATACAGTAATTGGAGGATCTACTTATTTAAGAATGGGTTGCAAGAAAATAGGAACTGCAATTGAATTATCAAAGCTTAATCTAAATTATATAAAAGAAGATGAAGATTATATAGAAATAGGAGCTATGACTACTTTTAGAGATATAGAAATAAGTCCTATTTTAAATAGATATTTTAATGGAGTTTTGACAAAATGTGTGCGAGATATAATAGGAGTTCAATTTAGAAATGTAGTAACTGTTGGAGCTAGTGTATTTTCAAAATACGGCTTTTCAGATTTATTAACAGCTTTATTATCGTTAGATACAGAAGTAGAACTTTATAATAATGGTAGAATTACGTTAGAAGAATTTTTAGAAAGTCATTATGAAAAAGACATATTAACTAAAATATATATAAAGAAAAATAGTAGAAAATCAGTATATACTTCTATGCGAAATTCAGCAAGCGATTATGCAATAGTAAATGTAGCTGTTTCTAAAAATGATAATAATTGGAATATAGTGGTAGGGGCTAGGCCAAGAAGGGCTAGTGTTGCAATTAATGCATCAAAATATATTTCAAGCGAGGAATTGAGCGATGAAATCGTAGAAAAAACAGCTCAAATAGCATGTGAAGAATTATCTTTTGGAAGTAATATGAGAGCAAGTGGAAATTATCGGAAGATTATCTCTAAAGTTCTTATAAAAAGAGCTATCGAGGAGGTAATAAAATGCAAATAGAAGTTATATTAAATGGAAAAAAGACTAAATTAGAAATAAATGGCGATGATTACCTAGTAGATGTTCTAAGGAAAGAAGGAAACCTTAGTGTGAAAAGAGGGTGCGATACGGGATGTTGTGGACTTTGCACTGTATGGATAGATAAAAAACCTACATTATCTTGTGCTACACTTGCTATTAGAGCAGATAAAAAAGAAATAACTACAATCGAAAGTTTACAGCAAGAGGCTTCAGAATTTGCAGATGTTTTAGTGAAAGAAGGAGCAGAGCAATGTGGATTTTGTAGTCCTGGATTTATTATGACTGTACTTGCAATGAAAGATGAACTTATAAATCCTACAGAAGAAGATATAATTCACTATTTAACAGGTAATTTATGTAGATGTACAGGATACATGGGACAGCTCAGAGCAGTGAAAAAATATCTGGGGGTAGCGTAATTATGAATATAGTTGGTAAGAGTATACCTAAAATAGATGGAATGGCTATATCCACTGGAAAGCCAGTATATACAGATGATTTATCAAGTAAAGATGCATTGGTTGTAAAAATTTTAAGAAGTCCTCATGCTTTTGCAAAAATAAAATCTATAGATACTTTAAGGGCAGAAAAACTTGAAGGTGTTGAATGCATACTTACACACAAAGATGTTCCTAATACTAGATTTACATTGGCTGGACAAAGTTATCCAGAACCATCACCATATGATAGATTAATATTAGATGAAATAGTTAGGTATGTAGGAGATGAAGTTGCAATAATCGCAGCCAAAGATGAGAAAACTGCAGTTAAAGCTATTAATATGATTAAGGTTGAATATGAGATTTATGAGCCTGTATTAGATGCAAATACTGCTATAGGACATAAATCAATAGTTCATACAGAAGACTTACATTGTAACTTTGATATAGGTATGAAAAAGGAAAAAAACATAGTATCTACTCATAAAAGTGAAAAAGGAAACATAGAAGAAGAAATTAATAAATGTGATGTAGTAATTGAAGAAACTTATGAAACTCAAGCTCAAGCTCATTGTATGATGGAAACTTACAGAGCTTACAATTATTTAGATCATATGGGAAGATTAGTTGTAGTAAGTTCTACGCAGATACCATTTCATGTGAGAAGGCACCTATCTCGTGCTCTTGATATACCTGCAAGTAAAATAAGAGTTATAAAGCCTAGAATAGGTGGTGGATTTGGAGGAAAACAAACTGCCTGTGTTGAAATATTTACAGCTATTGTTACGCTTAAAACTGGCAAACCAGCAAAGCTTATATATACTAGAAAAGAAACTTTCAGCTCGACTACAAGTAGACATCCTATGCAAATAAAAGTTAGAATGGGTTCAGATAATGAAGGTAATATAAAGGTAGTTGATATGTATGCTTTATCGGATACAGGAGCATATGGAGAGCATGCATCTACAACATTCGGGCTGGTTGCAGAAAAAACCCTTCCACTATACAATAAATTAAATGCTTATAGATTTATGGGAAATGTTGTTTATACTAATAAAACACCATCAGGGGCATTTAGAGGATATGGAGCAACACAAGGATGTTTTGCTGTAGAGTCTACAGTTAATAAATTAGCATCAAAGTTAGGTATTGACCCTATAAAGTTAAGAGAAAAGAACCTTATAAAAGAAGGAGAAACTTCTATTGCTTATAATAAAAATATAAATAGTTCTACTTTAGATAAATGTATAGAAAGAGGAAAAGAACTTATAGGATGGGACAATAAATATCCTAGTAGAGAAGTGACACCAAACAAGGTTAGATCAGTAGGAATGGCTATTACTATGCAGGGTTCAGGTATAGCTGGGATAGATACGGCATCAGCACAAATAAGACTAAATGATGATGGGACATATACACTACTAATAGGTTCTACAGATATGGGTACAGGAAGTGATACAATTCTTGCTCAAATGGCATGTGAAGTTTTGGAAACAGGGTTAGAAAATATAACAGTTGTTGCTGCTGATACAGATATATCTCCATATGATCCAGGTTCATATGCTTCAAGTACTACTTATGTTACAGGAATGGCAGTTGTTAAGGCATGTGAAGAGTTAAAAGAAAAAATTATAGAAGCTGGATCAAATTTACTAGAATTATCTAATAATAACGTTGAATTTAGTGAAGGTTTAGTTATAGATATATATAATGAAAATAGTATATCAACTAAAGAAATTGCAGTAACCTCTATTGTAGGGCCACAAAACTCTCAGTTAGTTGGAAATGCAACCTATGGAAGTCCTGTTTCACCACCTCCATTTATAGCAGGATTTGTTGAAATTGAACTTGATAAGGAAACTGGGAAAATAGAATTAATAGACTACGTTGCTGTAATAGACTGTGGAACGGTTATAAATAAAAACTTAGCAAGAATACAAGCAGAAGGCGGAATAGTTCAAGGTATAGGTATGGCTATGTATGAAGATATTAAGTTTGATAATAAAGGAAGGTTAGATAGTGACACTTTTATGCAATACAAAATTCCTTGTAGAAAAGACGTTGGAAATATAATAGTAGAGTTTGAAGAAAGTTTTGAACCAACAGGTCCATTTGGAGCAAAATCTATAGGAGAAATTGTTGTAAATACTCCACCACCAGCTATAGCACATGCTGTTTATAATGCAGTTGGAGTCAATATAAATACTCTACCGATAACTCCAGAAAAAATACTTATGGCTATAAACAACTTAGATAACATAAATGAATATAATTATGCCATATAAAAAAATTGCCACTTACTTTGGTGGCAATTTTTTTATTACAAGGATATTATAATTAACGAGAAAATATATTTATTAAATTTTCTATATTGTTTTGGTGTGCTGAGTCTTTTTGACTATTACTATGTCTAGTTGAATTTAAAAAATGTAAGTCAACATGGCCGCTCATATCATTTCCCTTTACAGCATCAAAATTTATACCTTTTCCATAACCATCACTTCTACTGTCTACAGTTACATTAGCTGGCTTATCTTCTCTACCTGCATGTGGCATAGCACTCATAGATGCTATTATCTTCTTGTTATCTATATGTACAATAACTGGTCTTCTTGCCCAACTAAATCCACCCCATACTTTTTTAATCTTTTGAGTATCTTCTTTTGTTAGAGATTCGATATCAGCATGATTTGATCCATATGTTCTTTTTACATTAAAAGTTGTTCCTGTTTTGTAGTCTTCTATCATAAAAGTTGAACCCCTTGGAACCTCACTTTTAGCAATTGACCAATCAATAGCAGTTGCACTTTCTCTAGATACATTAGTTCCCCTATTTGGGGTGTAGTTATTTGATTGACTTTCTTGAGTTGAATTTTCAAATAGCTTATTTAAAGTATTCTTTCCAGCTATTCCATCTGCTTGAAGTCCAGAGGCCTTTTGAAATTTTATTATAGAACTTTTAGTTGAACTACCATAATAATTAGTAGTTTTAGATATGTTTAAATATCCTTTTTCTTTTAGTTTATTTTGAATAGCATTTACATCTCTATTACTCATTCCGTATTTGTATAAATTTAATTTAAAATTATATGCAGATGCCATATTTACATTAGAAAAGGTTATCATACCCGACAGTGCTAATATGTAAAAAATTTTTTTAGATATTTTCATTAAATTTTTCCTCCTGTAGTTGAAAATCAAAATTGCCTATGTATTAAAATATAAAAATAAGCAAAAAAAAATAAAACCAAGAAAAATTGTTGGTTTTTGTAATCTTTCTGTAACCATATTGTAACATTTGAATAAATCTTTTTCAATAATATAACAGTATGTATATTTTTCCAGGTTATTGATATATTACAAATCAATGGTAAAAGCCAGTATCAAAAGATACTGGCTTTTTATAATATTAGTCGAAACAATCCTCATCAACACATATTAATATTAATATTAATATTAAGAATGGTATCCAATCAGATAGACATATTTCATCCAAAGTATCTTGGAATACTAAGAATAAGAAAAATAATACTATTATCCACCAACCATTGAAATCGTTAAAAAAGTTTGCCATAATTCTACCTCCACAGATGTAAGTTTTTGAAGATTTGCTAACCTTCTAAGATATAATATGAAGACAAATAAAAATTTGTTACTATACTTTTTTCTTCATAAAAAACACATAAAATAATTATATTCTAAAAACATAAAAAACAGTTTACATATACCCCTCAAGGGTATATTATAGATATATAGGAGGGTTGATTATGAGCAAAGAACAAGTAATTAAAGTAAGTGGCATGACATGTGCAGCTTGTGCTAAAGCTGTAGAGAGAGTTACAAAAAAATTAGATGGGGTAGAATCTGCTAGCGTAAATATAGCTACTGAAAAGTTAAATATAAAGTACGATAGTACAAAGTCTACTTATGAAGATATAAAAGGCGCAATAGAAAAGGCAGGGTATGGAGTTTTAGAAGAAGTGAAAGCTAAGGAAGTAATAATCCCTATAGGGGGAATGACATGTGCAGCATGTGCTAAGGCTGTAGAAAGAGTAGTGAAAAAATTAGATGGTATAGAAAATATATCTGTTAACATGGCAACAGAAAAAGCATCTATAAGTTATAATCCAAGTAAAGTAAGGCTTTCAGAAATAAAAATGGCAATAGAAAAAGCTGGATATAAGGCATTAGAAATAGAAAATAAAAGTTCTGTAGATGAAGATAAATTAAGAAAAGAAAAGGAAATAAAAACTTTATGGACTAAGTTTATAATATCGGCAATATTTGCAATACCCCTATTTTATATAGCTATGGGGCCTATGCTAAAGCCACCGTTTCCACAGCTTCCAGTACCTACTATTATAGATCCTATGATTTATCCACTGAATTTTGCATTAACACAGATATTATTGTCAATACCTATAGTTATAGCAGGAAATAAGTTTTATACAAGTGGAACAAAGGGCATAATAAATAAAAGTCCTAATATGGACTCATTGGTGGCTATGGGCACATCAGCTGCTATAATATATAGTTTATATTCAACGTATAGAATATATATTGGAGAACTTATTGCTGTAGATAATATGTATTTTGAAACAGCAGGTATAATAATAACTTTAATATTACTTGGAAAATCACTTGAGGCAGTTTCAAAGGGAAGAACAAGTGAAGCTATAAAAAAACTTATGGGTCTAGTGCCTAAAACAGCAATAATAATAAAAGATGATAAAGAAATAGAAATACCTATAGAAGAAGTTGAAGTAGGAGATGTAATACTAGTTAAACCAGGTGCAAAAATACCTGTTGATGGTGAGGTTATAGAAGGTCACACTTCAGTAGATGAGTCAATGCTTACAGGAGAAAGTATACCTGTTGAAAAGAACAAAGGAGATAAAGTAATAGGTGCAAGTATTAACAAAAATGGATCTATTAAATTTAAAACTACAAAAGTAGGAAGTGATACAGCACTTGCACAAATAATAAAACTTGTGGAAGATGCTCAAGGATCAAAAGCCCCTATAGCTCAAATGGCAGATATAGTATCTGGTTATTTTGTTCCTATAGTATTTGTAATAGCGACTTTATCAGGTCTAGCTTGGCGTTTAAGCGGAGAAAGCATAGTATTTTCACTTACAATATTTATAGCAGTATTGGTTATAGCTTGTCCTTGTGCATTAGGTCTTGCAACTCCAACAGCAATAATGGTTGGTACAGGAAAAGGTGCAGAATATGGTGTTTTAATTAAAGGTGGAGAAGCACTTGAAAGTGCTCACAAAATTAACACTATAGTATTTGATAAGACAGGTACAATAACTGAAGGAAAACCGGAGGTTACAGATATAGTAGTAACTGATGTTGTAGATGAAAACACACTTTTAAAGATTGCAGCAAGTGCAGAAAAGGGATCAGAACATCCACTTGGTGAGGCAATAGTTAAAGCTGGAGAAAAAGAAAGTTTACCAATTCTTAAGGTAGAAAAATTTAAAGCAATACCAGGACATGGTATAGAAGTTGAAATAGAAAACAGCTTAATATTATTAGGAAATAGAAAATTAATGGTAGATAGAAATATCTCGTTAGAAAGTTTAGAAAATGATTCAGATAGATTGGCTGAAGAAGGTAAGACTCCTATGTATATAGCAATTGACAATAAATTAGCTGGTATTATAGCAGTTGCAGACGTTGTAAAAGAAAGTAGTGCAAAGGCTATACAAAAGCTACACGAAATGGGAATAGAAGTTGCTATGATAACAGGGGACAACAAAAAGACTGCAAATGCAATAGCAAAACAAGTTGGAATAGATAGAGTACTTGCAGAAGTACTTCCTCAAGATAAGGCAAATGAAGTTAAAACACTTCAATCAGAAGGAAAAAAAGTAGCAATGGTTGGTGATGGAATAAATGATGCTCCAGCACTTGCACAAGCAGATATAGGTATAGCAATAGGTTCTGGTACCGATGTTGCCATGGAGTCAGCTGATATAGTACTAATGAGAAGTGATTTAATGGATGTTCCAACAGCTATTAAGTTAAGTAAAAGTACAATAAGAAATATAAAGCAAAATCTATTCTGGGCATTTGGATATAATGTTATAGGTATACCTATAGCAGCAGGTATACTTCATATATTTGGAGGTCCACAATTAAACCCAATATTTGCAGCAGCTGCAATGGCATTAAGTTCAGTATCTGTTTTAACTAATGCGTTAAGGCTTAGAGGTTTTAAGCCATATAAATAAAAAATAAAAATTCAATGAGGTGGCAATATGAAAGTAAAAAAATTAGCACTAGGTATATCTGTATTAACTTTATCTATAGGATTAGTTGGCTGTAAGGCGACTGATTCAGTTGCCAAATATGGAGTAGAAACATTTGGGGCAATGGTAGAAAAAAATAATGTATATTCAGAAGATAATAGTTGGGCAATAGACGCTCCTGATAAAACTAAATTTAATATGAGTAAAGATTTTAGTAACAATGTGGATTTTGTTATCAAAATGGATGCTCAACCATTTATTAATAGTGGATTAAATGTATCAAAACTTCCTAAATCATATGTGTATAATGATAAAGATAAAACTATAAGTATTGAGTCAAATATAGGAGACACAAAGTTTGAAGGTGATAAAGCTACTTCTACAGATACGCTAAAGGATATAGTAGATAATCACAGAGATGTACTTGGATATCATACTAAGTTAAAACACTATGGATTAGATTTAGATAACGGAAATAAATTTGAATGGGCAGATGATATGGCTACAAATGATAAAGATATAGTATATGTATTAAATCCAGAGCCTTTTATAAAAGCTGGAGTTGATCCTAATAAAATAGATGGATGGGCCTATGCAAAAGTAGAGGACGATTATAAATTATTAAAACCTTTTGATATAGTAAAATAAAAATGAGGCTGATCTAGAGTAGATTTGAAATACTCTAGATCAGCCTCTATTTAATTAAGTTAGGTAAATCATCTAAAACCAACTTAAGCTAGGAGTATAGATAAAATAATCAGCAGTAATTATATTGTATAGTAAGTGTGCCTTTATTAGTAATGGTATTGCAAAATTTAATATATAATATAAAAAGGTTAAATGTATAAGGGAGGGGCTTTGTGGCAATATAGTGTATTATTCATATTATAATACAAACCTATTCAATAAAAGGAGATTCAGAATGTTAGAAGTTGTAGCTGCTATAATTATAAATAACGAGAATAAGATACTAATAGCCAAAAGAAAGGCATCTCTGAAATTTGGAGGTCTTTGGGAGTTTCCAGGAGGGAAGGTAGAAAAAGGAGAAGCTTATGAAGATACAGCAATAAGAGAATTAAAAGAGGAAATGGATATAGATATAAAAGTAGTAGAATATTTTGGAGAAACAATATCAAATGCTAACGATAAATTCATAAAGCTTATAGGATTTAAATGCATAATAATAAATGGAGATATAAATCTTACTGACCATAACGAGTATAAATGGGCAAGTAAAGATGAATTAATAAATTATAAATTTACCCCTGCAGATAAGTATTTTGTATATAAATTAATAGATGAAAATTAGTAAAATATCAAAAATATATTATTTTATTTTTAATAATACTGTCTCAAAATAATCTTAAGTATAATACGGAGATAGTATTATTTTTTGTGTAAATTTTTATAAAGGCTTGAAATACTAAGGCTAAAAGGAGATAATAAATATATATTGCAAAATAGTATGTAATCTAATTAAAATAAAGGTTAGTAGGGGGTAGTTAAGAATTGAGTCATTGTATATTAGACATCGATGATTTATCTATTGAGGGTAGTGAATTTAATATCGAAAAGATAAGCTTAACTATAAATAAGGGGCAGATACTAGGCCTTTTGGGGCCAAAGGGGTCTGGAAAAAGCAAAATAATAAAGTCAATACTAGGACTTATAAAATATAATTCAGGAAAGATTTTAATAGATGGAATAGAGCGCAAAAAAGATAATGAATATGTTAAACAATATATAGGATATGTTTCACAAAATATATCTTTATGTAATGATATTAAGTGTATTGATTTTTATAAATTTGTAAAAGAATACTATAAAAATTGGGATGATATTTTATTTTCAGCATTAATAGATGAATTTGATTTTGATTTATCTAAAAAAATTGAAGATCTATCAAGGGCAAATTTAGTTAAATTGCAACTGATAATAGCTATAAGCCATCATCCTAAACTTTTAATAGTAGACGAAATACCATCCGATATTAATCCATTGGTAAAAAATCATATTTTGCAAAGAATAAAACTAGTAGTGAAAGAAGAGCGCTGTTGTGCATTACTCATATCTGATAAAACTGATGATGTATATAAAATAGCTGATAAAGTTAGTTACATAGATAAGGGGAGAATAGTTATGAAAGGTACTAGACGGAATTTACTAGATAGCCATAAGGGTCTAACAACAATTTATTAAGGGAGCCTAGTAATAGCCCCCTTTGTTTATTATATGGAGAGGTTTGCAATCCAAGCATCATTTACATAGTCATTAACTATTTTACTTGATAAATTAAACCAACTATTACACTCGTCAAGTATTATAGAGTCTCCAGTTACAACTCTTTCCATTTTAGAGAGTATAATATCAGCATTTGGTACTAGTTCTACCTCAACAGGTATACCCCAATCATAAGAGTGTTCTAAAATTTTACTTTTTAATCTTCCTGAGTTTGAAACAGGTGAATCAAGAAAAAATTTAGCTTCAGGAACATAAAGTTCTTTAAATGTTTTTCCAATAAGTTTTAGAGCTTCATCAGTTTTATCTATAATTCTATATGTTCCTCTCAAACCTGCCAAATCTCTTAAAACTCCATCAGTTCCGAGTATAAGTAAGCTTTTTGAAAGCGCTACTTCAAGAGTTATTATAAGGTTAAAACCATCTATATATAAACATCCATCTTTACAAGCCTCAAAGGAAAGCATGTTTGATTTTCTTTCTTCACACTGAATGGTAGAAGAAGTTGCCCTTTTTAATGCAGTTCTTTGTCTTGCAGTAAGTTGATAATGTCCCCCAACTAAATCTACTATTGAACTCATTTTGTAGCCTCTATCTAATAACCATCCAACCTCTTGTTGTGCAATCTTGAGTTTTGAAATAGAATCGTCGGAAAACCATTTATAATCCTCTGCATCAAAGCCTCTTCTCGTTGTTTTTTGTGACAAGATCATTTCTCCTTCCATTTTCTAATTATCTTTATTTTTCCGCTTGATAGCAAGTACATACAACCTTTATGTGATTTTTTTAGAAATTTTATAATATAATTGTAAAGGAAATTATTTATATAGGGGGGATAAATATGGCGAATATACCTAATTATATTGCACTTGCAAACCTACCAACAAAAATTGAAAAGCTAGAAAGGTTATCAAAAGAGTTAGGTGGCCCTAATATTTATATAAAAAGAGATGATCAAACTGGGAATGAGATTTCTGGAAATAAAGTTAGAAAATTAGAATTTGTAGTCAAAGAAGCACTAGATCAAGGCTGTAATTTACTAATTACTTGTGGGGGAATTCAATCTAACCATGCTAGAGCAACAGCGGCTGTAGCAGCAAAGTTAGGGATATCATCCTATTTAGTCTTAAGGGGAAGTAAAGATGATGAAGTTGAAGGAAACTATTTTTTAGATAAATTACTAGGAGCTCATATAAAATTAATAACACCTGATGATTATAAAAACAAAAGAACTGAAATAATGGAAGAAATTAAAAATTCAATGACAAAAGAAGGATATAAACCTTATATAATTCCAGAGGGAGCTTCAAATGGACTAGGAACTTTTGGATATTATAAGGCTATGAATGAAATATGCAAACAGGAAAAAGAACTTGGAGTAAAATTTGATACAATAGTTGTGTCGATTGGCTCTGGAGGCACATATAGTGGGTTGTTCCTAGCTAATAAAACTCTAAAAAGAAATACAGAAATAGTTGGAATTAATATATGTGATAACTCAGAACATTTTAAAGATATAATATACGATATTTTAAATGAAAGTATTGATTATACTGAGGAAAAAATAAAATTCTCAAGAGATGAAATTAATATATTAGATGGATATGTAGGAAATGGATATGCTTTGAGTAGACCTGTAGAGCTGGAATTTATATATGAATTTTCAAGAAAACAAGGTATTATACTTGATCCAGTGTATACAGGAAAAGCAATGTATGGTCTAGTAGAAGAAATAAAAAAAGGAAAATTTAAAGGATCAAAAAATATTTTATTTATTCATACTGGTGGATTATATGGGTTGTTTCCTAAAAAAGACTTATTCATATTTTAATTAAAATATGAATTTAAAAAATTTATAATCATATTATTGACAATAAATTAATATTAATATATTATAAATCTATCGCAAAATTTAATATTAAAAACTTCTTATTTAGAGAGACGGAGGGAATGGCCCTATGAAGTCTCGGCAACCATCAAACAATCTGTTTGAAAAGGTGCCAATTCCAGCAGAACAATTTGTTCTGAAAGATGAGAAGAAGACTGCAGTCGTATTATGCGTATAATTTTAAGGTCTTCTCTATTCATCTAGAGAAGGCCTTTTTTAGTTTAAAAAAGGGGTGATAAAATGGGGAAGAAGATATTGGAAAGGGTTTTGGTATTTGATGGGGCAATGGGTACAATGCTTCAAGAAAGAGGATTAAAGCCAGGAGATTGTCCTGAATTTATGAATATATCCAGTCCAGGAAAAGTAGGAGAAATACATAAGGCTTACCTAGAAGCAGGTGCAGATGTAATTACTACTAATACTTTTGGGGGAAATAGAATAAAGCTAGAGGAATATGGATTAGAAGAAAAGGTAGAGGAAATAAATAAAAAAGGGGTAGAAATTGCAAGAGAGTTAGCAATAGAAAAAAATGGATATGTCGCTGCATCAGTAGGACCAACAGGCCAGTTTATGAAACCTCTAGGAGATAAATCTTTTGAAGAATTGCATACAATATTCAAAGAACAAATTAGTTCATTAGCTAAAGGAAAACCAGACTTCATTATTCTTGAGACATTTAGCGATTTAGGAGAAATTCGTGCAGCGCTTTTAGCGGCAAAAGATGTTTGTAATATTCCTGTTATTTGTTGCCTTACCTACGATGGGATAAGAACTTTAACAGGTGTAAGTCCTTCAAGTGCAGCAGTTATATTAGAAAGCTTAGGTGCATCAGCTGTTGGAGCAAACTGTTCAGGAGGACCAAGAGAATTATTTTCAGTAGTAAAAGAATTGTCTGAAAACACAACATTACCTGTTTTAGTCCAGCCAAATGCAGGACTACCAAAACTAGAAGGTGGGTGTGTATCTTATCCACTTGATGATAAAGATTTTATAAATGCTATTGAGCCATATTTTGATTTAGGAATAACATTGTTTGGCTCTTGTTGTGGTAGTACTCCAAAACATACAAATGCATTAAAAAACACATTAACACATTATGATATACCGAAGAGAAATATAAAAGTAACAAGTACCTTAGCAAGTAGGGAAAAAGTAGTAAAGGTAGGAGGCAATTATATTCCAAAAATAATAGGAGAGAGAATTAATCCTACAGCAAGAAAAAAGTTAGCACAAAGCTTAAGAGATAATGATTTTGGAATTTTACAAAAGGAAGCTTATGAACAAATAAATAGTGGATCTCATTTATTAGATATAAATATAGGGACACATGGAATTGATGAAAAAATTACTATGGAAAAGGTAATTCATCTTCTTCAACAAAATGTTGATGTACCACTTGTAATTGATACTACAGACCCAATTGTTTTGGAAGTAGCACTTAAAAATTATCATGGAAAGGCATTAGTCAATTCTGTAAATGGAGAAAAAAAAAGTTTAGAGACTATATTACCTTTGGTAAAAAGATATGGAGCAGGGGTAATTGGTCTTACCTTAGATGACGATGGAATACCAAATAATGTAGAAACGAGACTTAAGATAGCAAAGAATATAATAAAAAAATGTGAAGAATACAATATACAAAAACAAGATATTTATATAGACGTTCTTGCTTTAACTGTTGGTACTGATGATAATGCAGCAATAGACACTCTTAAAGGCTTAAAAAAAATAAAAGAAGAACTTTGTGTAAATACTGTTTTAGGAGTAAGTAATGTTTCTCATGGTCTTCCAAATAGAAATAAGATTAATAAATCTTTCCTTGCTATGGCTATTTTAAACGGACTGGATTTAGCTATTTTAAATCCACTTGAAGAAAATATTATTGAGACTTGGGAATCAGCGTCTTTATTATGTGGTAGAGATTCAAATGCTAGAAACTATATAGAGAGAAATAGAAAAGTATTTACAAATGAAGGACGAAAAGCAGTAGATATATCTGTAGATACTATTAAAGATTTAGTAATAAGAGGCTCATATGAAATTACTAGTATAGCTCAAAAACTACTTAATAATGGAGTGTCACCTATTACTATTATTAATGAAGGACTAATTTCAGGGTTGAAGGTAGTAGGAGATAAATTTGAAGCAGGGGAATATTATTTACCTCAACTTATGCTCAGTGCAGAGATAGCTCAAAATACATTTGCTTTACTTGAAAATTATCTAGGGGACAGCAATAGTTTAAATAAAAAAGGTACTATTGTAATTGGAACTGTAAAAGGTGATGTACATGACATAGGAAAAAATATGGTAGGGGTTATGTTAAAGCCTTATGGGTATAAAGTAGTAGATTTAGGGAAGAACGTGCCAAAGGAGATGTTTTTAGAAAAAGCCATAAAAGAAAATGCCGACTTTGTAGGACTCAGCGCTCTTATGACAACTACAATGACAGAAATTCCAAACACTATAGAATATATTAAAAATTCTTTGCCAGATATTAAGATTATTGTAGGGGGAGCTGCAGTAACGGAGGATTATGCAAAGTTATCAGGGGCAGATGGATATAGTGGAGATGCAGTTGGGGCAGTGAAGCTAATAGAGACATTAACAGAAAGTAGGAAACAAAAGGGAGTACACATTTTTCCAATGGGGGATATAGATTTAGTTCGGAATTTATTTGAAGATGGAGATGTTTATAATGAATAGCAATTGTATTATAGTTCCTTTAGATATAGAAAGCATTTGTGAAAGCACACCAGAGTTAAAAGGTGCAAAAGAAGAAGTAAAAAAACTTAAAAATTACATTTATCCAAAGGTATATTGGAAGGATTTAGATATAAAACATATAAACAATGGTCAAATAGTAATAGATGTAAAAGATGAAGAATCAATAATTATAAAAAGTTCATACCTATGTGAAGGATTATATAAATGTCATAAGATAACTATAGCTTGCGCAACAATAGGAAAAGAACTTCCAAGTTATAGTAAAACATGTATGGAAAATGGCGAGAGCTATAGGGGTGCAGTTTCAGATATGTTAGGTTCTTACTCAGTAGAAGGACTAATTGAAAAGTTTAATAAGTATCTTTATCAAAGAAATATTATAAAAGGAATATATGCTACACCTAGGTTTAGTCCTGGATATGGAGATTGGGATTTAAAAGATCAACAAGAGATTATATCTTTATTAAAAATCAATTCAGAAATTGAAGTAAATGAAAATTATATGTTAAGTCCAGAAAAAACCATTACAGCACTTATTGGATGGTCCTTTTATCCAAGGGATTTAAAATATCCAAAAGGGGAAAAGAAAAAAGGATTATGCCAGAGTAAAAATAGCTGCGAATACTGTAAAACTTGGGCTTGTAAAAAATAAAAGGGGGATATGAAAATGAATAAAATAATTGTAGAAAGCTTTACTATGGACCATACAAAGGTAATTGCACCTTTTGTAAGAAAGTGCGGAAGAATTGAAACTCCAAAAGGAGATATTATATCTAAGTTTGATTTAAGATTTATGCAACCAAATAGTGACACTATGCCAACAGGAACTGTCCATGGCCTAGAACATTTACTAGCTGGATTTTTAAGAGAAGAATTAGATAATGTTGTAGATTTATCTCCAATGGGATGTAGAACAGGATTTTATCTAATATTAGTAGGAGATAGAGAAAAAGATGAAGTTTTAAATGGGCTGATCAATTCCCTAGAAAAAGTATTAAATGCAGAGGAAATACAAGCAGCAAATGAAGTTCAATGTGGAAATTATAGAGATCTTTGCTTATTTGGAGCAAAGGAATATTCAAGAGATGTTTTGAAAAAATTAAAAGAAAAATATGAAGTTAAGGAGGAAAGTTAGAATGAAAAATACTGTAAAAAAAGGAAATCCATTAGCATTATTACCTTTAGGAATATTCTTGCTTTTATTTATTGGAACAGGAATCATAGCAAAGGATTTTTATAAAATGCCTGTGCTTGTAGCATTTTTAATATCTGCGGCATTTGCTCTTTTGTTAAATAGAGAAGTGAGTATTTCAAAGAAAATAGATATATTTTGTAAGGGTGCAGGAGAGGCAAATATAATACTTATGTGTATTATATTTATATTAGCAGGTGCATTTGGAAACGTAGCAAAAGAAATGGGTGGTGTAGATGCAACGGTAAACTTAAGTTTATCAATACTACCTCCTAATCTTTTGATTGCAGGATTATTTGCTATAGCATGTTTTATATCTTTATCAATGGGAACTTCTATGGGTACAATAGTTGCACTAGCTCCTATAGGAATTGGAATTGCAGAAAAAACTGGTATCCCAATGGCTTTAGTATTAGGGGCAATTGTTGGTGGAGGAATGTTTGGTGATAATTTATCTATGATTTCTGATACAACAATTGCAGCAGCAAGAACTCAAGGATGTGATATGAAAGATAAGTTTAAGGTAAACTTTATAATAGTTCTACCAGCAGCTATAATAACTGGTATAATTCTCACACTTATGACATCAGGATATAATGGAGTTGTAGGTGGAAGTTATACTTATGATATAGTGAAGGTATTGCCTTATTTAGCAGTACTAGTTGCAGCTTTATTTGGAGTAAATGTATTAGTGTTACTTGGTGGTGGAGTTGTATTTGCAGGTATTGTTGGAATGGCTTCTAAATCATTTGATTTTTATGGATTTTTAAACGCAACTGGTCAAGGTATGATTGGAATGGAAGATTTAGCTATGATTGCAATGGTTGTAGGTGGAATTGTAGAACTTATTAAGTTTAATGGTGGAATTGACTTCTTACTTTATTTTATAACTAGTAGAATTAAAAGTAAAAAAGGAGCAGAGTTTGGAATTGCTGCCCTTGTAAGCATAATAGATTTATGTACTGCTAATAATACTATTTCTATTGTAATGGCAGGGCCTTTAGCAAAAGATATAGCAGATCAATATGATATTGATTCAAGGAGATCAGCAAGTATATTAGATATATTTTCTTCTTGTTGGCAAGGAATTATTCCTTATGGAGGTCAGGTTTTAGCAGCAGCTGGATTAGCCTCTGTATCACCTATTGAAATACTACCATATTTACATTACCCTGCTCTTATGGGAATGTTTGGGATACTTGCTATAGTATTTGGTTACCCAAAACTAAAAGATAAAAAAGAGATAGGTATACAAACAAAACCAGTTAATAATTAAATGTAAGTATTTTTAAGTGCAAAGATTAATCTTTGCACTTTTATTTTTGTGTAAATGTTTATAATACCATACTAAAGGGTATTATTTTAAAAACATAATTTTAAAATAAATATTTTTTTAAATTATACAAAAAATAGTCTAGAAATTAATAAAGTCAAATTAAAAGGAGAAATACCAATGAGTAAAGTATTATATATTAAGGCAAATCCTAAATCTGATTCAGAATCAAACACATTTAAATTATCAAATGTATTTTTAGATGAATACAAGAAAAGCAATCCAAATGATGAAATAATAACACTTGATTTATACAAAGAAAATATTCAGCCTTTAAATCAAGAAAGATTGCATGAAATGTTTTCAGGAGAAAAGGGAGATTTATACAATCATGCTAAGTTATTTGCAAGTGCAGATAAGTACATAATTGCAGCTCCAATGTGGAATCTAAGTATACCATCTATTTTAAAAGCATATTTTGATTATGTATCTTATGTAGGAATTTCATTTAAATATACAGAACAAGGGCCAGTAGGATTACTTGAAAACAAAAAAGCTGTTCACATTGTATCGAGAGGTGGAGCCTATGATCGAGAGCCTGCATCGGAATTTGAAATGGGAGATAGATATGTGAGAACTATTTTAGGATTTATGGGAGTACAGGATATTCAAACTCTAGCATTTGATCTTACAAATGTATTACAAGGAGAAAAATTAGAAGAAGCAAGAGAAAAAATTAATGAACATGCAAGAAAAATAGCAAAAGAATTCTAAATAAATATATGGAGGAGATATATATGATAGTCGCTATACCAAATAATGAAAATATGGTTAATCAACATTTTGGAAGAAGTACAAGCTTTATTATTGTTACTATAGATAACAAAGAAATTAAAGATATAAAAGAGGTTTCAACTGCAGAATTTACTCATCAACATGGTGCATTAGCTAAAATGTTAATAAGTAATAATGTTAAAGTAGCAATAGTAGGAGGAATCGGAAAAGGAGCTTTAGATGCCCTTGATAATTCAGGAATAGAAGTTATAAAAGGAGCTTCTGGAGAATATAAAAGCATTTTAAATGAATTTATTAATGGAACATTAGAATCAAAAGATGTTGTATGTAATCATAATGGAGAACATCATGGAGATCATCATCACCATCATTAGAAAATAAACATAAGAGGTCCCGGGTTGAAATAACTAGGGACCTTTTATAAAATATATACAATAACATTCATATTATATATTAACATAAACAAGAGCATTGAATTAATTTTCAATGCTCTTATCTTAAAAAAATATTTTCAATTTCAATCATTGCTTTATCAGCATTACGTAATTTTTCTAGATTTTTACTAACTGACTTAGTATCTCCACTAGCTGTTGCTAAGAGTATATCGCTAAATGCCTCATTATATATCTCAAGTGTTTCTTTTAATTTATTATGAACGTCTCTGTATTTTTCAGGTACTTTATCATCAGAGAAATTAAATGTTTTTAGATACTCTGATCTTTTTTGTATGGCAATTGTATTATCTGATAAGTACTTTATGTCAGGCTTAAATACTACAGGATACTGATTTCTTAGCTTATTTAAATCATTAATAAATTGAACTACATATTGTTTATATTCTTGTTCCTCAGGACTATCTACTGAATATATATTTTTATAGTTAAAGGTTATTGTAAATATTATTATTAAAGTAGCTAAGACAAAATATATATATTTATTTTTAAAAATCATAAAAATTCACCTTCTTTTTGAGATTTATATATAGTTTTAACAGTATATAAATTTTATATTAATAAAATATATATAAAATAAAAGGAACTATTTCATTAAAAGAAATAGTTCCACTTTAGTATTGAGATTAGTTAAAATATACTTATATATTTACATACCATCTTTACATTCAAGCATCTGTAAACATTCAGATATACCTTTATCCATTTTTTGAGCACATTCAGCCACATGTTGTCCGCCTTTTGTAGTAGCCATTTCAGATACCTTATTTGCTGCAAATGCAGAATTAGAAGAAGCTAAAAGTGCCATTCCAACTAGAGTTATAGATAACAACTTTTTCATAAATTCACCTCCTGTATATGTTTTAATTAAATTATAGTAGGAAGTTATGAAGAAATTATGTAGAAAAATAAATATCACAAAAAATAATGGACAGAATAGTATAAATAGTATAAAATAAAAAAATAAAAATATTTAAAAAGCATTGATGAGAAAAAGTAGAAATATATTTTCTTTTACAGAGAGTTCCCGTTTGGTGAGAGGGGCATTAGAACATATTTTGAACACGTCTTTGAGCTAGGCACCGAACCCTTTTTAGGTAGTAGACTGTCTCGGAATCCTGCACCCGTTATAGTGCTAGAGTATAAACAATTATTTGTCGTACTCGAAGAGGTTGATATCGCAAGGTATCAATAAATAGAGGTGGAACCACGTGAGTAATACTCCCGTCCTCTAGCTATAAGCTAGAGGCGGGAGTTTTTTGTTGTATAAATTAATTAAATTATAATATAGGAGGAATTAAAATGAAAAATCAAACTATTAAACCATCAATTTTGCCAGGATTTATGGAATTATTACCATCAGATCAAATATTATTTAATAATATGATGGATATTATAAAAAAGAACTATGAAGGAAATGGCTTTGTTCCAATGGATACACCTGTTATAGAAAAAACAGAAATATTGTTAGCTAAAGGGGGCCAAGAAACAGATAAGCAAATTTATAGATTTAACAAGGGAAGTAATGATTTATCATTAAGATTTGATTTAACAGTTCCTTTTGCTAGATATGCAGCACAATATATGCCACAGTTAACTTTTCCTTTCCGCAGATATCAAATAGGGAAGGTATTTAGAGGTGAGAGAAACCAAAAAGGTCGTTATCGTGAATTTTATCAATGTGATATAGATATTATTGCAAATGGAGAGTTAAGTATAATAAATGACGCTGAAGTTCCAAGTATAATTTATTCTATATTTAAAGAGTTTGGACTTGAGAATTTTAAAATACGTATAAACAATAGAAAAATTCTAAATGGTTTCTTTGATTATCTTGGAATTAATAATATAGGAGCTGTTTTAAGAATAATTGATAAAATGGATAAGATAGGAATAGAAGCTGTTGAAAATGAGTTACTAGAAATAGGAATAGATGATTCTAGTGTTGAAAAAATAATTAATTTTATTGATATAACTGGAAGTACTGAAGAAATACTAGATTCCTTAAGCAGATTAAATGTTGAAAATGATACCTTTAGTAGTGGGTTAGATGAACTTTCTGAGGTTGTTAAATATATGGGTTATTTCGGAGTTTCAGAAAAGAACTATATAATAGATTTAAAAATAGCTAGAGGTTTAGACTATTATACTGGAACTGTTTATGAAACAATTCTAGATGATTACCCAAGTATTGGTTCGATATCTTCTGGTGGGCGTTATGACGATTTAGCAGGATATTATACTAACCAAAAACTACAAGGTGTAGGTATGTCTATTGGATTAACTAGATTATTTTCTCAATTAAAAGAACTAGGCATTTTAAAAGAAAATAATCCTTCATCACTTACAAAGGTTTTGGTTGTTCCAATTGATGATAATATGGAATATTCTATAGGGGTTTCTAGAAAATTAAGAGAGAGCAACATAATTTCACAGGTATATTTAGAAAATAATAAGATATCAAAGAAACTTAATTATGCAAATAAATTGGGTATTCCATATGTAATACTAATTGGAGAAGAAGAAATAAATGATAATTTATTAATACTTAAAAATATGCAAACTGGAGAACAAAATAAATTATCTTTAGAAGATATTATAAAAGTTATTAATGAATAGAAGAATAATACTAATTAACTAAGGATAATCTAAGATATGATATTTTCATTATCTGGAGGTTATTATATGAATATAAAAAACATAACATGGGAAGACGTCCTAATAAATAAAGGTATTGATGAGTCTACAGTAAAATCATTTATCGGATTTATAGCTTGGGATGAAAATGAGATGTTTTCTAAATTAGGTGAAGAAATAAATGATGTGTTAAATGGGTATGAAGGAAAAGTAATAGCTAACGATGTTATATGTAATAAGTATAAAAGTTTGGGAATATTATTTTTTAGCACAGATATTTCAGAAGAAATTGCAAATAAGGTATTTGAAGTAATTCAAGATTATGAACATAATGAAGTATATAATATGAAGCAGTAAATAAAGGCCCAGTTATGGGCCTTTATTAATATAATAAAAAATATAATAATTATTTTATTATATTAATATAATTATTATTATAAGGTTTATTTAAGGAGGTAAAATATATGTCCTTATGCAATGTTCCACCAAATGTTCTTGCAACGGTAGCAACTATTATAGGGGTAGGTCTCGCTAAAAATCTAACTCCTGAAGAACAAAACTCAGTAGCAGGTTTTTTACAAAGTATAGGGCAGACGATGGAAACGGTAAATTCACAAGTTGCACTAATAGAATCTGAAAAATGTATAGGAAAAGAAAATTCTAAAGAAACTATTAATGAAGATAACAATATAGATGAAAATAAACAAATAAAATCAAAATTAGAAGAATTAGAAAACCAGGTAAATTTACTTAAAAAACAGTTAAACTATAAATAAAGGATACTAGTTATTTTAATAAATAGTATCCTTTATTATTATGCTTGATAAGTTATACATGTAGGAGTATTGAATACTGGGCAAGGAACAATTTTAGAATCTATGTCAAACACATCTTTTATAAGTTTTTCGGTTATTATTTTATCTGGATGACCCTCATTATATACTTGTCCATCTTTTATAGCCACTATATGATCTGCATATCTACACGCCAAATTTATATCATGAAGTACCATAACAATAGTTCTATTTGAATTTTTATTTAAGTCTCTAAGTAAATCAAGTACTTCTATTTTATATTTTATATCTAAGTGGTTTGTAGGCTCATCAAGTAATATTATATCTGTTTCTTGTGCAAGTGTTAGTGCAATCCAAGCCCTTTGCTTTTGTCCACCAGATAAATCAGATATTTTTTTGTTTTTTATGTCATATATTCCTGTGTTTTTGAGTGCATTATCAACAGCTATTTCATCTTCCTTAGACCATTGATTAAGCCAGGTTTGATATGGATATCTTCCTTGTTTAACAAGATTAAATATTGTTAAATCATCTGGTGCAGTTGGGCTTTGTGGAAGTATTGAAAGTTCTTTTGCTATTTTTTTAGAAGAAGATGTAAATACATTATCTCCATTTAATATAACTTCACCTTTAATAGGTTTTAAAAGTCTTGCCATTGATTTTAATAAAGTAGATTTACCACAACCGTTACTGCCAAGTAATATTGTTATTTTCCCTTTTGGGATAGTTACATTTATATCTTTAAGTATAATATTATCTTTATATCCTAAAGTAAGATTTCTCGATTCTAAGTTCATAAATTCACCTTCCTATTTTCTCTTAGACCATAGTAAGTATATAAAAAACGGTGCTCCAATCCCTGCAGTAAATACTCCGACTGGTATATCAAGGGGAGCAAACAATGTTCTTGCAGCTAGATCCGATAAAACAACTATAATTCCTCCAACTAAAATTGATTGAGGTAGTATATTTTCAAAAGAAGAATTTGTAAGTTTTTTACATATATGAGGAGCTACAAGCCCTACAAATCCTATACCACCACCTACAGCTACAGCTCCACAAGCTAGAGTGGTGCTAAGTATTAATAATAAAAATCTTTTTCTTTCAATAGGAGTTCCAAGCCCTATTGCCAAAGAATCGTCTAAGTTTTGAACATTTAAATCTCTAATAAAAACTATACTAACTAAAGCAAATATACTAAACCATATAAAAAGTAATTTAAAATGGTCCCAGTTTGTGCCGTATACCGAACCTGTAACCCATATATTACTTTCTGCTATAAAAATAAGAGGACCATTTATTATAAGTATTGATGTTAAAGCTTTTGCAGCTCCTGAAACTGCGATACCAATAAGAATCAATCTATATGGAGTAACTCCATTTTTAAAAGATGTAAAATAAATAAGTATAGAAGCCAAAAATGCACCTAAGAAAGTGAATATAGGCATATAAAATACACTTACTGTTAATGAGTTATTAAATGGATCTGTAAATAAAGTTAAAAATACTAATGCACCTACAGAACCTCCACTAGTTATACCTATTAAATCAGGAGATGCTAGAGGATTTTTAACCATACCTTGAAGTATAGCACCGGATAATGCAAGTGATGATCCAACTAGAAATGCAACAAGTGTCCTTGGAAGTCTAAGGCTTTTAATTACAAAATCTTTAGTAGGTTCTCCAATTCCTATTAAGCTTTTAGCAACATCAATTACAGAATAATTTGTTTGGCCTATACTTAAACTAAGTAGTATAGATAAAACTGAAAGTAATATTAAACCTAAAAATACAGTTAAAGATTTTTTTTCATATAAGAAAGAAAAATTATCTCTTCTAAATACTAAAAATTCACTCATTATCTATTTTCCGCCTTTCTAGCTATATATATGAAAAATGGAGCGCCTATAAATGCAGTTATAGCTCCAACTGGAACTTCCTTCGGGAATATTATAAACCTTGCTCCTATATCTGAAAGTAATAAAAATATTGCTCCTAGTAATATGCTATAAGGCATTATCCACTTATAATCGTTACCAACTAAAGATCTTGTAACGTGAGGGATAATAAGTCCTACAAGAGTTATAGGCCCTGCTATAGCAACTGATGAGCCAGATAATAAAACTACGACTATTCCGACAATAATTTTAAATATACCTATATTAAGGCCAAGACCTTTGGCGATTTCTTCACCTAATGAAAATATATTTAGTTTTTTTACTAATGATAAAGAAACAATTAAACCAACTATTATGTATGGAGCTACTTGAAATAAATAGCTTAAATTTCTTCCCTCAACTGAACCTGTAAGCCAAAATAATATATCTTCCAAAGTTTTTTGATCTTTATATAATACTCCTTGAGTTAGTGATAAAAACAAAGCAGATGTTGCAGCACCAGCTAAAGTTAAGTTTATTGTTTCAACATCTCCTTTAAGCCCACCAGCTATTGCATATACCATAAATGCTGAAAATGCTGCGCCTATTAAAGCTACCCATACAAGTGAACTATATCCTATAGTAGGAAAAGTACTTAGCGCTAAGACTACTAAAAATGATGCTCCTGAGTTTATACCAAAAATACTCGGTGATGCCATTGGATTTCTTGTAAGTGCTTGCATAAGAACACCGGCAACTCCTAAGCTTGATCCTACAAATAATGCTATTAAAGCTCTTGGAACTCTAGCTGTTTTAATAATTAGATGACTATTGCTTCCATTGAAGTTTGTATAAGCATCGATTAAAGTATTTAAGTTTGTATCTGTATATCCTAATAGGATGCTGCCTAATATAGAAAAAACTAATATTATTAGTAAGATTACAATTCCAAGTGATAGAGTTATATCGCTTTTCGCTAATGCTTTCAATGTCAAACCCCTTCCTATGTATATATTATAAATCTAATATACATAATGATGAAATGATATGTCAACAATTAATGAAATTTATTATCAATTATTAATAAAAACTATTTACAGCTTTGTAAAAAAATGTTATTATCATTTTGCAAGGCGAACGATAATCATTATCAAAAGGAGATGTACATAAAATGAAGTTAAGAAAATTATTAACATTTGCAACTGTATGCGCATTATCATTTGGACTTGTTGCATGTGGCGCAAAAGAAACTAAGGAAGCTGATAGCTTAAATGCTAAAGTTATAGAGCATGCAATGGGAAAAACAGAAATAAAAGGGGATCCTAAAAAAATAGTAGTGTTAACTAACGAGGGAACAGAAGCACTGCTAGCACTTGGTGTAAAACCTGTAGGAGCTGTTCAATCCTGGACTGGAAAACCTTGGTATAGCCATATAGAAAAAGAGATGGAAGGCGTGAAAAATGTAGGACTAGAAAGCCAAGTTAACTTAGAAGAAATAGCAGCACTCCAACCAGACTTAATAATAGGAAACAAAATGAGACATGAAGATATATACAAGCAATTATCTCAAATAGCTCCGACTGTATATTCTGAAACATTAAGAGGAGAATGGAAAAACAACTTTACTTTCTATGCGAAAGTATTAAATAAAGAAGAAGAAGGTAAAAAACTTATAAGCGAATTTGACAATAAGGCTAAGGAAATATCAGAAAAAGCAAAAGATAAACTTGATACTGAAATAACTATGCTTAGATTTATGCCTGGAAAAACTCGTATATACTTGGAAAATAGCTTCTCAGGTATAATATTAAATCAAATAGGATTTGCTAAATCAACTATGGAAGATCCAAGTAGTGAAAACTTCGCAGTAGAAATAGGAAAAGAAAGATTACAAGAAGCTGATGGAGATGCTATAGTATATTTCACATATGATCAAGGAGACGGTCAAGGTTCACAAAGAGAAGAAGAATGGTTAAACGATCCATTATTTAAGAACTTAAATGCAGTTAAAGATGGGCAAGTATTTAAAGTTGATGATGCAATATGGAATACAGCTGGAGGAATAAAAGCTGCAAACCTTATGTTAGATGATTTAGATAAATTAATAGATAAGTTAAAATAAACTATAAATCCTTATAATAAAAATTTTACTCAAAACAAATACCCCCTTGGTAAAGGGGGTATTTTTATTAATCTATTATTTTAAATTCCTTAAGCATATTGTAAAATCTTGCACCATGTCCTTCAGAAGCTTCTACAAAATATTTTTGTGTTATTTTAAATGTACCGCCTCTATTATTTTCCATTAAATAATAATTAATTACTGCATCTTTAGAGTTAGAACCAGCTCTAGTGCTAATCAAAATCCCAGTTACAGGTTCGTTAACTAATCCTTTGTTTTCTACTGTTTCGTATTTTACTTTAATATCTTTTTCTATTTCTGAAGCTAAAATATGAGGTCTTTTATCAGCTACTTGTTCGATTGTCATGGATACTTCAGGGTAGTTTTCTGCTTTGCTTATAGGAGTAATTATATCTTTTCCTTCAACAGATTTCATATTGTACATATCTTTATCATAGTAAATTATATAATTAGTTGTATTTTCACTTAATTTCATATTAGTCTTTTCGCCCATACCTTCAATTTGTTGTTCAACGACTTTATTAGGTTCAAACAACTTTTTTATACTATCAATTGCTGCATCTCCATATGGTGTTGTGGCTACAAGACCAATTACCAAAGCAGCAGCTATACTGCCATATTTAATAAAATTATATTTATTTTTAGTTTTCATTTTTAAGTCAATCTCCTCATTGTCAATTTTATTTATTTCTTTTTCAATATTATTCCATATAGCATTTTTAAATTCTTTGATATCATCTGTACCTTTTAATAAAGCATCTCTTATCTTTTTGTCATGATTATTAAGCATATTATTCACCCCTTTTAATACTTTCTAGTAATTTTTTAAGTTTCTGCCTACCTTTATACAATCTTGATTTAATTGTATTTACATTTACTCCCATAATATCTGATATTTCGGCTTCACTAAATCCTTCGATGTACATTAAAAGTATAGGTATTCTGTTGATATCTTCAAGATTTTCAATTGCAGTATATAAGTATTCATGGTTGTTATCACTAGTATTATCTTTTTCGTAATTTGTTGAAGTGAAATCATCGATTAAGATTACTTTAGAGCTTTTGCTAAGTATTCTATTACATTCGTTTATTAGTATATTATAAAACCACGTTTTAAATGGTTTATTAATATCGTAGCTATCTATATATTTATATACTCTGATAAATGTTTCTTGTACTGCATCAGCGGCATGAGATTTATCTTTAGTAACTGCAAAAGCAACTCTTAGCGCATACTCAGAATATATATTGTAAAGTTCTTCAAATGCTTTTTTATCCTTATTTTTTATTGTTTTTAGGAGCTCCTTCTCCACGATGACACCTCCTCAGTGACAGCTGTCTTTGAATTTTATTTTCACTATATATACCTTTTTAATCTTGCAAAAGTTTTTGAGTTTCAAAAAAAACTTATAATAATATTATTTTGTACAAATTGTAAGAAATTCTTAAGATTTATAATAATTAATTTGTAAGATTTAGATAGTATTATAAAAATATAGAAAGTCTACAGTGGTATAATACGTAGTAGGAGAGTGATAAATATGTACAATAACATACTAGTTGTGGATGATGATAAAGAAATAGTTGAAGCTATTGAAATATATTTGAAAAATGAAGGATTAAATATATTGAAGGCTTATGATGGGCTAGAGGCAATAGAAATACTAATGGAAAAAGAAATCCACCTTATATTAATGGATATAATGATGCCAAAAATGGATGGGTTAAGAGCAACACTTAAAATTAGAGAAGAAAAGAATATACCTATAATACTTATATCTGCTAAATCAGAAGATACAGATAAGATATTAGGCCTTAATATGGGAGCAGATGATTATATAACAAAGCCATTTAACCCACTTGAATTAATTGCAAGGGTAAAATCTCAACTTAGAAGATACATAAATTTAGGAAATTACAAAATTAACGATAAAGATGTATTAAAAAGTGGAGGATTAGTTTTAGATAAAAACACAAAAGAAATTAGTGTTGATGATGAAACTATTAAAGTTACTCCTATTGAATTTAAAATACTAGAGCTTTTACTAGCTAATCAAGGCAGGGTGTTTTCCATTGACGAAATATACGAAAGAGTCTGGAACGAGCCTAGTTACAATTCAGAAAATACAGTTGCAGTTCATATAAGGCGAATTAGAGAAAAAATAGAAATAAATCCTAAAGATCCAAAATATTTAAAGGTGGTGTGGGGAATTGGATATAAAATCGATAAAATTCAATAAATTAAAAGAAAATAAGAACTATAAAGTTATAATACTATTAATTATGTTTATTTTGACATCAACTTCAATTATATCTATTGGTGATGTATTAAATAAAAAAGATGTATTAATAAAAAATTACTATGAAAGTAGTATTTTTTACGATGGATTTAGCTCTGTTGTTAATAATGTAATTTATTTAGGTAAAGAAATTGATGATCAAGATATTAATGCTAAATCTGAAGAATTGAATAATAAATTAAGTGAAGAATTATCAAATATAGATAGTGAATACTACAGTCAAATTGAAAATGCTAGGACTAGCAACAATATAGAGTTAGAGAAAAGTATTTTAGAAGAAAAAAATAAGAAAATAGAAGAAACAAAAACAAAATATACAAAAACAGATGAAGAAATAAGAAGTGTTGTATTAGATGAAATAAACAAAGAAAAGCAATCTAAAAAAGGATTTTTAAGAGGAGAAGATAACGTAAAGTACATTGTTGTAAATGAATACACAAAAGAAATATATACAAATACAAGTTACAAAAGCTTAAGTGAATTTACAAATGAATTTAATAATTATCCTTATTTTCTACAACTTTATGGTTTTAATCAAAGTTATAAACTAGAAATAAATAATAAAAAGGTCACAGATCCTAACGTTTATGGAAGAATATCAGATTCTATATATTCAGGTGGATATGAAAATGTAAATGCATACTTTGCAATACCAAGCAAAATAAAATATCAAGATTCTATATATAATAGTTATCAAAACTTTAACAATGAAAAGATTTCATTAGTAATTGAAAGTGCAATGTTTTTAGTTTCTATAACTGGCTTAATATTGTTGTATAGAGAATACAAAAAAGTTAGAGAAAAAAAGACAGATATTGAAGAAAAATATTTTAATATATATAACAAAATCCCTTTAGAAATTAATCTGTTTTCAATATTAGTAGCCTTAGTGGTACAACTATCTACAATAGCTAAGTATAAAAATCTCAGTATAATAACTGTATTAGTAGGTTCTTTAGGAATATTATTAGTATATAGTTTTAGTGTGTATATTAAAGAGACTAATAATAAAAATGATGTAATTGAAAATAGTATAACAAGTAAGCTCCTAAATCCTATAATACAGTCTTATCTCATAAAATCAATAGGCCAAAAGTGGTTTATAACTTTTGCTATATTTGTATTATGCCAATTTGGAATAGTTTTTATTATTGCAATAGGAACTGGATTGGGTTTACGCTGGTTAATAGCATTTGGGGGAATAATTTTTATCATAAACTTTCTATTTTATTTATACACTACAAGAAAACTTTCTTATCTTAATAAAATAATTATAGGAACTTCTCAAATTGCAAAGGGAGACACAAATTATAAAATAGAAGTTATTAATAAAAGTAGTTTAGGCGAACTTGCAGAAAATATAAATAACATTAAACAAGGATTAAATAAAGCATTAGAAAATGAAATGAAAAGCGAAAGAATGAAGGCTGAGCTTATAACAAATGTGTCTCATGATTTAAAAACTCCGCTAACATCTATTATAAATTATGTAAATATTTTAAAAAGCGAAGATTTAAAACCAGACCATGTTAAAGACTATGTAAATATACTTGATAAAAAGTCTCAAAGACTTAGGATTTTAATAGAAGATTTATTCGAAGCATCAAAAGCAACAAGTGGAGCTATGGAATTACAAATATCTAAGGTAGAAGTAACCCAACTATTAAGACAAAGTTTAGCTGAAATGGAAGAAAAAATAAATGATTCCACCCTTGATTTTAAGGTTAATATGCCAAATGATAAAATATATATTATGGCAGATGGAAGAAAGCTTTGGAGAGTTTTTGAAAATCTAGTTTCAAATATATTAAAATACTCCCTAAAAAATACAAGGGTATATATAGACGTTACACAAAAAGATGATAATATATATATATCTATGAAAAACATATCGACCTATGAATTAAATTTCGACCCGAAAGAAATAACAGAAAGATTTAAAAGAGGGGATGAATCTAGAAATACAGAAGGTTCAGGGCTAGGCCTAGCAATTGCAAAGAGTCTTGTAGAACTTCAAGGTGGAAAATTCCATATTGAAATAGATGGAGATTTGTTTAAAGTAACATTAATTTTAAAAAGTATATAAAAAGTAAGGAGTAGGTGTAACTAATGAAAAATATTATTTTAGAACAACTTACAAAAATACGAGAGGGCATGTGGAATATAAATGATTTTATGTATCATAATCCAGAGCTTGGAAATGAAGAGCATAAAGCAGTAGAAAAACTTACTAGTTTATTAAAAGATCATAATTTCAATGTAGAAATAGGGGTTGCAGATATACCTACAGCATTTCGTGCTATATATGAAAGTGAAATATCTGGGCCTTCTATAGCATATCTTTGTGAATACGATGCGCTTCCACAAATTGGTCATGGTTGTGGACATAATATGATAGGAACAATGAGTGTAGGTGCATCAATAGCATTAAGTAAAGTAATTGATAAAATAGGTGGAAGAATAGTAGTTTTGGGAACACCTGCTGAAGAAACTGATGGCGGAAAAGTATATATGGTAGAAAAGGGTATGTTTGATACAGTAGATGTTGCAATGATTCTACATCCTGGAAGTGAATCTACTGAAAGTGGAGAATCACTGGCTATGGACGCAATTCAATTTGAATTTAGAGGAAAGGCAAGTCATGCTGCTGCTTACCCAGAAGCAGGAATTAACGCATTAGATGGAGTTATACAAACTTTTAATGGAATAAATGCATTAAGACAACACATTAAGTCTGATGTAAGAATTCATGGAATAATTAAAGAAGGTGGAGTTGCGGCAAATATTGTTCCTGACTATGCTGTAGCACAGTTTTATGTAAGAGCAAAGGATAGAAAATATCTTGATGAGGTTGTAGAAAAGGTGAAAAATATTGCAAGGGGAGCATCTCTTATGACAGGCGCTACTCTAGAAATAAGTAACTATGAAATAAGTTATGATAATTTAAAAACTAATAAGACTTTGTCTGAAGTATTTACAAAAAATCTTAAAGATGTTGGAGTAAGTGAAATAAAAGAACCGAGATCAGGTTTTGGTTCTATTGATATGGGAAATGTGAGTTTAGTTGTACCTGCTATTCATCCATACATTGGATTAGATTGTCCAGATGTAGCTTCACACTCAAGGGAAATGGCAGATATGACTGTTAGTGATATAGGTCATGAAAGGTTAATTCAAGGATCAGCAGCTTTAGCATATACAGGATATGATATCATAACTGACGAAAATTTACTAAGTAAAATAAAAGAAGAATTTGAACAAATTAAATAAATTTACTATATAAAGGTGCTCCTTTGCATAACTTGTGCAGGGGGGACCTTTTTTCTGTTGTTAATTTCAATTGTTTTCTTGTATCTTTTGGTATGCTAATTGGGTATAATTTAAGAAGAACTTAACATAGAAAGGAAGTATTTAATGAAAGAAGCATTACTTATTTTACAAAAGTACTATGGATATAGCGAATTTAGAAAATCACAAGAAATTGTAATTAATAATATACTATCTAAAAAAGACACTGTGGCTATTATGCCAACTGGTGGAGGTAAGTCTATTTGTTATCAAGTACCAGCACTACTATTTGATGGAATAACAATTGTTATATCTCCACTTATATCTCTTATGAAAGACCAAGTAGATAGCATAAAAGACCTAGGAATAGATGCAGAGTATATAAATAGCTCACTATCTAATAATGATATATTAGGTATAATAGAAAAATTAAAATCTGGAGAAACAAAGATTTTATATGTTGCTCCAGAAAGACTAGAGTCATTTGAGTTTTGCAACCTAATGAAAACAATAGATATATCGCAAATAGCTGTTGATGAAGCCCACTGTGTTTCTCAATGGGGCCATGATTTTAGGACAAGTTATAGATATATATCAAAGTTTGTAAATATGTTACCTAAAAGGCCAATAGTTACAGCATTTACAGCTACAGCTACAGGAGAAGTAAGTGACGATATAGTAAGACTTATTGGACTTAAAAATCCAGAAGTTTTTATATCAGGGTTTGATAGAGAAAACCTAAAAATTAACTCGTTAAAAGTAGGAGATAAATTTAGACATATATCAAATTATATACAAGAAAATAAGGAACAATCTGGCATTATATATGCTTCTACTAGAAAAGAGGTAGACAGTATTTATGAAAAACTAGTTGAAAATAACATATCTATAGCTAGATATCATGCAGGATTATCTGATAGTGAAAGACAACAAAATCAAGAGGATTTTGTTTATGATAGAGTAAATGTTATGGTTGCTACTAATGCTTTTGGGATGGGAATAGACAAGTCAAATGTAAGATATGTAATACACTACAACATGCCGAAAAACATTGAAGCATATTATCAAGAAATAGGTAGAGCAGGTAGAGATGGAGAATTAAGTGAATGTATGTTGATGTTTTCTCCTCAAGATGTAA
Source organism: Sporacetigenium sp. TC11 (assembly GCF_058146105.1). Taxonomy (NCBI): domain Bacteria; kingdom Bacillati; phylum Bacillota; class Clostridia; order Peptostreptococcales; family Tepidibacteraceae; genus Sporacetigenium; species Sporacetigenium sp. TC11. Next base: position 175,023 of record NZ_JBYVNY010000001.1, on the reverse strand, counting down.
TCACTCAAAAGTATCTAATAGAAATGAATATAAACTCAGATGAAAGAAAGGTTAATGAATATAAAAAGCTTCAACATATAGTTGACTTTGCTCATCATAATAGTTGTTTGAGAAAGTATATACTAAATTACTTTGGAGAAGAAGTAGAATATGAAGAATGTGGAAATTGTAGTAACTGTATTAGTGAAGGAGAATATGTAGATAAAACTTTGGATACTCAGAAAATACTATCTTGTATATATAGAATGAAAAAAGACTTTGGAGTAAATATGATAGTGGATGTTTTGAGAGGGTCTTCACAGAAAAAAGTTAAACAAAATAGATTTAATGAGTTATCAACTTATGGAATAATGAAAGACTACTCAAAGGAAGATTTGTCAAACTTTATAAATACATTAATATCACATGGATACCTAGGATTAAAAGAGGGAGAATTTCCAACTGTGGAGTTAAATAATAGGTCTTTAAACATTTTAAAAGGACAAGAGACTGTTACTTTAAAAGAGTTTAATAAGATTAAAAAATTAATTGTTAATAATGATTTATTTGATATATTAAGGGATTTAAGAAGAGAAATAGCAGTAAAAGAAAATGTACCTCCTTATTTTGTTTTTAGTGATTCTACTTTGAAGGAAATGAGTAATAGATACCCTGTAAATAGAGAACAAATGTTAGATGTATCAGGGGTTGGAGATGCAAAGTTTGAAAAATACGGACAATACTTCGTAGAATCTATTTCCTGTTATGTAGATGAAAACAATATAAACTACAAATGGGAATTCAAAGGAAAATCTAAAATTGAAATAGATGGAGATAAACTCAAAACTCATGAAAAAACAATGAATTTATTAAAAGAAGGCATGAGTATAAAAGAAGTTGCAAATGAAAGAGAACTTACTATAGCTACAATAATAAGCCATATTACAAAATGTATAAGCGAAGGAAACCTTTTGGATTTGGATATTAACTTTGAAGAATTGTTCACTAAAGAAGAGGAAAAATTAATTTTAGAAGCCATAGATAAAGTTGGAATGCAAAAACTAGGAGCTATTAAGTCTTCGTTGCCTAATGAAATTACTTACGACAAAATAAATGCAGTAATACTAAACAAAAAGAGATGCCTAATTAATTAGGCATCTTTTAAATTGGGGAAATTGTTAAATTAAAGAGGGAGTGAATTTAAATATTTTAAATTCTATTATATATATACCTCTTAATATAAATATCAAACATTAAATTTCAAAAAATTTAAAAGTTTATTTATATAATATATTGAGATTAAAGTAAAAGGCTCATGTTATGAAAATTGTACATGAGCCTTTTTATTGAAAATTAACACAAACGAACATGAAAACGATTCCGGTGTTCTTACTGTTAAATAAATAATCTTCTGTAAACTACTTGTTTTTTGATAAATAGTAACATATAATTTAAACAAATATGAAAATAAAATAACACAAAATAACAAAGGAGACAATAATGTTTCAAATAGAGAGACAAACAAAAATATATAAATATTTATTAGAAAACAAAAAGGCAACTGTAAATGATTTGGCAGAATACTTTGACGTTACTCCAATGACCATAAGAAGAGATCTTGTAAAGATGGAAGAAGATGGATTAGTAGCAAGAACATTTGGTGGAGTAATGCTTAAGTCTAGCTTGGTTACAGAGCTCCCTTATAATGAAAAAGAAAGTTCGTATATAGAGCAAAAAAAGAAAATAGCAAAAGCTGCAGCAAATCTTGTAAAAGACGGTACTAGCTTAATTTTAGATTCAGGAACAACTTGCATGGAAATTGCAAAGCTTATATGTGATAGAAAAGATATAAAAGTTGTAACTAACGATATAATGATAGCCGCATATCTTATGCAATACGAAAATATAGATTTATACTGCACAGGAGGTAGGGTGCAAAGTAATGTTGGATCATGTATAGATGATAATTCAAGAAATTTCTTTGAAAATATAAATGTTGAAGTTTGTTTTGTAGGAAGTAGTGCAGTACATCATAAATATGGAGTTTCAACACCTACGTCTCAAAAGTCAGTTGTAAAAAGAGCAATGCTAAATGCATCTGATTACAAAGTTTTGGTATCTGATAGTTCTAAATACATGAAAAAAGGATTCGTCAAAATATGTGATATAGAAGAGTTTGATATGGTAATCGTTGATTCTTACTTAGATTCTCAAGTAGAACAAGATTTAATAAACAAAGACATAAACATAAAAATAGTGTAAATGGAGTGATAGCATATGAAATTATTCGTTGTAGCTGATGATTTAACTGGATCTAATGCCACGAGTGTTCTTCTTTCAAAAGATGGTTTTAAATGTGCAACATTTATGTATCCAGAGCTAATAACGGAAAAAGAAATGACTTCTTACGATGTAGTTTCTATAAGCACTGACAGTAGAGGGATAAAAAAAGAAGATGCTTATAATTCTGTTTATAAAGAAGTTAAAGAAATGAAACATAAAACTAAATTATTTACAAAGAGGATAGATAGTACTTTGAGAGGAAATGTAGGTGCTGAAATAGATGGTATAATTGATGCGCTTAATGGTGAAAGGGTTGCTGTTGTAGTTGCATCTTATCCAGATTCTGAAAGAATATCTGTCGGAGGATTTTTATTGGTAAATTCAATACCACTAGAAAAGACTCCAGTATCTAAAGACCCAAAAACTCCAGTAACTATGTCAAGAGTAAAAGACATTATAAAACAACAAAGTAAATACGAAGTTGGAGAATTGTTTTTATCTGATGTAATGAATGGGGAAAAATATCTAAAAGAAAAGATGGAAGAACTAAAGAACAATGGTAATAAAATAATAGTTGTAGATGCTACAACAGATGATGAAATAATAACTATCGCCAAAGCTTCTAAAAATTGTAGTTTTGACGTTATATGTGTAGATCCAGGACCTTTTACAAGATATATGATGAGTGAAGCTTATGGACCATCACCAGTAGAGCTTGGTAAAAAGGTATTCTTTGCAATAGGAAGTGTTTCAGAAATAACAAGAAAACAAATAGAAACTTTACTATCTCAAAAATCACCTAAAATAGTTCATTTAAACTCTGAAAATCTAATTTATAGTGATAAAAGAGAAATGGAGATAGAAAATGCTATTTCTAAAATAAAAGAATACTTAAAAGACGATAGATGTGAAGCTCTTGGAGTTATAACAACTTTAGAAGAAGATCAAGTATTAGATTTAGGGAAGATTGCAAAAGAACTAAATACAAATGAAGAAGAAATTTCTCAAAGAATAAACAAAGGTATAGCAGAAATTACGGAAATAGCCCTTGAAATATCAGCTTCATCTATAGGTGGTTTATACACTAGCGGTGGAGATGTAACAGTTGAGGTTATGAATAAGCTAGAAGTAAATGGAATAGAACTCAAAGATGAAGTAATACCATTAGCTGTTTATGGAAAATTCATAGGTGGAAAATATCCTAACATGCCTGTAGTTACAAAGGGAGGACTTATAGGTGACTCAAATACATTAGTAAAATGTATAGATTATCTATCGACTAAGGTTTCTACTTTGTATTATGCAAAATAAATTTAATTTTTAAGAGGAGATGATTTATATGAATAAACCCTATATAGGAGTACCTATGGGAGATCCAGCCGGAGTAGGCCCTGAAATAGTGGTTAAATCAATAGTTAAATCAGAGGTAAATGATTGTTCAAAACCTGTTGTAATAGGAGCCAAAAAAGTACTTCAAAAGGCAATAGAAATATGCAATGTAGATTTAAATATAAAGGTAATAACTAATGTAAAAGATGGAGAATACAATACTAAAACTTTAAACTTAATAGACTTAGATAATATAGACATGGATAAGTTAGAATACGGAAAAGTTTCAGGAATGTGCGGGAAAGCTGCTTTTGAATATATTAAAAAATCAATAGACATGGCAATGGCAAATGAGGTTGAGGCCATTGCTACAACTCCAATAAATAAGGAATCATTTAAAGCAGGGGAAGTTCCATATATAGGTCATACAGAAGTCTTAGAAGACCTTACTAATACAAGTAATCCACTTACAATGTTTCAAGTTCATGGACTTAGAGTATTTTTCCTAACTAGACACGTATCCTTGAGACAAGCTTGCGACTTAGTAACTAAAGATAGAATGTATGAATTTATAGTAAGATCTAAGGAAGCTTTAGAGGTATTAGGTATAGAAAACCCAAAAATAGCAGTAGCAGGGCTTAACCCACATTCGGGAGAACATGGATTGTTTGGAGATGAAGAAGGTAGAGAAATAGAACCTGCAATAGAAAAAGCGAAAAATGAAGGAATAAATGTAGTTGGCCCTATAGGAGCTGATTCTGTATTCTACTTTGGTTTAAAGGGAAGTTTTGATGCAGTTTTATCCCTATATCACGACCAAGGACATATAGCAACAAAGATGGTTGATTTTGAAAGAACTATATCTTTAACTAACAATATGCCGTTCTTAAGAACATCAGTAGACCACGGAACAGCATTTGATATAGCAGGTAAAAATATAGCAAGTGAAGTAAGCATGGTTGAAGCTATAATACTTGCAGCTCAGTATGCACCTAATTTTAACAGCAAAAGAAAATAATAATAGAAGGGGGAAAATATAATGAACGAAGTTACTGTTTCAGGTTCTCAAATACTTTTAGGACTTGGTATAGGAATAACATTAATGATATTTCTAATGATTAAGACTAAAATACATGCATTTTTAGCTCTTATAATAGCAGCGGCTACAACAGGAATTATAGGTGGAATGGCACCAGATAAGGTTTTAGCAAGTATATCAAGTGGATTTGGTGGAACTTTAGGTAGTATAGGTATAATAATAGGTTTTGGTGTAATGATGGGAGAAATATTTGAAGTATCTGGTGCGGCTAAGAGAATGGCACAGGTATTTATTAAACTATTAGGAAAGAAAAGAGAAGAATGGGCTCTTGCAATAACAGGGTTTATGGTATCTATACCAATATTCTGTGATTCAGGCTTCGTTATACTTTCTCCAATTGCAAAGTCAATATCAAGAGCTACTAAAAAGTCAGTTATATCCTTAGGGGTATCACTTGCAATAGGTCTTGTTATAACTCACTCACTAGTGCCCCCAACTCCAGGGCCTGTAGGGGTTGCTGGAATATTCCAAGTAAGTGTAGGTAGTATATTATTATTTGGTATAATAGTGGCTATACCTATGACAATAGCAGGAGTTATGTATGCTCAATATATAGGTAATAAAATATATAGAATACCATCTGAAGATGGTGAAACTAATGAAGTATATGACGACAAAGAAAAACCTGAATTAACTTATTCAGATACAAGTTTTGATGAAGAAGGATTGCCATCAACATTTATGTCTTTTGCTCCAATAATAGTTCCTATAATATTAATACTTGGAAATACTGTTTCTGCACAAATGGACGTTGCAGGACCTGTAGTTGATGCAATAAAGTTTTTAGGTTCTCCAGTAATAGCTGTTGCTATAGGTTTAGTAATTGCAATATATGGACTAGCTGGTAAGCAACCTAGAAAAGACGTAATAAATGTTATGGAAAATGGTATAAAATCAGCAGGTGTTATAATGTTAGTTACTGGTGGTGGTGGAGCACTTGGTATGATAATAAGAGATAGTGGTGCTGGACAATATTTAGCTGAACTTATAGCTCAAACTCCAATGCCAGCAGTATTATTACCATTTATAGTTGCATCACTTGTTAGATTAATACAAGGTAGTGGTACAGTTGCTATGACTACTGCTGCATCTGTTACAGCTCCGATGATGTTAACTCTTGGAGTAAACCCAATATTAGGTGCACTAGCTTGTTGTATAGGTTCATTGTTATTTTCTCACTTTAATGACTCTTACTTCTGGGTTGTAAATAGAACACTAGGTGTTACAGAAGCTAAAGAACAAATAAGAGTATATTCAATAGCAAGTACAATAGTATGGGCTGTAGGTCTTGTAGAATTATTAATACTTAGCATGTTTATGTAATATATCAAAAGCTTTGAGGATTATACCTCAAAGCTTTTTTAATTTCCAACTGATAAATTTAAGCAACGGACCTGCTTCTCAAGGCCGTTGGCGACATGAGCGAAGCAATTTTTTATTTGTATATTTTGATATCATATTACACAAAAGGTGTTATTTATATGTAATTATACATTTAAATAATGTATAATTACATTAGTTAGGAAATGAATGTTATAGATAGATGTTTTTAGAAAGGGGATATAAATGAAGGATATTTTTTGGGGGATTAATATCTTAAATACATTAATTTTAATTATAGTAGTTTTATATTTTATAGTTAAATACAAAAGATTAAACAGTCGATTTAAAGCTCTACTTGAAAGTGATAAGAAGCATGAGGTATTTGAAATTGACTTAGTTAAAAAGAAATTTTATTCAAGTTCTAGCTTTTATTTATTTTTTAATAAATTATTAGATGTAAAATATATGAGTGTCTATAAGTTATATTCAAAGTTAGGACTTAATTTTAGAACACATTATAAAATGATACTTGAATCAGTAGATAAAAATACTAATTCTTATGAAATAGACTATAGTTTTTATATAGATGGAGAAATAAAATGGGTTAGAGAATATGGTAAATTATTAGATAATGCAAAAATATCAGGAGTTATACTAGACATAACAGACAAAATGTTAGAAAGAGAAAAGTTACAGTATGAGGTACAAAGAGATAAGCTAACCGGTTTGTATAATAGATATAGATACAGAGAAAAAATACAAGAACTTGTAGAAGTAAATAAAGATAAATTGGGAGCATTTATATTTATAGATTTAGATAAATTTAAGGAAGTAAATGATACCTATGGACATGCAGTAGGAGATATTTTACTTAGAAAGTTTAGTGAGTTATTAACAAAGCTAGACGATGATAATACTGTGATTTTTAGAATTGCAGGAGATGAATTCGGATTATTTAAAACAGGCTTCAGCGACGAAGAAGATATATATGAATATATAGATGAGTTTACAGAAAACTTCGATAAATTTATTAAAATAGGAAATATAGATTTAGAATTAAAGTATAGTTGCGGGTTATCTATATATAATATTCACTCTAGGGAAATTGAAAAGTTAATAGAGTATGCCGATTTTGCAATGTATCAATCTAAAGAAAATTCTAGTAAAACAGTAAGTATATTTGACAAAAAGGAATATGAAAGTTGTAAAAATATGAGATATAAAATAGGGCAAGTACCTATTGTTATTAAAGAAAATCAATTATATCCAGTGTATCAGCCTATATTTAATATACAAGACAATACTGTATATGGATATGAGGGATTAAGTAGGGTAACAAATACTGCGTTTAACAATATATTGGAACTTATACAAATTGCTAAAGAACATAGCAAAAACTCAGAGCTAAATCAAATTATGATAGATAATATTTTAAAAGAATTCAGATATGATAATAAAAAATTATTTATTAATTTAGAAATGAGTAATCCAGAAATTGTACACAAAAATTTCGAAGAATATTTAATGTACATAAAAAATATGGGAATAAAATTAGAAGATTTAGTTGTGGAAATACCCGAAAGAACGGACACTAAAAATAATTTAGTTTTAGAAATAATTGATATATTAAGAAAACATAATATACCAGTTGCTTTAGATGATTATGGAGCTGGATATTCAAACGAATATATCTTAGTAAAAGTGCATCCAGAAATAATAAAGTTAGATAAAAGTGTAATTTCTGGTATAGACATTGATGAATACAAACAAAAATTTGTTAGACAATTTGTTGCATTTGCAAAACAAACAAATACTAAGATAGTAGCTGAGGGGATAGAGACTAAGGAAGAGTTAGATAAACTTATAGAATTAGGTATAGATTATGGACAAGGATACTACTTAGGAAAACCTTTTAAGGTATGCATATAAAAGACCACACCAAAATCGTGTGGTCTTAAATTATTATTGTATAATAACAGTTGTATGTTGAGGAATATTATCGTATATCCATTTTGCTTTATCAGTATCAAGTCTTATACAGCCATGACTATAAGCTCCACCTAATCTACCATCTTTAACACGAGTTCCAGCTTTGTTGTATAATATAGAGTGATATAAATAATTTCCGGATATTTGAGTGTAGTATTTGGCTTGAAATCCTTTCTCTTGACCAAATGATAACCCTCTAATACCTACTCTAAATTCACCTGTTATCGTAGGAGTAGAACTAGCCCCAACAGTACATATGAAACTATCTAAAAGATCATATTTACCATTATTTTTCTTAAATATATAAGTCATCCTATTTTGACGGGATGTAACTAAAAGATAATCAGTATAGCTAACTATATTATTTTCATTTACAAATCTAGTTATATCAGAATGAATATAAGCAAAGTCTATAGGTGTTTTAGGTGTATACATAGTTTCTTTTGTAGGGGATTTTTTTAATTCATCTATAGTTTTTTTATTAGCTTCGCCATTAAGTTTTAGGTTTGTTTTATATTGAAAATTAAGTATAGCTTCATATGTTGCATAGCCAAATGCTCCATCAACTTCAATATTATATCCATATTTAGCTAGCCTATCTTGAACGTACTCAACATCTTTTCCTTTGTCCATCAATTTAGTTTCTTGTACTATTATTTCTTTTGGTTTTTGTGTATCTTCAGTAGCCTGTTCAATTTGCTTGTTTTCATTTGCATTAATATATAAATTATGTTTAAATCGGTTACCCCAGCTTATCCCAATAATCATAATTAAAGATATAACAATAAAACTTTCTAGTATTTCTTTTTTGATCTTCAAAAAAATCAATCCCCCTTGGATTAAAGATATTAAAATGTTCAGATATAATAAATTTATTATTTTAAAGATCATAGTATACGGATTTTTAATTAAAAATTATTATTACTGATTTATGATGGAAATAAAGGGTAAATATTAATTACCAAATTATAGATCTAATAATATAATAATTAATATGAATTTCATTAAGTATATAGGGGGAAATATAATGGATAATTTAATGTTCGCATTTGGATTGACTTTATTTGCTGGATTATCTACTGGAATTGGAAGTGCAATAGCATTTTTTGCCAAAAAGACTAATACAAAATTTTTATCAGTTAGTCTGGGATTCTCAGCAGGGGTTATGATTTATGTATCGATGATAGAGATTTTTGCAAAGGCAAAAGATTCTTTAGTATCAGAGCTAGGACTTAAGGGAGGTTCGTGGCTTACTGTAGCATCTTTCTTTGCAGGTATGGGTATTATTGCTATAATCGATAAACTTATACCAAGTCATGAAAATCCACATGAGGCATACAAAATAGAAGAAATGGGAAAAAAGGAAAAAGACAATAGCAAATTACTTAGAATGGGACTATTTACAGCAATTGCTATTGGAATTCACAATTTTCCAGAAGGAATTGCAACATTTATATCGGCGCTTGAGAGTCCAAATATTGCCATTCCAATTGCAGTTGCAATAGCTCTACACAATATACCAGAAGGTATTGCTGTATCAGTACCAGTTTATTATGCAACTGGAGATAAGAAAAAAGCATTTTTATATTCTTTACTTTCTGGAATTTCAGAGCCAATAGGTGCTGTCATAGGATATCTTGTTTTATATCCTTTTCTAAACGATCTTATGTTTGGAGTTATATTTGCAGCAGTAGCAGGGATAATGGTATTTATTTCTTTAGATGAACTACTTCCTTCGGCTCGTGAATATGGAGAGGCTCATTTATCAATATATGGACTTGTGGCAGGGATGATGATGATGGCAGTTAGCTTATTATTATTTATATAGTAAATTTCAAAAAATAGTGTCAATATTCAAAAAATTGCATATTTATAATGTGTTGATTGTATATTATAAAATAGATACTATTAGGGGGGATACTATGATAAGAACAGTAAATGATAATGAATTTAGAAATAAAATTAAAAATAGTAAGGGATTATTAGTAGTTGATTTTTTTGCAACTTGGTGTGGACCTTGCAAAATACTTTCACCTGTACTTGAGGATTTAAATAGTGAGATGAGAAACGTGGAGTTTATAAAAGTAGATGTAGATGAAGCTACAGACTTAGCAGATCAATATAGAGTAAAAACTGTACCTACAATGATGATATTTAAAAAAGGTAAGCTAGTAGATACTATAACTGGATTTAAGCCTAAAGATAATATAAAAGAAATGCTTCAAAAGCACTTATAAAGTTAGTAAGAACAATTTGTTATAAAATATAGGATGTATAGATATCTATACATCCTATATTTTTGTGCAAAATTTTAATTACAAAGTAAATTTTTTTATATAATTCTGTTTAGGGTAGTATAGTCGAGGGTAATATTTATAATGTCATTGATAGTTATATAATTAACTCTATGATAAATAGTGAAATAAATTACATTTAAGGGGGAATTTAAAATGAAAGTAGTAGTAGTAGGTTGTACACATGCTGGAACAGCAGCAATACTTAACATAAAAAGATTACATCCAGAAGCAGAGATAGTTGTTTATGAAAGAAATGATAATATATCATTCTTATCCTGTGGAATTGCTCTTTATGTTGGAGGCGTAGTAAAAGATCCAACTGGACTTTTCTATTGTTCACCTGAAAAATTAGCTGAGTTGGGTGTTAAAACTAAAATGAGACATGATGTTATAAATATAGATGTTGATGAAAAGAAAATTAAGGCTAAAAACATGGATACAAATGAAGAATTTGAAGATAATTTTGATAAGCTTGTAGTTACAACAGGTTCATGGCCAATAGTTCCTAATATTGAAGGTATAAATCTTGATAATATAGTTTTATCTAAGAATTTCTATCATTCAAATACAATAATTGAAAAAGCAAAAGATGCTAAAAATATAGTTGTTGTAGGTGGTGGATATATAGGAGTTGAACTTGTTGAAGCATTTGAAATGAATGGAAAAAATGTAACATTAATAGATGGTATGGATAGAATTATGAGTAAATACCTTGATCCAGAATTTACTGATATAGCAGAAAATGAATTTAAAGATCACGGAGTAAAACTCGCTCTTGGTCAAACCGTGCAGAGGTTTGAAGGGCAAAATGGAAAAGTCTCAAAAGTAGTTACAGATAAGGGAGCGTATGATACAGATCTTGTAATACTTTGTATAGGATTTAGACCAAATACTGAAGTACTAAAAGGCCAGGTTGATATGCTTCCAAATGGAGCTATTATAGTAGATGAATATATGAGAACAAGTAAAGAAGATGTATTTGCAGCAGGAGATAGTTGTTCAGTAGTGTACAACCCTACTAAAGAGGTACAATATATACCGCTTGCTACAAATGCAGTTCGTATGGGAACTTTAGTTGCAAGAAACCTTGTTAAGCCAACTACAAAACATCTTGGAACACAAGGTACATCAGGAATAAAAATATACGAATACAATATAGCATCAACAGGTCTTACAGAAGAATCTGCTAAGGCAAAAGGAATAGATGTAAAAACAGTAAATGTAAAAGATAACTATAGACCTGAATTCATGCCAACTTACGATGAAGTTTTATTTAAAGTTATCTATGAAAAACAAAGTAGAAGAATAGTTGGAGCTGAAATTGTTTCTAAAACTGATTTGACTCAAATGATAAACACAATGTCTGTAGTTATACAAAATAGTATGACTATAGATGAACTTGGCTTTGTTGATTTCTTCTTCCAACCACATTTCAATAAGCCATGGAGTATACTTAATATGGCGGGCCTTGAAGCAAAATAAAATATAATTATAAATAGACCACGGTAATTGCCGTGGTCTATTTATAGTTTATAACAAATTACATTACTTATACATACAATAAGGTAGAACTTATTATAAAATTTTTTTTAGGAGATGATGTAACCTGGAATCAAATATAATATTACTGGTAATATTAGCTGCTGCAGTTTTAGGAAAAGCAAATTCAGTAGCAGTGGCAACTTGTATACTTCTAATTGTTAAGCTTTTAAATCTTGATGAATTGATTTTTCCGACTATAGAAAAAAACGGGGTATTTTGGGGATTGGTATTACTTATTGCAGCAATTTTAATCCCAATTGCAAATGGAAATGTGGTATTTACTAATATAAAAAGTATTTTTACATCTTGGATTGGAATAATAGCTCTATTTCTTTCACTTTTTACAACTTATTTAAGTGGACTTGGTTTAAACTATTTAACAACTCAAGGTCACGGTGATGTTATGCCTGCTTTGATTTTGGGGGCAGTTATTGCAGCAGCTTTTTTAGGCGGAGTTCCAGTTGGCCCACTTATTACATCTGGAATGTTAGCTCTTGGTATTAAATTATTTGGAAAATAACATATGTAAAAAAAATAAACATGTTTATAAAATGAACATATAATAAAATTTATATTAAATGCAGTAAATACAATATAAACATATGATTTATGTAATAAAAATGAACAGTTTAATTTTTATAAAAGATAAATATATAATAATTAATGATTTAAATTTGAAAAGATAAAGTAGTTATATGTTGAAATATAGCTGTTTTATCTTTATTTATTTTTGTTTTTAAGTTTTGGCACGATATATGCTTAGTTATAAAGTGAGCCATTTAAGAGGGGGAGTTGAGAAATGGATTTTAAAAATATATTAGCAGATAAAGAAGAAGATATTTACATAATAAAAATAAATAAACCTAAATCATTAAATGCTTTAAATGAAGACATATTAGAGGAACTAAATGTGGCTATAGATCATGCACAAAATGATGAGGAAACAAAAGTAATAATTATAACTGGGGAAGGTAAGGCCTTTGTTGCAGGGGCAGATATATCTAGTATGAAGGATATGACACCTATTGAAGCTAGAGAATTCTCAAGAAAAGGGTCTAGATTATTTAGAAAAATAGAAACTTTAGATAAAATAGTAATTTGCGCTGTAAATGGATTTGCCTTAGGTGGTGGATGTGAACTTGCAATGTGTTGTGATATAAGAATAGGAAGTAATAAGGCGAAGTTAGGACTTCCGGAAGTAGGCCTTGGTATTATACCAGGATTTTCTGGAACACAAAGGTTAAGTAGACTAGTTGGAAGTGCAAAAGCTAAGGAATTAATTTGTACAGGTGATATTATAGATTCTACTGAAGCATATAGACTAAATTTACTAAATAAAGTTGTTGAAGAAGATAGTTTAATGAATGAAACAATATCAATGGCTAAGAAAATAGCTTCAAAATCTAAATGTGCAATATCATATGCTAAAAATGCAGTAAATGTAGGATTACAAACAGATATTGAAAGTGGAATAGCATACGAAATGGAGTTATTTGCCCTTTGTTTTGCAAATGAAGATCAAAGAGAAGGAATGAGTGCTTTTATAGAAAAGAGAAAACCAAACTTTAAATAATTTACTAAAGGGGGTAGTTTTGTGAACATATTTGTTCTTGGAAGCGGAACAATGGGTTGTGGAATAACTCAGGTTTTAGCTCAAAATGGATATAAGGTAATGATGAGAGATATAAATGAAGATGCGTTAAAAAGAGGAATTTCTAGTATAGATAAAAATCTAAATAGAAGCGTTGAAAAAGGAAAGTTAGCTGGTGAAGAAAAAGAAAAAATAATGAAAAATATTCAAACAACTACAGATATAAATGATGCTAAAGATGCAGATTTAGTTATAGAAGCAGCAGTTGAAAATATGGAAATAAAGAAAAAGATATTTAAGGAATTAGATAGCTTATGTAAGGAAGAAGCTATACTTGCTACTAATACATCATCACTTTCTATAACAGATATTGCAAGTTCAACTAATAGACCTGACAAAGTTATAGGGATGCATTTTTTCAACCCGGTACCAGTTATGGGACTTATAGAAATAATAGATGGAATAAACACATCAAATGAAACTCACGATAAAGTAGTTGAGTTATCAAAATTAATGGGTAAAAATCCAGTTTCAGTAAATGAAGCGCCAGGATTTGTAGTAAATAGAATACTGATTCCTATGATAAATGAAGGTATAGGAATATTAGCTGAAGGGGTAGCATCTGCAGAAGACATAGATAATGCTATGAAGCTAGGAGCAAATCATCCAATAGGACCTTTAGCATTAGCAGATCTTATTGGAAATGATGTTTGCCTTGCTGTAATGGAAGTTTTATACAATGAATTTGGAGATTCAAAATATAGACCCCACCCACTATTAAGAAAAATGGTAAGAGGTGGATTATTAGGAAGAAAAAGTGGCAGGGGTTTTTACAACTATAAATAGGAGGGATATAAATGAAGGAAGTAGTTATAGTAGGTGCAGTTAGAACTCCAGTAGGAAGTTTTGGAGGAGTTTTATCAAATTTTAGTGCAGTAGATTTAGGAGTAGTTGCTGCAAAAGAAGCTATAAATAGAGCAGGTATTAGTGCTGATATTATAGATGAAGTTTTAGTAGGAAATATATTATCTACAGGTTTAAAGCAAAATGTTGCAAGACAAGTATCAATAAATGCAGGAATACCAAAAGAAGCTACAGCTACAACTATAAATCAACTTTGTGGATCTGGACTTAGAGCTGTTTGTATGGGTGCACAAAGTATAATGCTAGGTGATGCTGAAGTTGTTTTAGCAGGTGGAACAGAAAGTATGAGTAATGCACCATACTTTATAGAAAAAGCACGTTTCGGCCACAAAATGGGGCATGGAAGTTTAATAGATAGTATGATAAACGATGCATTAACTGATGCGTTTAATGGATATCATATGGGAATTACTGCTGAAAATATAGCACAACAATGGAATATAACTAAAGAAGAACAAGATAAATTTGCAGCACATAGCCAACTTAAGGCTGAAGTTGCTCAAAAGGAAGGTAAGTTTAAGGAAGAAATAGTTCCAATGACAATACCACAAAGAAAAGGTGAACCTATTGTAGTTGATATGGATGAATATCCTAAACACGGTACTACTTATGAAAAGTTAGCAAGTCTTAGACCTGCATTTAAATCAGATGGAACTGTAACAGCAGGAAACTCATCTGGCATTAATGATGGAGCATCTATGGTAGTTCTTATGAGCAAAGAAAAATGTGAAGGTTTAGGATTAAAACCACTGGCTACAATAGTATCTTATGCATCAGCAGGGGTAGATCCTTCAATAATGGGATATGGTCCTGTTCCAGCAACTAAAAAAGCGCTTCAAAAAGGTAATTTAACTATAGATGATATAGATTTAGTTGAAGCAAATGAAGCATTTGCAGCTCAATCAATATCAGTAGTAAGAGATTTAGGATTAAATCCAGAAAAAGTAAATGTAAATGGTGGTGCAATAGCACTAGGACATCCAGTTGGAGCATCTGGAGCTAGAATACTTGTAACCTTATTACATGAAATGTTAAGAAGAGAAGATGTAAATACAGGCCTTGCAACTTTATGTATAGGTGGAGGTCAAGGAACAAGTTTAATAGTTAAAAAGTAGTCAAAGGGGGATAAATATGAAGGGTAAAACAATGGCTGAGCTTAAAATAGGTGATAAGGCAAGCTTTCAAAAGACAATAACAGAAACAGATGTATATTTATATGCAGGTATAACAGGAGATTTAAATCCCGCACATATAAATGAAGAAGAAAGTAAGAACACAGCTTTTAATAAAAGAATAGCTCATGGAATGCTTACAGCAGGATTAGTTTCTGCAGTGTTAGGTATGCAGCTTCCTGGACCTGGAACTATTTACTTAGGTCAAGAATTAAAGTTTACATCTCCTGTTTACTTTGGAGATACAATAACTGCTGAAGTTGAAGTAGTTGAATTTATAAAAGAAAAATTTGCAAAGTTGAAAACTACATGTACTAACCAAGAAGGAAAAACTGTACTTGAAGGTGTTGCAACAGTAATGCCTTCAAGATAGATATAAATACTAGGTTCAATATTGAACCTAGTAAAAAATGAAAATAAAAGATAGTTAATTAACAAACTAGTTTGAGGAGGAGTTAAGTATGGAATTAAGTATGAAGTTTAGTTTCACTAAGCAACATGAAATGTTAAAGCAAATGTATAGAGAATTTGCTGAAAATGAAGTAAAGCCACTGGCTACAGAGGTAGATGAAGAAGAAAGATTCCCGTATGAAACAGTTGAAAAAATGGCTGCTACTGGATTTTTAGGAATTCCTTTCTCTAAGGAATATGGTGGAGAAGGTGGAGATTACCTAGGTTATACATTAGCTGTTGAAGAATTATCTAGAGTATGTGCAACTACAGGAGTTATATTATCTGCTCATACATCTTTAGCAGCTGCTCCTATAAATGAATTTGGAACAAAGGAACAAAAGGAAAAGTATTTAGTTCCACTAGCTAAAGGAGAAAAGTTAGGGGCATTTGGTTTAACAGAACCTAATGCAGGAACTGATGCTTCTGCTCAACAAACTACTGCAGTATTAGATGGAGACCACTATATATTAAATGGTTCTAAAATATTTATAACTAATGCAGGACCAGCAGAAATTTATGTAGTTATGGCTATGACTGACAAATCTAAAGGAACTAAAGGCATATCCGCATTTATAGTTGAAAAAGATACACCTGGATTTACAATAGGTAAAAAAGAAAAGAAACTAGGTATAAGAGGTTCTGCTACGTGTGAATTAATATTTGAAAACTGCAAAATATCAAAGGAAAACTTACTTGGAAAAGAAGGTAAGGGATTTGGTGTAGCTATGAAGACATTAGACGGTGGCCGTATAGGAATAGCTGCTCAAGCTTTAGGTATTGCACAAGGTGCACTTGATGAAACTGTAAACTACGTTAAAGAAAGAAAACAATTTGGAAGAAGTATATCACAATTCCAAAACACTCAATTTGAGTTAGCTAATATGGCAACAAAAATTGAAGCTGCAAGACTATTAACATATAAAGCAGCACATAACAAAGACAATGGACTTTCATATTCGTTAGAGGCTGCTATGGCTAAGTTATATGCAGCAGAAGTAGCTATGGAAGTTACTACTAAAGCAGTACAATTACACGGTGGATACGGATATACAAGAGAATATCCTGTAGAGAGAATGATGAGAGATGCTAAGATAACCGAAATATACGAAGGAACTTCAGAAGTTCAAAGAATGGTTATATCAGCTAATTTATTAAAATAACAGGAGGTTTATCATATGAATATAGTTGTTTGTGTAAAACAAGTTCCAGATACTACAGAAGTAAAATTAGATCCTAAAACAGGTACATTAATAAGAGATGGAGTACCTAGTATAATAAATCCAGACGATAAAGCAGGTCTTGAAGAAGCTTTAAAACTAAAAGAAGAATTAGATGCAACTGTAACAGTAATAACAATGGGTCCACCTCAAGCTGATACAGCTTTAAGAGAAGCTATAGCTATGGGTGCTGATAGAGCAATATTATTAACAGATAGAGCATTTGCAGGGGCAGACACTTGGGCAACATCATCTACTTTAGCAGGAGCACTTAAAAAACTTGACTATGATTTAGTTATAGCAGGAAGACAAGCAATAGATGGAGATACTGCACAAGTTGGACCTCAAATAGCAGAACATCTTAGCATACCATCTATAACTTATGTTGAAGATTTAAAATTTGATAATAATAGTATAGTAGTTAAACGTGCATTTGAAGATGGATATCAATTTATAAAAGCTAAAATGCCTTGCTTAATAACAACGCTTAAAGAAATGAATAGTCCAAGATATATGAGAGTATCTGGAATATACAATGCATTTGATGAAGATAAAGTTGAAAAGTGGACTTTAAATGATATAGAAGTTGATATTGAAAATATAGGTCTTAAAGGTTCTCCAACTAAGGTTAAAAAATCCTTTACAAAGGGAGCTAAAACTGCAGGCAAGGTATACAATGTAGATCCAAAAGAAGGAGCTAAATTAATAATAGAAAAGCTTCAAGAAAAATTCGTTATATAAGTGGAGGTTATAGTATGCATAAGGGCGTAATGGTATATATTGAACAAAGAAACAGAACTATACAAAATGTTTCTCTAGAACTTTTAGGAAAAGGTAGAGAACTTGCTAATAAATTAGAAGAAAAATTAATAGCTGTTGTATTAGGATATAATACAAAAGAGTTAGCTAACGAATTAATACATTATGGTGCTGATGAAGTTATAACTGTTGATGATAAGATGCTAGATATATTTGTAACAGAACCATACACAAAGGCATTAGTTGAAGTTATTAACCACAAAAAGCCAGAAATAGTTTTAGTAGGGGCAACTACAATAGGTAGAGACTTAGCTCCAAGGGTATCTGCTAGAATACATACAGGACTTACAGCAGACTGTACATCACTTGATATAGATGATGAAACTAGAAATTTACTTATGACTAGACCTGCATTTGGTGGAAATATAATGGCTACAATAGTATGTCCAGAACATAAGCCTCAAATGTCTACAGTAAGACCTGGAGTTATGAAAAAGTTAGAAAAAAATACATTCTTAACTGGAGATATAGAAGAATTTAAAGTAAGTTTTGAAGAAAAAGATATGAACGTAGAAGTTTTAGAATATGTTAAGGAAACTTCTAAGAAGATAAATATAGAAGATGCAAATATACTTATATCTGCAGGGCGTGGAGTAGGTGGAGCTGAAAATATGGATCCATTATATGAATTAGCAGAAGTATTAGATGGAGAAGTATCAGGTTCTCGTGCTGTAATAGATGCAGGATGGCTAAAGAAAGAAAGACAAGTAGGTCAAACAGGAAAAACAGTAAGACCTGATTTATACTTTGCATGTGGAATATCTGGAGCAATACAACACGTTGCAGGAATGGAAGAATCAGAATTAATAATTGCTATAAATAAAAATCATCAAGCTCCTATATTTGAAGTAGCAGACATAGGAATAGTTGGAGATGTTAACAAAGTTATACCAGCTTTAGTAGAAGAGTTAAAAAATATAGTACAAACAAATGAATAGCACCTTTTAATTTAGCCCTATATGAATTTGGATATTTCCAAATTTATATAGGGCTTTACATTGTTGTAGTATGATATAATTATAATTATCGAAATATAGGAAATTTTGACAATATAAGGAGGATTGACAGTGAAACTTAATATGTTAGATATAAATATAAAAAAACATTGTATAGATAAAGATAGTTCCGTTAAAGATGCTTGTTTATATATCATAGAAAATGGTTTAGACATATGCCCTGTAGTGGATAATGAACAAATCGCAGGTATTATTACAAAAGAAAAACTAATTAAATTAATGTTAGTAGAAGAAAATGACATATTGATAGGTAATAGTATAGATAAAGAATATATAAAGATAAATCATGACGATGAAGTATCGCAGATATTAAAACATATAGGTAAACCCCTGTTAATATATAAAAACAATCAATATATAGGAATATTAAATCAGAATGATATCACAAATATAGCAAAATTAGAATTAGATGTTTTAAATCAAATATTAGATGCGGGATATGAATGGTACGTAACTGTAAATAAAGATGGAATTATAACTAAGATGAGTGATAATTACAAAAAATATTGGGGAGATAATGACGCAGAGGGAAAGCATGTTACAGAGGTAATTAAAAATACTAGAATGCATGAAGTTGTAAAAAGCGGTAAGGCTGAAGTTAGTCAAGTACAAGAAATAATAGGACAACACATGATGGCTATGAGATTTCCAATAAAGAAAGATAATGAGGTAGTAGGGGCTGTTGGAAAAGCATTTGTTAAGGATGTGAAGGAATTAATTACATTGAGCAAAAAACTCAAGTCCATGGAAGAAGAAATAGAGTATTATAAAGAGCAGTTAAAAAGAGAAAGAGGAGCAAAGTATAGTTTAGAAAATATCATAGGTTTTAGTGAAAAGCTAGATAGTATAAAAAAATTAGCAAAAAAAGCATCAAAAACAGAGTCAAATGTTCTTATAACTGGAGAAAGTGGAACTGGTAAAGAGTTAATAGCCCATGCAATTCATAATGAAAGTAAGAGAAGTGCAAATCCTTTTATAAAGATAAATTGTGCAGCTATACCGTCTGACTTACTAGAATCTGAGCTATTTGGATATGACTCAGGGGCTTTTACTGGAGCAAAAAAAGAAGGGAAAAAAGGAAAATTTGAAATGGCTGATGGTGGTACTATTTTCTTAGATGAAGTAGGTGATATGCCAATAGACATGCAAGTTAAATTACTAAGAGTTATACAAGAAAGAGAAGTAGATAGATTAGGCTCAACTAAAACTAAAAAGGTAGATGTAAGAATAATATGCGCTACAAACAAAGATTTAAATGAAGAAGTAAAAAAAGGCGCATTTAGACAAGACCTTTATTATAGATTAAATGTAATGAATATACATATGTATCCATTAAGGGAAAGAAAAGAAGATATAACTCCTCTTATTAAATTCTTTATAGAAAAATTATCTAACAAAATGGGGATATATATAAATGGAATAAGTGACGATACAATAAAATGTTTGCAAGGCTATGACTGGCCTGGAAACATTAGGGAACTGGAGAATGTAGTAGAGAGAGCAATTAATTTAGTAGATACTGATTTAATTATTAAAAAGACCCATTTACCTAATATTATAGTAAAAAATACATATAAACAAAACTATAAATTAGAACAAGGACTTAAAGAAATTTTAGAATCAATAGAAAAAGAGATAATTTTAAACACATTAAAAGAAAACAATGGAAACAAACAAAAAACTTCTAGAATACTTAATATGAGTAGAACAAAATTATATCAAAAATTAACTGAATACGGATATACATGTGTATAAAAAATATACACTGTAAGAAAAATGAACACAATTAAACATATGATAATATGGGAGATTTTGAAAATGTGTAAATAAAGTAAACATAATTATTTTTATTGTGTTTACTTTATAAATTTTTTTGCCTGAAATCATTGGAAATACAGCCTTGTAAATAAATTGATATTATTTTAACTTGGCACAAATATTGCTATTTAATATTATTGAGAATACAAAATTACAATAATATTAAGGGGTGAACTTTGTTGAGGGTAAATGTAATTAAATCGTCAGATGTTCCAAAATTAATAAATAGTGGTGATGTAGTAGCAACAGGAGGATTTTTAGGAAGTGCAGTTCCAGAAGAAATAGAAATTGAAATAGAAAAGTATTTCTTAGAAAACAATAAGCCTAAAGATTTAACCTTGATGTATGCTGCAGGACAAGGCGATGGAAAAACTAAAGGATTAAACCATCTTGGTCATGAAGGGCTTTTAAAGAGAGTTATAGGAGGACACTGGGGGTTAGTTCCTAAGCTACAGCAACTAGCTTTAGAAAATAAAATAGAAGCATATAACCTACCTCAAGGAGTTATAGCTCATATGTTTAGAGATATAGCTGCAGGCAAACCAGGAACTATAACTCACGTTGGCCTGAAAACGTTTGTCGACCCTAGATTAGAGGGTGGAAAAATAAACGATGTAACAAAAGAAGATATAGTAGAACTTATAACAATAGGGGAAGATGAGTACTTATTTTATAAAGCTCAAAAAATTGATGTAGCATTACTTAGAGGTACATATGCAGATGAATTTGGAAATATTTCAATGGAAGAAGAAGCAGTAACATTAGAATCTACTTCAATTGCATGTGCTTGTAAAAACAGTGGAGGAAAAGTAATTGTTCAAGTAAAGGAAATTGTAAAAGGCGGAACATTAGATCCAAAGCTTATAAAAATACCAGGAATATATGTCGATTCAGTTGTAGTTGTAGAAGATAAAGAAAATCATAAACAAACATTTGAAGTAGATTTTAATCCTTCATTTTCAGGTCAAATAAGAATACCTGTAGATTCGGTAAAACCTTTAAAATTAGACGAAAGAAAAATAATAGCAAGAAGAGCTGCTATGGAGCTTAGACCTAATACACTAGTTAATCTAGGTATAGGTGTTCCTGAAGGAGTTGCTATGGTAGCCAATGAAGAAGGAATTGGAGATAGTATGGTTTTAACTGTTGAAGCAGGACCAATAGGAGGAATACCTGCAGGAGGTCAAAATTTCGGAACTTGTTATAATCCAGAGGTTATATTAGATCAGCCTTACCAGTTTGACTTTTACGATGGTGGAGGATTAGATATAGCATATTTAGGTCTTGCACAATGTGATGAAAAAGGAAATATAAATGTTTCCAAGTTTGGACCTAAGATTGCAGGTGCGGGAGGATTTATAAATATAACACAAAATTCTAAAAAGGTTATATATTGTGGAACATTCACTGCAGGGGGATTAAAAATAGAAGTCAAAGATAATGAATTAGTAATAAATAACGAAGGGAAAGTTAAAAAATTCACAAAACAAGTAGAGCAAATAACTTTTAGTGGTGAATATGCATCTAAAAATAAAAAAGAAGTATTATACATAACTGAAAGAGCAGTATTTGAATTAAGAGAGCAAGGTTTAGTTTTAACGGAAATGGCCCCAGGTATTAATTTACAAGAGGATATACTTGCGCATATGGAATTTGAACCTATAATATCAGATGATTTAAAACTAATGGATGAAAGAATATTTTCTCCAGAAATTATGGGAATAAAAGAAAACACTATTTTAAATGAAGCAACAATATAAAAATATTAAATTAGGAGGAGTCATATGTTAGGAGTTATAGGTATTTTAATTTCGTTAGGATTATTGATGTATCTTGCATATAGAGGTATGTCAGTAATAGTACTTGCTCCAATATTAGCTATATTTGCAGCGTTACTTAATGGAGGAACACCAGCACTTGCTACTTATACTGAAGTGTTTATGGTTAACTTTGCAAACTATGCAAAGGCATATTTCCCAATATTCTTACTTGGAGCTATATTTGGAAAAGTAATGGATAAGTCAGGAGCTGCAAAATCTATAGCAAACTATATAGCTCATAAATTAGGAAAAGACAAGGCAATACTAGCAGTTGTTTTATCTTGTGCAGTTTTAACTTACGGTGGAGTATCTTTATTCGTTGTTGCATTTGCAGTGTATCCTATTGCTGCATCTTTATTCAAAGAATCAGGAATACCGAAGAGATTTATACCAGGTTCAATAGCACTTGGGTCATTTACATTTACTATGACAGCGCTACCTGGAACTCCTCAAATTCAAAATGCAATACCAATGCCATTTTTTAACACTACTGCTTATGCAGCTCCAATACTTGGTATAGCAGGATCTTGCGTAATGTTATTTGGTGGTTTAGCTTGGTTAACTTATAGATCTAAAAAAGCTATGAAAGCTGGGGAAGGATACGGAAATCACAAAGAAGAGTTTAAAGTTATTGATATATCAAAATTACCAAGTTTTTATACATCAATAGCTCCAATAATATTGGTTTTAGTAGTTAACTTTATTTTATCTAAGTACTACTTCCCAAAAGTAGATGCAGCTTATTTAGCTAATTATAATACAGAAATATCAAAAGTAGCTGGGATATGGAGTTTAATAATATCTCTTGTTGTATCTATATTAGCAGCAATTATATTAAACTTAAAATCATTTAAATCAGATGATGAAATTGAAGAACAAGAATCTTTAGGTGTATCAGGTGCTATGGATTCAACTGCTCAGTTAGTAAGTAAGCCTAAAGTATCATTAGCAACTAGTATTAAAAATGTAAAAGATGCTGTAAACGAAGGTGCTATGGGCTCACTACTTGCAATAGTTAATACAGCATCTGAGGTAGGATATGGAAATGTTATATCTTCACTAGCTGCATTTGCTATAGTAAAGGGATTCCTTATGGGAATATCAAGTAATCCACTAATATCGGAAGCTATATCTGTAAGTGCATTAGCAGGAATAACAGGTTCAGCTTCTGGAGGACTTAGTATAGCCCTTGGAGCATTAGGAGATACTTATCTACAAACAGCAACAGCTATGGGAATAAGTCCAGAAGCTCTTCATAGAATAGCTGCAATTGCATGTGGAGGGTTAGACTCCCTACCACACAATGGTGCTGTTATAACACTTTTAGCAGTTACAGGTTTAACTCATAAAGAGTCTTATGCTGATATAGGTATGTGTACAGTAGTATTACCAAGTGTTGCAGTTGCAGTATGTATAGTATTAGCTTCTTTTGGAATTGTTTAAAATTGAAGAACTTGTTGAAATAAATTCAATACTCTAGTACAATTAATATGGAAATTATTACAAAAAAAGGAGTATTGGAATATGCAAATTAATAGATTTGAAGGAACCGGAAGAATGAGTCGTGCAGTAGTGCACAATGGAACAGTTTATTTATGCGGTCAAACTTGTGGGGAAGCTGACAAGGATATTAAAGAACAAACAAAGGTTGTTCTTGAAAAAATAGAGGATTTATTGAATAAATATGATTCTGATAAAAATCATATACTTTCTACAACAATTTATCTAAAAGACATGGCTTTATTCCAAGAAATGAATGAAGTTTGGGATGCTTGGGTAGAAAATGGATTTGAACCTGCAAGAGCTTGTGTTGAAGCAAAAATGGCAAGAGAAGAAATATTAGTTGAAATGACTGTTACAGCAGCAGTAAAATAATAAAGATCCCCTTTAGTATTTTAAAACATACTAAAGGGGATTTTTTAATTATAACATCCAACTGATAAACTTGACCAACAGACCATCTTTTCAAGGTCGTTGGTGATAAGAGCAAAGCAAATTTTTTATGTTACTTATTTAGTGTATATGGGCATAAATATATTATAGTATATAAAAATAATTACATGTCATAGTAATTTGGCAGGAGGAATTAATATGAGAATAATAATAATAGGTGGAGTTGCAGCTGGTATGAGTGCAGCCGCAAAAGTAAAGAGAATATCAAAAGATTATGATGTAATAGTTTATGAAAAAACAGATGTTGTTTCTTGGGGAGCATGTGGCCTACCTTATTATATAGGTGATTTTTTTCATGATCCTAAAAATATGATAGCGAGAACTGCAGATAAATTTAGAGCAAGTGGAATAGAAGTAAATATAAATCACGAAGTATTAAGTGTAGATACGAATAATAAAATTTTAAAAATAAAAGACTTAAGTACTAATAAAGAACTTGAAGACAGTTATGATAAACTTATGATAGCAACAGGGGCAAGTGCTATTATACCACCTATAGAAAATATAGACCTACAAAATATATTTACATTAAAAGATTTAAATGATGGGATAAAATTAAAAGAAGTAGTAAAAAAAGAAGATGTTAAAGATATTGTAATTATAGGTGCTGGATTTATAGGAATAGAAGTAGTGGAAGCTATGAAAAACATTGGAAAAAATGTAAGGATTATTCAACGTGGAGATAGGATTCTTGCGGCTTCATTCGATAAAGAAATTACTGATATAATGGAAAATGAACTTATAAGTCACGGAGTGAATCTTCATTTAAATGAAAGTATTAAGAAATTTGAAGGAAAAATTAAGATAGAAAAGGTAGTTACTGATAAAGGAGTTTATAAAGCTGATTTAGTTATAATTAGTACTGGAATAAGACCAAATACATCATTTTTAAAAGAAACAGGAATAAATATGCTTGAAAATGGCGCAATTGTAATTGATGAATATGGTAGGTCTAGTATAGATAATATTTATGCTGGTGGTGATTGCGCAAGTGTATATAATATCGTAAGAAATGAGAATGTATATATTCCTCTTGCAACAACAGCTAATAAAATTGGAAGAATAGTTGGAGAAAACCTTGCTGGCCAAAATAATAAATTTGAAGGAACACTAGGTTCTGCAGCTGTAAAGGTTATGAATTTAGAAGCTGGTAGAACAGGCATTTCAGAAAATGAAGCAATTAAAATGGGACTAAACTACAAAACTGTATTTATAAAGGATAAAAATCAAACTAATTATTATCCAGGACAATCTGATATTCATGTAAAGTTAATATATGATGGTGACACAAAGGTAATATTAGGAGGCCAGATTATTGGAAAAAAGGGTGCCGTATTAAGAGTTGATGTATTAGCAGCAGCAATATTTAGCAAAATGACTACTGATCAGTTAGGATTCTTAGACTTATGTTATGCACCACCTTTTGCAAGAACATGGGATGTACTTAATGTAGCTGGAAATGTAGCTGAGTAAATGAAAAAACCTTGAGTAAACTTACTCAAGGTTTTTTTGAGGTGTTTTTGTTTTTAAAAATCTAAAATAAATAATATTACATATAGGAATAAGGTATAAGTAAAAAGCATAAGGTATATATCCTATATTACTTACATTCATCGTTGTAGTGGGAACAAATGCTGCTATATTCCAGGGGATAAGGGCAGACAATACAACTGCTGTATTTTCTAAATCTATAGCTAATTTATGGTTATCAATATTTTTTTCATTATATGGTTTTTTCATAAGACTACTGGTCAAAACAATAGCAATAGATTGATTACATCCAAAAGCTCCAGTAGCTATACTAGTTATAGTTGTATATAAAAAGAGTTCAAAGCGATTTTTTGATTTTAATAATATATCTTCTATATTTTTTAGCATATTTGTTCCATCAAATATCCCCGCTAATGAACAAGATATAAAGACTACTAAAGATGGCTTTAACATAGAAATAATGCCACCACCTTTTATAATATTTTGAAGTGGAGTAGTTGAATCCAATTTAAAACCTAACAATATAAATTTAAGAATTTCTGTTAATTTATATTGTTGAATTAATATACTTATAATAGAAGCTAGCAAAATACTTAAAAGCATTGATATTTTAACATCTATTTTAAATAGAGATAAAATTATTATTATAATAGCAGGTAATAAAACAATCCAATTTATATTAAATGAATTCATTATCTCGTTATTTATACTAATTGATCCTAGTGTAAATGGTTGCTGTAGTGAAAATGCAGTATATAAAATTATAGATAAAACAAAAGGAATTGCCGATGTCTTAAACATATTTCTTATGTTTGTATGAAAGTTTGTTTCTGTTAAGTGCGCAACTAGATTTGCACTAGAAGACATTGGAGAACATCTATCTCCAAAATATGCACCTGCAATAATAGCTCCGGCCACAATGTTTAAATTTACATTTCCACCTTTTGCCATTACGATTAACGCTATACCTACAGTACTTACAGTTCCAAATGATGTACCTAGTAAAAAAGATACCAAACAACTAATTAAAAATGTATATAAAATAAAAAAGTTTGGATTCATAAATTTTATTCCATAATAAACTATCCCAGGAACAGTTCCTGATGACATCCAAATTGCAGTAATACTTCCTATTAAAATAAATATCTTAAGAACAATAAATGCCTTTTTCCCACCATCATAGGACATTTTCAAAATAGCTTTTAAGGAAAATCCTCTTTTAAAACAAATAAAAGAAAATATAAAAAAACACAATATTAAGGGATACCCTATAAATATTCCTTTATAAATAGAAAAAATCAACATACAAAATACTAGTAACATACTAAAAATAACATCCATAAAAACTCCTTCTTTCATCAAAACTGTATATTTTTATCTTATCATAAAATTATATTATTAGTAAAATCTATGTATTTGAAATGAAGTTAAATACAATACTAATCTTGTAGTATAAATAAAAAAACTTAAACAGTTTTTATTAAGGAGGTATTAATTATGAAAAATAAAAAAATTGGTTCACAACAAGAAATAGGAAAAGATTTAACTGAAATGAATTTAGAGATAGCTGATGAGATAATGGACAGTGTTACATTGCAAAAAGGAAATAAAGGTGATTTTGGAAACTATAAAGTTAGAGATTTAATAGCAATAGGGGAAAGACTGCAAAACAGTAAAAATTCAGAGCAATAGATAAATAAAAAAGATCTCTTAAGAGTACTTAATTATAATCTTAAGAGATCTTTTTATGATTTTAAATATTAATTGGTAATTTAATTTTAATAGTTGTTCCTACCTTTAAAGTACTACTAACGTCAATTGTCCCATTATGACTGTCTATTATCCACTTTGCAATGGATAAGCCAAGTCCAGTTCCACCATCTTTTTTTGTCCTTGCTTTATCCACTCTATAAAACCTATTGAATATATATTTAATATCATCTTTAGAAATTCCAATACCTGTATCTTCTATAATAATAATTGCTTTATTGTTATTTTTATAAGAATTTAATTTTATATTCCCACCATTAGGAGTATACTTAATACTATTGTCTACAAAAATTCTAACAGCTTCTTTTATAAGGTTTTTATCACCGTTGATAATAAACTCTTCATTTTTTTCGTTTAGTATATTATGATTTGAATCGATTAATTTCGTTTCTTTTAAAACCTCACTTATTATTTCATTAATTGAAAAGTTTTCTTTGTAAGTTTTTTGGTTGTTTTTATCTCCACGAGCAAGAAATAAAAGATTTTCAATAAGAATTTTCATATTTTCAGATTCACTTTTAATTGCAATAATTGATTCTTCTAGTACCTGTCTATCGTCTTTTCCCCAACGATCTAATAGGTTAGCATACCCTTGTATTACTGAAATAGGAGTTCTTAGTTCATGAGAGGCATCTGATACAAATTGATTTTGAAGCTCAACAGAGATTTGAATTCTATCTAACATGTCATTAAATGTTTTTGCCAAATCTTTTAATTCATCCTTTGAACCACTTATGTCAAGTCTTTTATGAAGATCATTAATTGATATTTCCTTTACCGTCTTTGTCATATAGTATATTGGAGATAAAAGCTTTTTACTAGTTCTTGAGCTTATTAAAATTATAGAAATTATACCAAGAATATTAAAAACTCCCAAAATTGTACCAAGAATGTATATATAATCTCGAGGGGAATTATTTTGGATATAATACTCAAAACTAAATATAATACCTAAACTTATTAATGAAAATATTAATATAAATATAGATACATAAGTGGCAGTAATTTTAAATCTAATAGAAAATCTCAATCTTTTAGTTATTTCTTTAATTGATTTATCAAATAAATATAATAGGAATTTTACAATATACACAATAACTGATAATAAAACTTTAAATATTTGGGAGATAGCTTTAAATAATGATTTTATTTTATTCATGTTTTAGTTGATACCCCACTCCTCTAATTGTATGAATAAACTTTTTATTGAATTTATCATCAATTTTACTTCTTAAATATCTTATATAAACATCGACTATATTAGTGTCGCCTACAAAATCATATCCCCAGACAATCCCTAATATAGAATCTCTTGTTAATACTATGTCTTTATTTATCATAAGATATTTCAATAAATCAAATTCTTTTTTAGTTAATTCTATAAGTTCATTTTCATAAGTAACAGTATATTTATCTATATCAATTTTAAGCTTATTTACTTGAATTATATTTGATTTTAATGAATTAGATCTTTTATGTTTAAAAGATACACGAATACGAGCTAGAAGTTCTTCTATTGCAAAGGGTTTTGTAATATAGTCATCAGCCCCAATATCTAACCCCATGACTTTATCCATAACATCGTCCTTAGCTGTAAGCATAATAACAATTACTTGAGAAGATTGTCTTAGTCTTCTTAGCACCTCCATGCCATTAAGTGATGGAAGCATAACGTCCAGTATTATAAGGTCATAATTATGACTTAAAGCTTTTTCAAGACCTAATCTGCCATCTTGAACAATATCTACACTATAGCCTTCATGTTCTAATTCAAGTTGAATAAATCTAGCTATTTTAGTTTCATCTTCTATAATAAGTATTTTTTCATTCATTTATTATCCTCCATATCAAAAGATAAATCATATAAAAATAGTATACTCTTTTCAAAGAAATTTGAAAACAATAGTAAAATAAACCCTGCCATTTTATAATATTGGCAGGGTTAGTATTATGAATTTTTTATTTCATCTGATATTTTATTTGTAAATTTATTTACACAATTAGAAACCTTATCTATTTTATTGTTAATATCGTATCCTTCGCCGTTATCTTTTTCAAACTTTATCTTACATCCAGTAACTAAAGCAAGGATTATAGCTGGTAGAACAAAGTGTACACCTATTATTGTTACAATTATTGCAATAGATATAGGTACATTAATCAATGTTTTGTTATTCTTTGATATAATGAATCTTATTTTATTTGATTTTTTTATAATACTCTTAATTTTCCTGAAAAAAGATGAACTTGTAACGCTTATATCAGGCTTTATTTTATTTTGTTCTTCAAAGTATGCCAATGCTTCAACTATATCACCATTAAACATTTCAAGCGCCTCTTTTGCTTCTTTATAGCTTACATTCGCTCTTTTTTTCAATAAATCAACTAGCTCAATTTTAATTTCCATTGTGTACCCTCCAAATTTGTAATATATTTTATATTTATATAATAGGGTAATATAATTAAAGAAGTATTAGCTAAAGATTAGAATTAGATTAGAAAATGAAATTTAATACTATTTTATTTAATACTATTGTAATTATAATTTTTATAGTAAAATTAATAAAAGCTTTTAATAATTATAATGGAGGAAAATATGATTCAAAAAATAGATATAGCTATACTTGAATTTATTAATAATAACTTACAAAATCCTATTTTAGATAAACTTATGCCTATAATAACATCACTAGGGGATAGTGGTATGATTTGGATCATAATATCTTTTATATTAATGATTAGTAACAAATATAGAAAAGTAGGTATTTTATGTATAATAGCACTAGTACTTAGCACTATTATAGGAGAAGGAGTATTAAAAAAAATAATACAAAGACCAAGACCATTTTATGAATTTACAAATATTCAATTATTAATAGAAAAACCACTATCTTATTCTTTTCCTTCAGGACATACAGGGTCATCATTTGCAGTTGCAGGTGTAATAGGAATCTTAATAAAAAAATACAGAATACCTATAATTATTTTAGCAGGACTTATGGCTTTTTCTAGACTATATTTATTTGTTCATTATCCTACAGATATATTAGGGGGGATAATATTAGGGCTAAGTTGTTCATATATAGTCACATATAAAGTTAAAAAGAATAACAAAAATTCTAAATCTGAAACCTCTATTTTATAATGGGGGTTTTATTTTATTTAAATATTGTCAATACTAAAACAGGATTTGGAAACAACATGAAAAAACATAGGAGTTGAAATTAATGATTGCAAGTCAAAAGTATACTATTGGTATTCCAAGGGCATTGCTTTACTACAAACACAGTGTTCTTTGGAATAATTTTTTTGAAGAACTTGGTTGTGAAATTGTATTAAGCCCCAAAACTACAAAGAAGTTATTAGACGATGGTATTTCTCATTCAATAGATGAAAGTTGCTTATCAGCGAAAATTTTTATGGGTCATGTTAATTATCTAAGAGGAAAAGCTGATTATATATTTATTCCGCGTATTGCTAATTATGGAAATAATGAATCTACTTGCACAAAATTCCATGCGCTTTATGATATAGTAAAAAACACATTTGATGATATAAATATATTAGATTATAACCTAGATATTGAAAATGGAAGTAGGGAATTTTCAGGTTTTTATAAAATAGGTTTAAATTTTACCAAAAATCCTATAAAAATTTATAACGCATATAAAAAAGCAAAAAATTCTCAGATGATTGAAAATAAGAAAATAGAAGTTTATCAAGATAAGTTATTAGAACAAAATGATAAATTAAAAATACTAGTTGTTTCCCATCCATATAATATTTACGACGAATTTATAGGACAACCAATTGTTAAATATCTAAAGCAACTTGATACTACTCCTATATATGCAGACGTTTTAGATGAAGACACAGCTAAACAAAAATCGAAGCAGATATCTTCAGGATTATATTGGAGTTATAACAAAGAGCTAGTAGGGGCCATTGAACACTATAAAGATAAAATTGATGGCATTATATTTTTAGTAACTTTCCCATGTGGGCCTGATTCTTTAGTTACTGAATTATGTCAAAGAAAAATTAAAGATATACCCCTTATTACTATTGTATTAGATGAGTTACAAGGAGAGGCAGGACTGCATACTAGATTGGAAAGCTTTATTGATATAATTAATATGAAGAAACAGGATAATGAAGGACTTTTAAGTCAGGAGAGATGTAAATATGGGCAATAACAGAGAAATGATTATGAGCTTTCCTCATATGGGTAACTATCATATTCCAATTACAAAGCTAATTGAAAATACTTTAGAAGGAAAAGTTGTTTTAGCACCACCAATAACTAGAAAAACAATAGAGTTAGGTGCTAAAAATAGCCCTGATTTTGTTTGTGTTCCTTTTAAATATAATCTAGGTAACTATATTGAAGCTTTAGATAATGGGGCAAATTTTTTAGTTCAAGCAGGTGGCGGTTGTCGCTTTGGATATTACGGAGAAATTCAAGAACAAATATTAAAAGACTTAGGATATGATTTCAAATTTTTCAGCCTCGTTGATACTAGTAATGTTAGCCCTATCGCTTATTATAGAGAATTTAAAAAGATAAATCCTAAATTGAGTTTTAGACAATTTTACTCAGCATTTAAACTAGCTTTAGAACAAGTAAATGCACTTGATAATATTGAACAATATATTAGAGAAAATATTGGTTTTGAAGTTAATAAAGGTAGTTTTGAAAATTTAGAAAAGAAATTCCATGTTGAGCTAAGTAAAACAAACAATACAAAAGAAGTAAAAAATATATATAGAGAATATAAATTGGCTTTTGAACAACTTTCAATAGATAAACCTAAAAATCCATTAAAAGTAGGTATTGTAGGTGAATTATATGTTTTAATGGAGCCTTTTAGTAATTATTTTATAGAAAAAGAGATGGCAAAGAAGGGAATAGAAGTGAGAAGATATATTACTATTTCTTATTTGTTATTTTCAAAAGATCATAATGAGAAAAAATTATTAAAATATGCAAATCCATATTTGAAGTATGCTATTGGAGCTGATGGAACTGATAGTGTAGCAAGAACAAAGCAATTAGCAGAAGAGGGTTTCGATGGAATTATTCATATTAAGCCATTTGGATGTACTCCTGAGGTTAATTCTATGCCACCTGTACAAAGGGTAAGTAGAGATTATAATATTCCGGTATTATACTTTAGTTTTGATGCTCAAACATCTGAAATAGGTACAAAAACAAGACTTGAGGCTTTTCATGATATGCTTGTTATGAGAAAGGAGAACATATAATGGAAAAGGGGTACTTAGGAATAGATATAGGATCTATATCTACTAAAGGCGTTATTGTTGACAAAGACAATAAATTTTTGGCAAAAACTTATCTTTGGACAGAAGGGAATCCTATTAATGGAGTTAAAAAGGTTTTAGAAGATTTACAAAGACAATTAAGAAAAGATATTGAAGTAGTATCTGTTGGAACTACTGGATCTGCTAGAGAACTTATAGGTAGTATTTTAGATGCTCAAATTGTAAAAAATGAAATAACAGCGCATGCTATTGGAACACTTTCAATTTACCCTGAGGCCAAAACTATATTTGAGATAGGTGGACAAGATAGTAAAATTATAATTATGGATAACGGAATTGTAACTGATTATGCTATGAATACTTTATGTGCAGCAGGAACAGGGTCATTTTTATCTTCACAAGCTAAGCGTCTTGGAATTGAAATTGAAGATCTAGGAGATTATGCACTTCGCTCAAAAAATCCAACTAAAATTGCAGGTCGTTGTACAGTTTTTGCAGAATCTGACTTAGTTCACAAAGCACAAATTGGCCATAGTAAAGAAGACATTATTGCTGGGCTTTGCAGAGCTGTTGTTACAAATTACCTAAATAATGTTGGGAAAGGTAAACGTATTAAAACACCAATAGTTTTTCAAGGAGGAGTTAGCAAAAACTTAGGTGTTATTAAGGCTTTTAAAGAATCTGTAGGGCAAGAAGTACATGTTGATGAAAATGGACATTTAATGGGGGCTTTAGGAGCTGCTATTTTAGCAAAGAAATCTGGTAAAGAAAAATCTTTTAATTTTGGTGTTAAAGAGATGAAATTTACAACTTCAGGAAAAGATTGTGATCATTGTTCTAATAATTGTGAAATTGTTTGTGTAATGAGAGATGATGAATTTCTTGATGCTTGGGGTAATCGTTGCGAAATAGGGTTACATAATATACGCAAAGTTATGAAAAATAGTATATAGACAAAGGAGTGTATAGAAGTTTTGTTAAGAACTCAGATACACTCCTTTTGTATTTCCCTACTAAATTATTTTTATTATAACAACTTGTACAATAAATGCATATAATAATAAAAGTAGTATTTTTTAGCAATATAAAAATAAAAGGTGGGGTTTTATGAATAGGGTGGTAATACCACGTGCATTTTTAAATATATTTTGTAAGAGACAAATACATGATTCTCCAGAAACAGGAACAGCTATGCAATTTATACAAGAATTAGGTTTACCTTGTATTGCTCTTTGTTTTTCATTTGTTAGGGTATTCAATGGATATCCAGAAGCTCCACAGATAAATTTATATATAGATGATATGTTAATGGCAAAAAATTTAAAATACAAAGATTTTAGTTATTATATTCCTATACCCAAAGGGGTGCACAGTATAAAGGTTTATTTGTCTAATAAGCCAGATAATCCTATATTAAAACTAAATGAAATAGATATACCTGGAGGAGAGCCTATTACACTATCTATATGGGAGAATATAAACAATTTGAAATTAATATCAATCGTAGATGAGATTAAACAAAAAATATACCCAGATAAAAGTGTTGTTAGGATTGTAAATGTATCCCCTGATCCTCTGACAGTGCATATACAGCCAAATGCTTTATATAGAGAATTATCTCCTGGATATTCTACAGAATATATAATTACAGATACTGATATACATTCATTTAAATTTCATTTAGCCA
Source organism: Sporacetigenium sp. TC11 (assembly GCF_058146105.1). Taxonomy (NCBI): domain Bacteria; kingdom Bacillati; phylum Bacillota; class Clostridia; order Peptostreptococcales; family Tepidibacteraceae; genus Sporacetigenium; species Sporacetigenium sp. TC11. The sequence goes on along the minus strand of NZ_JBYVNY010000001.1, from coordinate 140,168 downwards.
ATAAAGAGACATTCCCACTAGGTATATCAACTAGTTTAAGAGCAGGTAGAATATATACTTTGTATGCTGTAGGTAGCTTAGATACTAATTCAAAAATGTATATGAATGGAAATTCTCTTGAAATTATAAAATCAGTAGATGGAAATACTATATTTAAACAATGTCCAGTAGAATAAATAATAAAAAATATCGCTAAGAGGAAGATAACTTAGCGATATTTTAATATTTACTTAAACATATTCATAAGGAAAGTAATTGCAAAGGCATTAAAGAAGTCTATAAATAAGGAACCAACAAGTGGTACCGCAAAAAATGCTCTTGGTGCCTTTTTATTATATTTTGCTACAAGGGTTTCCATGTTAGCCATGGCATTTGCAGTTGATCCTAGACCAAATCCACATGTACCAGATGCCATAACAGCTGCTTCATAATCTCTACCCATTATTCTAAATACTATAAAGTACACGAATGCAGCCATAAGTACTACTTGTGTTAGTAGAATAACTATCATAGGAAGAGCTAACTCAGCTAATTCCCATAACTTAAGAGACATTAATGCCATAGATAAGAAGAATGCTAAACATATACTGCCTAAAGCATCAATTTCTTCCATGATTACTTCTTTATTGAACATATCATAAACATTTCTAATTAGTGCTGCAGCTAACATTCCCCCTATATATGGTGGGAACGTCCATCCCAAACTTACAAACCACTTTGAAATAATAGTTCCAATACCCATTGCTACAACTATAATAATAGCAGAGTTAAGTAGTGAGTTTGGATCAAGGTTTAGTACTTTGTCAGATAATGTCTCATTACCTTCATATGATTTTGATCTATTTATTAAGTTATTCTTTTCAATTAAGCGTTTTGCAATAGGTCCTCCAGTAATTGATCCCATAACTAACCCAAATGTTGCAGCAGCCATAGCAACAGTTGCAGCACCTTTTACACCAGCTGCCTCGAATAAAGGACCAAAAGCACCTGAAGTTCCAGGTCCGCCAACAAGTGGAGTTGAGCCAAGAGCAAGACCTATATATGGATGTAATCCAAATAATTTAGCTAAACCAATGCCAAGAACATTTTGGAATACAACTAAAATCATACTAACAAATAAGAAAATGATTACTGAAACTCCACCCTTTTTCAATAACTTTAAACTTGCAGTGAATCCAATAGTTGTAAAAAACGCAATTAAAAATACGTTTTTTAGTGTATCATCAAATTCAAAACTAAATAATTGTAAGTTATGTCCAATTAATGTAATAAATGAAAATAACATTCCTCCAATTACTGGCGCCGGAATACAAAAATGCTCTAAAACTTTAATTCTTTTTCTTAAAAATTCCCCAACTATTAAAACAAGAATAGCCAATGCGAGCGTTTCTATTAAGTCAAGCTTGAAATTCATAAATAATCTCCCTTCAAAATGATATTTTATTAACTAAGTATATATATGCTGAAAGCACATGAGATAGTACAATTATACAATGAAAATTCCTTTTTTTCAATATTATTAATTAAACTTAAATTGAAGGAAGCTTGCATAGTTAATTCAATAAAGGGAGTGAATATATATTCACTCCCTTTATATGTATACTTTATTTATTATTTTAGTTTCGTCCCAGTATTGTCTTGTGTTATTAAATTCTTTTTCATAAGTCCACCTAAAGCATTTTTAAAGTGTTTTTTACTTACGTTAAATTCTTTAGATATTTCTTCAGGAGAACTTTTATCATTGAAAGTCATAAAGCCTTCATGTGATTTTAAATATTCTAAAATATTTTCTTGAAGAGTAGTTACTTCAACTTTAGTATGTTTTCTAGGAGATAATCCCAATCTTCCATTTTCATAAATTTTAATTACATTCAGATCTAAAACATCTCCATAGTTTATTTCAGTGAAATATTCATTACTTAAAATTACACCCTGGTACATATTTTCTACAGCTACCATAACACTTTTGTTAGTTTGGAATCCATAAACTGTTCCTTTAACACTATCTCCAATTTTATAATCACCTTCAATATCTAGATGCATATCTATATCAGTAGTAGCAGCTATTCTATCACTTTTATCTAAATATATATAGAATAAATAGTTTTTATTGTCTTCTAATGGATATAATTTTTCTTTAAAAGGTACCAATATATCTTTAGCTAGCCCAAAGTCAATAAAAGTACCTACATCAGTAGTAGAAACAACTTTAAGATAAGATATTTCTCCTACTTTAGCTAGGGGTTTTTTAAGCGTAGCAATTATTCTATCTTCTGAATCTCGATATATAAAAGCTTCTACTGCATCACCTATATTTAATTCAGTACTTATCTCACGTGATTTTGGAAGCAATATGTTTTTATCCATTTTTTTAGTATCGCTATTTAAGAAATAACCTATGTTTCCTTTACCTACAACTTTTAAATTATTAAAATCGCCTATTTTTATCAAGTCTATTACCTCACTTTGCATTATTTCTATTTTATCCTTTATAGTATTCCTTATTTTAACATAATTTATTATACTTGTACTACAAATTGTAACTATATATATGAAATATGGTATATTATAAAGGAATGAAGGAAGGTGCGACATATGTTTAACTTACAAAATATAAAGTACAAAACCATACTAGATATAAAGGAACTTATCATACCTAAAAATAAAATTACTTGTATTATGGGCCCTAGTGGGGGCGGAAAAACTACACTACTAAAACTTTTAAACAAAATGATAACTCATACTAATGGAGTTATATATTACAATGGGAAAAATCTAAATGATATATCTTCAGTGAAACTGAGAAGGAACGTTGTTATGCTATCTCAAAATCCTCACATATTCGAGGGGAATATAAAAGAAAACCTTATAATAGGACTTAAGTTTTCTGAAAAACATATTCCAGAAGACTATAAATTAAAGGAATTTCTTAATTCAGTAAATTTAAAAAAAGATTTATATGATACATGTGATACTTTATCTGGTGGAGAAAAACAAAGACTTTGCTTAGCTCGTGTAATGGTCATGGATGCAGATGTATATTTATTAGATGAACCTTCATCGGCACTGGATAAAGATACAGAGTATGATATTATATCTCAAATATCATATTATTGTAAGAAAAACAATAAAACACTTATAATGATAACTCATTCATTGGAAGTATCAAACAATTTTGCCGATTATATAGTTAATATAACAAGTGGAGAAGTAGTAGAAGTCAGTGAGGTGAAGAGATAATGAAGGATATAACGGTATTTCAACTTCTATGTGCATATCTATTTGTACTAATACTTATGTTCATAGTCAAAATAAGAAAAATACCTAGAGAAAAATTAATATTAATATCTAGTATTCGTATGACTATTCAGCTTACTTTGGCTGGATATTTACTTACTTACATATTTAAATATCCAAATCCATTTATAACTATAATTATAATATGCATTATGTTATTGTTTGCTGTAAACAACGTAATAAAAAGAAGTCATGTAGATGTACCTAACAATATAAGAAAATCTATAACAATATCAATGTTTGTAGGGATATTCATAAGTACATTATATTTTATATTTGTAGTGGTGGCGGTAAAACCTTGGTATGATCCTGTTTACTTTATACCTATAACAGGTATGTTAATAGGAAATTCAATGACAGGGGTGTCTCTTGGTGTTAATACTTTGATGAGCAGTATAACTACACAGAGAGATTCCATAGAAACTGCTTTAATGTTAGGTGCCACTCCAGCAGTTGCATCTAGAGATATTATTAATAAAGCATTTGACAATGCTATATTGCCAACTATAAATTCTATGCTAGGTACAGGTGTGGTATTTTTACCTGGAATGATGACAGGTCAAATATTAGGAGGAGCTTCTCCTCTGTCTGCTATAAAATATCAAATAGGTATAATGCTAGGTATATTAGGTAGTGTTACATTAACAACATGGTTATTTTTATATTTAGCTTCTAAGTTTTTATTTAACTCAGATGATCAACTTAACTTATAAAATCCTCCAAGTAATGGAGGATTTTTTTATATGAAAAACATTATTTATTAAGAATATATTTTTTAATTGTACATAAAATTTTGTGTACATAAAAAATTATTTGTTAATTTAAAGGGGGATTTATATGAGAAAAGTCATGCCAGAGCCATTTAAAATCAAAATGGTTGAGCCATTAAGACAAATATCGAGGGAAGAAAGAGAACAAGCATTAATCAAAGCAGGATACAATCCATTTTCATTAAAAGCTGAAGATGTATACATAGATTTATTAACTGATAGTGGGACAGGAGCTATGAGTGATAGACAATGGGCAGGTATTATGATGGGAGATGAAGCTTATGCAGGAAGTAGAAGCTATTATCACCTACTAGAAAGTGCTCAAGAATTATTTGGATATAAGTACATAATTCCTGCACACCAAGGGAGAGGTGCAGAACAAGTATTATTCCCGATTGTGGTAAAAGAAGGTCAATATGTTCTTGGAAATATGCATTTTGATACAACAAAGGCACATATAGAATTGTCAGGTGGTAGAGCTGTTAACCTAGTAACAGAAAAAGCCTACGATACTACTACTTACTATGATTTTAAAGGCGACTTTGACTTAGAAAAATTAGAAGATTTCCTCAAAAATAATAATAAAGAAGAAATAGCATTTATACTTATAACAGTTACTTGTAATAGTTGTGGTGGTCAACCTGTTTCTATGGCAAATATGAGATCTGTAAAAGGGCTAGGAGATAAGTATGGTGTAAGAGTTTTTATAGATGCTGCAAGATACGCAGAAAATGCATACTTTATTAAGCAAAGAGAAGAAGGATATGAAAATACATCTATAAGAGAAATAATAAAAGAGATGTTTAGTTATGGAGAAGGGTTTACTATGAGTGCTAAAAAAGATGGAATAGTAAACATAGGAGGACTTATTGGAATTAAAAAAGATGAAGAATTATATACAGCTGCTAGATCAAGAATTGTTCCTATGGAAGGATTCCCAACTTATGGAGGCCTTGCTGGTAGAGATATGGAAGCCTTAGCAATAGGACTTAATGAAAGTTGTGAAGAAAATTATTTAGCTTATAGAATAGATCAAATCAAATACCTTGGAGATAGATTAATGGAAGGTGGAGTACCTATTCAGTATCCAACTGGAGGTCATGCGGTATTTGTTGATGCTAAAAAAATACTACCACATATTCCTTACTATCAATTTCCAGCCCAAGTTTTATGTAATGAATTATATCTTGAAAGTGGAGTTAGATCTGTTGAAATAGGGTCGTTCTTACTTGGAAGAGACCCTGAGACAAATGAAAACTTAGAATCGCCATTAGAACTTGTAAGACTTACAATTCCAAGAAGAGTATATACTTATAACCATATGGATTATATAGCAGATTCATTAATAGCTATAAAAGATAGATGTGAGACTTTAAAAGGGTTAGAATTCATTTATGAGCCAGAGGTATTAAGACACTTTACAGCTAGACTAAAGCCAGTAGAATAATAAAGTATAGAATATAGGGTGTATTTTAGAAAATACATCTTATATTTTATTTTTTTGTTCTATCTAAATTTCATTCTAAATAAAATTTAGATATATATAATATTAAGTAAAAAGTCTTAGAGTAAAAATATATAAATTGAAAAGGTGGAAGGGTAGTATGGTCGATAGTTTGTCTATAGGTGCAGTAGTAATGCTTATTTGTGGCCTTGGACTATTATATGGAGGACTTATATACTATATTTCAAGAGTTATTAATAGTGAAGAATAAAATTATTAAAGATAGCCCTCTGATATTTTTAGAGGGTTAATTTTTTATAAATATTAAGTAAAAGTTCATATATTTTTCATATTAATTTGTTAAAATATACACATATAAACAGATAATTGGAGGAAACTATGAACAAATCTATACTTGTTGTAGAAGACGATGCATATATACAAGAACTAATAGTTGAATTTTTAAAAACTCAAGACTATGATGTTGAGTTAGCTAATGATGGAGTAGAAGCAATAGAGAAATTTAAGGATAATAATTATGATTTAATAATATTAGATATAATGTTACCTAACTTAGATGGATACTCTGTTTGCAAAATGATTAGAAATACTTCGAAAGTACCTATTATATTCTTAACAGCTTTAGGTGATGAAAAAGATGAAGTAAAGGGATTTGAATTGCAAGCAGATGATTATATTACAAAGCCATTTTCTTTCAATATATTGATAAAAAGAGTTGAGGCTTTACTTAGAAGGACAGAAGAAAGCAAAAATAAAAGTATTTCAAAATTTGAAGATCTAACCTTAGATTGCGATGCTTATAGAGTTTATTTTAATAATGAGTTATTGGATTTGACTGTCAAAGAGTTTAATATATTAAAGATGCTAATTGACTACTATCCAAAAGTAGTTACAAGAGATGTTTTGGTTGATGAGATATGGGGTTATGATTATTATAGAGATAAGAGAATAGTAGATGCTCATATAAAGAATATAAGGAAAAAATCCAATATACCTTATATAAAGACTGTTATGGGAGTTGGCTATACTCTTGAAAGGTAAGTGGAAAAACCTAAGCGTTACCTATAAAATATTTATAATAACAACGGCTCTCTTAATACTATCATCAACTACAATATACATGTTTATATATTTTTTTCTTCCTAGTTACTATTATAATTATAAGACTTCATATTTGAAAAACGAAGTACTGGAATTATCTCAATATATAAAAATTAGCGATATAAATAATTTAGATACTATTTTATCTGATTTTTCTAGAGAACATAATGTGTCTATAGTATTACAAGATTCAAATGGAAATATGATTTATTGTCCTTACTATGATTTTAGTCACAGTGCAGATTTAAAAAATATTCACTATCATAAATCTCAAATTGAGGGATTTGAAAGTAAGCCACAACCAAGTCTATATACTGTAAGAAAAGAGATATATATTAAGGATTTAGCAGCACCTTACTATTTAATTGTTAGCAAACAGATACAACCTGTTGACGAGGCATCAAAGATACTCTTGAAATCAATGCCAATTATGTTTTTGGTTGCTGCTTTAGTATCACTAATAGGTTCTTATATATACTCGAAGGTAATAACAAAGCCACTACTACATATCAATAATGTAGCTAAAGATATGTCTACGCTGAACTTTTCAAATAAATTAGATTCTATATCACATGATGAAATAGGAGAGTTGTCCAATAGTTTAAATGAACTTTCTATAAACCTTCAAAAAACTATGGATGAATTAAAACAAGCAAACACAAAACTAAAAAGTGATATAGAAAGAGAAAGGGTACAAGAAGCTAATAGAAGAGAATTTATAGCAACTATATCTCATGAACTTAAGTCACCTATTACTATAATTAGTGGACAACTTGAGGGAATGATATACAATATAGGTGCCTTTAAGGATAGGGATAAATATCTAAAACAATCATATGATATAACTCAAGAAATGAAAGATTTAGTTAATGAAATGCTAGATATATCTAAACTGGAGAGCTTTGAAGTTAAAACAAATATTGAAAATATAAATATTACAAAACTTGTAGAAAATGTAATTGAAAATCAACAATATTTTATAAAAGAAAAAAATATGAAGCTTGTAGAAAATTTACAGGAAGATTTATTTTTATTTTTAGATGAACAGCTTATAAAAAAGGCTATTATGAATGTAGTAAATAATGCTATAAAATACTCAAACAAAAATGAAACTATAATCATTAATTTATATAAAAAAAATGATATTTATTTAGAAGTAGAAAATACAGGTGCTAATATAGATGAAAATTTAATACAGGAAATATTTAAACCCTTTTATCGAATTGAGAAATCTAGAAATAGACATACAGGTGGAAGTGGTTTAGGATTATATATAGTTAAAAAAATATTAGACCTTAATAATGTCAAATATAGAATAGAAAACAAAAAATCCTCAGTTAAATTTACGATGATTTTTCCTCATAAGATATAGATCTTATGCGGATTTTTTCTATTTCATTTCATTTTAAATATATATTTAAAAATATAGCTAAACAAGATAAATGTGTTATTATGGTTACTCATTATAAATATATAGCAAATGAGACAGATAAAGAGAACCCTCCAATATATGGAGGGCTTTATTTTTTAGTTTTTGTTTTCTTTTATCTTTTCTTCTCTCATTTTTTGTATTTCGTCCATTCTTTTTTTTATTTCTTCCTTTTTCTTAACTGCTTCTGCTTTTGTTATTTCGCCGTTTTTTACAGCATCATCAATTTTCTTATATTTATGTTGTAGCATATATTCTTTAAGTTCTTCATGTGTAACATTTTTTTCTTTCAATATATCCTTAAGCGTTTTTCCAGAATCTAATTGAGCTTGAATTTCTTTATCTGTCATTTTATGTTTTTCTTTTAGAAACTCGACAATAAATTTTTTATGTTTAGCTTTATGACCTTGTTTATCCTTCGGACAATCTTTATTTTCTTTTTGTGAAACAGTAATCATAGATCTACAATCAGTTTCTAAATTGTCTGCATAAACAGCATTTGAAGATCCAAAGATAATCATTGATAATGCTAAAGTACTCAGTATTTTTCTTTTCATATTTTTCACCTCCGTAATATTAATAATTCCCAATCAGTTTGAATTTACCATGGCAATAATGTGAAGAACATGTGAAATTTTGAATTTTCAAAAAAGAGTATGTTATATCATAAATTTGATTTAAGTAATATAATTATAATAGGAGGAGATTTAGGTGAAAAAAATAGTTTTTTGTATTTTAAGGTTATTTACAGGACTTTTCTTATATGCCGTTGGCATAGTTATGATCATTAATGCAAATTTAGGTCTTGCACCTTGGGAGGTTTTTCATCAAGGGCTTACAAATATAATTAATATTACTATGGGCCAGGCAAATATTGCCATTGGGTTGCTACTCATAATAATAAATAGTATTTTAAAAGAAAAACTAGGCTGGGGAACAGTGTTTAACATGATATTTATTGGAATTTTTATGGATATTTTAATGTTAAATAATCTTATTCCAGTATTTGAAGTTTTTTTGCCAAGGCTAATAACGATGTTATTGGGTATGTTTGTAATAGGAATTGCAAGTTATTTATATATAGGATCTGGGCTAGGTACTGGTCCTAGGGATGGACTGATGGTTGCTCTTACAAAAAAGACTAATAAGTCTGTTAGATTTGTAAGAAATAGTATTGAGACAGGTGTATTAATTATAGGTTATTTACTAGGTGGTTTTATAGGAATAGGAACTTTAATTACAGCACTTACAGTTGGACATTTTGTTCAATTTTCATTTAAGATTTTCAATTTTGATGTTCAACAAGTAAAACATAGATTCATAGATGAAGATATAAAACTTTTAAAATCAAAATTGATAAATAAAGAAGAAAACTATAGTGAAAAAAACTGCAAGGAATAAACTTTAAGCCGTGATAGATTATCTAATACGGCTTATTCATTTGTATAAGAATCTTCAAATTGAAAAATGCTTTTATAATAGTTTCTAGGAGATAAATCATACATTTTTTTAAAAGCTCTAACAAAACTTGAATAATCATTAAAACCACATTCAATGCACACATCGTTCATACTAAATCCCTTTTTAATAAGAGACTTAGCAAGTATTAGTCTTTTTTGAATTATATAACTGTGAATTGAATTTCCCGTTTGAGATTTAAATTTATGCATAAGGTAGTATTTACTCATAAAGAATTTAGAAGCTATATTGTCTATAGATAAATCTTCTTGAAGGTTATTGTTTATATAATTTAAAATAGATTCTACAGTTTTATCATATTTAATATCTTCTATTTCTTTATTTTTTTCACTTCTTAAAAACAATCTATTTATAAGAATTATAAGTTGTAAGAATAAGGAATTTTTTAGAACTTCACTTCCAAATTCCTCATTCTTATCATTGCTTTCAAGTTGGGATATAAGGCATCTAATTTTTTCAATGTATTCTATATTTAGTCGAAGTAGATTATATTCATTTTGAAGAGCAAGGTCAAAACATGTTAGTAAATTACATTCATCTTCATTGTATTTCGTTACAAATTCAGGATTAATCCAAATAACTATACGTTCATAAAATTCGCTAGAATCTATTATAGGTTTATGGATTTCATTATTGTTTACAAATAAGATATCCCATGGTTTTAAATTATATGATTTTCCTTCAATCAAATAAGTAGCTTTTCCGGATATGAATATAATTATTTTATTAAAGTCGTGATGGTGATATTCAAATTCTATATTTTTTTTATCTTTAATATGAAATATTTTAAAATTATCATTTAAATAACCTATCTTATTAGTTGTAGATTCATTTTCCATAAAAATACCTCTGAAAAAACGTATTTTAAAGTATAATTTATTTTAGAGCATTTTTTGCAATGTTTCAAGCATTATTAACAAGGAATATAGCAAAAAATTTATGTATAATAATAATATATGAATAATAAATATATGATAAAAAGAAAAGGAGAGAATAATATGAAATCATTTTTGAAAAATTATAAATCTTCATTAATACTACTTATTTCTATAATAATAGGTGGGATAATAGGTTTGGTTATGGGACCAAAGGCAACTGTACTTCAACCCTTGGGAGATTTATTCTTAAACTTATTATTTACAATATTAGTGCCGTTAGTATTCTTTAGCGTTACTTCGGCTATAGCTAATATGAGTGGGATGAAAAGATTTGGTAAAATCATGGGAAATGTTGTTATTGTGTTTTCATCTACAGCATTAATAGCTGCTGTAATAGCTCTTATAGGAGTATTAATTGCAAATCCTACAAAAGGCTTAGATCCTGCAATATTTAATGAACTTATGGCTCAAGCAACTGAAAATGCAGATGCTGAAAAAGTAGGCATATTTACTCAACTTGTAAATACTGTAACAGTAAATGACTTTGTAAATCTATTCTCTAGAAGTAATATGTTACAACTTATAATATTCTCAGTATTATTTGGAACAGCAACAGCAATGGCTGGAGAAAAGGCAAAACCTATAGCTGCGTTCGTTGAGGCTGGATCTAATGTTATGATGAAAATTGTAAAAATAATAATGTATTATGCACCAGTAGGACTTGGAGCATATTTTGCTACAGTTGTAGGCCAACTTGGACCTCAAATACTGGGAGGGTACGTAAGAGTATTTGTTCTTTATTTAGCTATTACAGCAGTTTATTACTTTGGATTCTTTACTTTATATTCTTATGTAGCTTCAGGTAAGCTTGGAGTAAAAACTTTCTGGAAAAATGCTATAGCTCCAACAGTTACAGCTTTAGCTACTTGTTCAAGTGCTGCTTGTATACCGATAAATCTTGAATCTGTTAAAAAAATGGGAGTACCAAATGATATAGCAGAAACAGTTCTACCTCTTGGAGCTAATACTCATAAAGATGGATCTGTAGTAGGTGGAGTGTTAAAAATAACTTTCTTATTTGGAATATTTGGGAAAGACATGACAAGTATATCTTCTATAGTAGGTATAATTGTAGTATCTTTCTTAGTTGGAGCAGTTATGGGTGCTATACCTGGAGGAGGAATGCTAGGTGAAATGTTAATACTTAGTATATACGGGTTTTCACCAGAAGTACTTCCTATAATAGCTGTTATAAGTACAATAATAGATGCACCAGCAACTCTTCTTAACTCTACAGGAAATACAGTTTGTTCTATGATGGTATCAAGACTTGTAGAAGGTAAAGACTGGCTTAAAGGGAATATGAACAAAACAATTGCATAAAATTACAAAATACTAAAAAAGCAATGTACATACATTGCTTTTTTTATTACAAGAATTTATAATTTATCAGATCTGTTGATAAGTTGTTTTAATAATAAATTACTCATTAAAAAAATTAAATAAATATAATTTACTTTAAATTACAGGAATATAAAATTATATTCTACTAAAAATATTATATATAATACTTTTAGTAGAAAGAAGATGATTATTTATGATTTTTAATAAAAAGAAATATATGTTAATTATTTTAACCTTTATAATGTCTATAACTATATTAAGCATTAACTTTAAAAATGTACATTCAATACAAAATGAAAATGAGCAAGAATATGAACAATATGTACTATCGTGGATTGATGGATTTATTAAAGTACAAAACGAATATCCACTTATATTTAGTATTGAAACAAAATATCTAGATACTAATAGGGAAGCTATACAAGCAAGAATTAGATTAATAAATAATTTTCAATATCCAGAAGATAGAGTACCTGAAAAATACAAAGATATTAATACCGAATTTTTAGCCACATTAGTTATATATAAAGAAGCATATGAAAATTTATATATAGCTATAACTACAGGAGACAGTAGGGCAGTAGGGGAAAATGTAGGAAAGTTATATGAATCAGATATAATTCTAGAGCGAATTAGAAATACTTTAAATATGTAAAAAACCAGTTGATAAAAGCTGGTTTTTTCTTAATATATAATAATAAGTAAAAACCCTCGTTTTTAAACGAGGGTTTTTGTTAAGTACAATTAAATTATTATTTATTATTTTTATTTTTTCTATTATTTTTATTGTTGTCATTACAATTGTTAAACTTATTATTACAGTTATTATCATTACAATTATTAAATTTACTATCTAATCCTAATTCATTAGATATTTCCATGTTACAGTTATCACATTCATTATTTAGCTTATTGTTATTTTTATTATTGTCATTACAATTGTTTAATTTGTTTTTCTTCATGATTAAGTTCCACCTTTCATTATTTTTTAGGAATTATTTATCCCTTATTATAATGTGTAAAAAATTAATAAACGATGTTGTATAAAAAATAGAATTAACGCCAATATATGGATTAGGCTAAATTTTAAAAAAATTTTGATATAATTATTTAATAAATTTACGGTCATAATAGTAAGTAAAGACGTAGATTTAAGGAAGTGAAATAATATGAAATTTGGGATACCAAAGTTTTCTTTAAGTAAGGATATAATCGTGTTGTTATTTGCAGAACTTTTAACACATCTTGGAGCTTATATATTTATTCCAATATTTCCGGTTATATTAGGTTCTGAAAAAGGAATTGATCCAACAAAAATAGGGTTAATAATAGGAATGATTTCATTAACATCTCAAATAGGAAATACTTTAGGAGGTTTATTATCGGATAGAGTAGGGAGGAAAATAACTATTACTCTTGGTTCATTTATTGAATCATTAGCAGTATTTGGATATGGAGTTAGCAATGAGTATACATCATTTCTTCTTTGTTCAATGATATTTGGATTAGGAAATGGAATATATTCTCCAAGCGTTAAAGCATCAATAGCATTTCTTACGTCACAATGTGCAAAAACAAGAACTACTGCATTTTCTATTAGAGGAATTGCAGCTAATATAGGAGTAGGAGTAGCAGGATTATTAATCCTTATATTGTCAAATATGAAATCAAGTACTATATTTTTTATAGCAGGTTCAATATTTTTAATTCTTGGAATAATAACATCAATTTTACTACCTAAAGGCTGTGGAGATGAAGAATGTCCTAAAATCCCGCTTAATAGCTATATGTTAATAATTAAAAATAAAGCATTTATTATTTATACATTGGTTTCAATATTAGTATGGGCTATATTTGCACAATTAAATCTATTAATACCTTTAAGGGCAGATGCTGTTTTAGAAAATGGAAAAATGGTTGGAAGTATATGGACAATAACTAGTATCATAGTAATTATTTTTCAAGGAATAATCTCTAAATATATTTTGCAGAAAATCAATCCCTTTAGTGGAATCACCATAGGAGTTTTGTTTTTTGGACTAGGTATATTTTTGATTGGTTTATCTTATAATCTTTTGTTTTTAACTTTAAGTGCTGCAATTTTTCTTATAGGTCAAATGCTAGTATTTCCAACTATAGACAGTATAACGAGCCAACTTGCTCATGCAGAATTAATTGGAGCTTATTTCAGTGTAGCGAATTTAATATCTGGTATAGGAAATGCCGCTGGAAATTTTATTGGAGGAAAAATCATAAGTGTATACGGAATTAACACAGATTTATTTCCCTGGGCTATATTTGGAATTTTTGCATTGGCAACGTCGATAATTATGTTTATGGTTCAGAGATTACCTATAATATCAACATCTTTAAAAAATGATTAATTTAAAATAAGGAATAAGCTATACCTAGAGGCATAGTTTATTCCTTATGGTATTGCTCTATAAAATCTAAATGTTTTCTCATTGCCTCAACCGCTTTAACTGAATCTTGTTCTATTATTGCGTTAACTATATTTTCATGTTGTTTTAATAAAACATAACTGTTCTCAGTATAAGTTAATATGTTTTTTCTAGTATCTTCAATAAACTTTTCAAATAAATTTGCAGAAGTTATATACATATTTTGGATAAGGTAGTTTCCGCTCATAGAAGCTATTTTGTAATGAAGTTGTTTATCTAGTGATATTTGTTCACTTTCACTATCTGATTCTCTTAACTTTGTTAAAATTTCTTCTAACTCATGAAAATCATCTTCTGTACCTCTTTGTGCTGCCAAGTCGACAGTAGTTAGTTCTGCATATTTTCTTAGTTCTAATATGTCCATTGATTTGCCGTTATTTAATACAAACATCATAGAAAAAGAGTCCATAATAGATGAAGCTGTATTTGAACATATATAGTTGCCCTCTCCGTGTTTACTTTCAATAACTCCCATAGTCTCTAGTACCCTAAGCCCTTCTCTTACAGAAGTTCTACTAATTTGCATCTTTTCAGCTAATTCCCTCTCTGATGGTAATTTATCTCCTTTTTCAAGCTGCCCACTTAATATCATTCTTTGGATTTGTTGCATAACATACTCATAAGTCTTTTGATTTGATATAGGACTAAACATAGTATGTCCCTCCCTTAATGTCTCATATTATATAATAAAAAAGCTATGAATAAAATAAATTGCTTTAGCAACATACTAACGTTTCATAGCCTACGCTTATATCAAACTATAATTTATAAGTATATATTATCATATTTTTAACAATTTGAAAACGTTTTATAGAGTTATAAAGTTATCAAAATGAAAAAAGTTCGCTAAATAGCGAACTTTATATAACGTATTTAAATACACATACAAAATGGCTTAGACTTCCTAATAATATGAAAACATGAAATATTTCGTGGAAACCTAGATATTTAAATTGAAGAAACTTTGGTTTTGTAGCATAAATTATAGCACCAATGGTATAAAATATACCTCCGATAAGAAGCCAGGAAATCCCTTTAGGTCCTATAGTTTTAGAAAGAGGAGATATAATAAACATACATATCCATCCCATAAAAATATATATTGAAGTTGAAAGCCATCTAGGACAATTAAACCAAATCATCTTAAAAAGTATTCCACAAATAGCAATAGCCATTATAAGTGAAAACATAACCCAGCCACTAACTCCATTTAATGCTATCAAGCAAAGTGGAGTATAAGATCCTGCAATCAAAATAAATATCATTGAATGGTCAAGTTTTCTTAAAAATTTTATAACATTTTCAGAAGCTATAACCATATGATATGTAGCAGATGCAGAATATAAAAGCATTAAACTTATCCCAAAGACTATTACTGCTAAAAGATTTATAGGAGATGGATTTGATAAGGATGCCTTAATAATCATGGCAATTAAAGCTACAAAAGATAAAATAGCGCCAATTAAATGGGTTAATCCATTTATAGGTTCTCTAATATACATATTCAAAATAAAAACCTCCTTATTTAAAATCTACAATTATATTATAACAAATAGATATAAAATTATATACATTATAATTTTATAAAGGCTATAAATATATATTATGTTCAAATAAGGAGCAATATTTATATTATTATTTAGATCTTTTAATGTTATTGTTAGTTTTTTGTCTACTAAAACCTGGATTAGTTATTTTGCCTTTATATATGTCTTTTATTTCGATTTTTATATTAAAGTCTTTTTCGTATTTTTTTATAGTAGGTATTTCTCTTTCAGTAACTATTGAAATAGCAGTACCAGTTTTTCCAGCTCTACCTGTTCTACCAACTCTATGTAGATATTCCTTTGAATCTTCAGGTAAATCTAAATTAATTATATGAGTTACCCCTTTGATATCTAATCCTCGAGCAGCTAAATCAGAAGCTACTAATATTTGTATACTTCCATTTTTAAAACCGTCTAAAGCCTTTTTACGTTCTTCCTTTGAAGCTTTACCATATAATCCATATGCTCTTATATAATGATATTGAAGTTTTTCTGTAGTTACTTGAGTTTCTTCAGTCTTATTTATAAATACAATTGCCCTTTGAGGGTTTATCGAAGCTATTAATTTTCTCAAAATTTCAATTTTGTCTCTTCTTTCACATACAAAATGTATGTGATTAATATTTTCATTTACAATATTTTTATCTTCAACTTTTACAAATTCAGGCTCTTTCATTAGATCTTTTGCTATATTTAATGTTTCAGCAGTTATTGTAGCAGAGAACAGCATTAATTGTCTATCTCTCATTGTAGTTTTAATAACATCTTTTACTCCATCTAAATTGTTAGCATCTAGCAGTTTATCACCTTCGTCTATAACAATTGTTTTAATAGTATGTGCACTAATTTTTTTCTTTTTTATAAGTTCAAATATTCTTCCTGTTGACCCCACAATTATATGAGGCTTTTCTTTTAACTTATCGATTTGTCTTTTTATATTAACTTCTCCTATAATAGAAGTAGAAGTTATAGGTAATCCTGAATTTTTTGATAAAAGCTGTATTTCCTTATCTATTTGTATAGATAGCTCATGTGTTGGTGCTAATATTATTGTTTGCATTTCTTTTTTAGAACTATCTATTTTTTGAAATATTGGAAGTAAGTATGCTAATGTTTTTCCAGTTCCAGTTTGTGACTGACTTATTATATCTTTATTCTGTAGGGCTAGGGGTATTGATTTTATCTGAATATCTGTAGGCTCAGTTATGCCTTCCTTTTTTAATCCTTCTATTAAATTTAAATTTAATCCTAATGCACTAAATGAATTTGACATTTTGATACTCCTTATGAATTTAATTTTTTATGAAAACTTATTAGATTTTATACTTAGTATACCTTTTTGTCAAATAAATTATGGCACATTTAAAGCGTAAATAAAAACAAATTTATGATTTATCTATTATTTTTCTTACTACAGCACCATTAAAGTCTATTTTCAATTCTCTAACAGTCCACTTATTATCAAATTTAGTTAAAAATCTCTCCATATCACTACAAAAGTTATTATTTTCTTCTTTTAGAATAGCCATAATACTTGGTCCTGCTCCGCTTAAAAATACACCGAGGGAATCTGATAGCTTACTTTCTTGTATTATTTCATCAAAACCTTCAATAAGTGTTCCCCTATAAGTTTGATGAAGTTTATCTTCACAAGCAAAGTTAATTAAATCCAAATTTCCATTAACCAAAGATGATATAATAAGAGATACTCTTCCTACATTAAATACAGCATCCTTATAAGAAACTTTATCAGGAAGAACTGATCTAGATTCCTTTGTTGATAGCGTAAAGTCAGGTATCAAGGCGCAAAATTTCAAACCATCATATATTTTTATTTTGTCATAATAAACCTGATTATTTTCTTGTATTGATATTGTCATTCCTCCAAATAAAGCAGGTGCAATATTATCTGGATGACCTTCTATTTCTGACGCAATTTCTAGTATTTCACTTTTATTTAAACCAGCTTTCGATATCTCATTTGCTGCCATAACTCCAGCTAATATACAAGACGCGCTACTTCCAAGACCTCTTGATATAGGTATATCACTTTCAAATTTAATTTTTAGGCCTTTAGGTCTATAACCTATTATTTTGAAAGATTCTTTCATTGACTTATACATTAAATTAGTTTCATTACTAAAAATTTCATCACATCCATTTATCTCAAGTCCAGTTTCAATTTCTTCCACAAGAAAAATATTATACATATTTAACGCTATTCCTAAACAATCAAAGCCTGGGCCAAAATTTGCACTTGTAGCTGGTACCTTAATCTCTATCATATTATTCACCTACACATTCAAAAATTTTTTTATTGCATATTTGATTTCATCCTTTTTATATAAGTTATTATGAATTATTTTTTTGTTTTCGAGAGCTTTAATTGCATCAGGTATTTTTATCCCTGTGTTATTAGAAAGCTCTTTTGCTACTTCAAAATCATTTAATTTATCAACTTCAATATTTAAAGATTTGCAAATGCTTCTTCCAAACTTATAAGGGCTCGCTGTTGAAGCTATAATAGTTTGTGTATAATCTTTAGTTTCTTTTTTGTAATTTTCGTATACAGAGTAGGCAACTGCTGTATGAGTATCCATAACATACCCTGATGAGTTATAAACTTTGTTTATATTATAAAGAACCTCATCTTCTAAAACATAACCTGCATAGAAATCCTTTAATTCTTCTTTCATAGACTTTGTAATTTCATATTCACCTTTAAGCTGAAGGCTTTCCATAAGTTCTTTTGTTAATTTTTTGTTTTTATCACTTATTTCATATAATAATCTTTCCAAATTACTAGATATTAGAATATCCATAGAAGGGGAAATTGTTAAGTTTAAACTTCTTTTTTTATCGTAAATTCCACTATTAAAGAAGTCATAAAGTACATTATTTTCATTTGATGCACATATAAGTTTATTAACTGGAAGACCCATTTTTTTTGCATAATATGATGCCAGTATATTTCCAAAATTTCCAGTAGGAACTACTATATTAATTTTTTCGCCAAATTTTATTTTTTTATTTTTTAACAACTCTAAATAACCATAGAAGTAATATATAATTTGAGGAATTAATCTTCCTATATTTATTGAGTTTGCTGAAGAAAGTATATAATTATTTTTATATAATGTGTCGATGAAATTTTTGTCATTAAATATTTCCTTAACTCCATTTTGAGCATCGTCAAAGTTTCCATCTATACCAACAACAAATACATTTTTACCTTCCTGAGTAATCATCTGCCTTTTTTGAATTTCACTTACTCCATTTTCTGGGAAAAATACTATTATTTTTATTCCATCAATATTTGCGAAAGACTCAAGTGCAGCTTTTCCTGTATCTCCAGATGTGGCAGTAAGAATTACTATTTCCTTGTCGACCTTATTCTTTTTTATGGAAGCTTTTAATAAATGAGGAAGTATAGAAAGTGCCATATCCTTAAATGCAAGGGTAGGGCCATGATAAAGTTCCATAAAAAATAAATCATTTTTTTCTACTAATGGAACTATAAGTTCAGTGTCAAATTTATTATCATATGCTTTTTCAATACATGTTTTAAGATCTATATCCTCAAAGTCAGTAAAATATTTTTTTGTTATGAAGTATGCTAATTGAGAATAACTCATCTTCAATAAATCTTCCGTAATACTTACCTTAGGAATGTCTGTTGGTATATACAATCCTCCGTCATCTGCAATTCCTTTTAGTATAGCTTCACTTGAACTGATGAAGTTGATGTCACTTCTAGTACTTGTATAAATCATAATATCCCCCTTTTTTTAAACACAAAAAAGCCCTCATCCCTAGAAGGGACGAGAGCATAGTTCCCGCGGTTCCACCCAAATTGATATAAAATCCACTTAAAACCTTAACGCGGCAAACGTCAATTCTTACTAGATTTCAGAATTGCACTCATAGGTGGTTTTCAATATTCCATATTAAGGAAATCTTTCAGCCAGGGATTTCCATCTCTTTTAACTGGGTTAAATTTACTCTTCCTAATCACAGCTTTTATTTTATAAGTTTTTTATATTTTTAAATATATTATGTTAAATGTTTTTCTATGTCAATAGTTTTTGAAAAAGTTTTTTGAATTTTATATATAAATTAAAAAATAATGAATATTATTGAACATATATAAATAAACTTAAATTATATTAAATCTGGTGAAGATTTTATTTGCAAAAAAGAGATTGACAATTGATAATTATCGTAATAGAATAGAATTTAATATTTTGAATTTATGAAAAATTCAATCGTATGAAAACTTAATATAATAAGCAATGATGGAGACAAAAATATTCAAGGGTTAACTACAGAGAGCTAACGTTTGGTGAGAGTTGGTGTTAATTAGAGTATATAATGATCACTCCGAAGCTTCTTGGGTGAAAAAGAAATTTAGTAACTTAAGACGTATACCAACGTTATATGGTTAGGGTTGTAAGACCTGAGAGAGGCAGTTAATTATTAATTAGCTGCAAATAAGGTGGTACCGCGGAATATAATCTTTCGTCCTTATAAGTGTAGAATTACGCTTATTTGGATGAAAGATTTTTTTGTTTTTAAGATTATTTCAAAAAATAAAAAAATTTAAAAAATATATTGACAGTTACAAAATATGGTAATATAATAATTTTTAAAATATATTATAAATTAAAATTATACAATTAATTATATATTTGAATTATAAATAAATATAATAAGCGATGATGGAGACAAAAATATTCAAGGGTTAATTACAGAGAGCCAACGTTTGGTGAGAGTTGGTGTTAACTAGAGTATATAATAATCACTCCGAAGCTTCTTAGGTGAAAAGGTAATTGAGTAATCTAAGACGTATACCAACGTTATATGGTTAGGGTTGTGAGACCTGAAGAGAGACAGTTATATATTGTTTAACTGTAAATAAGGTGGTACCGCGGAATATAATCTTTCGTCCTTATAAGTGTAGAATTACGCTTATTTGGATGGAAGATTTTTTTATTTAGATAAAAATATATTTTATGATATCAGTATACACAGAAAATAATTTAAAAAGAAAGTGTATTCTGTATTCAATACAATGAATTTAATATTAAGTTAATAGAAAGAAGGGGTTATATGAGTAATAGAGTATGTGCAAAACTTAATAATGGAATTGATAGTTTTTTAAGAGTGACAAATACAATTAGAAGAAAAGAAATCAATGTAAAATCAATAAGTATGATATTAAATGATGATGAAAATATTGATTTAGATATAGTTATAGATGACATAAATTATTGTGTAAATGATCTTATAAAACAAATATCAAAGCTTGTAGATGTAGAAGAAATCAAAGAAATATAAAAAATTAGGCTGCATATTAATCAATGTTGAAATTAAAAATGGATAAATAGATTTATAAGATAAACATATATCATAGGAAGGTGAATATCTAATGAAAACAATATTATTTATAACAGATCTATATTACAAAGCAAATGGAAGGCGTTATTATGAAGAGGATTTATTTTTAACTTCTAGATTAAGAGAAGATTTTAAATTAGTTATTTGTCATCCTGAAGATATCGAAACTTTCGAGAAAGACTTTGACTTAGTAGTATTCAGAAATGCTGGTCCAGTAGCTAATTTCAAAGATAAATATCAAAAATTTCGTAAAAGAATTGTTTCAGATAATTTAAAAACATATAATTCATTTAATGGAAAGGGAGATATGAATGGCAAACAATATCTATTAGATTTAACACATGAGAAATTTCCAGTGATTCCAACTATTGATAAAATAGACCTTTTTGAAAAACTACCCAATATAGATAATTATATTATAAAGCCAAAAGATGGTGCAGATTCAATAGGTATTGAGGTTTTATCTAAGAATGAAGTTTTGAAGAAAGTGGATAAAAATAGTGTAAATATTTTAATGCAACCTTTAATCAATTTTGAATACGAAGTATCGTTTTACTTTATAGATAGGGAATTCCAATACGCACTCTACGCACCAGATAAAGATAGGAGATGGGAACTAAAAGAATACCTTCCTACAGAAAAAGACTTGGAATTTGCAAAGCGTTTTATAGATTGGAATAATCTTAATTGGGGAATTCAAAGAG
The DNA here is from genome assembly GCF_058146105.1 of Sporacetigenium sp. TC11. Lineage (NCBI taxonomy): Bacteria > Bacillati > Bacillota > Clostridia > Peptostreptococcales > Tepidibacteraceae > Sporacetigenium > Sporacetigenium sp. TC11. Next base: position 118,235 of record NZ_JBYVNY010000001.1, on the reverse strand, counting down.
TAGATGCATGTAGAAGTGAAAATGGAGAACTTTTACTGGTAGAGCTAGAAGATTTAAATCCGTATCTTTCTCTTTTAGAGTTAAATTCTAAAACATGTAATAACTTCATAGAAGCATTTAAAAAATCACTTCAAAAAGCCATTGAAGCATAAATTTGAAATTAAAATATACAGGGGGTAATTATTATGAAAAAGATGTTTTATGAAATGGATGCAAACTTAGAGGATTTAAGAAATAAAAAGGTTGCAGTTTTAGGATATGGAAGTCAAGGTCACGCTCATGCACTTAATTTAAAAGAAAGTGGCGTAGACGTTGTTGTTGGATTATATGAAGGAAGCAAATCATGGAATAAGGTTTTAGAGGATGGTCTAGATGTTATGGCTGTAGAAGATGCAGTTAAAGAAAGTGATTTAGTTATGGTTCTTTTACCTGATACAAAGCAAAAAGAAGTTTATGAAAAAAGTATAAGACCAAATCTAAAAAGGGGTCATGTTTTAGCCTTTGCACATGGGTTTAATATACATTTTGATCAAATAACTCCTCCGGAAGATGTAGATGTTATAATGGTTGCACCAAAGGGACCAGGGCATCTTGTTAGAAGTGTATATAAAGAAGGAAAAGGAGTTCCTGCATTATTTGCGGTTCATCAAGATAATAGTGGAAATAGTAAAAAAACAGCACTTGCATATGCAAAGGGGATAGGGGCAACAAAAGCCGGTGTACTTGAAACAACATTTAAAGAAGAGACAGAAACAGATTTATTTGGAGAACAGGCAGTTCTTTGTGGAGGTATTACAGAATTAATAAAATCAGGATTTGATACTTTAGTAAATGCTGGATATCAAAAAGAAGTTGCATACTTTGAATGTCTTCATGAAATGAAGCTTATAGTTGATTTACTATATGAAGGTGGATTTGAAAGAATGAGATATAGCATAAGTGATACTGCAGAATATGGAGATTATGTTGTTGGTAAAAGAATAGTAAATGAAAATACAAGAGAAGAAATGAAAAAAGTACTTGAAGAAATACAAAACGGAAAGTTTGCAAAAGATTGGATACAAGAAAATGAATTAAATAGACCTAAATTTAATAACTATAGATGTAGTGAATTAGAACATCCAATAGTGGAAGTTGGTAAAGACTTGAGAAAAATGATGTCTTGGATAGACAAATAGGGGGATTAATATGAAAAGTGACTTAGTGAAATTTGGTATAACTAAAGCTCCACACAGATCCCTACTTAAAGCTTCAGGATTTACTGATGAAGAAATAAATAAACCATTTGTTGGGATAGTAAATTCATTCAACGAAATAGTTCCAGGACATGTAGAACTTAGACAAATTACTGAAGCAGTTAAAAGAGGTGTTTTAATTGAAGGAGGAACTCCCTTGGAGTTCCCATCAATTGCAGTTTGTGATGGAATTGCAATGAACCATGAGGGAATGAAGTATTCACTTGTAAGCAGAGAAATAATTGCAGATAGTATAGAAATAATGGCTAAGGCCCATGGGCTAGATGCACTTGTTTTAATACCTAGTTGTGATAAAGTGGTTCCTGGAATGCTTATGGCAGCGGCAAGACTTAATATACCAAGTATTGTTGTAAGTGGTGGGCCGATGCTTCCTGGAAAATATAAAGGTAAAAATGTGGATTTAGTAAGCGTATTTGAAGGGGTCGGAATGATAAATAGGGGTAATATGAGTGAATATGAATTAAAGGAGTTAGAAGATGCTGCATGTCCTACATGTGGTTCGTGTTCAGGAATGTTTACTGCAAATTCTATGAATTGTATGACAGAAGCATTAGGTATGGCACTTGAAGGTAACGCCACTATACCAGCTGTATATTCAGAAAGAAAAAGGTTAGCTAAGAAAACAGGAATGCAGATAATGAAACTTTTAAGAATAAATATGCTTCCAAGAGATATTATGAATGAAAAAAGTTTTGAAAATGCATTAACAGTAGACATGGCACTTGGATGTTCTACTAATACAGTCCTACATCTTACGGCAATATCCCATGAAGCAGGGGTTAAACTAGATTTAGATAAAGTAAATGAAATTAGCAATAAAACTCCAAATTTATGCAGATTAAGCCCAGCGGGGCCATATCATATAGAAGACCTTTACCACGCTGGAGGAATTTACGCAGTTATCAATGAACTATCAAAGAAAAATCTATTGCATATGGATTTAGAAACAGTATCTGGAAAAAGAATTAGAGAATTAATAAAAGAAAAAGTTGGTAATAAAGTTATTGCTGATATAGATAATCCTTACAGCGTAAGTGGAGGTATAAAGGTACTAAATGGAAGTTTAGCTCCTCAAGGTGCAGTTGTTAAACAATCAGCTGTATCACATAGGATGATGAAAGTCACAGCAAAAGCAAGGGTGTTTAATGACGAAGAAGAAGCAGTAGAGGCAATATTAGGTGGCAAAATCAAGCCAAATGACACAATAGTAATAAGATATGAAGGTCCAAAGGGAGGACCTGGAATGAGGGAGATGTTAACACCGACGTCTGCACTTGCTGGTATGGGACTTGATGATTGTGTGTCCCTTATTACTGATGGAAGATTCTCGGGAGGAACAAGAGGAGCTGCTATAGGCCATGTATCACCTGAAGCCTTAGAAGATGGACCGATAGCTCTTGTTAATGACGGAGATTTAATAAAAATAGATATACCTAATGGGATATTAGATTTATTAGTTGACGAAAAAGAATTAGAAAATAGAAAAAGAGATTTAAGACATAAAGAATTAAATTTATCAGGGTATTTAAAAAAATATTCTAAATTGGTAACTTCAGCATGTGAAGGAGCTATTTGTAAATAGGAATAGGGGGGTGTATATATGAATGGAGCTCAAGTCGTATTAGAGTGTTTAAAAGAACAGGGGGTAGACACTATATTCGGTTATCCAGGGGGAGCTGTAATTCCACTATATGATGCACTTTATGATTATAATGATTTTAACCATATTAGAACATCACATGAACAAGGGGCAGTACATGCTGCAGATGGATATGCAAGGAGTACTGGTAAAGTAGGAGTTTGTTTTGCAACATCAGGTCCGGGTGCAACAAATACTATTACAGGAATTGCAACAGCATATATGGATTCAGTTCCACTAGTTGTTATTACAGGTCAGGTGGCGACACCTCTTTTAGGAAAAGATTCTTTTCAAGAAATAGATATTACAGGGATGACTGTATCTGTAACTAAACACAACTATCTTGTAAGAAAAGTTGAACAAATTCCACAAGTTATAAGAGAAGCATTTAACGTTGCAAAAAGTGGAAGGCCAGGACCTGTGCTTGTAGATATTCCAAAGAATATGTTTTTATCTAATGGAATTTATGAAAAAGTAGATAACTTATATGAAAATCAAAAATATACATTAGACAAAGAAAAAATATCAAAAGCTTTGGAAATAATCGATGCTTCTAAAAAGCCAATTATATATGCAGGTGGAGGAGTGAAAAGCTCAGGTGCTTGTGATACTTTAGTAAATTTTGCAAAAAAAGGTGATATACCTGTTGTAAACACTTTAATGGGACTTGGAACTATAAAAAGAGAAGATGAACTATCTTTAGGCTTAGTTGGAATGCATGGACATAGGGAAAGTAATCTTGCAGTTACAAATAGCGATTTGATAATTGCAGTTGGAGCTAGATTTAGCGATAGAGTTATAAGTAAAATAAGTTCATTTGCACCATCTGCAAATATAATTCATATAGATATAGATGCTTGTGAAATAGATAAAAACATATATAGCCAGCTATCTTTAATAGGTAATTTAGATGAAATACTAAAATTATTAACTAAGGACATGGAAAAGAAAGACAATTCTGTATGGAAAGAACAAATAAATGAATGGAAATCACATGATGAAATAGATGGGAAAGTATTTCATCCTAAAAATATACTCAATAGTTTTGGGAAAAAGTTAGGAGATGATGTATTTGTAGTTACTGATGTAGGTCAGCACCAAATGTGGACTGCGCAACACTGGGAATTTAATTTTTGTAGAAGTTTTATAACATCGGGGGGACTGGGAACTATGGGGTTTGGTCTTGGTGCAGCTATTGGAGCAAAGTGTGCTAATAGAGATAAGCATGTTCTTTTAGTTACAGGAGATGGAAGCTTTAGAATGAACTGTAATGAGCTTGCAACTGTATCAGGTTTTAATATTCCATTAATAATACTTCTTATGAACAACCAAACATTGGGAATGGTTAGGCAGTGGCAAAAAATGTTCTCTAATGAAAGGTACTCACAAACAGATATGGATAATTCTGTAGATTATGTAAATCTTGCTAAATCATATGGAATAGAAGGATATAAGATAGACAATATAAATGAATTAGATAGTCTATTAAATAAAATAGAATTTGGAAATAGTCCAATATTCATAGAATGTAGGATAAATAAAGACGAAAATGTATATCCAATTGTTCCGCCAGGGGAACCGATAAATAATATAATAGAAAATTGGGGGGTATAAATTATGAATAGCGTAGTATTTTATCAAGGGGAATTTGTTGAAGAAAGAGACGTAAATATAAGTATAAGAAGTAAGGCATTTAACTATGGTTTAGGCTGTTTTGAAGGACTAAGGGCATATTGGGATAATGAAAAAGAGCAATTATATGTATTTAGAATGCGTGAGCACTATGAAAGACTACTTCAATCATGTAAAACATTGTATATGGATTTACCATATACAGTTGATGAACTTTGTGACTTTACTGTTGAACTATTAAGAAAGAATAATTATAAAACAACTACATATATAAGACCTGTTGCATTTAAAGGATCAGAGCAACTTACGCCTACACTATATGATAATGACAATCGCCTTTTAATATATTGTCAACCTCTAGGAAGTTATGCAGGTAAAGATGCACTTAGAGTAGCTGTATCATCATGGAGAAGGGTAGGAGATAATGCAATACCTGCAAGAACAAAACCAACTGGAGGATATTTAAATTCAGCTTTAGCGTCTCTTGAAGTATTACAAAATGGATATGATGAAGCTATATTTTTAACAGAACAAGGAAATGTATGTGAAGGGCCAGGAGAAAATCTATTTATATTTAAGAATAATAAATTAATAACACCTCCAACTTCTGATTGTATATTAGAAGGTATAACAAGACAGACTGTAATGACTCTTGCAAGAGAGGAATTAGGTTTAGAAGTAGTAGAAAGAAGTGTATCTAGAAGTGAGCTTTATTCTGCAGATGAAGTATTCTTTAGCGGAACTGCAATGGAGGTTACTTCAGTTGTAGAAGTAGATAATAGAAAAATAGGTGAAGGTGTACCTGGAAAGGTATGTACTCAAGTTAAAGACTTGTTCTTTGGATTAACTATAGGAAATAATCCTAAATATAGCTCTTATTGTACACCTGTTTATTAAAAAATTATGACCGTATCTTCTAAGATGCGGTCATTCTAAAGACATTGGGGAGGTAAAATCATGAAAAATAATTTTAAAATTGTCAGTGCTATGCTTATATTTGGAAGTATAGGTATTTTTGTAAGAAATATAGATTTAGCGTCACTAGAAATTGCTTTTTTAAGAGCCGCAATTGGGAGCATATTTATAGGTATTTTTGGATTGTTAATAAAACAAAAAAACTCATTGCAGTTAATAAAAGAAAATATTGTACTACTTGTTATTTCAGGTATAGCTATGGGCCTTAACTGGATTTTTTTATTTCAAGCTTACAAATACACAACTATATCCAATGCAACATTAAGCTATTATTTTGCTCCAGTATTTGTAATTATACTATCTCCAATTTTTCTTAAAGAAAAATTAAATAAAAGAAAAGTTAGTTGCGTAATTGGAGCTATGGTTGGGTTGTTTATAGTTTTAAATGGAGATTCTAGTGGTTTAGATAGTTCATATAATCATATGAAAGGAATAATATATGGATTATTAGGTGCAGGGCTTTATGCTAGTATAATTTTAATGAACAAATTCATAAAAAATTTATCTGGGTTTGAGACAACGTTGATTCAACTTACAGTTTCAGCATTTGTACTTTTACCGGTTATTTTATATCAGGGAAATTTAGATATAGTTAGCATAACTAATAAGTCTTGGATTTTCATTATTCTATTAGGTGTAGTTCATACAGGAATTGCTTATTTACTATATTTTTCTTCTATGAAAGAATTAAAAGGACAATCTATAGCTATTTTAAGTTATATTGATCCTATTTCTGCAGTAGTTTTTTCTTCTATTTTTCTAGGGGAAAATATGAATTTATTTAAAGTAGTTGGTGGAATATTTATTTTAGGATCAACATTATTAAGTGAAAAACAAAACTTAAATAGTAATAATGAAAATATTGAAAATGAACCAATGGGGGTTCAGGATATTTAATAATAAGTAATAGATAAAAAAGGGGATGTATTAAAATGATTTTAAAGGTCATTAAGAGGCAACCCCTTTTTATATTGTCATTAAAATAAATTATCTATATATAATATATTAGAAAGGAAAATTAAATAAAAAAATATAATACTATAATAAGGTAAAAAAATATAAAATTAGTGTATGGAGATTATATGTAAATTTTAATTAACGGGGGGATAAAAATGAGCTATCCAAGGGTGGAAATAGATATAAAAAAGATTAAGTATAATGCTGCTAAAATGATTGGTGAATGTAAAAACAGGGGAATTGATGTAGCTGCAGTGACAAAGGGGTTTTGTGCAAACGAAAATATAACGAAAGCTTTGATTGAATCTGGGGTAGATATATTAGCTGATTCTAGAATTCAAAACCTAAAAAAACTTTCTGGATTTAATATTCCTAAAATGCTTATTAGAATTCCTATGTTAAGTGAAGTAAGCGATGTTGTAAAATACTCAGATATATCTTTAGTATCTGAATTAGAAACTTCAAAAAAACTTTCAAGTGAAGCTATAAGACAAAATAAAATACATAATATAATACTTATGGTTGACTTAGGAGATTTAAGAGAAGGTATATTTTATGAAGATGAAATATATGAAACAGTAAAAGATATATTATTACTTAAAGGTATAAATCTATTAGGGGTAGGAACTAATTTATTATGTTATGGGGGAGTAATACCAACTAAAGATAATCTATCAAAATTAGTAAATATTAAGAAAAAAATTGAAAATGACTTCAATATAAATTTAAAAGTAATATCTGGAGGTAGTTCAGGAACTACTCACTTATTTAAAAATAATGAAATACCTAAAGATATTAATCAACTTAGATTAGGATGCTCTCTAACTATGGGAATAGGTTTAAATGATGATCCAATAGAAGGACTTTATACAGATGCACTTAAATTAGTAGTGGAAGTAGTTTCTATAAAACCTGATAAAACTGTTATATGTGCAATAGGTAGAGATGATGTGAATCCAAATTATTTAATTCCTTATGACGATTATATAGATATTATAGATGCTGATAGTGACCATCTTATATTAAATATAAATGAATGCACAAATAATTATAGTATTGGCGATAAAATTGAATTCAATATGAATTATGGGGCATTTCTATCTACTATGGTATCTCAGTATGTTCATAAAGTATGCATATAAAATAAAATTTGATTAAAATAAAGGTCATACAAGGTTTTCCTGTATGACCTTTATTTTACCAAATTATAAATATAGTATAAAATATTAATATAATAAATATACAAAGGAGTACAATATGAAGCTTAGTGATTTACTAAACTTGAATAAATATGAAAAAATTACAATTGTAGGGGCAGGTGGAAAGACAACGTGCCTTTTTACTCTTGCTAATGAACTAAAAACAAATAAGGTTTTAGTAACTACAACTACGAAAATTTACGAACCTAATAAAGCTATGTATGATAAATTAATTTTAGAAAGCGATAATTTAAATAATATAAGCCCTAAAAATGGAATTACAATTTTCGGTAAGGAAATAAGTTCTAATGGAAAACTTTTATCTCCAAGTATAGAAAATTTAAATGAAATAATAAAGAAATTTGATTATGTTTTTATAGAGGGAGACGGGTCTAAAGAAAAACCTTTAAAAGGTTGGAATGATAAAGAGCCTGTAGTATTAGAAGATACAACTATAACTTTAGGCATATTATCAATAAAAAACATAGGAAAAAAAATAAATGAAAAAAATATACATAGATTAAATGAATTTATGATTCTTACAAATTCAAGAGAAGAAGATGAGATAGGTGTTAAACATCTAGCAGAAGTGGTAAATAATTCTAATGGGATTTTCAAAAATTCTAAAGGTAAAAAAATATTGTTAATTAATGGGGTTGAAAATAAAAAAGAAGTCGAATTGGCACGATTATTGCTAGAATATATAGGTAGGAATATTGAACTTGTAGTATCAGGTTCCTTAAAAGAAAAAAACTTTAAGGTGTTGAAAAAATGATAAAAGCAGTTGTATTAGCATCAGGGTTTTCAAGTAGAATGGGTGAAAACAAGTTGTTACTTCCTTTTAAAGGTAAGCCCCTTATATATTGGATATTAAATAGTATAAAGGAAATTAATTTCAAAGAGGTAGATGTAATATATGTAGATGAAAAAGTAAAAGACATTGCAAAATACTTTGGATTTAATACTATTTATAATTTAAATGCAAGTTTAGGACAAAGCGAGTCAGTTAAAATAGCATTAAAAAATTATGAAGGTAAGGGTATTATGTTTTTTACAGGAGATCAACCTTTATTAAAATCTACTACGATAAAATTTATGCTTGAAGAATTTGAAATTAGCAATAAAATAGTTATTCCTTTATACAAAGGACAAAGGGGAATGCCTACAATATTTCCAAATATATTTTTTGATGAATTAAGGAGTTTAAAAGGAGATATGGGAGGAAGACAAATAATTAAAGATCATCTTGAAAAAGTTGCTTTTATAGAAATTGATGACATATGGGAAGGTTTTGATGTAGATAGTCCACAAGAATATTTATTTTTAAAGACAAAGGAGAATGAGATATGAATGACTTAGTTATTGTAAGAGGAGCAGGTGATATTGCAACTGGAGTTATTCAAAAACTTCATAGAGCAGGTTTTAATGTAGTTTCTTTGGAAGTCCCTCTACCTACAGCTATTAGAAGAAAAGTATCTCTATGTGAAGCTATTTATGAAGGTGAATATATAGTAGAAGATATAAAAGCTAAAAAAGCAAATGATATTTGCGATTTAGATTTTTGTTTTTCTCAAAAAATAGTTCCAATAATGATAGACCCAAAGGGAGAAATAATAAAAAAACTAAATCCTTTGGCTGTAATAGATGCTACATTATGCAAAAAAAATATAGGAACTTCACAATCAATGGCTCCAATAACTATAGCTCTAGGTCCAGGGTATGAAGCTAGTAAAGATGTGGATATAGTAGTTGAAACTATGAGAGGACATAATCTTGGAAGACTTATATTTAAAGGACAAGCACAAAAGAATACAGGGATTCCAGGTAAAGTTAGAGGATTCGATAAGGAAAGAGTGATTCATAGTACTTGCGAAGGCAGAATTACATTGTTAAAAGATATTGGCAGCTTCGTTAAAAAAGATGAATTAATTTGCAAAGTAGATAATGAAGCAATTTATGCAACTATAGATGGACTATTAAGAGGTATAATTAGAGAAGGGTCTAATGTTCCAAAGGGAATGAAAATTGCAGACATAGATCCTAGAAAAGAAGAATATGGAAATTGCTTCACTATTTCAGATAAAGCAAGAACTATTGGAGGAGCAGTACTTGAAGGAGTGCTTTTTCTAAAAAATGAAATGATTCAAATGGACATATTTCCCAAGCAATATACAAGTAATCAAATATAACTGAATAGGAGATGTATAAATATGCACAAAAAAGTGTTATTAATCTTAGGTATAGTAGTTGCAATAACTGGGAATATGACAGGATGCTCTCCTAAGGAAGAGAAAACAGTTACAATAAGTGCAGCGGCTAGCTTAAGAGAGCCTTTAGATGAAATTAAAAAAAACTTTGAAAAGAAAAGTGATGTTAATGTTTATATAAACTATGGGCCATCTGGAACTCTTAGAAAGCAAATAGAAGAAGGTGCAGATGTAGATATATTTCTATCTGCATCCGAGGAATTTATGAATAATCTAAAAGATAAAAAATTAGTTTCAAATAAAATAGAAGAAGATATGATTCAAAATTCTTTAATTCTTATAAAAAGAAAAGATATAAATATAACATCCCTTGATGATATAACTAAAAAAGACTATAAGATAGCTATAGGTGAAGTTGAAACTGCACCAGTAGGTATGTATACAAAGGAAACCCTACAAAAATTAGATTATTGGGATAAGGTAAGCGAAAATATTATTATGGCTAAAGATGCTGGGGCTATAGTAAGTTATTGTAGACAAGGTGAAGTTGACTTAGCATTTATTTATAAAAGTGATTTTAGAAATCTTGATAATTGGGAGATTTACAAAGAGTTTGGAGATAATTACCATAAAAAAATAAATTATCCTATTGCTATACTTAAAGGAAGAGAAGAAGATAAAGATACAAATAACTTTTATAATGAGTTAATATCTAATGAAAGTAAATATGTATTTTTAAAGCACAAGTTTAATGTAGAGGACAAATAATTTATGATAAAAGATGCGCTTATTATATCTTTAAAGACAGCTACAATATCAACTCTTTTAACTACTATAATTGGAGTTGTATTGGCTTATAAGTTGTTACAGCACGAGGGGATAGGGAAAAATATAATTGAATCATTACTTATGTTCCCGTTGTTTTTTCCTCCATCAGTAATAGGATATATTGTATTAGTTGTATTTGGAAAAAATGGAGTACTAGGATCTACTCTAAACTCACTGTTTAATTTGGAAATTATTTTCACTATAAAGGGAGCTATAATAGCTATGTTTATAGTAGCGCTGCCTATAATATACCAAAGTTCTAAAGCCGCGTTTATGGAAGTTCGAAAAGAGTATAAGGAAGCTGCAAAGATAGATGGAGCAAATGACTATGATATATTTTTAAAAATAGTTTTACCTATATCAAAGAAAGGAATATTTGGAGGTATGATACTTGCCTTTGGTAGAGCTTTTGGAGAATTTGGAGCTACTATGATGGTAAGTGGAAATATACCTGGAAAAACACAAAATATTCCTATGGCCATGTATTATTTCGTAGAAGGTGGAAATTTAAAAGAAGCTAATATTATATTGATGATAGTTATTATAATAAGTACAACATTGATTTTTATACACAATAAACTATTGAAAACAAACTAATTTGGAGGTATTGACATGAAGAAAATAAAGACTATAGAGGCAGTGGGACAAGTATTGTGTCATGATATTACTCAAATAGTACCAGGAAAGTTTAAAGGAGTAGCATTTAAAAAAGGACATGTTATAAGAGCAGAAGATGTAAATGTTTTATTATCGTTAGGTAAGGATAATATATATATTTGGGAAAATTCGGATGGTATGATTCACGAAAATGATGGAGCTGTAATATTAAAAGAAATAGGGGCAGGTAAAGGTCTTGAGTTTAGTGATATAAAAGAAGGGAAAATAGACTTTTATGCAGCTTATAATGGTTTGTTAAAAGTTAATATAGATGAACTTAAAAAATTAAATAGTTATGGTCAAATGATATTCTCTACTATTCACAACAATACTCCAGTTAAAAAAGGAGAAAAGGTTGGTGGAACCAGAGTAATACCTTTAATGATTGAAGAAGAGAAGTTAATAAGTGCTAAAAGTAATATAAAAGACAAACTTGTATGGATTGAAGAAATAAAAGGAAAAAAAGTAGGAATTATTACAACAGGAAACGAAGTATATTATAAGAGGATTAAAGATTCTTTTGGACCTGTAATAGTTGAAAAAGTAAAAGAATACGGTTGTGAAGTGTTAGGCCAAGTTATATTACCAGACTCAGCAGAAGATATAAAAAATGCTATTGAAGACTGGATTGAAAAAGGAGCAGAACTTGTAATATGTACTGGTGGAATGTCTGTAGACCCTGACGATGTTACTCCAACAGCTATTATTAGTACAGGAGCAGAACTTATAAGTTATGGAGCACCAGTTTTACCTGGAGCAATGTTCTTACTTGCATATAAAGGAGACACTCCTATATTAGGACTTCCGGGGTGTGTAATGTTTTCAAAGAGGACGATATTTGATTTAGTATTGCCAAGAGTACTTGTAGATGAAAAGCTTACTATGGATGATATTGCTTCATACGGACATGGGGGTATGTGCTTAAGCTGTCCAGTTTGTACATTCCCTAAATGTGGATTTGGAAAAGGAGTGTAGGTGATAAATTTGAAAGATAAATGGGGAAGATATATTGATTATCTTAGAATTTCCTTGACTGATAGATGTAACTTAAGATGTGTTTATTGTATGCCTGAAAAGGAAGCAGATTATTTTAAAAAAGACAATATGCTAACTAATGATGAAATGCTTAGAATAATAAACCTTATGGCAAGTATAGGCATAAGTAAAGTGAGATTTACAGGAGGAGAACCTCTTTTAAGAGGAGGAGTAGAAGATTTAATTAAAGGTGCAGGGGATATTTCTACTATAAAAAAAGTATGTATAACAACTAATGGAGTTCTTCTTAAAAATAAAGTGGTATCTTTAAAAGAAAATGGTCTTACTCATATTAATTTGTCACTAGATACTTTGAACGAAGATAGATACAAAAAAATAACTCGTGGTGGAGATTTAAATGAAGTTATTGATGCGTTAGAATTATCTCTAAAACTAGGAATAAAGGTCAAAATAAACTCTGTAATTATGGTTGGGGTAAATGATGATGAAATAAGCGATCTTGCAAATCTAACTAGAAAGTATCCTATAGACGTACGATTTATTGAGCTAATGCCTATAGGAGAAGGAGTTAATTTTAAGGGTGTATCTGAAAAATATATTTTAGAAGAATTAAAAGACCAGTTAGATACTAATGAACATAAAACTAAAGAAGAAGGACCAGCACAATATATAAAGCTTAAGGATGGATTAGGAAAATTAGGTTTTATAAGTCCTATCTCGAACCATTTTTGTAAAGAATGCAATAGAATTAGATTGACATCAGATGGATTTTTAAAGAGATGTCTTTATTGGAGTGAAGGGGAAGACCTGAAAAATGCACTTAGAATAGGAAAAACCGATTTAGAAGTACTAGAAATAATTGAGAAAAATATTTATGAAAAACCTGAAGAACATAGTTTTGGAAAAAAAGATGGAGATATTAGATTAATGCATCAAATAGGAGGTTAAATCATGGGCAAAATAATTGCGATATGCAAAAGTGAAAAAAAAGGAACTGCTAAAAAACAAATAAGCGAAGTAAATTTAATTGAAAATTTTGGTCTCGAAGGAGATGCCCATGGTGGAAACTGGCACAGACAAGTATCTCTTCTAGATCTATCTAAAATTGATATTTTTAATGAAAAGGGCGGAAATGTAGACTATGGAGATTTTGGAGAAAACTTGGTCATTGAAGGTATAAATCTATCTAAAATTGAAATTGGAGAAAAACTCAGAATTGGAGAATGTGAATTAGAAATTACACAAATAGGCAAAACTTGTCACACGAAGTGTGAGATATTTTATAGAGTTGGTGAATGTATAATGCCTAAAAATGGAATATTTGCAAAGGTTATAAAAGGTGGAAAAATTGCCTTAGGAGATGACATAATTAAGATATAGCTTTAGAGTAGAGGTGATTTATGTGAATAAAAGTCTTTTAAAGAAAGTTCAAGATACTATAATTAAACATGCAGATATAATATCAAGTGTATTAAAAGTAGAAGTTGAAATAGTAGATGAAAATTTAATAAGAATAGCAGGAACAGGTATTTATAAGTATGATATAAATAAAAGCATATCTAATAGTGGAGATGTTTATAAATATGTTCTTAAAAGTGGAGAAGAAAAGATTATTGCAAATCCAAGGGAAAATGAGCTTTGTATAAATTGTAAAGGTAAGAAAACTTGCAATGAGACCATGGAAGTTTGTACGCCTATAGTATTTGAGAATAAGATAATAGGAGTTATAGGGCTAATTTGTTTTGACGAAGAACAAAAGAAAAATTTAAAAAATAATCTAGAGTCGATGATTCAATTTATACAACAAATGAAAGAGCTTATTACGTTTAAAATTAATGAATATTTAGAAAAAGAACTTGAGTTAACTAATTCAAGTTTACTTAAACAAATTATAGACTCTGTAGAAAATGGAGTTATTGTAACAAGTCATGATGATAAAATAGCAACTGTAAATCAAAATGCTATGAAACAGTTAAAGTTGTCTCCATCAAACATAGGAGATCACATTAATATTAAGCAAACAAATGAGTTTTTTATGGGTGGAGAATCAATTACAGTAACTGTAGAATCAGAGAAATATGATATTATAGGTAAAATAATTCCTGTTTATCCATCTCTTGGAAATTACGATAAAATATTAATATTCAATCAAATACAAAAAGTTAAGTCTGATTTATTGAAAATGACTTATGGAAGAAACACAGTAGGAATGGAAGATATAGCTGGAAGTTCAAAAGAAATAAAAATGCTAAAAGATAAAATAAAAAAGATAGCACCTTCGAAATCAACTGTACTAGTTACAGGCGAAAGCGGTACCGGTAAAGAACTTATTGCAAGGGCTATCCACTCAGAAAGTGATAGATGGAATAAACCTTTTATAGCTATTAACTGTGGAGCAATACCAGATTCACTGCTTGAAAGTGAACTGTTTGGATATGTAAGAGGTGCATTCTCAGGAGCCGATCCAAATGGAAGAATAGGAAAATTTGAACTTGCAAATAAAGGAGTTATATTCTTAGATGAAATAGGAGATATGCCCTTATTTCTACAAGTTAAACTTTTAAGAGTACTTCAAGAAAGAAAGTTAGTTAGAATTGGTTCAAATAAACTTATAGATTTAGACATTAGAGTTATAGCTGCAACTAATAAGGATTTAAAGAAACTTATTAATGAAGGTAAATTTAGAGAAGATTTATATTATAGATTAAATGTTATACCGATGGAACTTCCTCCTCTTAAAAAAAGACCAGATGATATAGAAACTATAACAAACAATTTGATTGAAAAGTATAACGATATATTTAGTAAGTATGTTCATACTGTAGATCCTAAAGTTATAGAAATTCTAAAAAGATATAGCTGGCCTGGGAATGTAAGAGAACTTGAAAATGTAGTTGAGTTTATGATAAATTTATCAGACGAAAGAGGCATAATAACAAAGGAAATGATACCAGAACATGTACTAAAAGAAGAAAATAATGATGATGTAGTTAATAATATATCTATTGAGACAGGATTTAGAAAACTAAAAGATATTGAGGAAGAAAATATTAAAAGAGCTATAGAGTATTTTGGAGAGGATACAAAAGGGAAAAAAGAAGCTGCAAAGGCTTTGGGTATAGGTGTAGCTACTCTTTATAGAAAAATAGCTCAAAATTGATTATCAAATTGATAAAAAAAGGTTTTTTAAATTGAAAATCAGCATATTAAGGGATTACAACTTATTCTCATTTTGATAACTAATTATCAAAATGAGAATTTTTATTGTCTTTTAAAACAAAAACTATAAAAAATGAGTTTTTATTATATTTTAAGAAAAATTCAATATTTAGTACAAAGATATTCTTATCAAAATGATAATAAATCGTTTTCATTGACATAAAATAAACGAAATGAAAGGGCTTCATAACTTATCATTATGAGAAAACATTATCAAAATGATAATTAATAGGAATCAAATTTATACAAAATGTGACGAAAAATGATCTGAAAAGTCAATTTCATTAAAAATTACTTACTAAAAATGGGAAAACAACAAAAAATATATAAATGATAGTTAAAAGTTTGGCATGATATTTGCTTAATAATAAAGTGAGTAAAAATAAAAATTATTTATGAAGCGAGGGACTAACATGAAAGAAAAAATTCAATGGAAGTTAAACACTCTTCCAAAGAGCGATAAAGAAGGTAGTATAAAATTTTTAAACCATAGTGAAGTGGAAAAAGCAAAAGAATTCCACGCAAGCTTTCCACAATATAGTGAAACTCCTTTAGTAGACTTAAAAAACCTTTCAAATTATTTAGGTTTAGGCGGGATGTATCTAAAAGATGAATCATATAGATTCGGTTTAAATGCATTTAAAGTTTTAGGTGGTTCTTTCTCAATGGCGAAATACATGGCTGAGAAATTAAACAAAGATATATCAGAATTACCTTATGAAAAATTAATATCAGATGAAGTTAGAAATGAACTTGGAGAAATAACTTTCGTAACTGCAACTGATGGTAACCACGGAAGAGGGGTTGCATGGACTGCAAATAAGTTAAAGCAAAAATCAGTTGTTTATATGCCAAAAGGTTCATCACTTACAAGGCTTGAGAATATAAGAAAAGAAGGAGCAGAAGCTTCTATAACTGAGTTAAACTATGATGATGCTGTAAGATTAGCTACAAAATATGCAGAAGAAAACAATGGATTAATTGTTCAAGATACTGCTTGGGAAGGCTATGAAAAAATACCTGCATGGATAATGCAAGGATATGGAACTATGGCTTTAGAATCTTTAGACCAGTTAAAAAACAATGGAATAGATAGACCTACTCATATATTCGTTCAAGCTGGAGTTGGGTCTTTAGCAGGAGCTGTTCAAGGTTTCTTTGCTGCTGAATTTGGAGAAAATTGTCCAAAAACTATAATAGTAGAATCGAACTTAGCAGATTGTTTATATAAATCAGCAGTAGCTAACGATGGTGACTTCAGAGTAGTTGGTGGAGATATGCAAACAATAATGGCTGGTCTTGCATGTGGAGAGCCAAATACAATAGGATGGGAAGTTTTAAAGAACCATTCAACTGCATTTGTATCTTGCCCAGATTGGGTTGCTGCAAAAGGTATGAGAGTATTAGGAAACCCAATTAAAGGGGATTCTCATGTAGTATCAGGAGAATCAGGAGCAGTTCCAGCAGGTTTATTATTTGAAATAATGACTAACCCTGAGTACAAAGACTTAAAAGAAGCTTTAGAACTTAATGAAAATTCAAAAGTTCTTTTATTTAGCACAGAAGGAGATACAGATCCAGACAAATATAAGAGCATAGTATGGGATGGAGAATACCCAAGTATATAATATAAAATAATTTAGGAGGAATAGAAAATGTGTAGCGAAGCGATAAACCAAGTAGAAGTATTAGATGAGGTAAGACAAGATAAATTAACTAAACTATGTCAAGAACTTTTAAGAAATCCAAGTGTTTCGGGAGAAGAAGAAAAGGTTGTATCTGCAATAAAAAAAGGAATGTTAGAACTTGGATATGATGATGTATATATAGATGACTATGGTAATGTTATAGGCCATATAAAAGGAAGCAAACCAGGAAAGAAAATATTATTTGATGGACATATAGATACAGTACCTGTTCCAGATGATTCAAAGTGGACTTATGCACCATTTGGTGGAGAGATACACGATGGAAAAATATACGGAAGAGGAGCTTCAGACATGAAAGGGCAAACAAGTGCAATGATAGCTGGTGCTGCTTTCTTCGCTGAAGATATTAATAAAGATTTTGAAGGTGACATATATGTTGCTGGTGTTGTTCATGAAGAAATATTCGAAGGTATAGCTGCAAGAGCTATAAGTGAAAGGGTAAACCCAGATTACGTTGTAATAGGTGAATCTTCAGAACTTAACCTTAAAATAGGTCAAAGAGGTAGAGCTGAAATAGTAGTTGAAACTTTTGGTAAGCCAGCTCACTCAGCTAACCCAGAAAAAGGTGTAAACGCTGTTTACAAAATGGCTAAAGTAATAGAAAGAATACAAGGAATAGAAGCTCCAGAACATCCTGTTTTAGGAAAAGGAATACTTGTATTAACAGATATAAAATCATCTCCATACCCAGGAGCTTCAGTAGTGCCAGATTATTGTAAAGCTACTTTTGATAGAAGACTTTTAACTGGAGAAACAAGAGAAGGAGTA
The DNA here is from genome assembly GCF_058146105.1 of Sporacetigenium sp. TC11. Taxonomy (NCBI): domain Bacteria; kingdom Bacillati; phylum Bacillota; class Clostridia; order Peptostreptococcales; family Tepidibacteraceae; genus Sporacetigenium; species Sporacetigenium sp. TC11. The sequence goes on along the minus strand of NZ_JBYVNY010000001.1, from coordinate 100,193 downwards.
ATTGCTCCAATAGAAACTCTTTTAGAAGAACTTAGAAAAGAAGACAGTGAATTACAAGTTAAAGTATCTTATGCAATAGGTAAAGAAACTTGCTACACTGGAGAAACAATAGAAGGTGAAAGATTCTTCCCAGGTTGGTTATACGATATGGAAGATGAGTTCGTCCAAGCAGCTTATAGAGGACTAAACGAAGCAGGTATAAATCCAGAAGTAACTCAATACTCATTCTGTACTAATGGTAGCCACTATGCTGGAGAAAAAGGAATAAGAACTATAGGATTTGGACCATCTAAGGAAAACCTTGCTCATACAATAGATGAGTATATAGAACAAGAACAATTATTCATTGGAGCAAAAGGATACTACGGAATACTAAAATCTGTTTACAGCAAGTAGGATTAAAATCTATTTACAACAAGAAGGTGATATTATGAAAATACTGATTAAGGATGGTCAAATAATAGACGGAACCTTAAAAAAATCTTTTAATGGGGATTTAGTAATAGAAAATAATAAAATAGCCTTTGTTGGTAAATGTGATGAAAATGATACTTTTGATAAAGTAATAAATGCTAAGGGGAAAGTTGTTTCCCCTGGTTTTATAGATACTCACTCACATTCTGACTTAGAAATATTAATTAATCCTTATAATGAGATAAAAGTTAGACAAGGAATAACAACTGAAGTACTAGGGCAAGATGGAATATCTATGGCACCACTTCCAGTAGAATACATAAGTCCATGGAGAAAAAACCTTGCGGGTCTTGATGGAGATTCTGATGATATAGATTGGACATATGAGACTACTGATAACTATCTTAAAATTATGGAAGAAAATGGAGTTGGACTAAACGAAACTTACCTTGTTCCACACGGAAATATAAGAATGGAAGTTTTAGGTCTTAATAATAGACAACCAACTGATGAAGATATTAAAAAAATGTGTGATATAACTAGAAGAGAAATGGAAGCAGGAGCTTTTGGTTTATCAACAGGATTAATCTACATGCCTTGTGCTTATTCACAAACAAAAGAAATAGTAGAAATGTGTAAGGTTGTTGCTGAATATGATGGGGTATTTGTAGTTCACCAAAGAAGCGAGGCTGATACAATACTTGATTCTATGGAAGAAGTTATAGAAATAGGTAGACAATCAGGGGTTAAAGTACATTTTTCTCACTTTAAAGTTTGTGGAAAGCAAAATTGGAAGTACATTGATGATGTAATAAAATTACTAGACAAGGTAAAAGCAGAAGGAATAACTGTATCTTTTGATCAATATCCATACGCTGCTGGAAGTACAATGTTAGGAGTAATACTACCTCCTTGGGTACATGATGGTGGAACTGATAATTTATTACAAAGACTTAACAATGAAGATGATAGAAAAAGAATGATACATGATATGGAAAACGGTATCCATGGCTGGGATAACTTTGTAGACTTTGCTGGCTTTGATGGTATATTTGTAACGTCTGTTAAAACAGAAAAAAATCAAGATGCTGTAGGAAAAAATCTAATAGAATTAGGACAAATGAGAGGAAAAGATCCATACAATGCTACATTTGACCTGTTATTCGAGGAAGAAAATGCAGTAGGTATGTACGATATTTATGGCCTTGATGAACATATTATAAAGTTTATGAAGTTACCAGAACAAAATGTTTGTACTGATGGACTTTTAGCACCAGGGAAACCACATCCAAGAGCTTATGGTTCGTTCCCAAGGGTACTTGGAAAATTTGTTAGAGAAGAAAAGGTTATGTCATTAGAAGAAGCAATATACAAAATGACCAAAAAAGCAGCAGATGCTTTCTCAATTCCAAATAGAGGAACATTAGAAGTAGGAAAGTATGCAGATATAGTTATATTTGATGCAGAAAAAATAACCGATAAGGGAACTTTCGTAGATCCAACTCAGTACCCTGAAGGAATAGACTACGTTATAGTAAACGGTAATGTAGTTATAGACGATGGAAAATTCAACAAAATAAAGGCAGGTAAGGTCATCAGAAGATCTTAGGGGGTTCTAAAATGTTAATAGTAGGAAATGGAAGACTTGTAACTAGAAACCAATCAGCTCCGTATTTAGAAAATGGAGCAGTAGCTATTGAAAATGGAAAAATAGTTAATTTTGGAAATACTCAAGACATTAAAGATAAGTACGAAGGATCTGAGTTCATAGATGCTAAAGGTAAGGTAATAATGCCAGGTCTAATAAATACTCATATGCATATATATAGTGCATTTGCAAGGGGTATGGCATTAGATGGCCCTACTTCGAAAAACTTTGGTCAAATACTAGAAAATCTTTGGTGGAGGCTAGACAAGAAGCTTACTCTTGAAGACACAAAATATAGTGCATATACAACTTATATAGATTGTATAAAAAATGGGGTAACAACAGTTTATGACCATCATGCAAGCCCATTTGCAATAAGAGATTCTTTATTCACAATAGGTGAAGTTGCAGATGAACTTGGAATAAGAACATCGCTTTGTTATGAAGTTTCTGATAGAGATGGTGGAAATACAATAGAAGAAGGAATAAGAGAAAATGTTGAGTTTATAAAGCATGCGTCAAAAAGAAATGATGATATGCAAAAAGGGTTGTTTGGACTTCATGCATCATTTACATTATCTGATGCTACATTAAATAAATGTAGAGAAGAAATGAGTGGACTTGATTCAGGTTATCATGTTCATACAGCAGAGGGAATAGATGATCTTTATGATTCATTACAAAATTATGGAAAAAGAGTAGTCGAAAGATTACATGGTTTTGATATATTAGGTGATAAAACTATAGCTGTTCACTGTATTCATGTCAATTCAAGAGAAATGGATATATTAAAAGCTACAAATACAATGGTTGTACACAATCCAGAGTCAAATATGGGTAATGCAGTAGGATGCTCTCCTATTTTATCAATGTTTGATAAAGGTATACTTTTAGGTCTAGGTACTGATGGTTATACATCAGATATGATAGAGTCATATAAAGTAGGAAACATAATACACAAACACAATTTATGTGATCCATCAGTAGCATGGGGAGAAATTCCTACAATGCTATTTGACAATAATAGAGAAATCATGAACAGACATTTCAATGTAGAGGCTGGAGTAATAAAAGAAGGTGCTGTTGGAGACGTAATAATAGTAGATTACAATCCGCTAACACCTATGAATGAAAACAACATAAATAGCCACGTTATGTTTGGAATGAATGGAACAGCAGTAAATACAACTATTATTAATGGAAAAGTATTAATGAGAGACAGACAACTTCTAAATGTAGACGAGGCTGAAATATTCAGACAGTCTAGAGAAATTTCCCAAAAACTATGGGACAGAATCTAACTTAAGGGGAGTGTAGTGAAATGAAAGAGGACAAAAACTTGAAAGTGGCCCCAGTTGACGAAAAATTACCTATGGGTCAAAATTTATTATTTGCTTTTCAACACGTAATGGCAATGGTTGCAGGAGCTGTAGCTGTACCAATAATAGTAGGAAATGCAGCAGGATTAACACAAGAACAAATTATATTTCTTATAAATGCCGATTTGTTCATAGCAGGTATAGCAACACTTGTTCAATCATTAGGACTTGGAAAGCACATAGGGGCTAAGATTCCAATGGTAGAAGGTACAAGTTTCGCAACAGTAAGTGCAATGGTTGCAATAGCAAACACTTACAAAGGTGACCCTTTCACAGCAATGACCACAATATTTGCATCAGTGTTTATTGCAGGATTGTTTTGTTTCTTAATGGCACCAGTATGGGGTAAATTAATTAGATTTTTCCCACATGTTGTTACTGGAACAGTAGTTACAGTAATAGGATTATCACTACTACCAGTAGCAGTTAGATGGTCGACTGGTAATAATCCAGCATCTCCAACTTATTTAAGTGTACAAAATATAATGATGGCTTTATTTACATTAGTTACTATATTAGTTTTAAATAGATTCCTAAAAGGAAAATGGTCTAGTATGGCGATATTATTCGGTATAATTATTGGTACTGTTGCTGCAACAGCACTTGGTATGGCAGATTACACTAGAGTTACAGCTTCTGGGTGGATAAATATAAATACACCATTTGAATTTGGATTTTGGAATTTTAATCCAACAGCTATAATTTCTATAGTTCTTGTTATGTTAGTTATAATGACAGAAGCAACTGGAAACATAATAGCTATGCATGAAATGGTAGAAAAAGAAATTAGTGAAGAGCAATTAGTTAGAGGATTAAGAGCCGATGGATTGGCAACTATGTTAGCATCAGTTTTTAATACTTTCCCACATACAGCATTTGCTCAAAACGTTGGATTAGTAAATTTAACAGGAGTAAAAAGTAGATTTGTAGTTGCAACATCTGGATGTATATTAATTGTATTAGGGTTAGTTCCTAAACTAGGTGCATTAGTAGCATCGGTTCCATACCCGGTATTAGGTGGAGCTGGATTTGCAATGTTTGGTATGGTTGTATCTGGTGGAATAAGTGCATTAACAAAGGTGAAATTTGCTGGAACTAAAAACGGTATGATAATAGCAATAAGTATAGGGCTTTCTATGATACCTACAGCAGTTCCTGATTTTTATCACAATTTCCCACAATGGGTTAACACAATATTCCATAGTGGTATAACTACAGGAGCATTAGCTGCTATATTATTAAACTTATTCTTCAATGTACTTGGAGCAAAGAAAGAAATTGTTGAGAAAAAAGAACATAAAGAGATACTAGGTCGTTAATTATATATTAAACAAAACCAGAAGTTCTTTAATATCCATAAGGAGGAATAATCTATGGGCAAAGTATTAAAAGGCGGAGTCATAGTTACCTCTGAAAAAACGTATTGTGCAGACCTAAGAATTGAAGACGAAAAGATTCAAGATATTGGTATATATATTGAAAAACCTGGTGATGAGATAATATCTGTTGACGGATGTTATCTCCTTCCTGGTGGTATAGATACTCATACACACTTTGATCTTGGAGAAGGACGTACGAAAACAGCAGATGACTTTGAAACAGGAACTAAGGGAGCCATCGTAGGGGGAACAACTACGATATTGGATTTTGCAAATCATGTTAGAGGAGATTCTTTAAGAAAAACATTAGATATATACAAAAAGAAAACGGATAATAATTGCCATTGTGATTATGGATTCCATATGGCTATGAGCGAATGGAATGAAGATATTGAAAAAGAAATGGAATATATGGTACAAGAAGGAATAACTTCTTTCAAAATGTACATGGCGTATAAACATTTACAAGTTGATGATGGTGCGGTTTTTCAAGCATTAAAAAAGTCAAAAGAAATTAACGGATTAATTGGGTTCCACTGTGAAAATGGGGATCTTGCTAATGCATTAATAGAAGAAGCTAAGAAAAATAACAACTTAAAGCCTGTATATCATGCATTAACTAAGCCACCAGTAATAGAAGAGGAAGCAATTGAAAGACTTTTAACTATTGCAAAAATGGCAGATGCACCTGCATATATAGTTCATTTGAGTTCTAAAGCTGGACTTGAAATGGCATTAGATAAAAAGAAGGACGGAGCAAAAATAGTAATTGAAACTTGCCCACAGTACTTAACTTTATTTAAAGATTTATATAGGGATGAAAACGACAATAGCTTTGAAGGAGCTAAATACGTTATGTCTCCACCTTTAAGAGAAAAGGAAGATGGAGAAGCACTTTGGGAAGCTCTTAGAAATGAAGATATTCATACTATAGGTACTGACCACTGTCCATTTAATTTTGTTGGTCAAAAAGACATTGGCAAGGAAGACTTTACTAAAATACCAAATGGCGCACCAGGTGTAGAGCATAGAATGGTAGTTTTGTATTCAGAAGGTGTAGCTAAAAACAAAATAACTTTGAGTGATATGGTAAGACTTACATCAACCAATGCAGCAAAAATCTTTGGACTTTACCCTAAAAAAGGTGAACTTCAAATAGGAAGCGATGCAGATGTAATAGTTTTAAATCCAAATAAAAAATGGACTATATCAAAAAATAACCAAAATCAAAATGTAGACTATACTCCTTATGAAGGGCTTAAGTCAGAGTGTTCTTTAGAAAGGGTTTTCTTAAGAGGACAATTAATGGCAAGTCAAGGAAAGCTTGTTAATAATCATAAAATAGGTACGTATATAAAAAGAAAACCATTTGATGTGAGGTGGAGCGAAAATGTATAAGTTTATTTTAAATGGAAAAGAAGTTACAGCAAGTGAAGACAAGAATTTACTTCATTTTTTAAGAGAAGATGAAGGTCTTACATCAGTTAAAAACGGATGTGCAGAAGGTGCCTGTGGTACTTGTACAGTTTTGGTTGATGGAAAAAATATGAAGGCTTGTGTTCTTAAGACATCTAAACTAGTTGGAAAAGAAATAATAACAGTAGATGGACTTTCTGAAAGAGAATTAGATGTGTATGCATATTCATTTACAACTGCAGGGGCAGTACAATGTGGATTTTGTATACCAGGAATGGTAATAAGTGCAAAATCATTACTAGATAAAAACTTAGAACCAAGTGAAGAAGATATAAGAAAAGCTATAAAAGGTAATATTTGTAGATGCACAGGTTATGTGAAAATAGTTGATGCTATAGCTTTAGCTGCTAAATTACTTAGAGAAAACACTGACATTCCTAAGGTTGCTTGCAAAGGCTTAGTTGGAGAAAATACTCATAGAGTAGATGCAGTACAAAAGGTTGTTGGAACTGCTGAGTACGTTGATGATATACGTATAGAAGGAATGATATATGGTTCTGCTGTTAGAACAAAGTACCCAAGAGCAAGAGTTTTAGATATAAACATAGAAAATGCTAAAAACCATCCAGGCGTAGTTGGAGTATTTACAGCTGATGATGTTCCTGGAGATAAAAAAATAGGTCATTTAAAGAAAGACTGGCCAGTACTTATAGCTAAAGGTGAAATAACTCGTTATGTAGGAGATGCTATAGTTTTAGTAGCTGCAAAAACTAAAGAAGCTCTAGAAGAAGCAAAGAATTTAGTACAAATAGAATACGAAGAGTTAGAGCCATTAACTTCTCCACAAATGGCTATGAAAGAAGATGCTCCTCATATTCATGAAGGAGGAAATATATTATTTGAGCAAAACTTGGTTAGAGGAAATGCTGATGAAGTAATCAAAAACTCTAAGTATGTTGTAACTAATAAATACTCTGTTCCATTTACAGAACATGCTTTCTTAGAGCCAGAAGCTGCAATAGGTATGCCTGATGGAGATGGTGTAAGATTATTTACAACTGACCAAGGTGTTTATGCAACTCAACATGAATGTGCTGATATGTTAGGTCTTCCTCATGAAAAGGTTAGAGTTACTAATAAGTACGTTGGTGGAGGATTTGGTGGTAAGGAAGATATGAGCGTTCAACATCACGCTGCACTTATTGCATTTCTTACTAAGAAGCCAGTTAAAGTTCAATTAACTAGAAAAGAAAGTATAATGGTACACCCAAAAAGGCATGCAATGGAAATGGAATTTACTACTGCATGTGATGAAAACGGAAAATTAACAGCTATGAAGGCTGTTTTAATATCTGATACAGGTGCTTATGCATCACTTGGCGGACCAGTTCTTCAAAGAGCTTGTACACATGCTGCAGGACCATATAATTACCAAGTTATAGATATAAAAGGTATGGCTGTTTATACAAACAACCCTCCAGGAGGAGCTTTTAGAGGATTTGGAGTTGCACAAAGCTGTTTTGCAACTGAATCTAATATAAACTTACTTGCTGAAAAGGTAGGTATATCTCCATGGGAAATAAGATACAGAAATGCTATAAGACCAGGTGAAGTTCTGCCTAATGGGCAGATAGCTGATGAAAGTACAGGGCTAGTTGAAACTTTAGAAGCTGTTAAAGAACAATATGAAAACGCTGAATTTGCAGGTATAGCATGTGCTATGAAAAATGCTGGATTAGGTGTTGGAGTTCCTGATACTGGAAGATGTAATTTAGATATAGTAGATGGAATAGTTCACGTAAGAACAAGTGCTTCATGTATAGGTCAAGGTTTAGGAACTGTTATGGTACAAAAAGTTTGTGAAGCTACAGGATTATCTCTTGATAAAGTTGTTCATGATTTCCCGGATACTGCCACAACACCGAATTCTGGAAATACAACAGCTTCTAGACAAACAACATTTACAGGTGAAGCAACAAGAGTAGCTGCAATAAAACTTAAAAAAGCTTTAGATGAAGGCAAAACACTAGTTGACTTAGAAGGCGAATCATTCTATGGAGAATATACATGTGTAACTGATAAAATAGGGACTGATAAAGAAAATCCAATAAGCCATGTTTCTTATGGATTTGCAACTCAAGTTGTAATATTAGATGAAGAAGGTAAGGTTACAAAGGTTATAGCAGCACATGATGTAGGAAAAGCTATAAACCCTGTAAATGTAGAAGGTCAAATAGAAGGTGGAGTTGTAATGGGTCTTGGTTATGGTTTAACTGAAGATTATCCATTAATAAACAGTGTTCCAAAAGCTAAATACGGAACAATAGGATTGTTTAGATCTACTGATGCACCACCAATTGAATCTATACTGGTAGAAAAAAATAGCAAAGACGGATTAGCATTTGGAGCTAAAGGTGTAGGAGAAATAACCACAATACCAACAGCACCAGCGGTACAAGGAGCTTATTATAAGCTTGATGGAGAGTTTAGAACTAAACTTCCACTTGAAAAGACTTACTATAGAAAACCAAAAAAAGAATTATCAAAAGCTTAGGAGGAAATAAAATGGCAAAAACAGTTATAAATACAGAAAAAGCACCAGGAGCTATAGGACCATACTCACAAGGAATAAGAACTGGAAATCTTGTTTATACTTCAGGTCAACTTCCAATAAATGCTGGGACAGGAGAAATGGCTACTGAAATAAAAGAAGCCACTAAATACAGCCTTGAAAACTGTAAGGCAATATTAGAAGAAGCAGGAACAAGTATGGATAAAGTAGTAAAAACTACTGTATTCTTAAAAGATTTAGCAGATTTTGTTGCGATGAATGAAGTTTATGCTACATTCTTTACATCAGAACCACCAGCAAGAAGCTGTTTCCAAGTAGCTGCACTTCCAAAAGATGCATTAGTAGAAATAGAAGTTGTAGCAGAAATATAACAAACTAATTGACATAGTTTTCAAATTTAGATTCCCCGTTTAAATTTAATATAAGAAAAACTGTACATCCATGTTAGTGATGTACAGTTTTTTAATTTTCACCTGCTAAACTTGAGCAACGGCCCATCTTCTCAAGGTCGTTGGCGATATGATCGTAGCAGAAATTTTATTTATATTGGATGGAGTTTTCTGTATTTACTATAAATGGTTCTCCTTTTTTCATTAAAATATGGCCTGAACTATAAGGTTTATTTTCTATTGTTATATAAACCTTATTTACTCCATAGTATTCTCCAAGGGTATTAGTTATACATTGAAGAATCATAAGCTCATATCCAGAACCTGCATTCATCTGAGTTGTGAATTCTTTTAAAAAATCTACATATACAACATTGTCTTTATTCAAATAAAGACTATTTATTTTTACATTTGGTCCTAATAAACTCTCTATGTTATTTCCTAGCGACTCTTTGAATGTTTTTTCAAACTTCGACTTAGTAATATCGTTTGTATTAAATGATATGTTTTTATATGCAAAATACATTTTATCTTCAGCTATATTAGGATAGTAGAACTTAATATTTTGAACAAAAGGTAAATTTTCTTCAATTTTACTTAGTGAAGAAGTTACTGTAGAATCATTTGAAGAATATACAGTTTTAACTAGACCTATGTTAAGGGCATAATAATCAATATTCTTATAGTCTTTACCTTCAGTTGTTATTTCAATGGTTTTATAAGTTCCCAAAGGAGTAGTTACTTCGATATTATTATTAGATATATATCTTTTTTTACCATCAGGTAATGTCCATGAAGTACCTTTTACAAGAGGTTCTTTTAACAAAACTTCATTCAAAGTACCTTCTTTTGAAGTTAAATTTTCTCTATAATATACTTCGCCCTTAGATTGTATAACTTGAAGTTGACCATTTTTATTTTCAATAACCTTTAATATCTGAGAACCTCCATTATCTACCCTTAGTTGCATACGGTTATCTTTTAAATAATCTACGAAAGTTATATATGATGCATATTCCATACCATTTCCTTCATAAATATACTTTGTGTTTGGTTTAAATGGGTAGTAGTCTTTAATTTTATAACTTACCTCATCCTTATCTTCGTCATCATTTGATGTAGGATCTTGTGTATTTTCCTGTTCTTTAGGAGGGTTATCGTTATTGTTATTTATTATTGAATTATTACAGCCAGACATTAACACAAAGGAAAATACTAAAACAATAATATAAATAAATTTTTTCATATCACACCACCTTATCTAGATTCAGTACTTACTATTATTATATCTGAAAATTTTGATTTGTAACATAAATAGTAGGGAATATAATATATATATTTACTATATAGTTAAATTTTGTAAATAATAGGTATCAATTATACTATATATATTATATAATAAATAAAACTATAATTTGGGAGGTTATTAAAGATGATGCGTTGTTGTTGCTGTTGTTTAAATAATTTTATAAATAAAAAATTAAATAACAACATGCCTGCGTCTTTTTAAATAATCTAAATAATAAATATAATTTTGTTATATAAAATAAGGATATAAATTATCAAACTGCAGGTTATTATTTGTAGTTTTTCTATTTAGAGAAACTATAGGTATCCTGCAGTTTTTTTGAATTTAAAAAAGGAGTGATTTAAATGAAATTTTATATCTACAATAGCTTAAATAGAAAAAAGGAAGAATTAATACCAATAGAAGAAGGAAAGGTTAAGATATACACATGTGGTCCTACAGTATACCATTTTGCCCATATAGGAAACTTAAGAACATATATATTTGAAGATATACTAAAAAAATCTTTGAATTATATAGGGTATAATGTAGATCATGTAATGAATATAACGGATGTAGGTCATTTAGAGTCTGATTCAGACGAAGGTGAAGATAAAATGGCTTTAGGGGCTAGCAGAGAAAAGAAAACAGTCTGGGAAATTGCAAGATTTTATGAAGAAGCTTTTCTTTATGATTGTAATAAACTTAACATAAAAAGACCAAATGTGGTTTCAAGAGCGACAGAACATATTGAAGATATGATAAAACTTATTAAAATATTGGAAGAAAAGGGATATACTTATATAGCTAATGGTAACGTTTATTTTTCTATTGATAAGTATGATGATTATAATAAATTAGCAAATCTTACTATGGAAGAACTTCAGGCAGGTAGTAGAATAGAAGTAGACCCATATAAGAAAAATCCATTAGATTTTGTATTGTGGTTTACAAATTCAAAGTTTACAAATCAAATAATGCAGTGGCCCTCACCATGGGGAGTAGGATTTCCAGGTTGGCATATAGAATGCTCAGCAATGTCAATGAAATATTTAGGAGAAAGAATAGATATACACTGCGGAGGAGTAGATCATATTCCAGTCCACCATACAAATGAAATTGCCCAATCAGAATGTGCTCTTGGTCATAAATGGGTAAATTATTGGATGCATGGAGAATTTTTAGTATTAGACAACGGAAAGATGTCAAAATCCAGTGGAGACTTTCTAACTTTATCTAGAATTATAGAAGAAGGATATAGTCCACTAGATTATAGATATTTCTGTATGCAATCTAGATATAGAAAACAGTTAATGTTCAGTTTTGAAAGCTTGAGTGAAGCACAAAATTCATTAAAAAAATTAAAAAATAAAGTAAAACATATCCTTGAAAATAAAAATAATGATAATATAGAGTTAGGTAAGATAAAAGAATATCAAAATAAGTTTAAATATCAAATAAGCGATGATTTAAACTTACCAAATGCACTTACTGTGTTATCAGAAGTTATTAAAGATGATGATTTAAATAATAATGAAAAAATTTATCTTATAGAAGATTTTGATAAGGTGTTTTCATTAGATTTGTTAATACAAGAAAAGAATGAAAATAATGATGTAGACATAGAATTTATAGAAAACCTTATACAAGAGAGAAACAATGCAAGAAAAGAAAAAAACTGGGCAAAAGCAGATGAAATTAGAGATATTTTATTAAATCATAATATAGAATTAATAGACTCTAGAGAAGGCACAAATTGGATATATAAATAAGATTGGGAATAGGAGCGTAAAATGAAAAAAAATAACCAGCATTTTAATAAGCCAATTACTGATGTAATCAAAAATCGTACTTCAATTAGAACTTATAAAGAAGATAAATTAAGTGATGAAATGAAGCTAAAGTTAATAAATTATGCTAAAGATATTAAAGGTCCATTTAAAACTAAATTTCGTTTTGAAATAATAGATGGTACTGATACAATCGAAAAAACTGGTGGTAAAATAGGCACATATGGTGTAATAAAAGGATCAAAGGCATATATAGCAGGAATAGTCGAAAATGGAGAATATAATATAGAGCAATTAGGATATACATTTGAAAAATTAATTCTCTATGCGACATCTCTAGATATTGGAACTTGTTGGCTAGGAGGAACATTTACAAGAAGTGGTTTTGAAAAAATTGCAGATTTAAAAGATAATGAACTTATGCCAGCTGTTACTCCTATAGGATATATAGAAAATAAAAAGAGAATGCTTGATAGGGTAATGAGAACAATGGCAGGATCTAATAATAGAAAAGAATGGAGAGACATATTCTTTAATAAAAACTTTGATACTGAATTAATAGAACAAGAAGCTGGGAAATATTCAACAGCCTTAGAAATGGTAAGAATAGGACCTTCTGCATCTAATAAGCAACCATGGAGAATAGTAAAAGATAATGATATATTCCACTTTTATCTTAGACATGATAAAGGATATGGAAAGGCTCTGGGACTTGATATACAAAAGATAGATATAGGAATAGCTATGTGTCACTTTGAAATGACATTAAATGAATTGGGGATACATGGAGCTTGGGTAGTAAATAAACCTAAAAACATCGAATGTAATATAGATACTGAGTATATAGTAAGTTGGAAAAATTAATAAACTAAGCTAAGAGAAAACACTCTTAGCTTAGTTTTAATTTGTTTTTGGAACCATAAAATATTGAATAATATATATTAATATAAGTGTTGGAATTACTATATATATGCTTGTCGTAAAAAGTATTACATCTTTAAAATATAAATTAGATAGAACTAATGCTCCAAATAGAATCATAGAAAATACAAAATATTTTAGGAACTCAACAAATTTCCCGCTTTTTCCGTTAGGTCCTTTTTTAAAAGCAGTTTTTCCGATATAAATTACAAGAAAATATGCAACAACAGTTATAGCGATAGAGTTAATAAGCATTGAAAGAGAGTAGTTAAAAGTTAACCACGATTGATTACCTTTGATTATTTTTGGTAGCTCATCAAATATATAATTATATACTGTAGTTATTACAATGCACATAAATATAATTTGGAAAAGCTCTCTAATTTTTGCAGTTTTATTTATTGAACCGTAGGAATTAATTATATTATCACAAAATATTTTTATATCATTTCCAAAGATATCATTGGCATCTTGACCTCTTTCTTGAGCATCGATTAGCATTTCTAGTATATCTCCTATGGCATCTTCTGCATCTACATCACTTAATTTGCTCATTCTAAGATATAAAACTACATTTGTATAGATTACACCGTTTTCAACGGATAGTTTTTTGCTTAATTCATTATGAAATTTAATCTTACTTTTCAGGTTTTCCATTTAAATTCCTCCAAAATCATTAAAAATAATATCAATTGATTTTTTTAAATCATTCCATGCTAAATAAAAATTTACAAGTTCTTCTTTACCTATTGTAGTTAAGCTATAGTACTTTCTTTTTGGCCCTAGTGGAGAATCTTTTTTTATATATTTAAGTAATCCGTTTTTTTCTAATCTTATAAGCAAAGGATACACAGTGCCTTCATTGCAATCCTTAAATCCGTAATCTCTCAGATTTTCTACAATTTCATATCCGTAAGTTTCTCCATCATTTATAATTTTTAATATACATCCTTCTAATGTACCTTTTAATAATTGAGATTTATCTTTCATTTTATCACCTACTTTGTTTCGCATAGTAGTTAGTGCTGAAAATAGTACTTTGTAATACAAAGTACCTTTACTATATTGTATTACAAAGTAGTATATATGTATACATATATTTTTTAAATCAAAAAAGCTAAGGACTTTTATCCTTAGCTTTTTTGATTTAAATATAAATAATATATTAAGCTTCTGATACTTCATTTAAAAGATTCTTAAAAATATCTTTTACTGGTAGTATTTCTTTTATTCTATGAACGTGTTCTCCTGCAAATATTAAAGCTTCATCATATTCTCCAGATGAACATGCGTTTACAAGAGCGTCCATAATACAAAAACTATGAGAACAACGTTTTAGGCAATCTTTACAACTATTAATTTTAGCTGAACCTTCTTCAACAAGGTTGTAAAAAGGATTTCTTAAACCTTGACCTGGAAGACCTACAGGGCTTTTAATAAGAACAACATCTTCTTTAGTTGATTTTATGTAAAGATCTTTCATTTGTTGTGAAGCATTAGATTCTACACTTGCAGCAAATCTTGTACCCATTTGAACACCACTTGCTCCAAGTTTTATAGCTTCTACTATATCTTTACCGTCGATTATCCCACCAGCAGCAAGTACAGGTATTTTTACTGCCTCAACTACTTCAGGAAGTATGTCCATCATAGGTCTATCTGTGCCTAGATGACCACCAGCTTCTTTACCTTCTACTATTACAGCAGCTGCTCCAAGTTTTTCAGCCATTTTTGCTAATTTAGCAGAAGAAACAATAGGAACTATAGGAGTGTTTGATTCTTTGCCCCATCCAAACATATCTCTTGAAAAACCTGCACCTGATATAACTAAATCTATATCTTCTTTAATTGCAGCTTTTACAAGGTCAGCGAATTCTTTAACAGCAAATAAGATATTTACCCCTAATATACCCTTTGTCATTTGTCTTGCTTTTCTAATTTCACTTCTAAGTTCATCGACACTCATCCCAGTTCCAGCAATTACACCTATTCCACCTTCGTTTGCGACTGCAGCTGCAAGTGGAGCAGTTGATATTCTAACTGCCATACCTCCTTGAATTATAGGTATAGGCACAGTGATGTTTCCTATTTTCAATTCTTTTAAGTTCATATAGTTTATCTCCTTATTTTAGTACCTGGTATAATATTCTACTATTATTATATCATATCGGTCATGATGCAACAATAAAAGATGATAGTTTATTTATTAAAAATAGGTAAGTCCTCTGTAAAATCTATGATATAATTTATTATTAAATAATTATATATTTCATATGTATAAAAAATATAAAAAATTCGCTAAGCTCATATCGCCAACGACCTTGAAAAGCAGGTCCGTTGCTCAAGTTTAGTATTTGACTCTGAAAGGATGTTTATATGAATAAAATACTAGTATTAGCAGAAAAACCTTCAGTAGGAAGGGATTTAGCTAGAGTTTTAAATTGTAATAAAAAAGGTAATGGATATCTAGAAGGAGATAAGTATATAGTAACATGGGCTTTAGGTCATTTAGTTACATTAGCAGATCCAGAAGCCTATGATGAAAAATATAAGTCATGGAGACTTGAAGATTTACCAATGCTACCGCAAAGCCTAAAACTTGTTGTTATAAAGCAAAGTGGTAAGCAATTTAGTGTTGTTAAATCTCAAATGACTAGAAAAGATGTAGACGAGATTGTTATCGCAACTGACGCTGGTCGTGAAGGCGAACTTGTTGCAAGATGGATAATAGAAAAGGTGCATGTAAAAAAGCCAATTAAACGTCTATGGATAAGTTCTGTTACAGATAAGGCTATTAAAGAGGGTTTTAAGAATCTTAAAGATGGCAGGGAATATGAAAATCTTTATCAATCAGCACTTGCTCGTGCGGAAGCTGACTGGATAGTTGGGATTAATGCAACACGTGCATTAACTACAAAATACAATGCTCAACTTTCTTGTGGAAGAGTTCAAACTCCAACTATTGCGATGATAGCAAAAAGAGAAGAAGAAATAAAAGATTTTAAGCCAAGAACATATTATGGAATTACAGCAATTTCAGATAATCTGAAACTTATATGGCAAGATGACAAAACAAAAGATACAAAGACCTTTGATAAAGAAAAATCAAATAACATAATTATGTTAACTAAAAACAAAAATGCTGAAATTATAGAAGTGAATAAATCTTATAAGAAGAAATATTCGTCTCAATTATACGATTTAACAGAACTTCAAAGAGATGCAAATAAAATATTTGGTTATTCAGCAAAAGAAACATTGTCTATTATGCAAAGATTGTATGAAAATCACAAAGTTTTAACTTATCCAAGAACAGATTCAAGGTATATATCTAGCGATATAGTAGAAACACTAAAAGATAGAGTAAAAGCTTGTTCTGTTGGACCTTATTCAAAATGTGGTATTGTCATTTTAAGAAGTCAAATAAAAGCAAATAAAAACTTTGTTGATGACAGTAAGGTTTCAGATCATCATGCTATTATACCAACAGAAGAAATTCCATTTTTAAGTTCATTAAGTGATAAGGAGAGAAAGATATACGATTTAGTTGTAAAAAGGTTCCTAGCTGTATTGTATCCTCCATTTGAATATGAACAGACAACAATAAAAGCTAAAATTGAAAATGAGATATTTATTGCAAAAGGTAAAATAGTAATATCTCAAGGATGGAAAGAAGTTTATAATAACAACATTGAAGATGATGAAGAAGATATACTAGATCAAACACTGCCTAATATAAACAAAGGGGATATACTGAAAATCTCAAGTATTTCTCAAACTAAGGGAGAAACTAAACCACCAGCTTTATTTAATGAAGGAACTTTACTTTCAGCTATGGAAAATCCAGTAAAGTATATGAATAGTAATAATAAAGATTTAGTAAAAACTATTGGAGAAACTGGAGGCCTTGGAACTGTAGCAACGAGAGCTGATATAATTGAAAAATTATTTAATAGCTTTTTAATAGAAAAAAAAGGTAAGGATATATATATAACTTCTAAAGGTAAGCAGCTTCTCGACTTAGTCCCTAAAGATTTAAAATCACCTACATTAACTGGTGAGTGGGAACAAAAACTAAGTCTTATTTCTAAAGGAAATCTAAATAAAAATACTTTTATAAATGAAATGAAGACTTATGCAAAAGAAGTTGTAAAAGAAATAAAAAACAGTGAAGAACAATTTAAACATGACAACATGACTAGAAGCAAATGTCCTGAATGTGGAAAATTCCTACTTGAGGTAAACGGTAAAAAAGGTAAAATGCTTGTTTGTCAAGATAGAGAATGTGGGTATAAAAAGGGTGTTTCTAAAGTAACTAACTCAAGATGTCCTAACTGCCATAAAAAACTAGAACTTCGTGGTGAAGGTGAAGGACAAGTTTTTGTATGTGTTTGTGGACACAAAGAAAAACTTTCTACTTTTAATGAAAGAAAGAAAAAAGAAAGTGACAAGGCGTCTAAAAAGGATGTAGCAAATTACCTTAAAAAACAAAAGAAGGACGATGAGCCACTTAATAATGCATTTGCAGAAGCTTTTGCAAAATTAAAACTTAAATAATTATATTAAATGAGGTATTATATGGATAAAATAAAATTTGAAAGAATTGGAATAAGTGAAGAAATATTAAAATCTCTAGATAAATTAGGTTACAAAAATCCAACAGAAGTTCAGGAAAAAGTTATACCATTGGTTCTTGAAGGTAGGGATATTATAGTTAAATCACAAACAGGAAGTGGAAAAACTGGATCATTTGGAATTCCCATTTGCGAAAAGATAGATCTAGAAGAAAGAAAATCACAAGTATTAGTACTTACACCAACTAGAGAATTAGCAATGCAGGTAAGTGAAGAAATAACTAACATTGGAAGATTTAAAAAAGTACGTTGTGCTGCTATTTTTGGAAAACAACCTATTAATGCACAAATAATAGCGTTAAAACAAAGAGTTCATGTTATAGTTGGAACTCCTGGAAGAACTCTAGATTTAATAAGTAAAGGCAAAATGGACGTAGAAAATATAAAGTATTTAATAATAGATGAAGCTGATGAAATGCTTAACATGGGATTCATAGAGCAGGTTGAAGCTATAATAGATGAATTACCTAATAATAGAATAACTATGTTGTTTTCAGCTACTATGCCTGAAGAAATTGAATCAATATCTCAAAAATACATGATTGATCCTACAAAGGTAGAGATCACCCCTAAAAGCCTTGCATCAGAAAGAATAGAACAAGTTTATTATGAAGTTGAAAAAAAGAAGAAATTTGATGCTTTAAATAAAATAATATATATTGAAAGACCGGATAGTTGCATTTTATTTTGTGGGACAAAGGAAAATGTAGATGAGTTAGTAGATAAAATGAAAGATGAAGGATATCCTTGCGATGGTCTTCATGGAGGCATGTTTCAAAATGATAGAATAAATACAATTGAAAAGTTTAAAAGAGGACAATTTAATTTTCTAGTGGCCACTAATTTAGCAGCTAGGGGAATCGATATAGAAAATATAACACATATTATTAACTATGATATCCCTATGGAAAATGAAAATTACGTTCATAGAATAGGAAGAACAGGACGACTAGGCAATACTGGTAAGGCAATAACACTTGTATCTCCTAATGAATATAAATACCTAGAAAGGCTTGAAGAATACCTTGGGTATGAAATAATAAAAAAAGAAATACCATCTGATGATGATTTAAAAAACATGAAAAAGATAATTAGCGAAAAATCAAGCTTTAATCCTAAGCCAAAGTTAAAAGTTAATAAGGCTGATAAATTAAACAAAGATATTATGAAAATATATATAAATGCTGGAAAAAATAAAAAGATAAGACCTGGAGATGTAGTTGGAGCAATTACAAATATTGAAGGTGTTAGTGCTGATGATATTGGAATAATAGATATACAAGAACGATGTTCATATATAGATATACACCAAGATAAGGGAAATTTAGTTATAAACAACCTTAAAAATTCAACTATAAAAGGTAAAGCAATTAAAGTTCATAAATCTAGAGATTAAAATATAGGGAGCCTAAAAAGCTCCCTTTTATTATAGAATTTTTTGAAAATTATCATATTGCGTAGATACAAATCCAAACCATAACTATAGATATAATAAAACTTGTTTATCTGATTAATTTTGTTAATAAATGAGGATATATGTCAATATCTTAGACACGAAAAAGAAAAATTTAACAAGTAGGTATGTTATAATTAAGAACATATTTATTGTTATTTTTATACAAAAGGGGAGAAGGATTTAAATATGAATAAATCAATTATTTATTTATTATATTTTACCTTATATACTGTTATATTGCTTTGGTATGGAAAAGGAGAATTTAAAAAAGTAAACAATAGGCAAGATTTTTTCGTAGCTGGAAATAGCTTAGGGGTATTTCCAAGTATACTCACCTTTACTGCTACATGGTTTAGTGCTGCATCTATGCAAGGACTATCGGGTAGTATATATGCATATGGTTATGCAGCTATTTTATATTCAGTTATACCTTGGTTTATGGGAGCTGCTTTTTTGTTAACTATAGTACATAGGCTAAAGAAGAATGATATATTAACTGTACCAGAATATTTTAAAATTCGATACAATAGCAATACCCTTCAAGTTATAGGAGGTTGTATAATTATTTTAACCTACACCTTCTATATAATTATTCAAATAAGAGGATTTGGAGTTGTAATGTCAGAACTTCTAGATATTAATTATACACTGGCAATTGTTTTAATATATTTATTTATTATATACACAACCTTTGGAGGTTTATTATCTGTTACAAAGACAGATAAGCTAAACTTCGTTCTTATAGCTTTAGGAATAGTGTTAGCTACAGTTATGGTTTTAAAAAATGTAGGAGGAATTACTGTTTTAAATCAAAAAGCTGCACAGATATCTACAAAACCTTTCCCCGTATTTCCGAACTTTACTGAAAAAGGAGCAATGTTAGACACCTTTTCTAAAGGAGCATACTCTCCTCTAATGATATTAAATGGATTTTGTGGATGGGGTCTAGGAGTAGCCGCAAATCCGCAGTATGCAATGCGAATAATATCTGCAAAGGACACTAAAAGTGCAGTGAAAATGATATGTTTTTCTGTATTGATTTTATCAGCTCTATACGTTGGAATAGCAATTATAGGAGTTGGTTCAAGAGTACTGCAACCTTCTATATACGACATCTCTTCTGTTGACGAAGTATTTCCCTATATTATCAATAAAGTTATATACTCTTCTCTTAGTGGAATTATTTTAATTGGTATTATAGCAGCAGCCGTTTCTACAGCAAATTCCCAACTGCTCATATTAGCAAGCGGTTTTAGTTATGATATATTTAATAACTTTGCAAAGACAAATTTGGATGAAGATAAATTTTTAAATCTAAATAGGATTATTATTATAATATTCGCAACAATATCTCTTTTGTTGTCTATTAATCCCCCAGAAAGTTTATTAATTTATGGCAATCATATTTGGGGAATTTTTTCAGTAACATTTCTATTGCCATTATATGGAGGATTATTTTGGGAAAAGGCTACTAAACAAGGGGCGATATCATCTATAATAGGTGGTCTTATAACTATTATAATATTTACTCTAAAATATGGATTAAGTACTAATTTAACGTATCCCATTTTGCCAGGCATTATTGTTGCTAGTGTTTTGTTTTATAGTGTTAGTAAATTTACATATATAAAAAGGTGATTGTAATGAAAATAGATATTGAGAATAAAATTTTGATTCCGTTTATTGTATTAATTAGTCTTTCAATTATGAGTTTAGGAATTATATCATATTGGAGTGGATATAAGCTATTGTTAGATAGACAAAAACTAAATGCAAAAGAAAATATAAGAGAAATTCTTTATTTTATAGAATATAAAAATAAAGAAGTAAAAGAAGGGGAAATTTCATTAGAAGAAGCAAAAAAAATGACTATCGAGTATTATGAAAATTTAAAACAACCGGGCTTAATAATTGCTGATAGGAATAAGAAAGTTATAAATCATTTTAATAAAGGGATAGTAAAAGATAAAAACATAGTTTCAATTCATGAGATTTATGATCCTTGGGGATGGACCATAACATATAATTTAAATAAAAATATATTCTCTGAAGAATTAATAGATATTGAAAAATATACTTTATTAGTGGCTATTATTTTTTTGATTCTTTCTATGCAGGCAACAATACTAATTGCATACAATATTTCAAAGCCAATTAAGATTTTAGCAAATATATGTAATAAAATTGCAAATGGGAATTTAGAAGACAAAATTATGATTAAGCGTAGTGACGAAATTGGAATTTTAGCAGATTCTTTCAATAATATGATTGAAAAATTACAACTTAATACATATAAATTAATAGAAGTTAAACAATTTAATGAAGATATTTTAAGAAACATTTCTACCGGTATTATTACTATAGATAGGGAGGAAAGTATTGTATCTAAAAACCAGGCTGCAGAGGATATGTTGAAATACAATTTAATAAATTTAGAAGATAATACAAAAGCAGAAGAAATAATTCTAAAACAACTAAAGAATACATTAATTGTGGAAGAGAATATAAATAATACATATAAATTCATGGATCTAAATAATAATGATGATTATTATCTAGATGTTGTGACATCAATACTAAGAACATCAAAAAATAAAATTGGTGGTGCTATATGCAGTTTTAATAATATAACAGAAAGAAAACAGATTGAAAAAGATATAGAAAAGGTTAATAGACTAACTTCTATGGGGCAATTAGCAGCTGGAATGGCACACGAAATCCGTAATCCATTATCAGGTATGAAAATGAGTATTCAGGTTTTGAAGAAGAGATTATATACGTCCTATTCAAAATCAAATGAAGATCTATTTGATGGGGTTTTATATGAAATAGACAGATTAAATAGTCTTATTACTGATTTATTAAACTTTGCAAAGCCTAGATTACCTAGCTATGAAACAATAAATACTATGGAAATTTTAAATAAAGCTCTTTATTTAACCCAAAAATCTGCATTAAAAAATGGAATTAAGATTTGTGTTGAAGAAGATTTTAGTGAGTTACTTATATATGTTGATAAAGATCAAATTGAACAAGTATTTTTAAATATTATAACAAATGGACTAAAGGCAATTGGAAGCAACGGAATATTAGATATTAAATTAAAGCATAGTGTAAGTGAAAAAGGTAATTTTGTTGAAATTGAGTTTTCTGATAATGGGTGTGGAATAAAAGCAGAATATATAGATAAAATATTTGATCCTTTTTTTACTACTAACTCACAAGGTACAGGTCTAGGATTATCTGTTGTGCATAAATTAGTTGCTGAAAATAATGGAGAAATAGAAGTCAAAAGTAAAGAAAGTATAGGAACGAGTTTCAAAATAATATTTCCAATACATGGTGGTGATGAATGTGGAAAAAAGTATTTTAATAATTGATGATGAAAAATTTCTTTGTATGTCTCTAAAAGAAGGATTAACTGATTTAGGGTATAAAGTAAATACTGCTTTTAATAGTGAAGATGGTATTTATAAACTGACAAAGTATAAACATAATATAGTATTTCTGGATTTGAAATTAGGTGTGGAAAATGGTTTGGAAGTACTTAAAAAAATCAAAGAAATAGATAAAGACGTATTAGTTATTATAATGACTGCTTATGGAGATATTAAAACTGCTGTAACAGCAATTAAAAATGGAGCTTTTGACTATATTAATAAGCCTCTTGACTTAGATGAAATTCAGATAATTATTGAAAAAGCATTAAAAAATCTAAAAATGCAAAACAAAATATATTTACTAAAAAAAGAAATAAATTATAGTAGTGAATCTATAATTGGAGAACATCCTAGTATGCAAGAAGTATACAATAAAATAGATATTCTTTCAAAAAACAATGAAGTAACTGTTCTTATAAGGGGAGAAACTGGAACAGGAAAAGAATTAGTAGCTGCTGAAATACATAATAAAAGTATACGCAAAGATGAACCTATGGTAAAGATTAATTGTAGCTCTATTCCTAATCATTTAGTTGAGAGTGAATTATTTGGATTTGAAAAAAGTGCATTTACAGGAGCAGGAGCTAGAAAAAAAGGCTTGGTAGAATTAGCACACGGTGGAACTTTATTTCTGGATGAAATTGGAGAATTGCCAATAGAAATACAAGCTAAGTTACTTCGATTTCTAGAGGAACGAAAATTCAAGAGAATAGGTGGCCTTGAAGATGTATCTGTAAATGTAAGAATAATTGCAGCAACAAATAAAAATTTAGAAAAAGCAATTGAAGAAAAGGAGTTTAGAGAAGATTTATATTATCGTTTGAATGTAATACCTATACATGTTCCGCCTTTGAGGGAAAGGAAAGAAGATATTTTGTTATTATCACATCATTTTTTAAATATGTATAATAAAAAATTTGGAACAAACATTAAAGGAATAACAGAAAGAGCAAAAGAACAGTTATTTATGTATTCATGGAAAGGAAATGTTAGAGAATTAAAAAATGTTATAGAAAGAATAGTTATACTGTATAGTGACGAATATATTGATTTAGAACATCTACCACTAGAAATTTCTAAAAAAAGAACACAGAATTTGGATAATAATATACTAAAATGCAATTTAAAAGAAAAATTTTTAGATAGGAAATTCTCTTTAGAATATGAGACTCAAAAAATGGAGAATGAATATATACAAGCTGCACTAGACTTATCAGAAAATAATCATTCTAAAGCATCACAGTTATTGGGAATAAGTAGATTTGCATTAAAAAGAAAAATAGAAAAATATTCTGATAATAGATAAAATACAAAAATTATATTGAGCGATTTCGCAAAACTGTGCGAAGTCGCTCTTTTTATTGTGAGAATTTAAACAAAATTTAAAAAATTAAAATTATAGGTGAAGTAATAATGCGTAAAATTAATACAAATTATTTTGGCATTGTTTTTGCTCTAAATAATCAAGGGGGGTGGGTATTATGTATAAAGTTGATTTAAACAGTGATTTAGGTGAAAGTTTCGGAAGTTATAAGATTGGATTAGATGAAGAAGTTATAAAGTTTGTATCTTCAGCTAATATAGCCTGTGGGTGGCATGCAGGAGATCCTATTGTAATGGAAAAAACAGTACAAATGGCAAGTGAACAAGGGGTAGGAATTGGAGCGCATCCTGGTTATTTAGATTTAATGGGATTTGGTAGAAGAAATATTGTAGTTTCGCCAGAAGAAGTTAAGACCTATGTTAAGTATCAATTAGGTGCATTAATGGCTTTTGTATCATCAAAAGGAGAAAAGATACAACATGTAAAGGCTCATGGAGCTATGTATAATATGGCAGCAAAAGATTATAAAATGGCAAAGGCAATAGCAGAGGCTGTTTATGAAGTAGATAAAAACATTATTTTATTAGGTCTTGCTAATAGTGAAATGATCAAAGCAGGAAAAGAGATGGGGCTAAGAGTGGCTAGTGAAGTTTTTGCAGATAGAGCATACAATCCAGATGGAACATTAGTATCTAGAAGCGTAGAAGGGTCAGTAATACATGATGCTGATTTAGCTATATCAAGAGTTGTAAGAATGGTTAAAGATGGCAGAGTAAGATCGATAAATGGTCAAGAAATAAATATTGATGCTCAATCAATATGTGTACATGGAGATAACCCTCAAGCTGTAGAATTTGTGAAGAAAATTCGAGAAGCTCTTAAGAGAGAAAATATAGAAATAACTAGGCTTTCAGAGTTTATAAAATAGGGGGAATAAAAAATGAAAGAATCTAATGGGGAAGTAAAAAAAGGTGTAAAAGCTAGTAATAAAAATTTGGGGACTATTTTAGGTGCAGCATTTATTATGGCGACATCAGCTATTGGCCCTGGATTTTTAACACAAACAGCACAATTTACATCTGACTTTGCAGCTAGCTTTGCATTTGTAATTTTATTATCTATAATATTGGATATTGGAGCTCAGATGAACGTTTGGAGAATTATAGGTGTATCAGGACTTAGAGGTCAAGATATAGCGAATAAAGTAATACCAGGTCTTGGGTATTTTGTTGCTATTTTAGTTTGCTTAGGCGGATTAGCTTTTAATATAGGAAACATAGGGGGATCAGCGCTAGGATTAAATGTTTTATTTGGAATAGATGTAAAATTAGCAGCTATTATTAGTGGAATAATGGGAATACTTATATTTTTATCTAAAGATGCAGGTTCTGCAATAGATAAATTTGTAAAGATATTAGGCGTATTAATGATAGTTATTGTAGGATATGTTGCAATTATTACAAAACCTCCTGTAGGAGAAGTTTTATATAGAACAGTAGCACCAGAAAATATTAAATCATTAATTTTCCCAACTATAACTTTATTAGGTGGAACTGTTGGTGGATATATTACTTTTGCTGGGGGACATAGATTAATAGATGCTGGAATAACTGGAGAAGAAAATATAAAAGAAATTACAAGGGGATCTGTTACAGGTATTATAATAGCATCTACTATGAGAATACTTTTATTCTTGGCAGTTTTAGGCGTTGTCGCTAAGGGGATTCAATTAGATCCACAAAATCCTGCTGCATCAGCTTTTCAACACGGGGCTGGTATGCTAGGATATAAATTCTTTGGCATAGTATTATGGGCAGCAGCAATTACATCTGTAGTGGGGTCAGCTTATACATCTGTATCATTTATAAAAACACTACATCCATTTATAGCTAAGAATGAAAAGTATTTTATAATAGGATTTATATTTATATCTACAGTAATTATGGCATTAATAGGTAAGCCAGCAAAACTATTAATATTAGCAGGAGCATTAAACGGTTTAATTTTACCTGTTACAGTTGGAACAATTATATGGGCATCTAGAAGAAAGGACATTGTAGGTGAATATAAGCATCCTAAATGGCTATTTATATTTGGATTGATTATAGTATTAGTAGCTGGATATGCAGGTATAGTTTCTCTACAAAGTATGAGTATGTTAGCACATTAATATAAAATTAAAGAAAATGGATGTTGACTCATCCATTTTCTTTAATAAAAAGGTTTGGGGGATTCAAAATGTATAAAAAAACAAAATATTTAAATTCTGGCGATAAAGCTTTAGTTATAGAATTTTCAGACAAAATCACAGATGAAGTGAACGGCAAGGTTAGGTCTATGATGATTGCAATAGGTCAAAGAGAAATTAAAGGGATAGTCGAAATAACTCCAACTTACAGATCTTTAATGGTTCATTACAATCCTTTAGAAATAAAACACATTGATTTAATAAATGTACTAAAAGAAATAGAACAAAATCTAGGTAATATAGAAATACCAGCACCTAGAGTAATTGAAATACCTACATTGTATGGTGGAGAATACGGACCAGATATAGAAAATGTATCAAATCACAATAACTTATCTATTGATGAAGTAATAAAAATACATACGTCAAGAGATTATTTAATATATATGATTGGATTTACACCTGGATTTCCATATTTAGGGGGAATGGATGAGAAAATAGCTACTCCTAGATTAAAAACTCCTAGAACTAAAATTACAGGAGGTTCTGTAGGGATTGCAGGAAATCAGACGGGTATATATCCAATAGATAGTCCTGGAGGATGGCAGCTCATCGGTAAAACCCCACTAAAATTATATGACCCTAATAGAAATCCACCTATTTTACTACAATCAGGGGATTACATTAAGTTTATTGAAATTGATGAAAAAGAATATGTAGATATAGAAAGAAAAATAAATAATGGAACTTATAATTATAATATATACATGAGAGAAGGGGGTGGTAAGTAAAATGGGGGAAATAAAAATTATAAATCATGGAATGTTAACTTTAATACAAGACGCTGGAAGATATGGATATCAACAATTTGGTGTTCCTGTATCTGGAGTTATGGATAGTTTTTCACATCGCGTTGGGAATATATTAGTTGGAAATGATGAAAACGAAGCAGTAATTGAAGTGACTATGTTAGGACCTCAAATTGAATTTCAGGAGGATTCAGTTATAGCCATTACTGGAGGAGACTTGTCTCCAAGTATAAACGGAAAATCAGTAGAAATGTGGAGGAGTATGTATGTAAAATTTGGAGATGTACTTAGTTTTGAAGCAATGAAAAAAGGGTGTAGAAGTTATATTGCATTTGCAGGTGGAATAGATGTACCACTTGTTATGGGAAGTAAATCTACTTATGTAAAAGCAAGCATAGGCGGACATAAAGGAAGGCCATTAAAAGGTGGAGATGTTATACAAATAGGGAAAACTAAAGAAGTATTATCTAAATTAAAAGACAGATATATACCCAAGAAGTTTATTCCAGAATATATAAAAGACTTTGATGTAAGAGTTGTATTAGGACCTCAAGAAGATTACTTTACCTCAAAAGGAATGGAAACTTTTCTTTCGAATAAATATGTAGTTACTAATGAATGTGATAGAATGGGATTTCGTCTTGATGGAGAAGCAATAGAACATATAGGTGGAGGAGATATTATTTCTGATGGAATTTCATTTGGAGCTATTCAAATTCCAGGACATGGTAAACCTATTATAATGATGGCAGATAGACAAACGACAGGAGGTTATACCAAAATAGGAAATATTATATGGATAGATTTATGTAAAGTTGCCCAGGCAAAGCCTGGTGATAAAATAGGTTTTAAGGAAATTACGGTAGAACATGCGCATGAAGAATTAGAAAATATGGAAAGAACAATAGAGGAGATAAAAAAATCCTTTATTAATAGAGAAATTATAAGTACAAGAGAATTTAAAATAAAAGTAAATGGACATTATTTTGATGTTAAAGTTGAAGAAGTTAGATAAATGGGGAGTATAAAAACTCCCTTATTTTTTATGATTGAAATTTGAAAAAAACTTAACAAAGTGATAATATTAAAATGTAATTTATTAATTTGGGGGTAATATATGAAAACAATTAAGATATGCATTGGGAGCGCTTGTCATCTAAAAGGATCTTATGAAGTTATAGAGATTTTTCAGTCTGAGATAAGAGAACATCAATTGGAAAATAAAATAGAATTAAATGCAGCCTTTTGTCTAGGTGAATGCACTAAGGGAGTTTCTGTACAAATTGATGATAAATCTATAATATCTGTCTCACCTGAAAATGCAAAAGAAATATTTGAAGAACATATATTAAGAGGTGAATAGATATGGATATCATTAATTTTTCTAAAGCTGACTGTAGCAATTGTTATAGATGTGTGAGAGAATGTCCTGTTAAGGCTATTAAGCTAAAAGATGGACAAGCTGAAATTGTAAATTCTTTATGTATTGGGTGTGGGCGATGTCTCTTAGTATGTCCTAAAAATGCAAAACAAATAAAGTCTGATATTTCTATAGTAAAAAAACATGTTAAAAATGGAGATGTTATAGTTGCAAGTGTAGCACCATCTTTTATAGCTGCATTTGATTTTAAGTATCCAGAGCAATTTGTATCAGCTTTAAAAAAAATAGGATTTTCATATGTTGAACAAACAGCGGTTGGGGCAGGGGTAATATCACAAAGTTATAATGAATACTACAATAGAGAGGATAATAAAAACTATATAACTACTAGTTGTACAGCAGTAAATTATCTTATTCAACACTATTATCCAAGCCTTGTCGATGAAATGATTCCTGTTGTATCTCCTATGGTATGCCATGCAAAGATGTTAAAGGAGAAGTATGGTCAAAATATTAAAACAGTTTTTATAGGACCATGTCTTGCCAAAAAACTAGAAGCTAAAACAGAGGAAGCTATTGACTACATATTAACTT
Organism: Sporacetigenium sp. TC11; assembly: GCF_058146105.1. NCBI lineage: Bacteria > Bacillati > Bacillota > Clostridia > Peptostreptococcales > Tepidibacteraceae > Sporacetigenium > Sporacetigenium sp. TC11. Next base: position 71,171 of record NZ_JBYVNY010000001.1, on the reverse strand, counting down.
TTGATGAAATGATAAATTGGTTTGAAAATGAAAAAATAGTTCTAAAAGATTTAGAACCTATGCCTTTTGATCTAGAAAATCAAAAAGCTAGTTTATATCCCATTACACAGGGAATTGCAAGTACCCTTGATGATTCTGGGAAAAAAGATATGTTTTGCGTAGATGGAATAGAAAACTGTATTGATTTATTAAAGTGCATGGATAAAGGAAAAATAAAAAATACATTTATCGAAATGAGCTTATGTGATAATAGTTGTATAAATGGTCCTGCAATGCCTGATGAAAATTCAGTGTACATAAGGAAAAATAAAGTAAAAAGATATGTTCAGAATTGTCAAAAAAGTAACGATAATTTTGAGTTAGACATAGAAATTAATAAAGATATAGATATATCTACAAATTTTAGAGATTTATCTCCAACAATAAATATTCCAAGTGAAGAGGAAATTAAAGAAATTTTGGCTAGTACAGGGAAGTTAAAGGAATCTGATGAACTTAATTGTGGAGCCTGTGGATATGATAGTTGCCGAGATAAGGCAATTGCAGTATATAATAAAATGGCAGAAAATAATATGTGTATGCCTTATATGAGACAAAGGGCAGAAACTATATCTAATGTAATATTTGATGTAACACCAAATATTATATTTATTTTAAATGACGAGCTAGAGATTATAGAATTTAACCCATCTTCAGAAGCTTTATTTAATGTTAAAAAGAGATTTGCAATAAATAAACCCATAGTGATGTTTATGGATGATAAAGATTTTATAAATGTAAAAAATACAAAAAAAGATATAATTGCTAAGAAGATATATTTAAAAGAATACAATTCCTCTATGTTAAAAACTGTTTTATATTTAAAGGAATATAAGGCTATGGTTGTCATTATGACTGATATAACTGAAGATGAGATAAAAGAAAAGAAGCTTAAAGAGTTAAAAATGAATACACTAAATATGGCACAAGAAGTTATTAATAAGCAAATGAGGGTAGCTCAGGAAATAGCAAGTCTTCTAGGAGAAACAACAGCAGAAACTAAAGTTATCCTAACTAAGCTTAAAAAAGTTGTGCAAGATAAAGAGGATGATATAATATGAGTCTTTTTATAGATGTTGCATCAACAAGCTTAAACAAGTTTGGGGAAGAATTGTGTGGAGATAAAGCAGAGTATTTTAGAACTGATGATGGGCTTATAGCTGTTTTGGCTGATGGCTTAGGAAGTGGAGTTAAAGCTAACATACTTGCTACACTTACGTCAAAAATAGCTCTTACTATGCTTAAAGAGGGTATGGATATAGAAGAAGTTGTAGAGACAATAACTAATACGTTACCAGTATGTAAGGTTAGAAGTTTAGCTTATTCAACGTTTACAATTGTAAAGATTTCAAATAATAATGAGGCTTATATAGTTGAATTTGATAACCCTAGTATTTTTTTCATAAGAGATGGGGAAATAGCAAATTTACCATATGAAACTGTAAATATAAATAATAGAAGAATTAAGGAAACGAGATGTAAGTTACAAGAAAATGACCTTATAGTTTTAACCAGTGATGGAGCAATTCATGCAGGAGTAGGAAAGGTCTTAAATTTAGGATGGAAATGGGAACATGTAGCAGAGTATCTTGAAAAGACATATAGATCACACAATTCTGCTAAATATATTGCAAATAGCTTACTAAATGCATGTGAAGATCTTTATTTAAATGAACCTGGTGATGATACTACTGTATTGGCTATTAAAATGAGAAGGCCACAACATACTGTATTATTTTCTGGTCCACCAGAGGATAGGGAAATGGATAAAGTAATTACAAAGAAGCTAATGGAAAGTGAAGGGATGAAGGTTGTAAGTGGGGGTACTGCAGCACATATAGTTGCACGAGAGCTAAATGAGAAATTGAGAACAAATTTTGATATTTATGATAAAAATGTACCTCCTACTGCAAATATAAAGGGAATTAGTTTAGTTACTGAAGGAGTAATTACATTAAATACAGTTACTGAGAGATTAAAGATAGCAAGAGGTTCTAAAGATTTAAATTTTTTAGAACGGAAAGATGGGGCATCGAGATTAGCAAAACTAATAATAGAAGATAGTACACACTTAAAGATGCTTGTTGGTAAAGCAATAAATCCAGCTCATCAAAACTCAAATTTCCCTAAAGAGCTGAGTATAAAGTGGACTATTATAGAAAAATTAAAGAAATCGGCAGAAGAATTAGGGAAAATAGTTAATATAGAATATTATTAATAGTTTTTAGAGTTTCAGTAGGAATAGAAAATAAAGACGATTTAATATAAGATATTGAGAATGCAATAAAAGTTGCAAAACTATAAATATATAAAGTTTTAAAAAGGAAGCTTAAAAGGCTTCCTTTTAATTTTCTTTCTTGTATAATTAATATAGACAGATTTTTTTAGGAGGATTCAAACATATGAATAAAGTAGACAAATTATTCTTTGAAGCGTGTAGCGAAGTAATTAATGAAGGGCAAACTACACTTGAACAAAAAGTAAGACCTGTTTACAGCGATGGAGTGCCAGCTCATACTAAGTACATAACTCATGTATGTGAAACTTATGATATATCAAAGGGAGAGTTTCCAATAACTACTTTAAGACCTGTACCATGGAAAAATGGAATAAAAGAAATACTTTGGATATATCAAGACCAAACTACTGACTTATCAGTACTTAAAGAAAAATACAACATACACTGGTGGGATTCATGGGAATATAAGAATAGTGGTTCAATAGGTGAGTGTTATGGTTATATAGTTAAAAAATATGATTTAATAAATAAATTATTAGATGGACTTAAAAATAATCCACTAGATAGAGGACATATAATAAATTTATGGCAATATATGCACCTAGATAATGGTGGACTTAGACCTTGTGCATTTATGACTACTTGGAATGTTAGAGGGGAATATTTAGATCTATGTCTTCATCAGCGTAGTTCCGATTATTTAGTTGCCGGACATATTAATAAAATACAATACGTGGCTCTTTTAATGATGGTTGCAAAATCAGTTGGACTTACTCCAGGTAAGTTTACTCATTTTGTAGATAATTTACACATATACGATAGACATTTTGAACAAGCAAAAGAAATGTTAAATAGGAAACCAAGTGAAAAACAAGCTAGATTAATATTAGACACAGATAAAACAGATTTTTATAGTTTTACAATAGATGATTTTAAGATGGAAGATTATGAACCAGTTAGGCCACAGCTTTCTTTTGATTTAGGAATATAAATAAAAAATATGGTAAAAAGCTTATAAGCTTTTTACCATATTTTTTTTACGTTAGCTGCTTGAGGACCTTTTTGGCCTTGTTCTACTTCAAATTCAACTTCCTGACCTTCTTCTAATGTTTTATATCCTTCTCCAGTTATAGCAGAAAAATGTACAAATACATCATTTTCGCCTTCTACTTCTATGTAGCCATATCCTTTTTCATTATTAAACCATTTTACTTTTCCTTTTTTCATTGTAAATCCTCCTAAGTTATAGTAAACTGTAAATGAAATATATAAAATAAATATCTAACGATAATTATTGTGTCCGTTTTTTACCTTTATATGCACAATAAAAAATAAAACAAAATTAAGTGATGCTTAATTTTGTTTTACATGTATTTAGACATTATATCTAAATATGCTTGAGAAACTGGAGGACATACTGATAATATTTGATCTAGTATATAGTCAATATTGCTATCGTCTACTATTTTTCCAGTATTGCCGTCTTCAAAAGTCACACTTTCGCTATCTAAAGAGTTATATATAGTAGTTACAATTGGAGATAACATTACTTCGCTGTCTTCCATATGGTTTTCTGAAAAATATAATACTCCTTCAACAACTATAAATTGACCAAATACATATTCTTTATTATCTTGCTTTGTATGTTCTACATGTTTTATATCAAGAATGTTATTCTCTTCTTTTCTTGTTAATACACATCTTACCTCAAGTTCTAAAAGTCTTTTTTTCATATGATCAGAGAAGTTTTCACCAAGTTCAGCAATGAATTTTTTCATTGATATTGTCTTTTTCATATTATAATTTTTTTTAAGATTTTTTTTAAACATAAGTATTCTCCTTAAGATAAGTTAAAAGCCACCTTTATGAAGGTGGCCAAACATGAATATATTAATAAATTAATATATCGAAATTTAGATTTATAATTTTGTAACGTTAGTTGCTTGAGGTCCTCTTGATCCTTGTTCTACTTCGAACTGAACTCTTTGACCTTCTTCTAATGATTTGTATCCATCTCCTTGTATAGCTGAGAAGTGTACGAATACATCATTTTCTCCTTGAACTTCGATAAATCCAAATCCTTTTTCTGAGTTAAACCATTTTACTGTTCCTGTTTTCATTGTAATCCTCCTAAAATTTAAACACATTACTATTGATACTTAAAATTTTATCAACCGTGTTTTGTATCGGTTATATAAGTATAACATAAAAGTAAATCTTTTACAAATGTTATTATGAACAAATTAAATATTTTTTATACATTCATATAAAGAAATTTTAGATTTCTATTTATTTTATATATATTATGACATATGTCATATATATATATTCTTTTATTTGATAATATAGGCTAATAATAAAGAATAGGGAGGATTTATATGTATAAATTTGCTGCAGTATTTATAGGATTTTTAATTTCTATAATGGTAACGTTCAATGGTACATTAGATGGTTATACAGGCAATTATTTATCAATACTAATAATTCATATAGTAGGACTTATTACTGTGATACTTACTTTGATTATAAGAAGAGAAAAACTTATATTTAATGAAAAGTTACCTTTATATATTTTTAGTGGAGGGGCAATAGGAGTTTTGCTCGTATTATTAAATAATTTATGTTTTGGTTCTTTAGGAGTATCATTAACTTTAGCATTAGGAGTTTTTGGTCAACTGGTATTATCTATTATTATAGATAACTTCGGATTATTCGGAATGGATATATATAAATTTAATAAGAAAAAATTAATAGGATTTGCCATAATGCTAATAGGAATTGTGGTAATGACAGTATATTAGGGGGTGTTGACATGATTTATATAATATTGGCAATTGTAGGTGGATGCTTAACTATATTATCTATGATTGTAAATTCTCGCTTAGCAGGAAAAATAGGAGTATTACAAAGTACATTTATAAATTATATAGTAGGTTTATTTATTGCTTTAATTTTAGCTATATTTACAGGTAGCTTAAATAACTTCCAAATTAACAATTTAAACAATATACCGTTTTTAGCTTTTTTAGGAGGTTTTATTGGAGTTATGGTTGTAGCAGCTTCTAATATAATAATTCCTAAAATACCAATTATATATAGTACTGTTCTTATTTTTATAGGTCAGATTTTTACAGGAATAATTATAGACTACATTATGGAAGGGTCTGTTTCAAAAGGTAAGATTATAGGTGGATCTTTAATTATACTGGGAATGGTGTATAACTCTAGTGTAGATAAAAATAAGCTGGAATCATAGGAAAGGGTGGATATAAAATATTCACCCTTTATATACATTTAGTTTAGATAAAAACAAAATAATAAGAAACGTTTAAAGATTTATGTTGCAAACGTGAAGAATATGTGATAATATAATATGATTGGTCTATTGATCGTATAAAGCTAAATATAAGTATAAAAAATAAATTTTCAAATAATCTTATCGTTATTCCTAGAAATATTATTGAATTACTTCCATCCTAAAAAATTCCAATGATTAAATTAAAATTATTGTTTTATTTAGAGATTACTAATATATCATTAGTAGTTTTTGGCGTTTAAATTAATATATCAATGACAACAAAAAGGAGGTGTCATTATGACAACAAATGTAATATATTCACTTATAGGTTTATTCTTAATAACAGTTCTTACTAATATATTAGCAACTTTAAAATCGATGCTGCAGTCTAAAAAAATCATGAATCCGGTTTATGGTTTAGTTTTTGTAGATTCTATAATTTTCGCAACGACAGTAAGTAAAGTTACTAGTTCTGAGGGAATACATTATACAATTGCGTATGCTTTGGGTAGAACTGTAGGGGTCTTAATTGGTAATAAAATTGAACAGTGGTTAGCTTTGGGGATTTTAGAAGTAGATTTATTTTTAAATAATAAAAATAAAATGATTGAAATAGCAGAAAAACTTAGAGAATCAGGTTATACTGTGAATAATTTCCTAGCTCAAGGTAATAATGGAGATACTAGATATAAGGTTGAAGTTGTAATAAAGAGAAAAGAATTTAAAATATTTGAGCATATTTTAGATGAGTGCGGAGTTAATAATCCAACTCTAAAAATAAAAAACTTAAGTAAAGTAGATGGTAAAATAACGACAACAAGTATTAATACCATTTAATTCTTAAAAATAATTCTAGGCAATATAGCTTAGTTTTTATTACATAATTAGGTATTATATTTATACAATCAAAAATGATTGAAAAAAGTTTTTAAATTTGGTATTCTATAAGCTAATTATAATTATAATTATAAATAACTTATTTAATGGAGGTAAAAAATGAAAGAAACAACAAATGTGAAAGTTGTAACTGCTGACCCATCTGGTCTTGGGTTATTTGGTCTGGCCATAATAACACTAGTAGCATCTTCACAAAAACTAGGAATTACAGAAGGAACATCATTATTATTACCATGGGCTATATTTTTAGGAGCATCAGTACAGTTAATAGCTTGCATTAATGATTTTAAACATAATAATACATTTGGAGCAACTGCATTTGGCGGTTATGCATTTTTCTGGTTTGGCATGGCACTTACTTGGTTAATTCAAGGAGGCGTATTTGGACCCATACTTGCACAAAATGCAGATCCTAAGCAAACAGGGGTTGTATTCATCGGATATTTAATATTTACTGTATTTATGACAATAGGAGCTATGGAAACTCACAAGGTATTATTTAGTATTTTCTTTTTTATAAACTTTTTATTCTTAGGATTAAGTATGAACTCTTTTGGAATAATGCCAGAATTTTCACATGAATTAGCAGGATATTCAGAACTTATAGTATCATTATTATCTTTTTATGGTTGTGCAGCCTCTGTACTAAACAATCATTTTGGAAGAGTATTTTTACCAGTTGGTAAGCCTTTTGGAATATTTAAGGGTAACATTTCTGGAAATTCTAGAAAATCAGCATAGTAAAAACGTAATGAATTAGCTAAGGCTAACTCATTACGTTTTTTTATTTTAATAATAATAATACATTCTATTTTGTTGCGTAGGAGGTATTGTTCCTTGAGTAATAACTCCACAAGCAAGTCTTTTGCCAGCATTTCCTGCAGGTTGACTCTTGTTATCATCTGGACTTTGATGTATTATAACAGCTTTTCCTATTACATCTTGAACCCTAAACTTATTAGTGAAGAAACACATCATGGCAACTCCATTGTTTGAAAATAAAGTAGGGAAGTCCCCTGCATGGTTTCCGTGAGGTTGATTATTTGGATTCCAGTGGCCCCCGGCATCCATAAAAGGGTCATTAGGATCTCCTATTTCACAAGTTCCATTTTCGTGAATATGAAAACCATGTGGTCCTATAGGAAGGTTACCATTTTCGCCAGGTTTATATTCTGGCAAACCAGTTACCGAAACACATACCTGAACCCCTCCTTGTATATCTATAAAATATACATTACCTTTTAGATTTGGAGCCAAAGACCCCCCATTTAAAAGAGCATAAGCAAACATAATTAATACACATCCTTTTATAAATAGTTACTCATAATAATAATATGCTTGTCATGATTATTGTGTTACTCAAAATAGGACAAATATAAATAAGGGGTGAATTATGGATAAGAGGAAAGTAATTATAGATTGTGATCCAGGCATTGATGATGTACTTGCAATTATTCTTGCGCTAAAAGCTGAAGAAATTGATGTAAAAGGAATAACGATTGTTTCTGGGAATGTACATGGAAAAAAGGGGGCATTAAATGCTCTTAAAGTTTTAAAAAATATGGATAGACTCGATGTGCCTGTATATTTAGGAGAGACTGATCCTCTTGAAAGAGAGTTAGTTGTAGCAGAGGATACCCATGGAGAAGATGGATTAGGGGAATATTATTATGAAGAATTAGAAGATATAAAGTATAAAACTGGTGCTGTTGACTTTATTATTGATACTATAAATAAAGAAAAAGATATTATTATTGTAGCCATAGGGCCTCTTACTAATATTGCTAAAGCTATGAAAGAAAATGAAGATGCTTTCTCTAAAATAAAAGAAATTGTACTTATGGGAGGATCATTTAAAAGTTTTGGAAATTGCTCTCCTGTAGCTGAGTTTAATTTTTGGGTTGATCCTCATAGTGCAAAGTATTTATTTAATAATTCAAAAGTTCCAATTACTATGGTTGGACTTGATGTAACAAGAGAGGTTGTACTTACTCCAAATTACATTGAAATGATAAGACAATTTAATAATGATCTCTCAAGATTTATAGTTGATATTACTAGATTTTATGTGGATTTCCATTGGAAACAAGAAAGAACTTTGGGATGTGTAATAAACGATCCTCTTGCAATAGCCTATGTTTTAGACAAAAGTTTATGTAGTGGAAAGGAATATTATTTAGATGTTATAACTGAAGGGCAAGCAATGGGAATGAGTATGGTAGATGAAGGGAATTTTCTAAGAAAAAGACCAAACTGTATGGTTCTTACAAAAGTAGATAGTAATAAGTTTTTTAAAATGTTTTTTAATAGACTTTTTCCACAGTATGAAGAAGATATAGATATAGTTTTGAATAATAAAAAATACGGGTATTAAAATAAAAAAGAAGGGAGCATAGTTAACCTATGCTCCCTTTGATTTAAGATGGATTATACAATCCTCTTGATTTCATTTCATTAAATAATGTTTCAGCGTGATTTTGCTCTTCTTGTTGTATATGTTGAAGTTGTTTTCTTATTTTAGCATCAACTGACTCTAAAACAGCATTGTTATAAGAACCTGAAACGTGCTTTTCCGTACTTAAAGCATCGCTTAGAAGTTGACCATCTGTAATTCCAAGACTAGTTTGTACGCTTGATAAATCTCCTTGAGGCTTGTTATAACTTTCAAATAGATTTTGAGTGTTTACACCGTTTGAAGATAATAGCTTTGTAAGTGTGTCTGCATGTTGTTGTTCTTTTTGTGCAAGATCTTTAAATACTTGCTTTAATTTTGGGCAAGAAGCCATTGCAGCATATTGCTCGTACTTTCTTATACATAAATATTCCGCATTTAAATTGTCTTCAATTAGAGTTTTTTCTTTATTAGTAAGTGCCATATTAAAAACCTCCTATGTAAAAGTTATTATATATAGTGTTTGCTTATTATGTTATAATTATCCTATAAAATTAAATAATCCATAACACAGGGGAGTTGGATAGGCCAACTGAGAGTAAGAACCTTAATTCTTTGACCCTAATAACCTGAACTGGGTAATGCCAGCGTAGGAAGTTGTTTGTTGATGAGTATTATTATATAATGTGCTAATTAAAACACAAATCCTATGGGTTTGTGTTTTTTTATTTAAAAATATTAAAGGGAGGATTAAGTAAATGAAAACAAAGAAAATAACTCTTTCAGCACTGTTTATAGCATTAGGTGTAGTAGGAAGTAATCTTATTTTTATACCTATAGGAGTAGCTAAGTGTTTTCCTGTGCAGCATACGATAAATGTATTAAGCGCTGTAATATTAGGTCCTTGGTATGGACTTGCAATAGCATTTTGCATTTCGTTATTGAGAAATGTATTGGGAACAGGGTCGCTTATGGCATTTCCGGGAAGCATGATTGGAGTCCTTTTAGCTGGAATGTTGTACATGAAAACTAAAAAGGTGAGTTTAGCTGTATTTGGAGAAATATTTGGAACAGGAATACTAGGCGGATTATTGGCGTTTCCAATAGCCAAATTTGTAATGGGTAAAGAAGTAGCTGCATTATTTTACGTAACTCCATTTTTAATAAGTACTATAGGTGGAAGTTTAATTGCTTATTTTTTAATTACATATTTTAAAATCACAAAAACTATTAATTTAAAAGAAGGAGCTAATTTGTAAGGTGGTTATTAAAAAATAGAATAATTATAAAATATCTTCTAATACTAATAGATACAAATAAGTATAAGGGAGATGTTACCATGGATAATAAAACAAAGATAATTAAGGTAAGAAAAAATCAACAGGGAGACATTACTGATGTTATGTTGCAAGATGGAAATGTCTATGCTATTGAAAGTGCTATAATGTTGGCTAAAGACCATCTTATAGAAGGTGTAAATGTAGGTAAGGCTAGAAATGGAAGAGAATATTTGAGAAGTAATCCTAATGGAGATAAAAATGACAATCTAGATAATATTCCAACATTTGAATAGTTATATTAATTATATAAAATTACCACATTTATTAAATGTGGTAATTTTTATTGTCTTTAATTGATATTTAGTAATATTATATTTGATGAACTCATAAAACAGGAGAATAGTTTAGGAGTTAGAATATTTTGTAAAGAGGAACTGGTATCTATAGTATTGAAAAATATATAGAATTAAATTACTATTAATGATAGATAAGATATTCATAAAAAATATATTAAGCATTTTAGCATAACATAAATTGGGAGGGGACAATGTTTAGCATAAATTATAAGACAACAGAGGATGAAGTTTGGCAAGGGAGAGTAGATAGTGAAAGCAACTTTGATGCATTTAGATGGCATCAATGGGTTAAAAATATTGACTTAAGAGATGAGCTAATCCCGTATAGTGGTAAATTAGGTTTTGCATTTATTGGATTTTGCAGTGATGAAGGAGTTATGAGAAACCAAGGGAGAGTAGGAGCTGCTAATGGTCCTTTAAGTATTAGAAAAGAATTAGTTAATCTACCTTGCTGGTTTACAAAAGACGTAAAAATTTTTGATGCAGGAAATATATTTTGTGAAAATTGCACTTTAGAAGAAAGCCAAGAGTTACTTTCAAAAGCCATAGAAAAGATTTTAAGCTTAAATCTCTTCCCTATTGTTTTAGGTGGAGGCCATGAAGTTGCCTTTGGACACTACAATGGATTATTGAATTATTTATCACAAACTAATGATAAACCAAGTATAGGTATAATAAACTTTGATGCTCATTTTGATCTTAGACCATATCCAAATGGTGGGACATCAGGAACTATGTTTAGACAAATAGCAGATATATGCAAATATAGAGATATAGATTACTCTTATCTTTGCGTTGGAATACAAAAACGTGGCAATACAGTTGAGTTATTTAAAACTGCAGATAAGCTTGGAGTTAAATATATATGGGCAAAAGATATTGCAGATAGCGGGCATTGGAATGTAATAGATAAGATAGATGACTTTATGAAATCAAAGGATCATATTTATATGACAATATGTACTGATGTATTTTCATCAGCTTTTGCGCCTGGTGTAAGTGCACCACAACCCTTAGGGTTAGATCCAGAAAGAGTATTAAAACTTATTAAATATATCTTAAAATCTAATAAAACAATAAGTTTTGACATAGCTGAAGTATCACCGAGATTTGATCAAGATAATACTACTGCAAATTTGGCTTCTACTTTAATTTTTTCTGTAGTTAATACAATAGCTAAAGTTCATAACTTAGATATTTAAAAATTCGCTACGCTCATAGTGCCAATGAGCAGGTCCCTTGCTAAAAAAGTCCTAGAATACATTGTATTCTAGGACTTTTTACAAGTTATAGAGAGATGAAACTCGGATTATATGATGTGTTCAATTTACATGAGTTTTTGTCACACTACACCCCTATTATGTATTATTTATATAGAATAGTCATAGTACATGTTTACATAACATTATATATTAATATACATCAATTATTAACAAATGGGGTGGTACTATGAGGTGTTTGCCGGGAATATTACTAGTTATATCTAGTTTAATTGCGTTGATTATAGCTAATAGTCCATTAGGATATTTTCATAACTATTTTTTTGATGAAATAAAAGTATTTAATAATTTTACTATAAAGATGATTGTCGATGATTTTTTAATGGCAATATTTTTCCTAGGGGTGTCTCTAGAAATAAAAAAAGAGCTATTATGTGGAAACTTATCTAGCTTTAAAAAAGCATCGTTCCCAATTATAGCTGCTATAGGAGGGGTATTAGTACCAGCAATAATATTTATATTATTTAACAAAGGTACTGCTTATATAGAAGGGTTAGGTATACCAATAGCAACTGATATAGCTTTTGCAGTAGGAATATTTATGCTACTAGAAAATAGATTAAATCACAGACTCAAAATATTTTTATTATCACTAGCAGTTGTAGATGATTTAATTTCGATAATAGTTATAGCTGTTGTTTATCCCTCTAATATAAGTTATATATATATTACAATTGCCATTTTAATTACAGCCATAATATATGTTATAAATAAGGTATTTAAAGTTAAAAAGACATATATCTATATGATTCTAGGATTAATCCTTTGGTATTTGGTACATAAGAGTGGAGTACATTCAACTATTAGTGGAGTATTATTAGGATTAGCTATGCCAATAAAACGCGATTTGGATCATAGTATATCAAATTTATCAAACTATTTTATACTACCATTATTCGCTTTTGCAAATACGGCTATAAGATTAAATACAAATATTGATTTTGATAAAGGTAGTACTTTGATTCAAGGGATTATTTGTGGATTAGTTATAGGGAAGCCCCTAGGGATAATGTTATTTACTTACATAGCAACAAAGCTCCACATAACACAAAAGCCTAAAAATACAAGTTGGCTATCAATATTTAATGTAGCTGTACTTGCTAGCATAGGATTTACAATGTCTATTTTTGTAGCTGAAATAGCTTTTAGTAATTCTGATAATATAATAGATATAGCTAAAATATCAATTTTAATTTCTTTAGTGATATCAGTCGGTATATCTTATGTAATAACATTTGCTGTGGATTTATTAAAAAAATCATTGAGTCTAAGTTATATTATAAAAAGTGGTAAATAAAAAATTGTTAAATATATAATTGACAAGATCTTTTAGCGGTGTTATCATGAAATCAAGAAAAGTAAATAAATCTTCAGGGCGGGGTGTAATTCCCCACCGGCGGTAAAGCCCGCGAGCCGAAAGGCTGACTTGGTTAGATTCCAAGGCCGACAGTAAAGTCTGGATGAAAGAAGATTATAATATATGTACGAATGTTATAACTCCAAAATTTGGGATTATAGTATTAGATATGGTTTATTTGTGCATAATAAAGCCCTGAGAATACATTCTCAGGGCTTATTTTAATTACATGGAAATAATATTTCAAACATATAAACTTAAGCAATGCGAGTTTTTTAATTACATAAAAACTGGAGTGGTTATATTGGATATTAAGTATATGAAAAGAGCTTTAGAATTAGCACAAAAAGGAATAGGATATACAAGCCCAAATCCACTAGTAGGAGCCTTAATAGTAAAAAATGGAAAAGTAATTGGAGAAGGATATCATGAAGTTTACGGTAGTAATCATGCTGAGATAAATGCATTTAAAAATGCAACAGAAGATGTTAAAGGTGCTACTATGTATGTTACCCTAGAACCTTGTTCTCACTATGGCAAAACGCCTCCATGTGCAAATGCAATAGTAGAAAAAGGAATAAAGAAGGTAGTAATAGGTTTAAAAGACCCAAACCCACTAGTTTCAGGAAAAGGAATACAAATTCTAAAAGACAATGGGATAGAAGTAGTTAGTGGAGTGCTAGAAGAAGAAGGAAGAAAATTAAATGAAATATTCTTAAAGTATATAACTACAAAACTTCCATTTTGTATTATGAAAACTGCTATGACATTAGATGGAAAAATCGCAGCATACACTGGGGATTCCAAATGGATAACAGGAGAATTGTCAAGGAAATACGTACATAAATTAAGGCATAGAGTGTCAGGTATTATGGTAGGAATAGGAACAATACTTAAGGATGATCCATTTTTAAATACAAGACTAGAAAATGGTGAAGGAAAAGATCCCATAAGAATAATTGTAGATAGTAAGCTGAGAATTCCACTACAAGCAAACGTTTTAAATCTTAAATCCGATGCAAAAACAATTATAGCAACTACTCAAAATGCTGATAAGGATAAGTTAAAAGATTTAGAAGGAAAAGGAGCAGAAGTAATTATTACTTCATCTAGTGATAAAGTTGACTTGGTATTTTTAATGAAAGCACTTGGAGAGAAAAAAATTGATAGTGTTCTTTTAGAAGGTGGAAGTGAGCTAAATTACTCTGCACTTAATGAGGGAATTGTAGATAAAGTAAATTCTTTTATTGCACCTAAGATAATAGGAGGAAGTAATTCAAAAACTCCAGTTGGTGGAATAGGAAAATCATATATGAAAGATGCTATAAATCTTAAGGATATAAATATTCATGCCTTTGGAGATGACATAATGATAGAAGGCTATATAAGAAAGGAGGAATAAGACGTGTTTACAGGGTTAGTAGAAGAAATTGGAAAGATTGAATCTATTATTAAATCTGAGAAATCAGCCAAAATAATAATTAAAGCTAATAAAGTACTTAAGGAAGTAATGCTAGGAGATAGTATAGCTACTAATGGGGTTTGTCTTACAGTAACATCATTTGAAAGCGGGAAATTTACTGTTGATGTTATGGCAGAAACTATTAGAAGAAGTAATCTAAAAGGCCTTTCTCCTGGAGATGAAGTTAATCTAGAAAGGGCCTTGAGATTAGGTGATAGACTAGGGGGCCATATAGTAAGTGGACATATTGATGGTACAGGGATTATTAGGAGCTATGAAAAAGAAGATAATGCAATATGGGTTTCTATTTCTGCATCACATGAAATATTAAAATATATAGTTCAAAAAGGATCTATTGCAATAGATGGTGTAAGTCTGACAGTTGCATATGTAGATGAATCTATATTTAAGGTTTCTATAATTCCACATACCAAGGAAATGACTACACTTCTTAGAAAAAAAGTTGGAGATGAAGTAAATTTAGAATGCGATATGATAGGAAAGTATATTGAGAAACTTTTAGGAGCAAAAGAACAGGCACCAATTAAGAAAGGTATTGATTTCGATTTCCTTAGTGAAACTGGATTCATATAGAGGAGGGTAAAAAATGAATAAATTTAATACTATAGAAGAAGCAATTGAAGATATCAGAGTTGGAAAGATAGTAGTTGTAGTAGATGATGAAGATAGAGAAAATGAAGGCGACTTACTTATGGCTGCAGAGAAAGTTACACCTGAGGCTATAAACTTTATGGCTAAATATGGTAGAGGACTTATATGTATGCCTATTGTAGGAGAAAGATTAAAAGAATTAGATATTTACCCTATGGTAAGTAGAAATACAGACTCTCACCAAACTGCCTTTACAGTATCGATAGATGCTGCAGAAACTACAACTGGAATTTCGGCTCATGAAAGATCAGATACGATAGCAAAGGTTTTAGGAAAAGATACAACGCCGGAGGACTTTAAAAGACCTGGACATGTGTTTCCACTTGAGGCAAAAGATGGTGGAGTTCTAAAAAGAGCAGGCCATACTGAAGCAGCTGTAGACCTTGCAAGAATGGCAGGACTTTATCCTGCAGGTGTTATATGTGAAATCATGAATGAAGACGGTACAATGGCTAGAGTTCCAGATTTAATGGACTATGTAAAAGAACACGATCTTAAACTTATTACTATTGCTGACTTAATTGCTTATCGTAGAGAAAAAGAAGTATACATAAAAAGAGTAACAAAAGCAGATATGCCTACAAAGTATGGTGACTTTGAAATAGTTGGATATGAAAATATCTTAAATGGAGAACATCATGTAGCTTTAGTAAAAGGAGATGTTTCAAATGGAGAACCTGTACTTATTAGAGTTCACTCAGAATGTCTTACAGGAGATGCATTTGGATCATTAAGATGTGACTGTGGAGAGCAATTTGCATCAGCTATGAAATCAATAGAAGAAGAAGGTAGAGGAATACTTCTTTATATGAGACAAGAAGGAAGAGGAATAGGACTTATAAATAAACTTAAAGCCTATGAACTTCAAGATAAAGGGATGGATACAGTAGAAGCAAATTTAGCTCTAGGATTTCCTGAGGATATGAGAGATTATGGAATCGGTGCTCAAATCCTTGTAGACCTTGGAGTAGAAAAAGTAAAACTTATGACTAATAATCCTAAAAAAATAGCTGGACTTACTGGATATGGAATAGAAATTGTAGATAGAGTAGCAATACAAATGAACCACAATGAAAGAAATGAGCATTATTTAAGAACTAAACAAGAAAAAATGGGTCATATTTTAAAATTTAACGAAAATAATGGAGGTAAATAATATGAAAACTTATGAAGGAAAATTAATATCGCAAGGATTAAAATACGGAATTATAGTAGGAAGATTTAATGAGTTTATAGGTGGCAAGCTTTTAACAGGAGCAATAGATGGCCTAAAGCGTCATGGAGTAGAAGATTCTGAAATCGAAATAGTATGGGTTCCAGGAGCTTTTGAAATTCCACTTGTTGCAAAGAGAATGGCTAAGTCTAAAAAATACGATGCAGTTATTTGTCTTGGTGCAGTAATAAGAGGAGCTACACCTCACTTTGATTATGTATCTAGTGAAGTAACAAAAGGTGTTGCAAGTGTATCTTTAGAAACTGAAGTTCCTGTAGTATTTGGTGTATTAACTACTGATACTATAGAACAAGCAATAGAAAGAGCTGGAACAAAGGCAGGTAACAAAGGATATGATGCAGCAGTTACAGCTATAGAAATGTCAAATTTACTTAATCAATTTTAATAACTAAATTAAACAATAAATAAAAGACTACCTTAATAGGTAGTCTTTTATACTTTTCTATATTTTTTTAATGCTAATATATTTAATACTAAGAATAATATAGCATAAAATAATAACACTAAGATATCTAATTTTATATCTCCTAAATTATATCCTTTTAAAGCTACATTTTTTAAGGCTTGTGCTCCGTAAGTCATAGGAAATAATTTTGATAAAATCTCGACCCACTTTGGAGAATTTGATATATCAAATATACCACTAAATAATATCTGAGGAACTATTATTGCTGGTATAAATTGAAATAATTGAAATTCATTTTTAGCAAATGTTGACAACAGTGTTCCAAGTGCTAAGGAACCAAAAGCTAGTAATAAATTCACTATTAATATAGTAGAGAAATTACCTATAGTATAAATTTTAAGTACATATATCATAAATAGTTGTAAAAGTACTGTTTGTATACTTATAAACAATCCGAATCCTAAAAAATATCCAAAAACTATTTCGTGTCTTTTAAGTGGAGTAGCTAGTATTCTATCTAATGTACCGCTTATTCTTTCTCTCAAAAAGGATACTCCTGCTATTAAAAAAGTAAAGAAGAATATAAAATAACCCATCATAGCAGGTGCTATTGAATTAAATAAATCTAACTCATCATTACCATATAAATAAGATATCTCAGGCTTTGAAATAGGTGTATTCATAGGCATATTTGATGTAGTATAATTGCTAAAAGCTTGACTATAAATTTTTATAACTAAATTGTCTGTAGGAGGATTAGAACCATCTACAGTAATACTTATATCATTATTATTATTAAACTCAATATATCCATGGGATTTGCCATTTTCTAAATTATCATTAGCATTATCTAAATCAACTTCTGATACAGTAGCTTCTTTTTTTAGTTCATCTATAAATTTATTTGGTCCATTTACAACATCAATAGTTGGAGTTGCTGTATTAGACGTAAGAATTATACTAAGTAGAAAACATATAAAAATAGGAGCAATAAACATAAGTCCAACAGTTCTTTTATCGGAAGAGATTTGTTTTATAAGTCTTTTTGCAATAGCTAATGTTTTCATATTTACACTACCTTTCTCGAATAATATAAAAATGCTGACTCTATAGTTTTATCATCAGTTATAGTTTTTAAATTATTAGGAGTATCTATTGCAATTATTTCTCCATCTCTTAGAAATACTAATCTATCACATTTTTCTGCTTCATCCATTACATGGGTTGTAACAATTATAGTAACTCCTTGTTGTTTTAGTTTATAAAACTCATTCCAAAACTCTTGTCTTAGTGTAGGATCTATGCCTACAGTAGGTTCATCGAGTATTAATATTTTGGGGTTATGTATAAGTGATATTGCAAGCGATAATCTACGCTTCATCCCACCTGAGAAGTTCTTTACTAGTTTTTTAGTATGGTTACTTAATTTAACTAACTCTAGCAATTCTATTATCTTTTTATGAGCTTCCTTTTTAGATACACTATACAAAGAGGCAAAAAACATCATATTGTCATATGCATTAAGATCTTCATACAAAGCGTCTGATTGAGCCATATATCCTATATATTTAGTAACTTCTAAATTTGGCATCTTTTTATCATACACATAAATACTACCTTGTGATGGAGATATCATGCCTATTACACATTTTATTAAAGTACTTTTACCACATCCAGAAGGCCCTAGTACTCCAAGAATTTGACCTTGATTTATATCTAAATTTATATTACTTAATGATTTAAACTTGCCAAAAGAGTGGCTGATATTTTTTATCCTAATGGTTTCATTATCCAAATTAATTCCCCCTTAATATTTTATATTTGAAATTACTTACAAGTTAGCAAAATATGTATATGATGTCAATGAAAAGTATATTCCGTATATTAATTTCCCTGGTAATATTTTTGAGAATTTTTAAGGTTATTATTATTTCCATAATAATATGATAAAATGTTATATGAAAGTATTTTATTACAGGGGGATGATTATATGGATAAGAAATTTAATACAAAATTAGATGGATTTAAGGTAAGATTTGCCGGAGAAAATGATGTAGATTTGATTTTAAACTTTATTAAAGAGTTAGCAGACTATGAAAAAATGTTAAATGACGTAGTTGCAACAGAACAAATACTTAAGGATTCATTGTTTAAACGTAAAGCAGCAGAAGTTATTATAGGAGAATATAATAATGAACCAGTAAGTTTTGCATTATTTTTCCATAATTTTTCAACTTTCTTAGGAAAACCAGGACTGTACTTAGAGGATTTATATGTAAAACCTGAAGTAAGAGGTAAGGGGATAGGAAAAACAATGCTTTCATTCTTGGCAAATTTAGCTTTAGAAAGAGATTGTGGAAGGTTTGAATGGTACTGCCTTGACTGGAATGAACCATCTATAAAGTTTTATAAAAACATTGGAGCAGTACCACTAGATGAATGGACTGTATATAGAGTACATAATGAGGCACTTAATAATTTAGCAATGCATAATGAATAATTGTTAGGAAAATTTATTTATATAAAAATATAAAATAAAGGGGTTAAAAATAACCCCTTTATTTTTGTTTTACTTGTATATTGTAAGTGATATCAGCTATAATAAATTCAATATTAAGGACAATTAACCAAAAATGTTGTCATTATTCAGAAAATTTAAAAGACTTATATAAAAATAAGTTGAATGATGATATAATAAGTTTATATTGATAAATTAATAACCATTTTGGGAGGGGTTATATGCTAATTAAAGTTGTTTTAGGGATATTATTTATTATTGCATCATGGTTCGGAATAATTTTCATAAAAGATACAATAAAAAACAAGCAAGAATTAGAAAAAAAATCATTTACAAAATCTCTAGGAATAGGATTTATAACTGACTTTTTTGATACCTTAGGAATCGGCTCTTTTGCTATTACAACGGCAATATTAAAAGGATCAAGAATGTCAAAAGACCAAGTTTTACCAGGAACTTTAAATGTAAGCCATTCTATATCTATGGTACTCGAGGCATTTATATTTATGACTGCAATAACAGTTGAGCCTATAACACTGTTGAGTATGATAGGTGCATCTATAGTAGGGGCTTGGTTAGGTGCAGGTGTTATATCCAAATTACCTGAAAGAAATATTCAGATAACTATGGGTATTGCATTGTTCGTTACTGCCATATTAATGTTATTAGGGAAATTAAATGCATTACCTGGAGGGGGAGATGCCGTTGGATTAACAGGTGTTAAATTATTTATTGGTATAGTAGGTAACTTTATACTAGGAGCATTAATGACTGCAGGAATAGGGTTGTATGCGCCATGTATGGCACTTGTTTATTTCTTAGGAATGTCTCCTGCTGTGGCATTTCCAATAATGATGGGATCTTGTGCATTTTTAGGACCAGTTGCTTCTGTTAAGTTTATAAAAGAAGAATCGTATGATAGAAAGGTTTCTTTTGGTATAGCACTAGGTGGAGCAGTGGGAGTTTTTATAGCTGCATTTCTAGTTAAATCACTACCTTTAGATACATTAAAATGGTTAGTTATATGTGTTATATTGTATACTGCTATAACTATGCTAAAATCAGCTTATAATAACAAGCCAAATAGAAAAATATTAGATGAATTAGCTCAATAATACTATTGGAATAGTTAAACAAACTCCCTTTCACAAAGCATAGACTAGATGTTATAATATGCATATGTGAAGGGGGTTTTTACATATTATGGGAAAAGGGAAATTAATTGGATTAATTTTAGGATTGTTTTTAATAGGTGGTGGAATAACTTATTATATTATTAATAACCAAACATCATCAACACAATCTCAAAATCAAGAATTTGATACTGAAAATAAAAACGAAAAAAATAAGGTATCAGAAAAAGTAGTAACGTCTGCTAATTACGATAAAAAAGAAATATTTTTAAAAATGCATGAAATGTCTAATACATTAATTATTGCAAGGGATGGGCAGGTATGGGGTGAAATAGCAATAGACAAACAAAATATAGCTGACATAGAAGCTATGGTTGTAAGTAATAATGATTTAGATGATAAAGAAGAAAAACGTGTATTAGAAACTCTAGCAGCTTGGAAGAAAGACGATTTTTCAAATGGAGTTGATGAACACAATTACTTTTGGGACAAGCTAGGTGGGAATATTGGTAGAGCTAAAGAATTAAAACCTGAGTATAAAAAATAGAAAACTTTTGCATCACCTTTTGATTATTTATGAATAAATTTATATTAATAGAGGTGGTGTACAATATGTTTTATAATAAAAATAATAACTCATGGAACTATTATCAATATAATTATTATTGGTGGCAACAATATATTTTGCAACAGCAATACAAACAATTAAAAGACAAATTAAGTAATAGACAAAATAATATACTAAATATTTCCGGAGAATGGAATACAGACGAGGGAAAAATAACATTTAATCAAGATGGAAATAACGTTACGGGGATATATAAGTTTGGCAAGGCTAGAGTAGAAGGCACAATAAATGGATATATATTAGATGGATACTGGTATGAAGAACCAACATATGAATGTCCTAATGATAAAGGAAAACTTAAACTTGAATTTGATCCAAGCGGGAATACTTTCGAAGGCAAGTGGGGTTACTGTGAAGAAGAACTAACTCGAAAATGGAATGGGGCACGAGAACAAAGCATTCTAGCATTGAATATCTCTGGGCAGTGGTATACAGAACTTGGAAAAATGACACTTAAACAAGAATTTAATATAGTAACTGGCACATATGAATATGGAAATGGCAAAATAGAGGGTACTATAAATGGATATACACTAAAAGGATATTGGTCTGAAGAGCCAACATATGAATGCCCTAGTGATAAAGGAAAACTTGAATTTAATTTTTCATTGGATGGAAATACCTTTAGAGGGGTTTGGGGATATTGTGAAGACGAACCCAAAAACAGCTGGATTGGAATACGAATGCGACATTAAATAAAGTATTTAATAATATAGTTTAAATATGAGGTCATGATATTTATCATGGCCTTATATATCTTATTAAAGGTATAGGGGGAATTAAGAATGAGGTTAAATGTAAGACCAATAAGGAATGAAGATGCAAAATATATAAATGAAATGAGAATAATGAATGGGGTAAGAGAAAATATAATGGGTATAACAAGTGAGAGAATATCAAGAACAGAAGAATTTATAAATGGACTTACAAATAATGATCATTTATTTGTTGCAGAAGTTGAAGAAAATGGATTAAAAAAAGTAGTAGGAAATGTTGGGATGCATGTAAATAACGCAAATAGAGCAAGACACTGCGCTGAAATTGGGATAATGGTACATAGCGATTTTCAAGGCAAAGGCATTGGAAGAGAGTTAATAAATAAAGTTATTGATTTAGCAGATAACTGGTTGATGCTTGTAAGATTAGAGCTATCTGTATATGTTGACAATGAAAAAGCTATTAACTTATATAAATCATTAGGATTTGAAATTGAAGGAACCAAGAAATATGCAGCAATAAGAAATGGAAAGTATGAAGATCAATATATTATGGCAAGATATAATATCTAAAATATACCCACAGGACCTAGGGGTATATTTTTTATTTTGTTATAGTAATTATAATATATTTATATTAGGGTTTTTAGAATTTAACGAGTTTTCCAGAATTTTTAAAAATTATCAAATATAATACGAACGACATATTTCTAATATAAATTACATATTATTCAATTTAATTAAAATTTATGGTATAATATTAAAATGTGAAAAAATATTTTTTAATATTTTTGGAGAAGATATTAATAATAATTTTAGTTAGTGAGGCGTGAATATGAAGATAGGATTTGACCACAAAAAATACCTTGAAGAACAATCAAAGTACATTTTAGAAAGAGTTAATAATTATGACAAGTTATACTTAGAATTCGGCGGGAAACTTTTACAAGATCTTCATGCAAAAAGAGTTTTACCTGGATTCGACGAAAATGCAAAAGTTAAATTACTACACAAATTAAGAGAAAAAGCTGAGATAATTATTTGTGTATATGCAGGAGATATCGAAAGAAACAAAATCAGAGGAGATTTTGGGATAACTTACGATATGGATGTTTTAAGACTTATAGACGAATTAAGAGATTATGAACTTGATGTAAACAGTGTTGTAATAACTAGGTATGAAGGACAACCATCAACAAATGTATTTATCAACAAACTTGAACGTAGAGGTATAAAGGTATATACTCATAGACCTACTAAAGGATATCCTACAGATGTAGATACAATTGTAAGTGATGAAGGATATGGAGAAAATCCATACATAGAAACAACAAAACCTATAGTTGTTGTAACAGCACCAGGGCCAGGAAGTGGAAAACTTGGAACTTGTCTTAGCCAACTTTACCATGAAAATAAAAGAGGTAAAGTTGCAGGGTATTCAAAATTTGAAACATTCCCAGTATGGAATGTACCTTTAAAGCATCCTTTAAATATAGCATATGAAGCTGCAACAGTAGATCTTAAGGATGTAAATATGATAGACTCATTCCATGTTGACGCTTATAATAAGGTAACTGTAAACTACAACCGTGATATAGAACTATTCCCAGTTCTTAGAAAGATAATAGAAAAGATAACAGGAAAAGAATCTGTATACAAGTCTCCAACAGATATGGGAGTTAATAGAGTAGGCTATGGTATAACTGATGATGAAGCTGTAAAAGAAGCTTCTATACAAGAAATAATAAGAAGATACTTTAAAACAAGCGTTGAGTACAAAAAAGGCTATGTAGATAAAGAAACTTTCGAAAGAATAAAGATTATAATGGAAGAACTTAATCTAAAACCTGAAGATAGAAAAGTTGTAATACCTGCAAGAGAATACAGTACTAAGTTAAGAGAAAGTGCTTGTAAAAACGACATCTGTCCAGTTATAGCATTAGAACTTAATGATGGTACAATATTAACTGGTAAAAGATCAGAATTAATGGATGCAAGTGCTGCTGTAATTTTAAATGCAGTTAAATACTTAGCAAATATATCTGATGAAATACACCTTATTTCTCCGGTTATACTTGAGCCAATTATAAATTTAAAATCAAAAACATTAGGAAATAAAAACATAGCTTTAAGTTGTGAAGAAGTATTAATGGCTCTTAGTATATGTGCTGCTACGAATCCAACAGCAGAAGTAGCTATGGAAAAATTAGCAATGTTAAAGGGATGCCAGTCTCACTCAACTACAATATTAAGCGGAAATGATGAACAAACTTTCAGAAAATTAGGTATAGATACAACATCTGATCCTGAGTATCCTTCTGCAAGTTTATATTATAATAATTAATATTATGAATTAAAAAAGTCGTATCAATAGATACGACTTTTTCTTGATTTATTATATATATTGTTTTAATAATAAATGATATTCAAAATACTTAACTGTAATATCGTTTGCAAAATCACTTTAATTTTAAAATAATATCTGTAATACTAGTCACATGTTTACTAAGAGATTCTAAATCTTTTGAATCAAGAGCAGTAATTTTTTTTGCCAAAATACCTTTTATTATTTGTTCTTGTTCTTTTAAAAATTCATGGGCTTTATCTGTCAAATCAATCCTTATTATCCTTCTATCATCTGGATCATTATACCTATTAACCATACCTTCAGAAATTAATTTATCAATTATAGGAGTCATATTAGGTTTAGATATTGTAAGATGTTTAGCAGTCTCAGAAATAGAAGAAGTTCCCCTGTGTTTAAGATAAATTATGACTTTAATATGAGATTGCGGCATATGTATATTTTTCAAAATTTCTTTTTGATGAAAAATTATGCTATGTAAATAAAATGACAAATTATATAAATCTCCAGAGAGCTTATTAAGGTCAACGGTACTCATATTATCCTCCTTATATAAATACTGTAATTTAATAATTTACATTATAATGTATTTATAAACATTTTACAATCAAAAGGTTATTGACATATAAAACTTATTAAAATATAATAGTTATGAAAACATAATCATTATACTATCAAAGCAAAAAGAGGTGATTTTTAATAAATTATAATAATTGATTATTTTATGTGTAAAATTATATAAACTTACACTTATGTAAAATAGTGCGACAATCATAAAAATGAAAGTGGGGGATGTATCTAAATGCTAAAAATAATAAAGTATTTAAAACCGTTTATTATATCTATAATTTTAATTATAGGTCTTTTATTGGTGCAAGCATCAAGTGAACTAGCACTTCCTGACTATATGTCAAAAATTGTAAACGTTGGAATTCAGCAAGGAGGAGTAGAAGACGCAGTTCCTGAGATAATTCGTAAAAGTGAACTAGACAAGATTAAACTATTTATGAGCGATGATGATGAGAAAAAAGTAGAAGATAATTATATTCTTTTAGACAAGAAAACTCTTTCTAAAAGTGAATATGAAGAATATCTAAATGATTATCCAAAACTTAATAAAGAACAACTGTATAAGCTAGATACAAAAGATGAAGATACAATTAATGAACTTAATGGCTTATTTGGCAAGCCTATATTAATTGTTGGAGGAATTGAAAAGGCAGGTATAAAAGGTTTAACTGCGGCAATGCAAGGGGCAGCTAACATTCCTGCAAACACTGAACCATTTGATATAATTTCAAAGATGCCAAAAGAACAAATAAAGGCAATGAAAGAAAGTGTAGATGATAAGTTTAAAGATATGCCAGATAGTATGATTACACAGTCAGCTGTTTCATTCCTTAAGACAGAGTATAAAGAAATAGGCATGGACACTGATAAGCTTCAATCAAGTTATATTCTTTCTTCAGGGGGTAAAATGCTTGGTTTAGCCCTAGTTGGTATGGTAGCTACAGTTATAGTTTCACTACTTTCTTCAAGAGTAGCTGCAGGCCTAGGTAGAAACCTTAGAGCGAAAATCTTTAGAAAGGTTACCGGCTTTTCTAATTCAGAATTTGATAAATTCTCAACAGCTTCTTTAATTACAAGAAGTACAAATGATATTCAACAAGTACAAACTCTTATGGTTATGTTACTAAGAATGGTATTTTATGCACCGATTTTAGCTGTAGGTGGAGTACTGAAAGTACTTAATACTGATACTTCAATGGGATGGATTGTAACAGTTGCAGTTCTTGCTATTTTAACATTGGTAATTGTTTTATTTAGTATAGCTATTCCAAAATTCAAGAGCGTACAAAAATTAGTGGATAAGATAAACTTAATAACCCGTGAGTCCTTAATAGGTATGCTAGTTGTACGGGCTTTTAATACTCAAAAGTATGAAGAAAATAAGTTTGAAAAAGCAAATCAAAATTTAACAAAGACAAATTTATTTATAGGTCGTTTAATGACATTAATGATGCCTATGATGATGTTAATAATGAACTTAGTTACAGTGCTAATTGTTTGGGAAGGAGCTCATCAAGTTGATGCAGGAAATATACAAGTTGGTGATATGATGGCATTTATGCAATACACAATGCAAATAATTATGTCATTCCTTATGATTTCTATGGTATCAATGATGCTTCCTCGTGCATCTGTATCAGCACAACGTATAGCAGAAGTTTTAAATACTGAAGTTATGATAGATGATCCTAAGGAGCCAAAAAAATTCTTATCCGATAAAAAAGGATATATAGAATTTAATAATGTTTCTTTCAGATATCCAGGGGCAGAAGAAGATGTACTTTCAAATATTACATTTAGTGCTAAACCTGGAGAAACCACAGCTTTCATTGGAAGTACAGGTAGCGGTAAAACAACTTTAATAAATCTAATTCCACGTTTTTACGATGCTACAAGTGGAGAAATATTATTAGATGGTGTAAATATTAAAGATGTATCTCAAAAACAACTAAGAGATAAACTTGGCTATGTACCACAAAAGGGAATTTTATTCACAGGTACTATAGAAAGTAATATTAAATATGGTAAAAAAGATATAACAAAAGACGATTTAGAAAAGGCAGCAAGAATAGCTCAAGCTACTGAATTTATTAGTGATAAGCCTGAGGGATTTGAAACTGAAATATCTCAAGGAGGTACTAACGTTTCGGGAGGTCAAAAACAAAGACTTTCTATTGCCCGTGCACTTGCGAAAAAGCCTGAAATATTCATATTTGACGATAGTTTCTCGGCTCTTGACTATAAGACAGATGTTACACTACGTAAAGCTTTAAAAAGTGAAACTTCAGAAAGTACTGTCCTAATTGTTGCACAAAGAATAAGCACAATAATAAATGCTGACAATATTATTGTGCTTGATGAAGGTAAGATAGTAGGAAGTGGTACTCATAAGGAGCTTATGGAAAACTGTGAGGTGTATAAGCAAATTGCTTTATCACAACTTTCAAAGGAGGAGCTTTCATAATGAGTGATAGAAAAACGAAGAATAATAGACCAGGCGGATTCGGTGGACCTCATGGTGGTATGGGAAAAATTGAAAAGGCAAAAAACTTCAAAGGAACTATGAAAAATTTAGGTCAGTACTTAAAGCCATATAGGATAGCAATAATCATTGTAGTAATTTTTGCAATAGGTAGTGCAGCTTTTTCTATAGTAGGTCCTAAACTTTTAGGGAATGCTACAACGAAGCTTTTTGAGGGATTAGTGCAAAAAGTAAGTGGTGTAGAAGGTGCTGAAATTGACTTTGGCTATATAAAAAATATAATGCTTTGGCTTCTTGGATTATATATAACTAGTACAGTTTTCGGGATTATACAAGGTTATATAATTACAGGAGTAGCACAAAAGGTATCTTATAATTTTAGAAAAGAAATTTCAGAGAAGATAAACCGTATGCCTCTTAAATATTTTGATAAGCAAACTCATGGAGAGGTACTATCAAGAGTTACTAATGACGTAGATACTGTGAGTCAAACACTAAATCAAAGTATGTCGCAGATAATAACATCGATTACTACAATAATTGGGGTACTTATAATGATGTTATCAATAAGCTGGCAAATGACACTAGTAGCACTTTTGATGTTACCAGTATCAATGGTATTAATAATGCTAGTTGTAAAAAGATCACAAAAATACTTTAAGTCTCAACAGGAGTACTTAGGGCATGCTAATGGCCATGTAGAAGAAATATTTGGTGGTCATAATATAATGAAGGCTTTCAATAGGGAAGAAGAAGCTATTGAGAAATTTGAAAATATGAATAATACCCTTTATGATTCTGCATGGAAGTCGCAATTTCTATCTGGAATGATGATGCCTATTATGCTTTTTATAGGTAATATAGGGTATGTAGCAGTATCTATTTTGGGAGGATGGCTTGCTATAAAGAAAACTATTGCAGTTGGAGATATTTTATCTTTCGTTCAATATGTTAGAACTTTTACTCAGCCAATAGCTCAGGTAGCTCAAACAGCTAACATACTTCAATCAACTGCAGCAGCAGCTGAGAGAGTTTTTGAATTCTTATCAGAGGAAGAAGAAGTAGAAGAAGCAAAAAATCCAGTTAGTCCTGAAGAAATTAAAGGCGAAGTAGTATTTGATGATGTTCACTTTGGGTACGATTCAGATAAGATTGTTATAAATGATTTCTCAACAACTATTAAGCCAGGTCAAAGAGTAGCAATAGTAGGACCAACAGGAGCAGGAAAAACAACTATTATTAAGCTTTTAATGCGTTTTTATGATTTAAACAGTGGATCCATATTAATTGATGGTCACGATATAAAAGACTTTACAAGAGTAGACTTACGTAATCTGTTCGGTATGGTTCTTCAAGATACTTGGTTATTCAATGGCCCAATAATGGAAAATATACGTTATGGTAGACTTGATGCCACTGACGAAGAGGTAATAAAAGCAGCTAAGGCAGCTCATGCTCATCACTTTGTGAAGACTCTTCCAAATGGATACAACATGGAGTTAAACGAAGAAGCAAGTAACGTATCTCAAGGACAAAAGCAGTTGTTAACTATTGCGCGTGCAATATTAGCTGATCCTAAGATATTGATCCTTGATGAAGCAACAAGTTCTGTTGATACCCGTACAGAAGTTCTTATCCAAAAGGCTATGGAAAACTTAATGGAGGGAAGAACAAGCTTTATTATCGCTCATAGACTATCTACAATACGTGATGCAGATGTAATTCTTGTAATGAAGGATGGAGATATAGTAGAGCAAGGTAACCATGAAGAGTTACTAAAAGCAAAAGGTTTCTATGCTTCACTTTACAATAGTCAGTTTGAAAATGCAGATGCTTCATAATTAATAAAAAGATGATTTCTATATTAAATATAGAAATCATCTTTTTTTATTACAACTATTGCTGAGTCATATCATTTTTATTAGTTGATGTCCATTGATTATCATTAGCAGATTTTTCTTTTTTATTAGATGTTTCTGATTTTAAATAGTCTTTTGATAGTGATACCCATTGATTATCATTAGCAGATTTATTCTTCTTATTTTTAAAAAAATTTTTCATAAAAAAACCCTCCTTTTCATATATAATCTTATTTTTAGCTAAATATAAAATTAAATTCTATAAAAATATTAAAATTATATATTGGATATGAAGTTTTAATTAAGGCATGTTATATCTTATCATTTAACAAAACCATATGGATATGATCTTCCCATTGACCATTTATCTTTAAATATTTACACGCCAAACCCTCATTGTAAAATCCTAATTTTTCGACTGCTCTTAAAGATGCTTTATTTTTAGGCATTATATTTGCTTCTATTCTATGTAGTTCAAACTCATTAAATATAATATGTATTCCCTTTTGAATTGCCTCTGTTATATAGCCTTTATTAATTTCATATTTATCTAACTTATAACCAAGATGGCAAGACAAAAAAGCGCCTCTTATAATATTACTAAATCCAACAGAACCTATAACTTTACTATTATCGTTCTTTTTAAAAATCCAAAGTTTAAGTGAATTGCCATTTTCAATATTAATTAGTTCATTATATAATTGATATTCATGATATTCTTTTGTATAAAATTCTTCATATCTTAAAGGTTCCCATGGCTCTAAAAATAGTTTATTTCTACTGTAATAGTCTAAAACTAATGGAGCATAGGTCTTATCTAATACTTTCAATATAAGTCTTTCTGTTTCATAAACTTTTTGCATAAAATCCCCCCTAGGTTATAGTATAATGGAAATCTAAGAGTCACGTATATAATCTCTATTAGAACGCATAAAAAAATTTAAATATTAATTGACTCTCCTCTTAGGGAAGGGTTTAAGATATAAATTGAGGTGAAGAATCATGGAATATACGGTAAAGGAAGTTGCAAGAATTACAGGAGTTACAGTGAAAACACTTCACTATTATCACAAAATTGATTTACTACTACCATGCAAGGTTACAGATGCCGGCTATCGTATGTATGGAAAAAATGAATTAGAGCTTTTGCAACAAATACTTTTCTTTCGCGAACTTGATTTTTCTCTCGAAAATATTAGAATTGCCCTTGAAGATGAGACAAAACGAGTGGATTGTTTGATAAGACAAAAGGAAATGCTTTTAGCGCGAAAGCATAGAACTGATTGCTTATTGAATAATATTGAAGAGTCTATAATTGCGGCAATGAAAGGAGAAACTATGAATATCGAAAAAATGTTTAATGGTTTAAATAAGGAGCAATGGGAATCTGCATTGAGTGAACAAAACAAGCATATAAAAGAAAACTATGATTATGATATGTTACAAGATAATCCTATTGATGTAGATAAACTTAATGAGCAAGCAAAGGAAGCACAAGAATTTACAAATTTTATGATAAATGCTCTTAGAAATGGATGGAAAACAAACGATGAAAGAGTTCAAGGCTCAATAAAAAAACATATTGAATTTATGAATGAGAGTGGTATCAAGATGGATGCTAAGATGTTCTCTGATTCTACAAAATTCTTTTTAGAAGATGACTTCCATAGAAATATGTATGAAAATCAGCAGGCAGGGCTTTCATATTATATGAGTTGCGCTGCAGAAATGTTTTTAAATAACCGATAATGAAATAAAAGAACTACTCAAGTCTGAGTAGTTCTTTTATTTTTTATATTAAATCTCTTTTAAATTACTTTTAGTTATGTAAGGTTAACTTGACATATAGATTGAAAAATAGTATATTGTTAATGTAAGGTTAACGTTACATTGGAGGTTTAATAATTAATGAAAAATAAAGTTAGAGAAATTCGTGAATCTTTGGGTCTAACTCAAGAACAACTAGGAGCGCTTGTTGGAGTATCTAGACAGGCTATTAACGCTATTGAAACAGAAAAGGTGGAGCCTTCTATATGGCTAGCATATGACATTTCTAAAATATATAATTGTCCAATAGAGGATATTTTTCTATTTGAAGAAAGTGAAAGAAAATCAAGGGCTCAACAAAGTAGAGGTGGATATTAAATGGCATTAAGAGAAATTAGACTTTATAGTGATGAAATACTTAGAAAAAAAAGTAAAGAAGTTGAGGTAGTCGACGATAGAATAAGAGAAATTCTTAATGATATGGCTGATACTATGTATAATACCCCAAATGGTGGGGGATTAGCTGCTTGTCAAATAGGCATATTAAAAAGATTAGTTGTTATAGATATGGGGCAAGGCCTTATAAAACTGGTAAATCCTAAAATTATTAGTACTGATGGAGGACAAAATGTTATAGAAGGTTGCTTAAGTATACCTAATAAATTTGGAAAGATAAAAAGACCGAAAACTGTTACTATACAAGCACTAAATGAAAATGGTGAGAAAATTGTATTAACAGGTACAGGAGATTTAGCAAAATGTATATGTCACGAAATAGACCATTTAGATGGAATGCTTTTTACTGACTTTGTCATTGAATATATTGATATTTAAAACTAAGTATAGTATATTTTGTTTATAAATTAGTTTTATAAGTGTATTAAAATTATAAATGTATTGTAATTTCGAGCCTTTTCTTAACTAAGTAGTTAGGAAAGGCTTTTTTATTTTTTCAAATAAGTAAAAAATTGACTCGAATTTATGGAGGATTATACAATTATGGATATCTTGGTGATATTTGATTTAGTCATATTTTACTTTAGACTGTTAATATACTAGAAGCAGCAAGACATCTTTATAGTAGATATGGGTTTACTTTAACTGAATCTGTAGATAATACTACTTGGACTAATAATTTGCTTAAGGAAGAACGTTGGAATTTATACTTATAGGGAGGTAAATAGCTTGAGTATTATTAAGGAATTAATGGCACAATATAAGAGGCCTTTTTACATATACAACGAGAAGGTTATCAATAAGCAAATTGAAATACTTACAGAAAAACTTAATCAATTTGAATTTCTATATTCAATAAAAACTAATCCATATAAACATATAGTAGATTTAATTGTATCAAAAGGCTTAGGTGCAGATGCAGCTTCTGTCCAAGAGGTAATAATAGCACATAAAGCGGGTCTACCTTACGAAAAAATTCTATATTCATCTGCTGGAAAAACACGTAAAGATATTGAAGAAACATTAGACAAGTCAATAATAATAGCAGACAGCTACAATGAATTGAGATTGATTAACGATATTTCAAAACAAAGGGGATTAAATATAAAGGTAGGGCTTAGAATAAATCCTGATTACACTATGGATATGGAAAAAGGAACAAGCAGTAAATTTGGTGTTGATGAGGAAACACTAATTAAGAATAGAGATTTTGTAAATAATTTAACAAATATAAAAATTATTGGTATTCATATTCACCTAAAGTCTCAGACGCTTGAACATACTAAACTTTGCTCATACTATGAAAGAGTTTTTGAATTAGCTATATTCTGCAAAGAGAGCATGGGATGGGAACTAGAATTTATTAATTTCGGTGGAGGAATTGGTA
Source organism: Sporacetigenium sp. TC11 (assembly GCF_058146105.1). NCBI lineage: Bacteria > Bacillati > Bacillota > Clostridia > Peptostreptococcales > Tepidibacteraceae > Sporacetigenium > Sporacetigenium sp. TC11. Next base: position 38,378 of record NZ_JBYVNY010000001.1, on the reverse strand, counting down.
TAGCATATTCATTATTAAATGATACTCCTCTCAATATTGAGATCCTTAGCGAAGGATGTAAAAAACTAGTTGAAAAATTTAAGTATAAAATCAATGCAAGACTTATTATTGAAACAGGTAGGTTCATAGTTTGTAAAGGTGGCCAATATGTTATTCATATTGTAGACATAAAAGAATCAAGGGGTATAAAATACTTAATTGTAGAAAATGGGCTCAACGGTTTTTTAAGACCTTCTATTGCACAGCTTATAAGTTCATATGCACCTCAAGGAAGTAAGTTACAGGGATGTGAACCGTTATTCACTTCTAAAGATGCATTTGAATTTACTATAATTGAAAGTGAAGAAGTATTGCTTGAAAAAGTAAATATCGTTGGTAATTTATGCACATCAGCTGATATAATGGCAAAAGATATAATGCTTCCAAAAGCTAATATTGGAGATGTATTAGTAGTATCAAATGCAGGAAGTTATTCTTATACTTTGACACCATTATTGTTTGCAAGCCAACCTCTTCCATTACAGTTTTACATAAATTCAAAGGGCGAAATATTGTAAAATATTTTGTATAACTACGACTTCTTTGATGATAAACTAAATATAAGAAATAACTCAAGTATTAAGAAGTAAAACTTTGATTTAAATAAAGGAGATTACATATTATGAAGGTATTAGCTTATATATTTATATCAGTAGCTTTTATTTTAGTTACCTTTTTTGGGCTAGGGCCAGTTCTTCTTGCCGATGGAGGTCTTGGTGAAAGAATGATCACCCTGGCAATTGTATTAGGATTATATTTAGTTCTTATAATATTATTTAGAAATATAACAAAAAAGAAAAAATAGATACTTTAAAATAAATAGATTGAAATTAAGGGACTAGATATAGTCCTTTTTTAAATTGTGATAAACAAGCGGAACTAAATTAACATTATCTAAATAGAATAATAGAAGAAGCGTAATATATGATGAAGATATTAGCATATTATTTATTACACTAATTATACTTTTAGGTGGTGGAGTGTAATGAAAAGAATTGAGAAAATAAAACTTTTTATTATTATTATAATATACTTATCTATGATATCTACTGGATTGATTGCATTTGTTGATAAAAACTGGATGTATTTAGGAATATCGCTCCTTACATTAATTGTCATGTTATTGCCGTCTATTATAGAAAAACGATTTAGCATTGATATACCTGGAGGATTTGAAATAATTTTAATACTATTTATTTATTCAGGCGTCTACCTTGGAGAACTACAACATTTTTATAATAAGTTTTGGTGGTGGGACAAAATGCTCCACAGTTTTTCAGGAGTTATTTTAGGGAATATAGGTTTTTTGATTGTGAGTTACCTAACTAGCAACAGTAAGATAAACATTAAACGAAGCCCAATTTTTGTAGCTTTTTTTTCCTTTTGTTTTGCTGTTGCAATGGGAGCTATATGGGAAATTTACGAGTATTCCATGGATAAATCTCTGGGACTATTTATGCAAAGGGGTAGCCTAGATGATACTATGATAGATATAATTTTAGATACTATAGGTGCGTTAATATTTGCAATCTTAGGTTATTTCCAACACAAAGATAAGCTTAGACGTATGTCTAAGAAGAATTAAAAAATAGCATGCATCCTCTAAAATTTTAGAGGATGCATGCTATTTTTAAAATCAATGTTGAAATGTAGAAACGTATAAATAGATTTAATAGAGTTATATATAATGATATATTTAATACATAGTTTAGTCAGTTATTATTGCATAGGGGTATAATATTATGTACTAAAAGTATAAACAATTATAATATATTAATCAGAGTTATAATAAATATACTATAATTTATATAATAGAATATATGAAATATTAGAAAGGGAGACCATATGGGGATTATCTATATTTTGATATCTGGAACAATCTCTAGTATTTTGTTCAGTATATTATTTGAAGCTTTGAACAAGAGCATGTTAAAAGTATTTGTACCACTACAAAAATTAACAAGGAAATTAAAAAGAAAACGCATTTATGATGCAATCACCTTTTTGTGTCTTATTTTTATTGCTACTGAAATTAAAGATATGTATAGTTTAAATTATATTAGCTTCGGTATAGTGTTAGGGTTTGCATTTGCATTGAATGACATAATATTTGAACATTAAGCTAAATTTATGTCACAGTATTTATATGTAAAGTTACTTTTGATGATAAAAATAAAGTGGTACATGCGTAGGTACCACTTTGCTAATATCCATATATCTACTAAATCTGATAACTGTTTTCTATTTATATTTATCGTAGCAAACAATTTCCTCCAACATCTTTCTTGGCCTTGCATTTGGTTTTTCTGCTGGATAACCCAAGGGTGTCATTGCCACTACTCTAACATTTTCAGGTATCCCAAGAATCTCTTTAATCTGATTCTCAAAAAAACCTCCAATCCAGCAGCTACCAAGTCCAAGCTCTTGAGCCTCTAAAATCATATAGGACATAGCAATAGACAAGTCAACAGTATAGGCAAGTTGACCACAAGGCATTACAAAAGATGTTTCAGTGGCACATGCAACTATTATTACAGGTGCCTCTACAACAAACTTTCGTCCATTTACTGCAGGTAAAAGTCTTTGTTTTATTTCCTCATCTCTAACAACAATAAATTTCCACTCCTGTTTATTTTTTGCAGATGGAGAAATTCTGGCTGTCTCTAAAATTTTATTTAGTTTTTCAACCTCTATAGGTATGTCTAAATACGATCTAATACTTCTTCTTTCCCTTAAAGCTGTTAATACATTCATTTTACTTTCCCTCCATAGATTAGCTGAAATATATCTATATTTAAATTATATTCCGAAAGCTTTTACTAAGTTCATGAGGGATGACATTTTCTGGTTCAAATTCAAATGCAACTAAATTTCAACACTATATTAAAACATAGCCTTAAATTATAATATCCAACTGATAAACTTGAGCAAGGACTCTGATTTTCAAGGTCATTAGCTACATGATTAAAGCGAATTTTATATTTGATAAAAAAATGATTTAATATTACTATTATATTAAGAGTATTTTTGAATTTAAGTTAATTAATCGAGGGGATTGGGGAGAATTTTTATGGACAGAATAATAGGGGTAATCGCTTCTGATTTAGAACTGAAAAATAGTATAACAGAGTTATTTCAAGAGGATGTAAATCAAGGTAAAATTATTATAGACATATTAAACTCTAACAATATGGAAGAACAAGGTAAGATATTAGAAGATAAAGGTGCTCAAGCTATTGTAGCAAGAAGTGGTGGATATATTTATAATGTTGGTAAAGTAAATGTTCCTGTAGTACATTTAAAAATTACACCCATTGATATTTTACGTGCAGTAAAAGATGCAAGCAAATATAACAAAGAGATAGTGTTATTTATTTCTGTTTATGAGTATTTTGATTATGATGAATTTAAAGATATAATTACAACTAATATAATAATTGAAAAATTTCGCGTTAAGGAAGAAATTGAGGAAAGAGTATATAAATATATAAATAAAAAAGAAGAGATTGTAATAATCGGGGGAGGAATTCCTTGTAGTTGTGCTCAAAACCTGGGAATAGATAATGTTAATATAGGTGCTAGTAAGGAATCCATTTATGAAGCAATTACAGATGCTAAGGAACTTGTGGACAATCTATATGAGCAAAAATATAAAAATGAGGTTTTAAAAACCGTATTAGATGGAGTTCATGATGCTGTCATAGCAATAGATAATGAAGGTACAATTATATTATATAATGAAAGAGCAGAGAAATTATTAAAAAAGTCTAGTGTAGAAGTTATAGATAAAAAACTATTAGATGTTTATCCGGAACTTGGATTTATGTTGGATATTTTAAAAAATAAAACCAATCAATATAATCAAATTAGAAAATTAAAAAGGATTATAGTTACTTCAAATATATCTATTTTAGATGTAGATGGCCATATTAATGGTGTTTTGTGCTCATTTCAGGATATTACGAAACTTCAAAGTTTGGAAAAAAAGATAAGATATGAAATAAATAAAAAAGGTCTTGTTGCAAGATATAATTTTTATGATATTGTTGCATGTGATCCTGTTACTAAGGATACAGTGGCAAAGGCAATTAAAATAGGTTTAACTGATAGCGCTGTAATGGTTTATGGAGAAAGTGGTACCGGCAAGGAAATGATGGCTCAAGGTATACATAATATAAGTAGTAGAAAAGAGGAACCTTTTGTAGCTGTAAACTGTGCAGCAATATCCGAAAATCTTCTGGAGAGTGAACTCTTTGGATATGAAGAAGGGGCATTTACAGGAGCAAGAAAAGGTGGAAAGCCAGGGTTATTTGAACTTGCCCATGGAGGAACTATATTTTTAGATGAAATAAATAGTATGTCACTAAATCTTCAAGCAAAGCTGCTGCGTGTTCTAGAAGAAAAGGAAGTAATGAGAATAGGTTCAGACTATGTTATTCCGTTAGATGTAAGAGTAATTGCTGCTGCCAATGAAGAATTAAAGGAAAAAGTTAAAGCGGGAAATTTTAGAAGTGATTTATTTTATAGATTAAATATTTTAAAATTAAGCATTCCACCTCTGAGGGAAAGAAAAAAAGATATAGTTCCATTGTTTAAACATTATCTAAAAGAATTATCAAAGGAAAATAATGAAATAGAATTAAGTAACAAAACGGAGAATAAGATAATAAATCATACATGGACAGGAAATGTAAGAGAGCTTAAAAACGTTGCTCAAAGATATATACTTTTTAATGAGATTGACCTTGATGAAGATGAAGTTGAGGGTGAAGTTAAAGTTATGGGAAATGAGAGAATACTAGATATTGATAATGAAGTTAGTCTAAAAGATTTGTATGAATCCTTGGAGGAAAAAGTTATAGATATACTATCTAGTAAAGGTGTATCAAATACAGAAATTGCTAAACACCTAGGTATAAGTAGAACAGCTTTATGGAAGAAGAAAAAAATAGAAGATTAATGAATAAAGTGTAAACTTTGTTAACGAAACGTTAACTTAGTTTACGCTTTTTAATTATTCAGAAAATAAAAAATCTGTCAAAATATCGGAAAATAGCCAAAATTAAAACTGGCATGAAAATTGCTAAATAATATTACATAAAATATAATAGGGGTGAGAATATGAAAAAATTATTAACAGCAAATGAAGCAATTGCCCGTGGAGCATGGGAAGCAGGGGTAAGATTTGCTTCAGCATATCCAGGAACACCAAGTACTGAGATATTAGAAAACGTTGGAACATATAAAGGGGATATTGTAGCAGAATGGGCAACTAATGAAAAGGTTGCAGTAGAAGCAGCAATAGGAGCATCTATCGCTGGAGCAAGATCATTAGCAGCAATGAAACATGTAGGGGTTAACGTTGCAGCAGATCCATTATTTACTTTTGCATATACAGGTGTTAATGGAGGAATGGTTTTAATAACAGCAGATGAGCCAGGACAACATTCATCTCAAACAGAACAAGATAATCGTAACTATGCAAAGTTTGCAAAGGTTGCTATGTTTGAGCCTGCAGATAGCCAAGAAGCAAAAGATATGGTTAAGGCTGCTTATGAAGTTAGTGAAAAGTATGATACACCTGTTTTAATAAGAATGACTACAAGAGTATGTCACTCTAAGGGAATAGTTGAATGTAATGATAGAGAAGAAGTTGAAATAAAAGAATATGTTAAGAATCCAGCAAAATATTTAACAGTACCAGGTCATGCAAGAAAACTTAGAGTATTAGTTGAAGATAGAATGGCTAAACTTTTAGATTTTTCAAATAGTACTAGCTTAAACTATACTGAGTGGAATGACACTAAAATAGGGGTAATAGCATCAGGCGCTGCATTTAGTTTTGCTAAAGAAGTATTTGGAGATTCTGCTTCATACTTAAAATTAGGATTTACTAATCCACTTCCTAATGAAAAAATAAAAGAGTTTGCTGGTAAAGTTGATAAGTTATATATTATAGAAGAAAATGATCCATATATAGAAGAGCAAGTTAGAATGTTAGGATTTGATTGCTTCGGGAAAAACCTTTTCCCATCTTACGGTGAAATGACTCCGGATGTTATTAGACAATCCGTATACGGTGAAACAATGGAAACTATTGAATTTGACGAATCAAAAGTTGTTCCAAGACCTCCAACACTATGTTCAGGATGTCCACATAGAGGGTTCTTCTATGAAATTGGAAAGAGAAAAAATGTAATGATCTCTGGAGATATAGGATGTTATACTCTAGGATTTGATCAGCCATATAGTGCTATGGATACTGCAGTATGTATGGGTGGAAGCTTTGGTATTGGACATGGCGCACAAAAAGTTTTCAATATGAAAGAAGACAATAAGATGAGAGTTGTATCTGTTTTAGGAGATTCAACATTCTTACATACAGGTGTAAATGCACTTTTAGAGGTAGCTTATAATAAAGGAAATACAGTTAATGTAATATTAGACAATAGAATAACTGGAATGACAGGACATCAAGAAAACCCAGGAACAGGTTACACATTACAAGGTGAAGAAACTGTTGAAGCAGATATAGAAATGCTTGTTAGAGCATGTGGAATTAAGAATGTAGCAAAGATTGATCCAAATAATCTTAAATCAGTAAAAGAAACATTTGACTGGGCATTAAGTCTTGATGAACCTTCGGTAATAATAACAAGATGGCCATGTGTATTAAAGAAATTTACAAAACAAGATAAAGAAGAATTTAATAATCCTTTCCAAACTAAGTGTGATGTTAATGATGAAAAATGTGTTGGATGTAGAGCTTGTATAAGAACAGGATGTCCAACTATATCGTTTAACAAAGCAGATAAGAAATCAATAATTGATCAAAATTCATGTGTAGGCTGTGAAGTATGTCTTCAAGTTTGCCCAGTAAAAGCTATTGGAAAGGTGGGAGCATAAAATGATAAAAAGTATTCTTTTAGTAGGAGTAGGTGGGCAAGGAACAATACTTGCTAGTAAGCTTTTAACATTAGGTCTTATGGAAGCTGGATACGATGTTAAAATGAGTGAGATACACGGAATGTCTCAAAGAGGAGGTTCTGTATCATCTCAAGTTAGATACGGGGATAAAGTTGAATCTCCAGTTATCGAACTTGGTGGAGCAGATATACTAGTTTCTTTTGAAAAGATGGAAGCTTTAAGATGGCTTAAATATTTAAAGAAAGATGGAAAAGTTGTAGTTAATGATTTTGAGATAAATTCTATGCCTATTCTTTCTGGAAAAGTAGATTATCCTACAGAAATATTAGAAGAACTTAGCTCAAAGGTTCAAACAACAGTTATTGATGCTGCAAAACAAGCTACAGAACTAGGAAATCCAAAGGTTATGAATGTTATATTACTTGGAACTACAATTAAGGCAATGGGTCTTGAAGATATAGATTGGGAAAAAATCATAAGAGATAATGTAAAACCACAATTTGTTGAACTTAACTTAAAGGCTATTGAAGTTGGAATGGGATTAGCAAGCGTAGAAGCTTAATAAAATTAAAAATATATGAAAACCTATGTTCACATTTCTGTGAGTCATAGGTTTTTTGAAAAGGGGGAAATAATAATGAGTCATAAAATATTGGCAATAAATCCAGGTTCTACATCAACTAAAATATCTATATATGAAAATGATAAGGAACTACTTTGCAAAACACTAGATCACCCAGCTAGTGAAATTGAAAAGTACAATAAAGTTGCAGACCAATTTAATATGAGAAAAGATGTTATACTTTCATTTTTAAGTGAAAATGGATATGATGTTAGTGAGTTATCTGCTGTTGTAGGAAGAGGGGGAATGGTTCCATCAGTAAAGTCAGGAGCTTATTTAGTTAATGACGTTATGGTAGATAGACTATTAAATAACCCAATTATGGAACATGCTTCAAATTTAGGAGCGATTATAGCTTATGAAATAGCAAACACTGCTAATATACCGGCATACATATATGACTCTGTAAGAGTTGATGAACTTTCAGATATTGCTCGTATATCAGGTATGTCAGATATACCAAGAACAAGTACTAGCCATGTTTTAAATTCTAGAGCTACAGCAATGAAAGTTGCTGATAAATATAATAAAAAATATTCAGATATGAATTTAATTGTTGCTCATTTAGGTGGAGGAATATCGTTAAGTGTTCATGAAAAGGGACAAATAGTAGATATAGTTTCTGATGATGAAGGTCCATTTTCACCTGAAAGAGCAGGTAGAGTTCCTTGTAGAGCTCTTATAGAAGCTTGTTATTCAGGAGAATTTGACAGAAGTACTATGAGTAAAAAGTTAAGAGGAAATGGTGGCTTAAAATCATATCTTAACACAGTTGATGCTAGAGAAGTTGAAAAGATGATTGAAAATAGCGATGAAAACGCAAGAATGGTTTATGAGGCTATGGCTTATCAAGTTGCTAAGGGAATAGGTGAACTTGCAACTGTAGTAGATGGTAAGGTAGATGCTATTGTAATCACTGGTGGTATAGCATATTCTAATATGATGACTTCATGGATTAAAAGAAGAGTAGAATTTATTTCAAATGTTGAAATAGTACCAGGAGAAAATGAAATGGAATCTCTTTCTTTAGGAACTTTAAGAGTTCTTAATGGATTAGAAGAAGCTAGAGAATATAATGAAGAAATAACAGCAAAGGCATAATAATAAATAAAGAACCCTTGAAAAATCAAGGGTTCTTGCTATTTTTGACTATCAACAAACCAATCTATAAGCCTTTTGGCTATACTGCCACCTAAAGGAATATTTGGAAGTTCTTCTACACTATAAAAAGATGCATGGTCAATTTCTACACCATCAACTTTTAATTCACCGCTATCATATTCACAGGTAAATCCTACCATTAGAGAATCTGGGAAAGGCCAAGGTTGGCTTCCAAAATACTTTATATTTTTAACTTGTATGCCTACTTCTTCAAAAACCTCCCTAGCAACACAATCTTCAAAGGATTCTCCAGGTTCTACAAAACCTGCAAGTACACTGTACATGTCTTTAGGGAAATTAGCATTATGTGCAAGGAGTAACTTATCATCTTTGACAACGGCTGTTATAATAGCAGGAGATATTCTAGGATAACTAATATAACTGCATTTTGGACAAGTTTTTGCTAATTCATTGATTTTATCTTCTGCCAAAGTTCCACATTTACTACAGTACTTATATGTATTATTCCATTTTGTAATATGAAGAGCTCTTGCAGTCAAACTAAAAAAAGAAATATCCATTGAACCTATAAGTGTACGCAGTTTATAAAAATTAAAGTCATTAGCTTCTGTTAAAACTGTATTGACTTCACCAAAAAGAAATTCATTATTATCTTTTGATGTTAAGAAATCTAGATTATTTAAATCTATACCTAAAGCTTTTATATCAGTATCGCTAGGAATTGATATATGCCCATCTTGTATATTAACTAGTAATTCATCATTATTAAAAATAAAACATAATTTATTTTTCTTCATAATCATACACCTTCTCATATTTAATTCTGAATTTATAAAACGCTATAAAATTAGTATAGGTATTATTTTAAATATAATCAATAGGAACTCATTTGAAAATAGTTCTAGAAATATTACACGAAGAATATATAAATAGAGATAAATTCATTTAATAATATAAAAAAGGGGATATTTTATGTTAAAAGAGCGATTAATAGAAACTTTCAAAGAAATAGGTTTTGATGAATATAAAGAGATTAAAACTACTGATATAGTTTTTTCGCAAGACGTATTTAAACAATGTGAAAAGAATACTTGCGGAAATTTTGGGATAAACCATGCTTGTCCACCGGGAGCTGGGACTATAGATGAAAGAAAAGCAAGTGTTTTAAAATATGAAAATGCTTTTATAATATCCAAAATTGTATCTATTAAAACGAGAAAAGAAATGATAGAGTCTCTTGAAATTGTTGCGAAGGTAAATAAAGATTTAAGAAGTGCTTTTGAAAATGAAGATATATCTATAATGGGGGCAGGCCCATGTACTAAATGCAAAAAATGTACTGCACTAGATAATGAACCTTGCCGTTTTCCAGACAAAATAGAGTATTCAATGGAAGGAAGCGGTATTGATGTAGTTCGTATGTCTATGAATCAAAAAATGACTTATAATGCTGGAGCGGGAAAAATCGGTTACTTTACATTAGTGCTGTACAATGATTAATTTTATTTGTATAAGGACCTCTATCTTTTGATGGAGAGTATTTTAATTATAGTTAGTATATTAGGGGGTGGGTATGATGAAAATTGTAGTACTTGACGGATATACATTAAATCCCGGAGACTTAACATGGGAAGGGCTAGAAAAGCTCGGTTCAACGACAATTTATGATAGGACATCAGAAGATAAGGTTTTGGAGAGAATTAAGGATGCAGAGGTTGTTTTTACAAGTAATGTTCCACTATCGAAGGATACTATAGAAAAGGCAAAAAACCTTAAATTTATAGGGGTACTTGCTACAGGGTATAACGATATAGATATCGATACAGCAAAAAAATTAGGAATATCGGTAACAAATATTCCTACCTACGGCACAGACTCAGTAGCACAAATGGCATTTGCTCATTTACTTGAAATTTGCAACAATGTTGCATTACATGATAAAGCAGTTAAAAATAATGAATGGACAAATAATGCTGATTGGTGTTTTTGGAAAGAGCCGCTCATAGAACTTGCTGGTAAAACAATGGGTATAATTGGATACGGTAGAATTGGGCAAACATCAGGAAAAATCGCTCAAGCATTTGGAATGAACGTATTGGCATACAATAAGCATCCCAAAAAAGAGCTAGAATGTGAAAGTATGAGGTATGTTGAACTAGATGATCTTTTAGCTAAATCTGATGTAATTAATCTTCACTGTCCATTGCTTGAGGATACAAAGGGAATTATAAACAAAGATACCATTGCAAAGATGAAAAACGGAGTAATTATTATAAATACATCGAGAGGACAACTTATTGTGGAAGAAGATTTAGCACAAGCCCTTAATAGTGGAAAGGTATATGCAGTTGGTCTTGACGTTGTATCAATAGAACCTATTTTAAAAGATAATCCGTTACTTAAAGCGAGAAATGTATTTTTAACTCCACACATAGCATGGGCACCGAGGGAGTCAAGAGCTAGGCTTATAAATACTGCAGTAGATAATCTTAAGCAGTTTATGGATGGAAATCCTGTAAATGTTGTTAATAGATAAAAAACATAACGCCCATACACTAGGCAAAAAATCTAAGGTATGGACGTTTTCACAAAATAGGGAAGTCATAGAAAGTTGTAGACTTTAGGATGTCACCTACATATTTGATAGAACTTGTATAACTTCATTTATATCAGGTAATTGTGAAGATGGATATACTTTTACCCATTGAACCTTACCATTTTCATCTATTATAATGTTTACTCTTTTTGATACACCATTTTTTTCATCGAATATTCCATAATCTTGTGCAACTTTTCCATGAGGCCAAAAGTCTGAAGGAAGACTCAGGTTTTCAATTGCAATTGCTGTTGCCCATGCTTTTTTGCATGGCGTGGGATCAACACTAAATCCAAGAGGAACTGTATTTAGACTTTGAAATTTCTGCCAATTATTCTCTATTGATCTCATCTGATCAGTACAAACAGGTGTCCAAGCAAGTGGATGCCATGATAGTAATACCTTTTTTCCTCTATAATCTGACAGACTTATATTTTGTTCGTTTTCATCTGTTACAGTAAAATTTGGTGCGTCATTACCTACCTCAATAAGTTTCACTATTATAATCTCCTTTCCAATTATGTATTTATATATAATGTCCTATGTAAGTAGATTTTATGTACCTATGTAATTATCATAATAAAATTTAGGCTAATCAGTCAAAGTATATCTGAAATTATGACTCTGAATCGTCTAAACTATATTTTAACTTACTTCTGAAAAAAATATAGTTGACAATTAGTCTAATTAGACTATAATATTTAAATATTGTTAGTCTAATTAGACTAATATTAAATTTAGTAGTTTTCAATATCTAAGAAAATCTACTGAAGCAAGAAAGGATGAAAAAAATGGTTAAATCGTTTTTAATGTTAGGTCAGTCGAATATGGCTGGAAGAGGGTTTATTCATGAAGTACCCCCGATTTGTAATGAAAGAATACAAATGTTGCGTAATGGTAGATGGCAAATGATGGCTGAGCCTATTAATTATGACCGTCCTGTTTCAGGAATAAGTCTAGCCGGTTCATTTGCAGATGCATGGTGTCGTCAAAATCAGGAAGATACTATTGGCTTAATTCCCTGTGCTGAAGGTGGAAGTTCATTGAATGAATGGGATGTAGATCAAGCACTTTTTAGACATGCAATAACTGAAGCTAACTTTGCTATGCAAAGTAGTGAGTTAACAGGAATTCTATGGCATCAAGGAGAAAGTGATAGTTTCAATGGTAACTACAAAGTATATTACAAAAAATTACTTTTAATTATTGAGGCTCTTAGAAAGGAGTTGAATGCTCCAGATATTCCTCTCATTATTGGCGGCTTAGGAGATTTTTTAGGCAAAGAGGGATTTGGAAAAAACTGTACTGAATATAACCTTATTAATCAAGAGTTACAAAAATTTGCTTTTGAACAAGAAAATTGTTACTTTGTCACAGCATCAGGTTTAACTTCTAATCCTGATGGTATTCATATTGATGCAATTTCTCAAAGAAAATTTGGTTTACGATATTTTGAAGCCTTTTCTAATAAGCAACATGTATTGAAGCCATTGATTAATGAAAATGAGTTGATAAATCTTAATCATGCTAGAACACATACCAAAGCAGAAAAGATATATATAAAAAGTATGGATTTGGCATTAGGAAAAATATCATATGATGAATTCGAATCTCAATTCATACAGATAAACAATGGCTAAACGTTATAACTATTAGCATAATTTTGATGAGAGTATAAAGGAGGTGTTTTTTTGATACCATTACTAATTTTAGGTTTATTAAAGCAAAACCCAGGTTCTTACGGATACGAATTATTAGCCTTAATGGAAGAGAGACACTATAAATATATAGTAAACTTCACTAAAGGGTCATTCTATTATAATCTGCAACAATTAGAAGAAAAACAATATATAAAAAAAATTGACCAATTAGACAACACTAGAGAGACGCATAATTATATCATCACTGAACTAGGAGATAAAGAATTTGAAAAATTGATGTATAAATATGGATCTAAGACAGATTATATAAATTTATCTTTTTATGCAGCTATGCTATTTGCTAATGAATATAAAAGTGAGGAGTTAACGAAACTAATAGAAATACAAATAAAACAAACTAAAATGAAAATTTCTTTATTAGAACAATCTCTTCAGCATAATGAAACTATCCCTACTTATTTTAGAAAAATGTTGGAAAATTCACTTTCTCATCATATAGTAAATGTTCAATGGTTTGAAGGACTGTTAAAAGATATAAGAAATGAAAATTAAACTCTCTCTATCTTAATTATAACATATAAAAAATTGTAAATGTAGGCTGTTTGTTCACATTTGCTAGTGCTATAATGCAATAGCACCTTATTATATTTGTTTTAGGGGTATTATTAAGGAAGTGAAAAGGAGGTAAACATATGAATTCATATGTGCTTGGTTTTCGGGACATTGACAAAACAAAACTCATTGTTGTTGGAGGTAAAGGCGCTAATCTGGGGGAACTTACCAAGATTGAAGGAATACGTGTACCAGAAGGCTTTTGTATTTCTACTGAAGCCTTTAAAAGAATTATTGGAGAAACGCCATTCATTAACGAATTACTTGATCAGTTATCGCTTCTAAAGGTGGAAGACCGAGATAAAATAAGTGAACTTAGCGGTGAGATTCGCAGGATCATCGAAGGGATAGACATCCCTGAAGACATTAATGAAGAGATCACCCACATTCTCTTGACTCTTGGAGAAAAAGATGCATATGCAGTACGATCAAGCGCAACTGCAGAGGATTTACCAACGGCCTCCTTTGCGGGCCAGCAAGATACGTATCTGAACATTATAGGAAAAAAGTCAATCCTAAAACATATGAGCAAGTGTTGGGCATCGCTATTTACTGAGAGGGCAGTAACTTACCGTATTCAAAACGGCTTTGACCACCGTAAGGTCCACCTGTCTGTGGTTGTTCAGAAGATGGTCTTCCCGCAGGCGGCAGGAATTTTGTTTACTGCAGATCCAGTCACATCTAATAGGAAGGTGTTATCCATTGACGCCAGTTTCGGACTTGGTGAGGCCTTGGTCTCTGGTGTGGTGAATGCTGATAACTATAAAGTACGTAACGGAAAGGTTATCGAGAAGAAGATATCATCCAAGAAGCTGGCTATTTATGCCTTAAAAGATGGCGGTACGAAAGAACAAGAGATTGAGCCTGAGATGCAGAATAGGCAAGCGCTAAATGATGAACAGATTTTGCAGCTTGAGCATATGGGCAGAAAGATCGAAGAACATTTCGGCCATCCCCAAGACATTGAGTGGTGTTTGGTTGATAATACCTTTTATATTGTCCAAAGTCGACCAATTACTACTTTATACCCAATCCCTGAAGCAAATGATGAAGAAAACCACGTTTACTTATCTGTCGGTCATCAACAAATGATGACAGACCCATTGAAACCATTGGGAATGTCTATATACGTGTTAACATGTTTTGGACAAAGATTTAAAGCTGGTGGAAGATTGTTTGTTGATGTTACACCTATACTGGCTTCGTCTGACAGCAGAAAAATGTTCTTAGATGGCATAGGGAAACACGATATTCTCACAAAAGACGCACTCACTACCATTATAGAGCGAGGAGATTTCATAAAATCTTTACCAAAGGATAAAGAGAAGCAGAGTACAGGTAAAAGTAATAAAAGTGTGTTGTCTGCGAATTCTCAACCACAAATCGAAAACGACCCCACAATCGTTTCACATCTGATTAAAAGTAGTCAAAAATCCATAGAAAAGTTAAAACAAAACATCCAAGATAAATCAGGAACAGATTTATTTGATTTTATTCTAGAAGACATCCAAGAGTTGAAGAAGATTTTATTTGACCCAAAAAGTACAGCTGTATTTACGGCTGCTATAGATGCTTCAATATGGATCAATGAAAAAATGAATGAGTGGTTGGGTGAGAAAAACGTGGCAGATACACTTTCTCAATCTGCACCAAACAATATTACTTCGGAAATGGGTCTTGCACTATTGGATGTGGCAGATGTGATTCGTCCTTATCCAGAAGTAATTGATTATTTACAGCATGTAAAAGATGATAACTTTTTAGATGAACTAGTTAAGTTTGATGGTGGAAAGGAAACCCAAGATGCAATCTTGTCTTATCTTAACAAGTACGGAATGAGATGTGTGGGAGAAATAGATATTACTAAAACTCGTTGGAGTGAAAAACCAGCTATACTTATCCCTATGATTCTTAGTAATATCAAAAACTTTGAGCCTAATGCTAGCAATGAGAAATTTGAGCAAGGACTACAGGAAGCTTTGAAAAAAGAACAAGAGATATTAGGTCGATTGAAGCAATTACAAGATGGTGAACAAAAATCCAAAGAAACAAAGCGAATGATTGACCTAATCAGGAATTTCATTGGTTATCGTGAATATCCAAAATACGGAATGGTTAATCGCTACTTCCTTTATAAGCAGGCTTTACTGAAGGTTGCCGAACAACTCTTACAAGCCACGGTTATTCATGAAAAAGAAGATATATACTATCTCACTTTTGAAGAACTTCGCGAAGTTTTACTCACAAATAAACTGGATTATCATATCATTAGTAAACGTAAGGAAGAGTACAAATTATATGAAAAGCTAACACCACCACGTGTTATCACCTCTGATGGTGAAATCATTGCAGGTGAGTATAAAAAAGGAAATCTCCCAGATGAAGCTATTGTAGGTTTACCTGTTTCTTCTGGGATTATAGAAGGACGGGCACGTGTCATCTTAAACATGGAAGATGCTAATCTAGAAGAGGGAGATATATTAGTCACCTCCTTTACTGACCCTAGTTGGACACCATTATTTGTATCTATAAAAGGCTTAGTCACCGAAGTTGGTGGACTTATGACTCATGGAGCAGTTATCGCACGTGAATATGGGTTACCAGCAGTTGTTGGAGTAGAAAATGCTACCAAATTGATCAAAGACGGACAGAGAATCCGGGTGAATGGAACTGAAGGCTATGTAGAAATCCTATAAGGGGAAGATGTTATCTTCCTCCTGAGAAATTAAATAAAAGATGATTAAGCTTTTAGGAAGCTATAATTTCATGAACTTGCCAAAAGAAGTAATTACAGGAAATGGAGTATTTATTGTTGCAGTTGGAGCTATAATAGCTTATAGTATATTAGCGAGAGAAACTCGTAAAAATGTAAGATATAAGTAATGAAACTTATGGGAAGTAATAAAAATTTATTCTTTTATTATCAAATAGCCAGTTAGGTGTTTACGAATCATCTCAACTGGCTTTTATTTTGTGTACATAACAACAAAGGGGGACTTCATAATGGAAAAATATTGTTTATATATAGTTCTGACAAGAACAAATACAGTAATATCAAGAATTATACAATTTATTAAAAGTGATGAATATACTCACGCAGCTATTTCATTAGATAAAGAACTTAATAATATGTACAGTTTTGGTAGAAAGTATGCTCATAATCCTTTTTTTGGCGTATTTAGAAAGGAAGAAATTAATAAAGGAGTATATAAATATCATAAGAATTTACCTGGTGCAATAGTAGAAATTGAAGTAACAAAAGAGCAATATGAAGTTGCAAAAAATTTATTAAATCACTTTATTAATAATAGTGATAATTATAAATACAATTATATGGGACTTATTGACGGTATATTTAACAATGAAGTATATTGTGAAAATAGATTTTTATGTTCTGAGTTTGTTTATCATATCTTAAAAGAAAGTGGAATTGTAGATCTAAAAATATCAAGAAATCTTGTAAGGCCTCAAAACTTACTTAATATAGAGAACAATATCATTTATAGAGGTAATCTTAAAAATATAAAATTACAAAATAGCGATTGTAATATAACAGAATTAAAAAGTAGAAAATTAAGTGTTATTTAAGGCCGCTCTGAAATTAGAGAGTGGTTTTTGAATTTAATAAAGAAATTGGAATAAACATATATAAATTTGATTAATATAAAATATTTAGTTCCAATATCAATAAAAAGCCCAGTTAGTATTACTAACTAGACTTTTATGTTTTGAAAAGCTATATTAAATGAACAATTAGAGTCTAACCAAGTATTGTTCCAATACCTTTTTCTTTTGCTTTTTCCAAAATATATGCTGCAACAGATGTATCAAATAATGCCATCCCTACTGACTTATAGAATGTCGTCCCATCTGTCTTAATATTTCCTTTTTTAATTGCAGTTCCAAGTGTATGAACTTGTTCTTCTTTAATCCAACCTTCATGTAGGGGATTAATTAAATCTCCAGTTTCTTCTTTTGCAAAATCTACATCTATGTACATTTCATCTAATATTTCAAATAGACTTTGTGGATATTCTTGCATTGTTGGTTTATAAGATCCTATACCAATAAAATGTTTGCCCTTTAATAATTCTTTATCATCTGGAATAACTGGATCTTGTGAAGTTGTTGTAGTTATTATAATATCAGAGTTTTTCACAAGTTCATTTGTATTATCACAAATATTTATTTTAACATTTTGGATTGCAGCTTCTAAATCATTTTTAAATGTAATTGCTTTTTCAGGTGTTTTATTAAAAATATTGATAGTCTTAATATTTCTAATACTACATGCATATAAACTTTGATAAAAACCTTGAACTCCAGTTCCAATAATACCAATACTTTCTACATCCATAGGAGTAGTATGCTTAATTCCTGTTGCACCTACAGCACCTGTACGATATGCAGTTAATGTAGCACCTTCCATTATACATTCAATTTTACCAGTTTCAACATTATTTAATAACATAACTCCTTGTAAAGTTGGAACACCCTTTTTGGCGTTATCCCCATATAAAGTTAAGACTTTTGTACCTTTTACATTGTCTGTAAAACAGGGCATATATAAATAAGTTTCGTTACCTCTATTAACAGTTATTCTGTCTGGCATTACAAAATCTCCAGTTTCGTATACGTGCATAGCATTTTCTACTACTTCAATTACTTCTTCATATTCTATTGCATTTTTAATGTCTTCCCCGCTTAAATATAGCATATTTGTCACATCCTTATTTAATAATATTATAGTAGTTACTCTTAGTAACTAGCATATCAATGTTCATTTTTTATGTCAATATCAATTGACGTTTATTGTCAATTTTAGTCTCATATGTAATAATAAAATAAACTTTAGTTGTGGAGGATTTACTATGGAAAAGATTTTTTCCTTGATGAAAAAATTTAATTTTACAGAATATGAAACAAAAGTATATATTGCATTACTGAAAAATGGAAATGCCACGGGTTATGAAATAAGTAAGCAATCATCTGTACCTCGTTCCAAAGTTTATAATATATTAGAAACTTTACTGCAAAAGGGAATTATACAAAGCACACAAACAGCTCCAGTTTTATATACTGCAATTCCCGTAGATGAATTTATTGAAAAGATGAACAAAACTATTTCTAATGATCTGTCTGAAATTAAGCAATCTTTAGAACAATATAATGAGAATAAAATGTCTGATGCTCTATGGAATATAGAAGGATACAATAACATTATTGCCAAAAGCAAATATCTAATTCAAAATGCTAAGGAAGAAGTTTTGATTCAGATTTGGTATGAAGATCTAGACGAAGAATTGATTTCTATTTTAATGGAGAAAGAACAACATTTGGAAAAGTTTGTTCTTATTTTACTAAGTGAAGCAGGCAATTATAATGTACCCTTTAAGCGTTATTATAATCATGGTTTTGAGCGAGAAAAGTTAAAAGAATTGGGTTCACGTTGGATGACTATTGTAACAGATTCTGATACTATGCTTATGAGCACGGTTTACAACCATACAATAGCAGATGCAATTACAACTCAAAATCAGTCTATGGTTTTTTTAGCTAAAGAATATATTGTACATGATGCTTATACTGCTAAAATTTTGAAGAACTTAGATGAGAATACAAAGAAAAAATTTGGAAATAACTTAGAGAATATTCGAAAAATATATGAATAGATATGGATGTACTTTTATATATAATAAAAATTCAGTACTTTGTGCTGGATTTTTTTGTGTAAAAAATGTAAACAATATTAATTATATATAAATCTAAAAAATAATTTAAATAGGATGGTAAAAATGAAATTTATTAGAAGGTTTTTGGTTAATAGAGCTCTTTTTGTATCTCTTATAATACTAATACAACTACTAGTTTTAATTGGTGTTGTTTTAAAATTTAGTGATTATTTTATTTATTTCTATGGAATAAGTATTCTTATAAGTATAGTCTCAGTATTGCTGATTATTAACAGTAAGAGCAATCCTGCATATAAAATAGCATGGATGATACCTATACTTTTATTTCCGATTTTCGGAGGATTGTTTTATATTTTCTTTGGAAGAAACAAGCTAAGTAAAAAAGAAAAGTCTAGAATGAAATGTATAGAAGATAAAATGAGAGAAGTATTAAAACCACATGAAGTAATTTTAGATAATATAAAATTCGAAAATGAAGTTGCTAATAATCAATCAAAATACATCCAAAATTATGCCTATTCTCCAATATATAATAATACAATAACAGAATATCTCCCAATTGGAGAAGTGAAGTTTGAGAAATTAAAGGAAGAATTAAAAAAAGCACAACATTATATATTTTTAGAGTACTTTATTATCGAAGAGGGCGTAATGTGGAATAGCATACTCGATATATTAGTAGAAAAAGTATCAATAGGTGTAGATGTTCGTGTTATCTATGATGATATAGGATGCTTACTTACTTTGCCATATAGATACGATAAAAAGCTTGAAAAAATGGGCATTAAGTGTTGTATATTCAATCCATTAGTTCCTAAATTCTCTATGATGTTAAATAATAGGGACCATCGTAAAATTGCAATAATTGATGGTCATACAGCATTTACAGGGGGGATTAATCTAGCTGATGAATATATAAATGAGATTAATAAGCATGGTCATTGGAAGGATACTGCTATTATGTTTAAGGGAGATGCTGTGTGGAGTATGACTGTAATATTTTTGTCTATGTGGGATTATCTTAGAAAAGTCGATGAAGATTTTACAATGTTTAAGAAAGATATTCAACTAGATAATATAAAAGCCGGACAAGGATATGTTCAACCATTTGCAGATAATCCATTAGATAATGAAACTGTTGGAGAAACAATTTATTTAAATATAATAAATAAGGCTAAAAGATATGTTTATATTACGACACCGTATTTAATTATAGGAAATGAGATGGTAACAGCATTATCGTCAGCAGCAAAAGGGGGAGTTGATGTTAGAATAATTACTCCTCATTGTGGAGATAAATGGTTTATTCATGAGACTACTAGATCTTACTATAAAGTTCTTATTGAGAACGGAGTAAAAATTTATGAATACATTCCAGGATTCATTCATGCAAAAACCTATGTATCTGATGATGAATATAGTGTCGTTGGTACTATAAATATGGACTATAGAAGTTTATACTTACATTTTGAATGCGGCATTTGGATGTATGACAACAATAGTGTTATTGACATAAGAGATGATTTTTTTCATACTTTAGATATGTGCAGGCAGATTACTATAGAAGATATTACAAATATAAAGTGGCATAAGGCACTAACAAGAGCGATGTTACGTATATTTGCTCCTTTGATGTAAGCTTATATAAAATAAACATATATAAGGGATGTGATTAATAATGAAAAAAAGTTCAATTTTACTAGAAGAGCAAAGGGTAAAAGGTTTTATATTTAATAATAGATATGTATGTGCTCCATTTGACATAGCAAAGGCAAGTGATGATGGACTTGTTACTGATGAGTTATTGGCAATTTACGAACAGCGAAAGGGTCCATCTTTAATAGTTGTTGAACAGGCAGCTATTTCTCCTGAGGGTCAATATAGAGAAAAGCTCATTTTTGTAGATCGAGATGAATGTATAGAAGGATTATCTAAATTAGCAGATATCATACATAATAATAATCAGGTAGCCGTATTACAGATAAATCATTCAGGAAGTTCTGCAGATACTTCATTAACAAAAATGAAAGCTGTGGCTCCCTCTGCTGTAATACATCCTAATGTTAAAAGATCTATGCCTAGGGAACTTACTATAGATGAAATCAATAAAATTAAGAAAGATTTTGTTGAAGCTGCTATACGTACTAAAAAAGCTGGTTTTGATGGTGTTGAGATTCATAACGGCCATGGGTTTTTGTTATCACAATTTCTTTCACCACTTACAAATTTAAGAACTGATGAATACGGTGGAAGTTTAGAAAATAGAAGTCGTCTTCTTATGGAAATAGTTGGCGCAGTACGTGATGCAATTGGAGAAAAATCTCTTTTATTAGTTAGATTAGGTGTAGATGATCTTTTACCAGGAGGGCTTACACTAGAGGAAGGCTGTTTAGTATCTGAGAAATTAGAAAAAGCAGGTATTGATATTCTTGACATATCAACAGGCCTTCTTCCACCTATGGTATTACCCGGTCCTGCAATGTTAAGAGATGTACTTAGAACAGTTAAAGAGCATGTAAATATTCCTGTTATTGGATCAGGAGAACTATCTGATATTGAAATTGCAGCAGATATGGTAGAAAAAGGTGATGTAGATTTTATTGCCCTTGGAAGACCTATAATGAATCAGCCAAACTTTGTTGAAGAATTAATTAAAAAAATAAAAAATTAAGATGAATAGAGCATATATGTATATATGTTTACACATATAAACCACACTGAGTACGTCGTGTTAATAGGGACGAAATATAAAAAATATTTAAGCCTCATGAGGATAATTTACGAACACCTCCTTCTGAGGCTTTTATTATTATATATATCTTTAATAAGACATGCTCATGTCATATATTAATGATAAAATAAGTAGAGGTGATGTAGTATGCAGATTAACAGACTTCTTGAAATTGTATATATTTTACTTGATAAAAAGATTGTTACTGCTAAAGAATTATCTAAGCATTTTGATGTCTCTCAGAGGACAATTTATCGTGATATAGATACACTTAGTGGGGCAGGCATACCAGTTTCTACTAACAAGGGCAAAGGTGGAGGTATTAGACTACTTGAAAATTTTGTCCTCAACAAAGTTATACTTTCAGATAAAGAACAGATTGATATTATATCTTCACTACAAGGTTTAAATGCTCTTAATGTTCCAGATATTGAATCAGTTCTTAAAAAGCTGGCCGTTATGTTTAAAAGGGATAGTATAAGCTGGATTGATGTAGATTTTTCTCATTGGGGTAGCAATGATGCCGAAGGAGAGAAATTTAATATACTTAAAGTAGCAATTTTGAATAGAAATATTGTAACATTTGACTATTTTAGTTCACTTGGGGAAAAAACAAAAAGAACTATTGAACCTCTTAAGATTGTATTTAAGAAACAAAGTTGGTATGTTCTTGGTTACTGTAAAACAAAATGTGATTTTAGAATATTTAAAATAACAAGGATAAGAAATCTAACTTCAACTAATGAATTCTTTCAAAGAGATATTCCCAAGAATGGGTGGTGCAACTTCCAAGCCCCCAATTATAGTATGGTAAAACTCGTTATGAGAATTGAAGAAAAGATGGCATATCGGATATATGACGAATTAGCTCAAGGAGATATTGTAAAAAATCCGGATAGAAGTTTTACTGTGACTGTATCATTTCCGGAGGATGAGTGGGTTTATGGATATGTGCTGTCCTATGGTAATTATGCAGAAGTTTTAAAACCAAACCATATTAGGGAAATTATAAAAAGAAAAATGGAAGATAGCTTGAAAAAATATTTATAATATGACGCCATGTTGTCATATTAAGGTTGGTATAATAAACGGAGAAATAAAAAAACGAAAGGATACTAATCAAAAAAAGAATGGAGGAATTTTTAATGAGTGCATGTTTATGGCCTGGAGAAAGTCAAATGATGAAGGAGTATCATGATAATGAGTGGTGTGTAGCAAGCCTTGATGATTCATATATATTTGAAATGCTTACATTAGAAGGTGCACAATCAGGATTATCATGGAATATAGTTCTTTCTAAAAGAGAAGAATATAAAAGGGCTTTTCATAATTTTGATATCGTTTATTGCTCAAAGTTAAGTGACGAAGATTTAGAAAACATCAGAGAACAATATAATGTTATTAAACATCTATCAAAACTAAAATCTGTAAGAAGTAATGCCTTAGCAGTCATCAAAATCCAACTAGAATTTGGAAGTTTTTCAAATTTCTTATGGCGTTATGTTGATTTTAAACCGGTGATAAACAATTGGAAATCCGACGGAGATATTCCTGCTCAGACTACTCTGTCAGAACAAATCAGTAAAGATTTAAAAAAACGAGATTTTAAGTTTGTGGGTCCAATAACTGTCTACTCATTTATGCAAGCAATCGGCATGGTAGATGACCATATAAGAACATGTCCTCACCATTCAAAAAACAGATAGACCTTAAATTATAATACAAAGAAGAAGTAGAATAAAATTTAGAAAGATAAAATTTTAGCCCTAATAGTTTAGGGCTTTCTTATTGTTCAAAAGTAGAATAAACATTTAAATATTCAGAGATTTGCTGCATAATCCGGAAATTTTAGAAAAATATAAAAAGTATTTTTAAAAAGCTGTTGACATTGACGTTGCGTAAAGGTGTATATTAATTTTATAGGAGGGATGCAGATGGAATATACAGTGCAAAAGCTAGGAAGTTTAGCAGGTGTTAGTACAAGAACACTTAGATACTATGATGAAATAGGAATTCTTAAGCCGGCAAGAATTAATTCATCAGGATATCGAATTTATGGTCAAGAAGAAGTCGATAGGTTGCAGCAAATAATGTTCTATAGAGAGCTTGGTGTAAGTTTGGAAGATATAAGAGATATAATAAATTCACCTTCTTTTGATGGAGCTAATGCACTTAGAGAACATCGTGAAAAACTCCTAGAAAAAAGAAACCAATTGGATATTTTGATAGCTAATGTAGATAAAACAATATCGTTAACAGAAGGGAGAATTGAAATGAGTAATAAAGAAAAATTTGAAGGTTTTAAGAAGAAAATGATTGATGATAATGAGAAAAAGTATGGTGCAGAAATTAGAGAAAAGTATGGCAAGGATACTGTTGAGAAGTCAAATGCTAAATTAATGAATATGACAGAAGAGCAATACAATGAATTTGAAAAGCTAGGTGTTACCTTAATGGAAAAGCTTAAAGAAGCATTTGCAACGGGCGACCCAGCAGGTGAGCTAGCACAGGAAGTTGCAGATTTACACCGCCAATGGCTAAGTTTCACTTGGCCTAGTTACAGCAAGGAAGCACATGCTGGTCTTGCTCAAATGTATGTTGATGATGAAAGATTTACAGCATATTATGATAAAGAACAACCAGGTGGAGCAGAATTTTTAAGAGATGCAATCTTCATTTACACTGGTATGAAAAAATAATAAAAAATTATACTATAAAACCACTCTCAAATTAGAGAGTGGTTTTATAGTATAACAAAGCTAGTCTCTGAGTAAATGAACTAATTTAATGATAAAAAGTCAAAAACTTAATATTTCATGGTAAAATAGAAAGTATAATATATTGTATTTATAATGAAAAGGAGTTATATTATGGAATTTAAAAAATTTGGAAATAAATATATTGTGAGACTAGACAAAGGTGAAGAAATTGTTGAAACTCTAAAGAAGTTTTGCAAAGAGCAAAATATTAAATTAGGTTGGGTAAAGGGAATTGGAGCAGTAAATAAAGCTACAATTGGTTTATTTAGACCTTATTATAAGAAATATTATTCAATAGATTTAAGTGGAGATTATGAAATAACAAGCCTTTTAGGGAATATTTCTACAATGAATGATGAAGTTTATTTACATTTACATATTAATTTATCTGACATAGATTATGAAACATATGGTGGTCACTTAAATTCAGCAATAATAAGTGTTACAGGAGAAATAATGGTAGAGGCTATAGAAGGCACAGTAGAAAGAGAACTAAATGAAGAAATGGGAATAAACTTCTATAAATTTGATTAATTAGAATCATATTGAAAACTATGTGGTGTCTTAAAAAAGGGGTTGTGAAATGAAAACACTAATTGTGTATTATACGAGTACTGGTAATACTGAAAAAGTAGCAAATCAAATACAAAAGCAAACTGGCGGAGTAATTGAAAAAATTGAAGATAATATTAATAGAAGAGGGATACTTGGATTTTTGAAATCAGGCCTTCAAGCTGCTAGAAAATCTATTGTTTCAATTAATGAACCGACTTATAATCCTAGTGATTTTGACCAGATTATTATTGTATCCTCAATTTGGAATGGAACTATTAATTCACCTATGAGAACCTACTTAGAAAAATATAAGAAGGAAATAAGCAGTTACAAGTTAGTTTTAGTGCGTGGAGGAATAGAAATTGAACCAGTAGTTTCAGAAGTGATAAATATATTAGGAAAGTCTCCTATTAAAGTATTAGGCATCAAAAATAAAGAAATAAAACAAAATACTGTAAACCTAGAAGAAGTTTTATAAAAACAAGATAACCGTGTTAAAGTAAAAGCAACACGGTTATCTTATAATATCTTTAATTACCTATAAATTTTACCAATTCTTCATTAAATTTGTCCTTCTCGTCATAGAATAATCCATGACCGCTAAATTTAAATGGTACAAGTTTTGAATTTTTTATACATTGTTTTTGTATTTCACCTAATGGGAATAAAACAACCTTGTCGTGAATACCATGGAGAATTAAAGTTGGTACATTTATTTTTCCTAAGTCTGAAAAGAGTTTCTCTTCTTGTAGCCAAGTATTTGCAATGGCCGCAGTGGACCAACTTGCTGCCTGTAGTCCTAATCCAAAGAACCATTCTGAGAAGGGTTCGGTTGTGTGATGATAGAAAAATATATCGCCGAAATCTCTAAGCATTTTAGGACGATCTTTATACGTTCCCTCAATAATTTGCAGTACAGCTTCTCTATCTATACCATAAGGAAAATTAGGTCGCTTGATAAGACTAGGGGCTGCTGCAGCAAATAAAGCGAGTTTAGAGACTCCATAGCCTTTATGGCGAGCCATGTATCTTACTGCTATTGCTCCTCCTGTTGAATGACCTGCCAGTGTAATATCATTTAAATTTAGCACCTCAATTATACGTCTAACATCGTCTGACAATCTATCATAGTCGTATCCTTTATAAGGTCTATCTGAATTTCCAAAGCCCCTGGTATCTATTCCAATACATCTAAATCCCATCTTAGGAAGAATATTAAATTGATATTCAAACAGTTTATGACTTCCGGGCCAACCGTGCAGAAATAATATTGTTTTTTCTCCTTCAGGATTAAGATCTTCAACATAACATTCTACATGTGGTTCTACTTTGATATAATACCCCATTTGACACCTCCATTAATAAAAATCCTATAGTATATAGATTATTCAATTAATGTCAAATGGTGAATTATAAAAATAGATATGAACTATTTCAAGGAATTTATTCCGTTTGTAATAATACCAGTGACAAAGGTAGCCATATCTTTTGGAGAGACTTGCATATCATCTTCTAACCATTGCTGTATAACACCTATATATCCAGATATGACAAAAGGCCTAAAATAATTTAAGTTTATTGGAGATATTTCAACGCCTAAGTGTGGTTGGGACTCTTTAATAGCTTTCTTAAACTTCTCTATAAAAGCATAGTCGCCATCTGGTCCAAGTAATATTTTGCAAATCTCTGCATTTTCTTGCGCAAACTCAAACACAAAAGTAAAAAAGGATGACATGTTGTCATAAGTAGCTATGTCCTTTGAAAATTTTTCAAAAGCTTTATTGAAATCATCAAATAGTTCATTCTCTATTTGCTCTAGCATATCAAATGTATCTTTATAGTAAAGATAGAAAGTTGATCTATTTACATCTGCCAGATCAGTTAATTCTGTTACTGTAATTTGATTGATTTTTTTTTCAGACATAAGCTTTGTTAAGGCTTGAAGCAGAAGTTTCTTGGTCCTGCGTATACGTCTATCTATTTTTTGTTCATTCATAATAAAGCCTCCATGGGGTTATTAATAATTAAGATAATCGACATATATGGAAAGTATGTTGATTTATCGACGAATGCACAACACATTGATGGTTGAACATACACCACACATATCTTATAATACACATGTGTAGATTAAAATACAATTGTTTTTATGAATTAGAACTCAACTATATTTAATTTACTTATAAAGTAATGACACCGAAGGGAGGTAAAAGTATGAATATAAAAAACAAAAAAGATAATAAAAAATTCATAATGACTGTTCTAGCTATATCAATTATTGCTGTAATGTTTGTACCAATGCTATATTCTTCTATATATCTTGGGTCTATATGGAATGCATATGGTAGAATAGATAAGGTTCCTGTAGCTTTTGTAAATATGGATAAATCATTTACTAAAGATGGAAAAGAATATTATATAGGTAAAGAATTAGAGAACAATCTCAAAAACAACAATAAAGTAAACTGGAAATTTGTAGACTACGAAGAAGCAAAGAAGGGGTTAGAAGGTACTGACTATTATGCAGTTATACAAATACCAGAGGACTTCTCAAAGAAAGTTGCAAATGCTCAAAATGGAGAGTTTGATAATCCAGAGATAATATATATGGCTAATAAAGGAAAGAACTTTGTTTTCTCTCAGATTTCTGAAAAAGTCGCCAATAGTATTAAGTTAGAGGTGAGTTCTAATATACAAAAAGAAATATCCAAAGCACTTGTAAATAGTCTATATGATATTAAAGTTTCCATAAAAGATGCCGGTGATGGAGCAGGTAAGCTTCAAGATGGAACACAAAAACTTTTAGACGGAAGTAATAAATTAACAAATGGTGCTAAAAAGGTTGCAAGTGGTTCAATCCAACTTGAAAATGGCTTGAATGAGGCGGCTAACGCTTCAATAAAACTACAAGATGGAACACAAAAACTATTTAATGGTAGTAGTGACTTATCAAACGGACTTAACTTAGCGGCTGGAGGTTCAAAACAGCTTGAAGTGGGACTGAAATCACTTATCGATGGTGAAAATCAGGTAGTAGACGGTTCTACTTTATTAGTTAATGGTCTAAATGATTTCAAAAGTAGTTTAACTAAAACAAATAATCAAATTCCGCTATTAGTAAAAGGAGCATCAGATCTTAATAGTAATACTATACTGATTGAACAGGGTGCGCAACAATTAAATAATTCTCTTAATACCAATCTTAATTCATTAGCAGATGGTGTTAAAGAAACTTCAGATGGTATTAATCAGGCATCATCAATATTAAATGCCCAATTAGATAACATAAACAATTCTAACTTAAGCCAAGATGATAAAGATAAGCTAAAAGCTGCGATTTTAGCTGTAGATAAAGTTAATAAATCAAATATAAGTGCTAATATTGAAGCTCCAATGAGAAAATTAGGAGATTCGGCACAACCTCTAGTTGGTAGCATAATACAACTAGAAGAAGGCACTAAACAAGTTTCTGAAGGTGTTAGCCTATTGGCAAATGGATTATCTGATAACCAAAGTAAGGCTGAAGCTGTTTTAGACCAACTAATAAACGGGGCTAAGGGAATTCAAAATGGAAGTAGCAGCATACTTGCTGGATTAAATATAATTGCTGGAAAAACTGGAGAACTAGGATATGGATTAGACAAGTTAAATAGTGGTTCAGCTACATTAAATGAAGGATTGAAAGTTTTAAATAACGGTAATATTACTCTAAAAGAGGGATTAAATACTGCTGCTATAAAGACAGGTGAACTGTCAGATGGACTAAAACAACTGAGCGATGGGTCGACTTCTTTAAATAATGGATTAAATGATGCTAATGACGGAGTAACTAAACTTAGCCATGGACTGAACAATGGTTATGGCAAAATAAGCGATAATCTTAAGTTTAACTCTGAAGATATGTCTAAGTTTGTTTCAGAACCTGTATCTTTAAAAAATAACACAATAAATGATGTGAAATATTATGGAGAAGGCTTTGGACCATATTTTATTTCATTGTCATTATGGATAGGTATAATGCTTTTAAACATAATAATTTCAATTGAAAAACCTTTAAATATATTTAAAAATAAGTTTGTAAATAGTTTTATTGGAAGATTCGTAATAGGTTCAGGGCTTGTGACTCTTCAAGCTTTAATTTTAAGTTTTGTTCTTATAAAATGGCTTGGTATCAACCCTGTAAATATTACTAGCTTCTATATAAGTAATATATTTATAGCAATAGTATTCTTTAGTGTTATGTATGGAGTATCTCATGCGATAGGTGTTTTAGGAGCCCCAATTATGTTTATTGTATTATTGCTACAGCTTGCTTCTTCTGGGGGAACCTTCCCAATAGAAACAGCCCCTGCATTCTATCAAGCTATTGGAAAGGTTATACCTATGACTTACTCAGTAAATACACTTAGGATGATTATATCTGGAGTTAACTCCTCTTTACTGAGCCACAATATTGTAATATTGATTACTTTTATGATTGTATTCTTATTTGGAGGAGCTCTAATAAGGTTAGTAATCGAAAAGATAAAAAACAAAGAGGAAGTAATTGATAATTCACAGATAATATAAAAATATACAAATCATAAAACTACTCAATTAATTGGGTAGTTTTATTTTATATACGCATATGCAAAAGGGTATTATAATTTTAATAGAGAACTATATATTAAAATTACAATATACAAACCAGGGGGATTACTATGTATAAATTAAAACAATTAAGGGATTTTATGAAGTCTAGTTTTTCGGATTGGGATGATATACAGTCAGACCAAGAAAAGAAATTACCACAGCCACCATTAGAGAAGCCTTGTGTTAATTACTTAGAAATTATAGATTTGCCAAAGGCAACAGAAGATGTACTTTTAAAAGTAAATGTATTTGATATTATTAGCTCTAGAAAAAGCCGTAGAAAATACAAAGAAGAAAAATTAAGCCTAGAGGAGTTATCGTTTCTTCTTTGGTCAACGCAAGGGGTAAAAAAAGTTAGACCTAATAACTATGCTACAATAAGAACTGTACCATCTGCAGGAGCTAGACATCCCTTTGAAACATATTTAATAATAAATAGAGTTGATGGATTAAAAAAGGGACTTTATCGTTACTTGGCTGTAAGCAACCAACTAGCTTTAATCTTTGAAGATGATAATTTAGAAGAAAAAATTTCTAAAATATCACATGATCAAATATTTGTAGGCAATGGTGCAGCAACATTTATATGGACTTGTATTCCTTATAGGGGTGAGTGGAGATATTATATATCATCTCATAAACATATGCTATTAGATGCAGGACATTTATGTCAAAATCTATATATTGCTTGTGAAGCTATTGGATGTGGAACATGTGCAATAGGAGCTTATGATCAAACTCAGATAGATAAATTAATTAATGTAGATGGAGAAGATGAGTTTGTAGTTTATTTAGCACCAGTTGGGAAGTATTAAAATGCAATATAGAATAGGAGATGAAAGTACAATATGGCAAATGTTAAAACTAATGCTATGCGTATTCTAGATCAAAAGAAAATAGATTATAGCATTATTACATATGAAAGCAATGATGGGAAAATAGATGGTGTTTCAGTTGCCCAAAAAATCGGAAGAGATCCAAAATTTGTTTATAAGACATTAGTTGTTCAAGGAAGCAGCAAAACTATATATGTATTTATTGTGCCAGTTAAAGAGGAATTAGATTTAAAAAAAGCTGCAAATGCTGCAGGAGAAAAAAAGGTTGAGATGATACCAGTAAAGGATATATTAAAACATACAGGTTATATAAGGGGAGGATGTTCTCCAATAGGAATGAAGAAAAACTATACAACTTTTATAGATAGTAGTGCTTTAGAAATAGACAATATTGTTGTAAGTGCAGGCAAAATCGGAATTCAAATAGAATTAGAAAAATCTAAATTAGCACAAGCTTGTAATGCTGAATTTAAAGACTTCATACACAAAACTTAAAAAATATAGAAGCATGGAGAAGTATATGAAAATCAATAAGAGCGTTTTGACATTTATAATTATATTAATAATTGTTACATTTAGTATAATTGAATATAGTGCTTCTAAGGAATCTAAAATTAAGTCTGGAGAAGAGGTTACCTATTTTATAGCAACAGATACTCACTACATAGCAGAAAGTTTGACTGATGGTGGAGAAGCATTTCAAAAATTTGTTAATAGTGGTGATGGAAAACAATTAACTTATATCCATGAAATAATGGATGCCTTTGCTAATAATATTAAAAAGAAGAAACCAGATGTTCTTATTATTAGTGGAGATTTAACTAGTAATGGAGAGAAAGAAAGTCACTTAGAGTTAGCAAAACGATTAAAAGAAATTGAAAAAATGGGTACTTCAGTTTATGTTATTCCGGGGAATCATGATATACTTAACCCCTATGCAAGAGGATTTAAAGGCGACAAACAATATAGAACAGACTATATAAATAAAAAGGATTTTAGCAAACTTTATAAAAACTTTGGATACAAAGAGGCTATCTCTAGAGATAAAACTACATTGAGCTACCTTGCGGCCCCTTCAGAAGATACATGGTTATTGATGCTTGATACTGCTCAATATAAAAATAATTTAACTCTTGGATATCCACAAATAGATGGTAATATTTCTCCAGAGACTCTTGAATGGATAAAAGAGTGTGGGGATTTGGCAAAATCAAAAGGAGCAAAGCTTATTCCAGTTATGCATCACAATTTATTAGATCATAGTAAAAGAATAAGTAAAGGCTTCACCGTAAATAACAATGAAGATGTTATAAAGGTATTTCAAGAGTATGAAATTAGTTTAGCTTTAAGTGGACATACCCATATTCAAGATATAAAGAATAAGGATAATTCAATTTACGATATTGTAACAGGCTGTATTTCTGTATACCCTCAAAAATATGGGGTTCTTAAATATTCACCAAGAAGTGGAATTGATTATAGTACAGAAAGTGTTGATGTAGAGGGTTGGTCAAAAGCAAAAGGAATAGTAGATGAAAATCTTAATAACTTCAATGAAGTTTCTAGGGAATTTTATGGAGATATGATATATTCTAAAGTTGTTTCTAGATTGGGAATCACTGATTTTTATACTACTAAGGAACTTAAATTAATGGGAGAGACTTATAAAATATTGTACTTAAGGTATTATGAAGGTGAGAGGGAGATAGTTACAGAAGAAATTAGAAACTCACCTGGATTTAAATTATGGCTAAATTCTGAAGAAGCTCCTTTTCAAAGTAATGTACTTAGGCTAGTTACTACCAACGGAGAAAATAACAATAAACTTCATATTCCAAATTATAAAATATCAAAATAAATTGCCCCTACATCACAAAAAGTGAGGTAAGGGGCAATTTATTTATTTACAATTGTTTCCCTGAATAAAGTATATATTAGAATTAATTTCTAAAGTTATTTTTGAGTTTTATATAAATCTATTACTTTTTCAAAAATATGATAAAGGAGGGTTATACGTAAATTTTATTTTATAGTTATGAAATTATTTCAATGCAATGAAAAATTATATGGATTTCGAGAAAATAATATAGTATAATGAAAATGTGATGATTGACAATATATAAACAGGTAATATAGTAACAGTAAATACAATAATATACATCGTGGTTATAGAGTTATGATATTATAACTAAAATATTTAACAATAGAAAACTTTCATGATACTGAAATTGCCAAATGAATCAGTTACTCTTTTAGTTTTGATAGCTGTGATATAATAAATTCATAATATTAAAATAGAAAAGAGGATATAGATATGACAGAAGATTTAGGAAGAAAAATAAAAGAATTAAGGATTAATAAAGATTTAACATTAAAAGATTTGAGCGCAAAAACAAATTTATCTATTGGATTTCTATCGCAATTAGAAAGAGGGTTGACAACTGTTGCTATTGATTCTTTGAGTAATATTGCTGAAGTACTAGAAGTTAACTTGTCATACTTTCTAGATGGCCCTAAATATAATAAAAAAGTTATACTTCGTAGTTATGAAAAAGAAGTATTTCAAGTATATAGTAATCAATTTATACATTATCATTTAACTAATGATGTTGGAGAAAAAAATCTTTTACCGAGATTAATAGAAATACTTCCAACTAACAGTAAGGAAGATGTAGCACCATATACACATGGAGGTGAGGAATTTATCTATGTTTTAGAGGGTATACTCACACTGTTTATTAATGATGAACAACATGAACTATATCCAGGAGATAGTGCCCATTATAATTCTAATGTTATCCATAATTGGGCAAATTGTACAAGTAAAACAGTTAAAATACTAACAGTACATACTAATAGTGTTTTAAAAGAAAAAAGTGAAAATAAAAAATAAGAGCTTAAAATATATAAGGTATTAATTTAATACCTTATATATTTTAAATAGGGTAGTTACTTATTTAACAATAAAATAATTTCCGTTTAATAATTTTATATGGGGGATGGTTAAATGGCTTTAGGAACTGTAATAAATATTCAAAAATATTCAGTACACGATGGCCCTGGTATTCGTACAACAGTTTTCCTTAAAGGATGCCCGCTAAGATGTTGGTGGTGCCATAATCCAGAGAGCGAGTGTCTAAAGCATGAAATTATGTTCTTTGAAGAAAGATGTTCAAACTGTGGAGTTTGTGCTAAAAGGTGTATGCAAAACGCAATAGATATTGATAATAACTACCCAGTCGTAGATGAAAATAAATGTGTACTTTGTGGTAAATGCACTGATTTCTGTCCAAATAACGCGAGAGAATATGTAGGAAAAGATATGACGGTACAGGAACTTATGAAAGAAATAATAAAGGATGAAGTGTTTTATGATGAATCTAATGGAGGAGTTACATTTTCAGGAGGAGAACCACTATTACACTCAGATTTTTTAAATGAAGTTTTGAAGAAATGCAAAACTAGGGGAATTCATACAACTGTAGATACAAGCGGTTATGCATCTTGGGATAAATTTGAACAGATATATGATAAAGTTGATTTATTCTTATTCGATATTAAACACATGGATAATGAAAACCATATAAAATATACAGGTGTTGAAAATATTTTAATAATAGAAAATCTAAAAAAACTTTCAGATAAAGGAAGTAATATATATGTTAGAATGCCTATTATTGCAGGAGTAAACGATAATGATGAACATATAGATAATTCCATAGAGCTTCTTTCAAAACTAAATATATTACAGGTTAATTTACTACCATATCATAAAATGGGTATGGATAAGTATAGAAGGCTTAACATGGAATATAAATTGACAGGTATGGAAAAGCCATCTGATGAAAAGATAGATGAAATAGTAAACAAATTTAAAAAATCTAATATAAAAGTAAAAATAGGGGGGTAATGAGTTATGATGACTGAAAGAGTAAGAAAATTAAGGGAACAAAGTTTAAACGCTATTCCTCGTATTTCCATGGAAAGGGCAAAAATTGAAAACGAAGTTTACAAAAAGTATGAAGGTAAGGTTTCTATTCCAGTACTTAGAGCATTAGTTTTGAAAGAATTAATGGCTAATAAAAAACTTTGTATTAATGATGGAGAATTAATAGTTGGAGAAAGGGGAGAAGAACCAGCTGCAACTCCTACATATCCAGAATTATGTTGTCACACTATTGAAGATTTAGAAATAATGGATAAACGTGAAAACATATCTTTTAAAGTAAATGAAAATGATAAAAAAATACAAAAAGAAGTTATAATTCCTTACTGGGAAAAAAGATCAATGAGACATAAAATTTTGGAAAGTATGAGTGACGAGTGGAAAGAATGTTATGCATCAGGGATATTCACAGAGTTTATGGAACAAAGGGGTCCTGGACATACTACTGGAGACGATAAAATATATAAAAAAGGATTTTTGGATTTTAAGAAAGATATTGAAAATGCAATTGCAAATCTTGATTTTTATGAAGATGATGAAGCACTAGATAAAAAAAATCAACTAGAGGCTATGAGCATTGCTTGTGATGCAGTAATGATTTTGGGAAAACGTTATTACGAGTATGCAAAAGAATTGGCACGAAAAGAAGAAAATACAGAAAGAAAATTAGAGCTTTTAGAAATTGCAGATATATGTGCACATGTTCCAGCTAATGCTCCAAGAACATTTAGAGAAGCACTTCAAATGTATTGGTTCGTTCATTTATGTGTAATATCTGAATTAAATCCATGGGATGCTTACAACCCAGGAAGATTAGATCAACACTTATATCCATTTTATAAAAAAGAAGAAGATGAAGGAACATTGACAAGAGAACAAGCTGAAGAACTATTACAATGTTTCTGGGTTAAATTTAATAATCAGCCAGCACCACCAAAGGTTGGTATAACACTAAAGGAAAGTGGTACTTATACAGACTTTGCAAATATTAATATTGGTGGAGTAAAAATAGATGGTTCAGATGGAGTTAACGAAATAAGTTATCTTTTACTTGATGTAATAGACGAAATGAGATTGTTACAACCAAGTTCAAACGCACAAATAAGTAAGAAAAGTCCACAAAGATTTGTAAAGAGAGCTTGTGAGGTATCTAGAGAAGGCTGGGGTCAGCCATCTATGTTCAATACAGATGCTGTCGTCCAAGAACTAGTTAGAGCAGGTAAATCAATAGAAGATGCTAGATGTGGTGGAACAAGTGGTTGTATTGAAGCGGGAGCTTTTGGTAAAGAGGCATATATTCTTACAGGATATTTTAACTTACCTAAAATACTAGAGATAACATTAAATAATGGTATTGATATAATAACTGGAAAAAAATTAGGTATTGAAACAGGTGATGTTACTAAGTTTGAAAGCTATGAAGAAATATTAGAAGCTTTTAAAAAACAGCTTAAGCACTTTGTAGATATAAAAGTAAAAGGAAATAGAGTAATCGAAAGGCTATATGCAACACTAATGCCAGTACCATTTCTTTCAGTAGTAACTGATGATTGTATATCTAAAGGAAGAGACTATAATGCTGGCGGTGCTAGATATAACACTACTTATATTCAAGGTGTTGGTATCGGAACAATTACTGATTCTTTAACTGCTATAAAATATCAAGTATTTGATAAAAAGAATATAACTATGGATGAATTAATGAAAGCCCTAGAAAATAACTTTGAAGGTCATGAAGATATACTAAATTTAGCAAAGAATAAGACGCCTAAGTACGGTAATGATGATGATTATGCAGATGAAGTAATGAAGCAAATATTTGATGCATACTACGAAGAAGTAAATGGCAGAAAAAATGGAAGAGGTGGAGTTCATAGAATAAATATGCTTCCAACTACATGTCATGTATACTTTGGATCAGTTATGGGGGCAAGTGCAAATGGAAGAAAGGCATATGTTCCAGTTTCAGAAGGCATTTCACCAGAAAAGGGAGCAGATATAAATGGACCTACATCTGTAGTTAAATCAGCAGCCAAAATGGACCATTTAAGAACTGGTGGAACTCTATTAAACCAAAAATTTGATCCTTCTGTTGTTCAAGGGGAAGAGGGATTAAATAATATGGCCAGTTTAGTAAGAGCATACTTTACAATGGATGGTCACCATATTCAGTTTAATATTATAAGTAGAGAAACTCTTTTAAAAGCTCAAGAAAATCCTGATGAATACAAAGATTTAATTGTTCGTGTTGCTGGATATAGTGATTATTTTAATAATCTTGATAAAGTATTACAACAGGAAATAATAGATAGAACAGAGCAGTCTTTTGAAGGGGCTAGCTGCTGTTAGTAAAGGGGAATGATTATGAATAAGATAATAGGATTTATAGGATGCGGCAATATGGGGCAGGCGATGATTGGAGGAATAGTTAAAGCCAATATAGTTGTTCCAAGTAATATAGTAGTAGCAGACTTAAATGAGAAAAGTCTAAACGAAGCTAAAGAAAAATATGGAGTAAAAACAACTACTAATAGTAGTCAAGTGGCTGAAATTAGTGATATTTTAATTCTATCAATAAAACCTGATTTATATCCAATAATCATTAAAGGAATAAAGGATGTAGTTAAAAAAGATGCAGTAATAGTAACAATTGCAGCAGGAAAGTCTATTGAAAGTACTGAAGAGATATTTGGAAGAAAGTTAAAGGTAGTTAGGGTAATGCCTAATACACCAGCTCTTGTAGGAGAAGGAATGTCTGCTTTATGTCCAAATGAAG
This sequence comes from Sporacetigenium sp. TC11, assembly GCF_058146105.1. Classification (NCBI taxonomy): domain Bacteria; kingdom Bacillati; phylum Bacillota; class Clostridia; order Peptostreptococcales; family Tepidibacteraceae; genus Sporacetigenium; species Sporacetigenium sp. TC11. Next base: position 871 of record NZ_JBYVNY010000001.1, on the reverse strand, counting down.
TAGTAACTAAGGAAGAGATAAAGGAAATAACAGATATTTTTAATAGCTTTGGCAAATCGGAAATAGTAGGGGAAAAATTAATGGATGTTGTTACTTCTGTTAGTGGTTCATCTCCAGCATATGTATATATGTTTATTGAGGCTATGGCTGATGCAGCAGTATTAGACGGGATGCCAAGAAATCAAGCTTATAAATTTGCAGCACAAGCTGTACTTGGAGCTGCAAAGATGGTACTAGAAACTGATATGCACCCAGGTGCACTTAAAGATATGGTTTGCTCTCCAGGAGGAACAACTATAGAGGCAGTTGCAACTCTTGAAGAAAAGGGACTTCGAAATGCAGTTATTTCAGCTATGAGAAATTGCACTAAAAAGTCTAAAGAGATGTCTAAATAGATTTAAAAATAAATCAAATATTTTAATAAGGGGAAGAGAATATGTTTAAAACAAATGAGTATTTTGAAGGAAAAGTAAAATCTATAAGTTTCATGGCAGCAGAAGGTCCAGCAACAATAGGAGTAATGGCAGTAGGCGATTATGAGTTTGGGACATCAAGCAAAGAAATTATGACAGTAACAAGCGGAATGATGGAAATTATGCTTCCTGGAAGTGATGAATGGAAAGAATTTAAACAAAATGAAACATTTGTCGTAGAAGCAAATAATAAATTTGGAGTAAGAGTTAAAGAAGAAACGGCATATCTTTGTCTATACAAATAGAAATAATAATACCCCTACCGAACGAAATGAAATGAACCCCTTTAAGTAGACACCCCTTAAACCCTAGTGTAGACTAGCGTAAAGGGGTGATTTTTATGTCAAGTAAAAGATATTCAAGTGAATTTAAAATAAATGCAGTTAAGCAATATATTG